>NZ_OZ012597.1:0-600000 GCF_963942435.1 Shinella sp. WSD5-1
CGCGACCGCTCGCTGAGCCAGAAGAAACCCGGCTTCAACTACCTGCTTTTGCCGAAGGACCTGCCCGAGGGCCAGGTCGTGCCGGAACTCGAACCGCGTCCCGACGAGATCGTCATCACCAAGACGACCGACAGCGCGCTGACCGGCACGAACCTCCGCCTGATCCTGCACAATATGGGCATCAAGGACGTCATCTGCTGCGGCATCTTCACCGACCAGTGCGTCTCCTCCACCGTGCGCAGCCTGGCAGATGAAAGCTTCGGCGTGGTCGTCGTCGACGATTGCGGCGCGGCGGCGACGGACGAACTGCACCGGCGGGAGCTGGAGATCATCAACATGATCTATTGCCACGTCGTCCAGCTCGACGAGGTCCTGACCTTCTTCAAGTAACGAGGAGAGCGACATGTCCGGCCTCTACGCCCGCGAAAGCCGATCGGTCTCGACGATGGCGCATCTGCGGTTCTTTCCGCAGTCGGTGGTCGGCGGAAGCGGTGCGTACCTCACCGGCGACGACGGGCGCAAACTCCTCGATTTCGCCGCCTCCTGGGGCGCGGCGAGCCTCGGCCATTCGCATCCCGCCCTCCGCGAGGCGGTGAACCGCGCGCTTTCCGACCAGGCGGGTGCAAGCTATCTCTCCACCGCCAACGAGCCCTCGGTGCTGCTCGCCGAAAAGCTGCTCTCCCTCGTGCCGGAACGCGCCCGCGGCCGCGTCTGGTTCGGCCATTCCGGCTCGGACGCCAACGAGACGGTCGCCCGCATGGTCGTCGCCGCCACCGGCCGGCCGCGCATCCTCGCCTTCAACGGCGCCTATCACGGCGGCACCGTCGGCTCCATGGCCGTCTCCGGCCATCCCGCCCAGCAGGGCGCGCGGGCAAAGGGCCTGACGCTCGTGCCCTACCCCAACAGCTACGCCGCCGGCAGCCCCGAAGCCGCGAAGGACGCCGCCCTCGCCCATCTCGAAACCCTTTTCGCCACCGAGATCCCGCCGCAAGAGGTCGCCGCCTTCTTCATAGAGCCGATCCAGTCGGACGGCGGCATGCTGGTGCCGCCGGACGGGTTTTTCAAGCACGTGGAAGCGCTCTGCCGCACACACGGCATCCTCATCGTCTCCGACGAGGTGAAGGTCGGTCTCGGCCGCAGCGGCCGCTTCAACGCCTTCGAGCATTGCGGCATCGAGCCCGACATCGTCGTCTTCGGCAAGGGCCTCGGCGGCGGGCTGCCGGTCTCGGCGGTGGTCGGACCGGAGGCGATCCTGAACCACGCCGTCGCCTTCTCGCTGCAGACCGTGCACGGCAATCCCGTCTGCGCCGCCGCGGCGCTCGCCGTGCTGCAGACCATCGAGCGCGACCATCTCGTCGCCAATGCGGAACGGACAGGACGCACGCTGCGCGAGGCGCTCGACCGCCTCGCCGCCCGCCATGCCCTGATCGGCGACGTGCGCGGCCGGGGCCTCGCCCTCGGCGTCGAGCTTGTGGCGGATGGCGCACCGGCCGCGCGGCAGACGGCGTTGACGGTCTACCGCGCCTTCCAGCTCGGCCTCGTTCTCTACTATGTCGGCGTCAACTCCAACGTGCTGGAATTCACGCCGCCGCTGACCTTGACGGAGGCGGAAGCCCAGGAGGGCGTCGCGATCCTCGACCAGGCGCTCGCCGATATCGCGGCGGGCCGGGTCGATGAAGCACTGCTCGCGGATTTCGCCGGCTGGTAGGTTTCAGGCGGCCGAAAGACGAAGCGCGACGCCCAGCAGGGTGCGCGCGCCGGCGATGATATGCGCGTCGGAAACGAACTCCGCCTCGTTGTGGCTGATGCCGTTGCGGCAGGGCACGAAGATCATCGCCGCCGGGGCGACCCGGCCCACGAACAACGCATCGTGAAAGGCACCCGACACCATCGGCCGGCAGCGGATGGCGAGCGCCCGGCACGTTTCCTCGATTGTCGCCGCCACCTCTGGGTCGAAGCGGCCGGGGGTCATGTCGACGCGCAGTTCTATGACCGTTCCGCAGTCCCATCGCGCGCCCGCGGCCTCGCATTCCTCACGCACACGCCGTTCCATGGCAGCGAGCGCGACCGCGTCCGGATGGCGGATATCGACGGTGAAGGAGACGCGGCTCGGGATGACGTTGATCGAGCCCGGCTCGGCGGCGATGCGGCCGACCGTCAGCCGCGCTGCGGGATCGGCCGGCATGATATCGCCCTGGATGCGCGCGATGGCGGCCGCCGCCGCACCCATCGGGTCCTTGCGGAATTCGAGCGGCGTGGTGCCGGCATGGGCCGCCTCGCCGGAAAAGGCGATCTCCAGCCATTTCGTGCCCTGAACGGCGGTGACCACGCCGATCGGCACGTCCTCGCGTTCGAGGACGGGACCTTGCTCGATATGCAGCTCGACGAAGGCGGAGACGGCGTGCCCGATGGGCCGCATGCGGGCTTCCGGCAGCGCTTGCAACGTCGCCGCCAGTTCGTCGGCAAGCAACGCGCCGTCCGTCGCCCGCGTCCTGCGCCAATCGGACATGTCACCTGCGCCGGCAAAGGCCATGGAGCCCATGCAGCCCGGCGAGAAGCGGCTGCCCTCCTCGTTGGTGAAGGCGACGACCTCGATGGCGCGGTCGGTCTCGACGCCCGCATCGGCGAGCGCTTCCAGTACCTCGAAGGCGGTGAGCGTGCCGAGCGCGCCGTCGAAGCGGCCGCCGGTCGGCTGGCTGTCGAGATGGCTGCCGATGAGGAGCGGCGGCAGCGTCGCATCCCGGCCGTCGCGGCGGAGGAAAAGATTGGCCGCCTCGTCCTGGAAGACGGTGAAGCCGCGGGCGAGCGCGCGCTCGGCCAGCAAGCGGCGGGCGGCACGGTCTTCGACGCTCAGGGCCTGCCGGTTGACGCCGCCGGCGGGCGTCGCGCCGATGGCCGCGAAGTCGGCGAGGGATGTAAGGAGGCGCGCGGGATTGACCTCCGGCATTCTGCTCATCGGCCGAGGCCTGCGATGAAGCGCTTCACCCGGTCCGGATCGACCGCATTCCACCAGACCCCGTCATATTTGAGGGCACTGGCGATGATCACGCCGTCGGCGACGGCAAGGATGTCGTTGGCATTGTCATGGGTGACGCCGCTGCCGACCAGCGTCGGCAGCGAGGCGGCCTGCTTGATCATGCGGATATAGCCAAGATCGGCCGTATGGCCGGTGCGCTGGCCGGTGGCGATGACGACGTCGGCGTCGAAGAAGACGAGGTCCTTGACCTGCTCCTCGACCGGCCGGTCGGCGACGATGGCGTGCGCGCCGTGCTTGACATGGGCGTCGGCGAAGATGCGGATGCCCCGGGCACGCAGTTGCGCGCGGTAGCGCATGGCTCGGGCGGATTCGCCCTCCACGAAGCCCTCGTTGGCGACATAGGCATTGGCCCACTGGTTGACGCGGATGAAGGAGGCCGAGGAGGCCGAGGCGATGGCAAGCGCCGGGATCGCCGCATTGGCGAGCACGTTGATGCCGATCGGGCGGCCGAGCTCGCGGCGGATGCGGTCGGCGATGACGGCCATGTGGGCGGAGGTCTCGTGGCCGATCTGGTCCGGCTTCGAGAACGGCACGTCGCCGTGGTTCTCGACGATCAGCGCATCGCAGCCGCCGGAAAGATAGGCGCGCGCATCCGAAAGGCCGCGCTCGTAGATCGCCTCCACGCCCTCGTCGTCATAACGCGGCGCGCCCGGCAGCGGGAGCAGGTGCACCACGCCGATCACCGGCTTGTCACGCCCGAAAAGCGTCTTCAGCGTATCCTTGTCCTGCCGTCCGATGGGGTTGCTCATGGCGATCACACGTTTTCCAGTTTCAGTGTCTTGGTGAGGGCGGCGATTTCCGCCGGCGTGGGGAAGGAGGCGAGCGTGCCGGGACGACCGACGGCGATGGCGGCCGCCCGGGTTGCCAGCCGCGCGGCATCCCGGAGCGGTGCCCCCTGCGCCAGCAGGCCGGCAAGCGTGCCGGCGAAACAATCGCCCGCGCCGCTGGCATCGACGGCCTCCACATCCGAGGGTGGGAGACGAAGGACGGACGAAGCCCCTGCCTCAAGAAGCAGGGCGCCCGCGCTGCCGAGCGTGACGATGGCGCTATCTGCACCCATCGCCAGCAAGCGGCGCGCTGCGCGCTCGGCATCGGCCTCGCCGCTCAGGGCCTCCGCCTCCGGCCGGTTGACGACGATGAGCGACACGGCTGCAAGGTCGAGCGGATCGGCGGAGAGCGGGCTCGGATTGAGCACCGTGACGAGGCCCGCCGCGCACGCCGCCTTGAGGCAGGCCATCGTCGCGGCCGTCGGGAGGTTCCCCTGCATCAGCAGCATGTCGCCGGCGGCCCACGTGTCGCCGAGGGCGGTCATGGCGAGCGGGTCGAAGGCCTCCGCGCAGGCCGCGGCGGTGATGATGACATTCTCGCCGGCGCGGTCGATCATGATCACCGAACGGTCGCAGGGCAGGTCGAGATGCACGAGGCGGAGATCCGGGATCTCGGCGGCGATCGCCCCCTCAACCCAGTCGCTCGCCGCATCCCGGCCGACCGGCGCCCAGAGCGTCACCGCGGCCCCCGTACGGCCCGCGGCCACCGCCTGGTTGGCGCCCTTTCCGCCCGGACCGTCGCCGGCAGCGGCCGCATTCAGCGTTTCGCCGGGCAGCGGCAGCCGCTCCAGGCGAAAGCTCGTATCGACGCAGATATTGCCGACGACATGGATGGTCATGGGGCTGCTTCCTGGAACCTCCGGTTCAGTCCGTCGCCCAGGCGAGCATCTGCTCGAACAGCGTCTTGTAGCCGGGCCAGGCGATGAATTCCGGCGGCAGCCAGTGCGGGCCGACATCCGAGGTCCAGACCACCGTGCGGCCCTCGCCATAGGTGCCGGTGACGAGCAGCGGCAGCGAGCCATATTCGGAGGAGACCGTCATCAGCTGGTTGGCGCCGTCCTTCAGCGTCACCTCGTTGAAGCCGAGCAGGTAGGGGAATTCGCCGGAAATACCCGACAGGATCGGGTGCGACGCGTCGCCCGAGACGACGGGCGTAAAGCCTTCCGGCACTTCCACGCGGTCGTCGACCGAGAGGCAGGCAACGGGCAGGACCTCTTCCACGGCCGTGTTGCGGAAGCGCGCGCCGCCGTTGATGCCCTGGAAGGAGTAGTAGCCGCCGAACATCAGGAGCGCGCCGCCCTTGGCGACATAGTCGCGCAGCAGCTTCAGGCGGTTCGGCGTGCGGCGGGAGTGGATCCAGGTGTCGGGATGCAGCAGCAACGTGTTGGCGCCGATATCCGAGAGCACGATGGCGTCATAGGCCTGAAGGCCTTCCAGCGTGCTCGGAAACTCCTTCTGCGCCTCGTGCGCCGGCATGAAGGTGACGTCGAAGGGGCTGTCCTTCAGCGCCTTCAGGAGTTCGTCGGCGCCGGTGTGGTAGGTGACGGTCGGGAACTGGTCGAAACCCTTGATGTGGGTCGCGGTCGAAACCCAGGATTCGCCGGCCAGCAGCACTTTCTTCTTGGTCATGGTAACTCCTTGAACGGTTGGCCGGCGCTCAGTGCGCGGCGGAGAAGACGGATTTCGGATTGTCGATCAGCATGCGGTCGATGGCCGCCTGCTCGACGCCGTGCCGCTTCAGGCGCGGCAGGAAATGCTTGAGGATGTAGCCGTAGCCGAAGCCGCCGTAGCGGGTGAGCATGATCTTGAGGAACACGTCCTGCGACAGCAGCAGCCGATCGACGAAACCCTTGTCGACAAGGGCCGCGATGGCGCGGGCGTTCTCCTCGTCGGACGGCGACTGGGCGTCCTGGTCGGCATAATAATAGTCCATGCCGATCATGTCGTATTCCAGGAAGGCGCCGCGCCTTGCGAGCGCCATCTGGTAGTCGGGATCGCTGTGGCTCGGGTTCATGTGGCAGAGCACGGTGTGCGCCGGATCGGCGCCCTCCTCCTCCACCACGTCGAGCACGCGGTGGGCGAGGCGTTCCCAGCCGGGCAGGTGGATGGAGAGCGGCAGGCCGGTGATGCGCGCCGCCCGCGCCGATGCGCGCAGCGACTTTTCCTCTTCAGTGGTGAAGTTGCGGCTGACGCCGACCTCGCCGATGATACCCGCCATGATCTCCGGCTGGCTCTCGCCGCCGCCGACATCCTCGACGATGAACTGCGTCACCTCTTCCACATCCATCGCCTTCAGCCAGTCGGGATGGGTGTGCTCGAGATAGAAGCCGGTGCCCATGATGATCCGGAGCCCCGACATGCGGGCGATGCGGGCAAGGCCGGCCGCATCGCGGCCGATGCCGAAATTCGTCGTCTCCACCACGGTGCAGCCGCCCAGCGCCTGGAAGCGCTTCAACTCGCTGAGCGCCAGGTCTCCGTCGTCGAGCGAGACGTTGTCCCGGTTCATGTAGGGGTTCATCCGCAGCTCGCCGACGATCTCGATATTGACCTTCTGCTCGGCGATCGCCTTCTCGTCGGGATGGCAGGGGCAGATCCAGCTGCGCGCACCATCGAGGAAGATGTGCTCGTGCATCAGCGTCACGCCGAGGTCTTCGACCGGGACCGGTCCGGTCACGGTCATCGCGGTGCCGGACGTCACGCCGATCGGATGGCGTTTCCGCGGCTCCTCGGCAAAGAGGTGGTCGAGCATGTCAGCGCCCCCTCGCTCCGCCCCTGAAGAGGCGGAAGTTGAGCCAGATCGCGACCAGGATGATCAAGCCGGTGACGATGGGCGTGAAGAAGGGCGAGAGATGCGACAGGATGAGGCCGTTCGCCAGCACCGCGACCGTCAGCGCCCCGAGGATCGTGCCGACGAGCGAGCCGCGCCCGCCGAAGAGACTGGTACCGCCGAGCACCACGGCCGCGATGACGTCGAGCTCGAACCCCTGCCCCGCATTCGAGGAGCCGGAACCGAGGCGGGCGGAGAGGATGACGCCGGCCGCCGCCGAGGCCGTGCCCGAAAGGATGTAGACCCACAGGATGATGCGCCGCGTGTTGACGCCTGCCCGGCGCGTGGCCTCCGCATTGGCGCCGACGCCGGTGACGTAGCGGCCGAAATGGGTCTCGTTGAAGGCGAGGTAGGCGACGATCAGCACGACGATGGCGATGAGCGCCGGGGCCGGAATGCCGAGGACCCAGGCCCGGCCGATCGTGACGAACGGGCTCGTCGGCTCGATCGGGATCGAATAGCCGCCGGTGATCAGAAGCGCGAAGCCGCGGATGACGGAAAGGCCGGCCAGCGTGACGATGAAGGCGGGAATGCGCTCATAGGCGATGAAATAGCCCTGGATCAGTCCCACCACGCCGCCGAGCGCGAGCATCAGCAGGATGGCGAGCGGCCAGGGAACACCGGCCTGCAGGGCGGTTGCGGAGAGCGTCGCGGTCAGCGCCAGGACGGAGCCGACGGAAAGGTCGATGCCGCCCGTCGTGATGACGAAGGTCATGGCGGCCGCGACGATCAAGAGCGGCGCGGACTGGCGGATGATGTTCAGGAGGTTCGGCGCCGTGAGGAAGGCATCCGTCGTCACCGCGAAAAACAGGCAGCAGACGATGAAGAACAGCGCGATCGACATGACGCCGCCATTGGCGACGACCTTGTCGAGGATGGTCGCATCCCGCAGGCGCGGCGGATGGCTGGAATAGGCGTTGGGCTCGGAGCTCATGCGGAGGCGCCTCGTTCCTGATGGTTGTGGCCGGCGGAACGGGCGGTGAACTTCCGCCCGACGATGAGATTGACGACGTCCTCGATATTGGTGTCCTCGATGCGCCGCTCGGCGACGTTGCGGCCCTCGTACATCACCTGGATGCGGTCGCAGACGAGGAAGAGGTCCTGCAGCCGGTGCGTGATGAGGATGACGGAGACCCCGCGCTTCGAGACGGTGCGGATGAGTTCGAGCACGGCCTCCACCTCGGCGACCGCAAGGGCGGCCGTCGGCTCGTCCATGATCAGAACGGAGGGATTGAAGGACGCGGCGCGGCCGATCGCGATCGACTGGCGCTGGCCGCCGGAAAGGTTCTCCACCTTCATGCGCGTATCGGGAATGACGATGCCGAGATTGGAGAGCATGTCGCGCGCCCGCTCGTGCATCGTCTTCTTGTCGAGCATCGGCACGCCGGCGATGCGCCGCTTCGGCTCGCGGCCGAGGAAGAGGTTGCCGGCGACGTCGATCGTGTCGCAGAGGGCGAGGTCCTGGTAGACCATCTCGATGCGCGCGGCGCGCGCCTCCGCCGGCGAAGTGAAGGACACCGGCCGGCCGTCGATCTCGATCGTGCCGGCGTCGGGGATGACGGCGCCCGAGAGCACCTTGCTGATGGTGGATTTTCCCGCGCCGTTGTCGCCCACCAGCCCGAGCACTTCGCCCGGCATGAGGTTGAGCGAGGCGTTGTCGAGCGATTGCAGAGCGCCATAGCGCTTGGATATGCCGGTCATCCGGACGCGGCTGACGTCAGTGTCGGTCATGTTCGATGGCCCCTGGAGGAGGTTCCGGCTGCCCGGCCCGCTTGCGTGGACCGGGCAGCGGCGGTTCGGCTTACTTGAACATGTCGCGATACTGGTCGACGTTCTCCTTGGTGACGATCGTCACCGGCACGTTGATGATCGGGTCGATCGTCTCGCCCTTCTTCACCTTGACGAGCGCCTCGACGGCGGCCTTGCCTTCACCGGCCGGGTCCTGCTGGATGACGGCGGTGACAAAACCCTGGTCGATGCCGTCGATGGCGGATTTCGTCAGGTCCCAGCCAAAGACCTTGATGCTGTCGCCGCGACCCTGGCTGGCGACGGCCGAGACCGCGCCGAGCAGCGCCGGTTCGCCGGTGGCGTAGAGCGCCGTCATGTCCGGATTGGCGGTCATCAGGTTTTCCGCCGCGGCGAGCGCGACGTCCTGCACGTTCTGGCCATCGACGGTGTTGAGGAATTCGACGTTCTGGCCGCCCTCGGCAACCGCCGCCTTGAAGCCGTCGAGGCGCTGGTTCTGGATGAAGGAGTTGAGCGCGCCGACGACGCCGACCTTGGCGGTGCCGCCCATGTCGCTCTTCACATAGTCGGAGAAGAACTTGCCGATCTCGCCGCCCGCCGCCGTGTTGTCGACGCCGACGAAGGCGATGTTGTCGCCGTCCGGGATCTGCGCGTCGATGGCGATGACGGGAATGCCGGCATTCTTGGCGGCGGTGATGGCGGGCTTCACGCCGTTGACATCGATGGCGACCAGAATGATGCCGTCGACCTTCTGGGTGATGTAGGTCTCGATCGCGTCGTTCTGGGCAGAGGGCACGTTGTTGGCGTTGAAGATGACGAGCTCGGCGCCGGCCTCCTTGGCCGCCGCGCTGGCGCCGTCATTGATCTGGTTGAAGAAGAGCGCCTGTTGGTTGATGGTGACGAGCGCGAACGTATCGGCAAAGGCGTTTGCGGCGCCCATGGACAGCGTCATGGCAACGGCTGCGGCGCAGCCGAGGAGATATTTGGTCCGACCCATTTTGATGTTCCCCTTGTTTGATGCCGTTGGCGGCAACCGGAATTTACGGAAGGCATTATTCAAGTAGCTTGAATTCTTGTCAAGATACTTGAATGGCGCGTGCGCCTAATCCGCTGGGGAGGCTTTTCAAGAAAGATGTCAGAAGGTTGGCGGCGTATTCACCCAGAAGATGGAGGCGCGCTCGGTCCCGACATTGCGATACCAGTGTGCAAGCTCGGAATTGAACACGAAAGTATCGCCGGCCGAAAGCCGGAAGGTCTTGTCGTCGATCATCAGCTCGATCTCCCCGACCAGCACATAGCCCACCTCTTCGCCGACATGCTGGATCGGTCCGGCGCTCTGGCCGCCGGCATCGATGTGGTGGATGTTGCACTGGAGAAGGTGGCCTGCCGAATAGGGAATGACGCGTTCGAGCGAGATGCCCTCGCCGCGCCGGAGGGGATCGAGCGTGATGAGCGGGCGGGTCCCGGCACGGAACACCACGCCTTCCTCGCCGTCGGTCTCCTCGAACATCCAGCCGATATTGGAATCGAGCGCCCGCACCAGCCGATGCAGCATGGGCAGCGAGGGCGAGGCCTTGCCGTTCTCGATCTTGGAAAGCAGGCTTTCGGAACATTCCGCCGCCTGCGCCAGCGCCTTCAGGGTCAACCCGCGCGTCTGGCGGGCAAGCTTCAGGCGTGCGCCGAGCCGCACCGGATTCGAGTGGATCCTGTCCTCCCGGCTGCTGTCAGACGGCGAAGGCGGCTTGAGCATGTTCATGATATGAGTATCGCATTGATCGAGACCGCAATCATAAATCCTTCAAACGACGGCTGTCCAGAGACCACCGCAAGCCCATCTGGCGCCACTTACGCGACGCAGGCGGCGCGGACACGGCTTGATGTCATCAAGCCCAATCGTCAGCAGTCTTCCAGCCAATCGGCAATGCTCTGTGCGAAAGTACGAGGCACGACGAATGTCCCGTGCTCCGTCGATCCGCGGGTAAACATCACCGGAACGCGATGCAGCGGCGCAAACACCGCTCGATCCTGCGTTCGGTCCCAGTCGACGGCGAGGCATTGGGCCAGCACGTTGCGCAATGCGGGTGTCCGTATGTCGATGCGCTCCCGGCCTTCGCCAAGATCCAGTTCGGCGCCGAGAGTCCCTGGAAGGCCGCGCGGCACTGCGTCAGGATCGCTCGCCAGCAGCCAGAAGCGGCGGGGCGCGATCTTCACGGCCGTCACACCATCCGATTTGACGATCTGCCCCACCTCTGCCGGCAAGGAGGCCCCCAGGCGTCCCGCGGCGAAACGGGCAAAACCATCGTCGTCATCGCCCCACGCCTGCCATTGAACCAGCGGGCAGCGGGACCGCGTGATCGTGATCCCTTGGATTGCTGTCGGATCAGCCATGCATGCGTTCTCCCATGGGATCGAGGAAGACCGGCGAAACGACCCGCGCGCGGACCACCTCGTTCTTCATCGGATAGACGGCCACGACCTCGTCGCCGGCAAAGTCGGCGGCCAGCAGCCCGAGCCCGATGGACTTGCCGATGTCGGGGCTGAACGTGGTGGACGTGACGCGGCCGCGGCCGTGTCCCTGCCATGCCTCGTCGGGCGCGAAGAGGATCGCACCGCCCCGCAGCCGCTTGCCGCTCTCCGCGCATTCGAGCCCCACCACCCGCTGGCGGTCAGGCGCGAGGAACGCCGGCCGCTGCCCCAGGACCGCGCCGATGTAGCCGGAGCGTTTCGCCACCATGCGCGCCATGCCGAGATCGGCGAGCGTGGTGCGGCCATCGATCTCCGGCCCGGCGACATGGCCTTTCTCGATGCGCAGCGCGCCCAGCGCCTCGACGCCGTAGGGCCGCAGATCGGAATCCTTGCCCATCGCCAGCAGGCGTTCCCAGGCGGCAAGTCCCTGCGAGGCGCCGACATAGATTTCGTAGGCCCGTTCGCCGGAATAGCTGAGGCGGACGATCCGCAGCCGGCTGCCCCGGAAGGTTCCCTCGACGAGGCCCATATGCGGCAGCGCCTCGTTCGAGACGTCGATTGCCGGGAAAGCCGCGGCCAGCACGGCGCGGCTCTTCGGCCCCGCGACCGACATGCCCGCCCATTCGTCGGTCACGGATGTCACGGATACGCGCAGCTCCGGCCAGGCGACATCGAGCAGGAACTCCAGCCAGGACATCACATCGGCCGCCTTGGCCGTCGACGTGGTCATGAAATAGCAGTTCTCGGCGATCCGTGTCGTCGTGCCGTCGTCCAGCACGATCCCGTCGTCGCGCAGCATGACGCCGTAGCGCGCGCGGCCGACCTTCAGGCTGGCGAAGCCGTTCGCATAGACGCGGTCGAGGAAGGTCGCGGCATCCGGTCCTTCGACGGCGATCTTGCCCAGCGTGGAAATGTCCATGAGGCCGGCGGCCGAGCGGACATGCCGCATCTCGGCGACATAGGCTTCGTCGACATCCGCGCCGAAGGACAGGAAGTACCACGGCCGCATCCAAAGCCCGACCTCCAGCATGTCCGCGCCGTTGGCGACATGCCAGTCGTGCATCGGCGTCCGCCGGAAGGGGCGGAAGTGGCGCCCCTTCGCCCGGCCTGCAATGGCGCCGACGGCGACGGGCGCATAGGGCGGGCGAAACGTCGTGGTGCCGGCCGCCTCCATCGGCGTGCCCCGCAGCGCCGCCATGGCGCGGACGGCGTTGACGTTGCTCGTCTTGCCCTGGTCGGTGCCCATGCCGAGCGTCGTATAACGCTTGAGGTGCTCGACGGATTCATAGCCCTCGCGCTGCGCAAGCGCGATATCGTCGAGGCTCACGTCCATCTGGAAATCGACGAACGCCTTCTTCCGGCCGAAGGGAAGCGCCTGCACGGCATGAGGCCGGCCGGATTCCTCGAAGGCGGGCAGCACGGCGGCGTCCACCTTCCGATCGTATCCCGCGGCGACGGCTGCGGCAGAGCCGGCCCGATGCCCCTGCCGCACGGCCTCGGCAGCCGTTGCCGCACCGGTCATCGCTCCGGCCGCAAACTGGCCGGCCGGCAGGTCGCCCGGGACGAAAGCGTGGATGTCCTGCCGGTACTGCGGCTTGACGCCGAGATGCGAGGTGAGATGCAGGACGGGCGTCCAGCCGCCGGCCATGCCGATGAGATCGCAGTCACGCCGGAACGGCCCGGACCGGCCTTCCAGCTCGACGGCGCGCAGGCCCCGCGCGCCCGCGGCCTTTACGATCCGCGTTCCGGCATGCACCTCGACGCCGCTCCGGGCCGCCTGTCCGAGAAGCTGCGGGTCGATCTCGGCGCGGCTGTCGGCCAGCACGACCTCGGCGCCGGTCGCCGCAAGGTCGAAGGCCGTGCGGTAGGCGCTGTCCGCCGCTGCGCCGATCACGACCTTGCGCCCCGGCAGCACCGCGAAACGATTGAGATAGGTGCGGATCGCCGATGCGAGCATGACGCCCGGCCGGTCGTTGTTCGAAAAGACCATCGGCCGCTCGACGGCGCCGGTGGCGAACACGATGCTGCCGGCCCGAAGCAGGGTGAAGACCTGGCGTGCCGCCGCCTTCGCGCCGGGATCGGCATGGCTGAGCAGGCCAAGCGTGTTGCCGTCATAGAGGCCGAAAGCGGTCGTGCGCCGCATCAACCGCAACCCGGGCATGGAGCCGAGCTCGGCCAGCATGCCGGCAAGCCAGTCCTGTCCCTGGGGCTCGGCCAGCATCTGGCCGCCCAGCTCGAAATCCTGCTCGACCAGCAGAACGCGCGCGCCTGCCTGAGCGGCAGCGCGGGCCGCCGCAAGCCCTGCCGGCCCGGCGCCGACCACGACGACATCGGCAAAATCGTGCCGCGTCTCGTAACGGTCCGGGTCCGCCTCCATGGTCGCTCGTCCGAGGCCCGCGGCCTTGCGGATGAAATGCTCATAGACCATCCAAGCCTTGCGGCCCGGCCCCATGAAGGTCTTGTAGTAGAAGCCGGAGGCGAGCAGCGGCGCGAACAGCCCGTTGATGCCCTGCAGGTCGAAGCCGAGCGACGGCCAGCGGTTCTGGCTCTCGGCCGTAAGGCCCGGCGAGAGTTCGACCATCGTCGCCGGAACATTGGGCTCGCGCCGGCCGCCGGCGCCGAGCGTCACCAGGGCATTGGGCTCCTCGATGCCGGCAGAGAGAATGCCGCGCGGCCGGTGATACTTGAAGCTGCGGCCGACGAGCGTCACGCCGTTCGCCAGGAGCGCCGAGGCCAGCGTATCGCCCTTGAAGCCGGCATAGCTGCGGCCGTCGAAGCGGAAGTCCACCGGCAGCGACCGGTCTATGCGGCCGCCGGAGGGAAGACGGTTGTCTGTCATGATGCCTGCTGCCTTGCAAAATGGACCGAATGAATGGTGTGCGTGGCCGTGTCGCGTCCCACCACCAGCCATTGCCGGCAGCCGTGGACGTGTTGCCAATATTCGCGATGCGGACCCTTGGGGTTGGGGCGCACATAGACGTAGCCGTACCAGGCCTCGAAATCCGGATCCTCATGGGCCGGACGAGCGACCGACGCATCGCCGGCATAGCGGAACTCGTCATGATCGCGCGGGCCGCAGCACGGGCAATGGATACGCAGCATGTCCGCCTCCTACTGCAGCCAGGCGAAGGGACCGGCCCCCGCCTCGTCGAGACTGTGGCCGGTGCGGAAACGGTCGAGCCCGTAGCCGCGCGTCAGCGGATGAACCTCGCCCGTCGCCAGCATGTGCGCGAAGCACCAGCCCGATGCGGGCGTCGCCTTGAAGCCGCCGTAGCACCAGCCCCCGTTGAGGTAGAGGCCCGGGACGGGCGTGAGCGAAATGATCGGGCTTGCATCCGGGGTCATGTCCATGATGCCGCCCCAATGGCGCAGGAGCCTCAGCCGGGAAATGTTCGGCATCAGGGCGACGGCGGCCTCGCAGACCTCCTGCAGCACGCCGGCATTGCCGCGCTGGGCATAGGAATTGTAGCCGTCGAGGTTCCCGCCGAAGACGAGGCCGCCCTTGTCGGACTGGCTGACATAGAAATGGTCCGCACCATAGGCGACGACGTGATCAACCAGCGGTTTCACCGGCTCGGTCACGAAGGCTTGCAGGACATGGCTTTCGATCGGCAGCTCCAGCCCGGCCTTCCGGCCGAGAACGGACGTATGCCCGGCGACCGCGAGCCCGACCCGCTCAGCGCCTATGCGCCCGCGCGTCGTCTCCACGCCGACGATCCTGTCGCCCTTGCGCAGGAAATCGACCACCTCGCAATTCTCGATGATGTCGACGCCATGGCCGCTCGCTGCCCGCGCATACCCCCATGCAACCGCATCATGCCGGGCCGTGCCGGCGCGCGCCTGAAGGATGGCCCCGTGAATGGGAAAGCGGGCCGTATCGGAGAAATCGAGATAGGGCACCAGCCGGCGCACCTCGTCCCGGCCGAGGATCTCGGCATCGATGCCGTTGAGGCGCATGATGTTGGCGCGGTGGCCGAAGGCGTCCATCTGGTCCGCCGAATGCGCCGTGACGATCTGCCCGCGCTGGGAGAACATGACGTTGAAGTTCAGCGCGGCCGACAGGCCTTCCCAGAGCTTCATCGAGAATTCGTAGAACTGGGTGTTGCCGTCGAGCAGGTAGTTGGACCGGATGACCGTGGTGTTGCGCCCCACATTGCCGCCGCCGATATAACCCTTCTCGATCACCGCGACATTGCGGATGCCGTGGTTCTCCGCAAGGTAGAACGCCGTGGCCAGTCCGTGGCCGCCGCCACCGACGACGATGACATCGTAGGAGGGCTTCGGCGAAGCGGCGCGCCAATGACGCTGCCAGTGACGGTTTCCGCCGATGGCATGCCGGAGGAGGGAGAATGCGGAAAAGCTGCCCATCACGAATTCACCGAAGGATCGGCCCCATTGGTGTGCGTGTCAGGACTTCCGGACCGTCGTCCGTCAGCAACACGGTGTTGGAAATGAAATCGTCGCCCCGGCCGGTGCCCATCAGCCAGGAGAGGATGTGGAAGCTCATGCCGGTGCGGATCGCGAGATCGGAATCGTGCCGAAGGCCGGTGACGGAATTCCCGCCGGTCCAGGACGGGGGCTGGCCGATGCCGACGCAATAGCCGCAATGATGCCGGCGATAGTGCGAAAGCCCCCGTTCATCGGCAACGCTCTGCCAGGCGGCATAGACGTCGCGGGCATGCGCGCCGGGCCTCAGCGCATCGACCACCGCGCGGAAGGCCTCGGCGGCAATCTCCGCCATGCGCGCATCTGCATCGCTGATCCCGCCAAGGCGCACCAGCCTGCCGAGCGGGGCGTGATAGCGCGAAACGCAGCCGGACAGCTCGATGAACACCGGCTCGCCCTTGCGATACCGTGCCGAACCCCACGTCGTGTGCTCTTCGCCGAGCCGCGAGAACGGCCGGATGAACGGGCCGAAGCCGGGGACATGGCCGCCTGCGCGCGTCATCGCCGCGAGGCATTCGGCCGCGACGTCACGCTCCGCCGCGCCGTCATGGACGGCGTCGATCGCGGCCTGCGCGGCGATGTCGGTGATCGCGGCCGCCTTGCGCATGAGCGCCTGTTCTTCGAGGCTCTTCACCAGCCGCAACCGGTCGACGAGGTTGGAGACGTCCGTCCATTCGGCCTCCACCAGCGCCTCCAGCCGCCGGGCAAGGCCGTGGCTGAGGCCCGCGGTCCAGAATTCCAGCCCGAGCCGCCGTGACGAAAGCCCCCGCTCGGCAAGGATGCGCGCGGCGAGATCGGCGGCGGTTTCGCTGTCGGAATGGCCGCGGAACTCGGCGGATCGGACATGGTTCTCGATCGTCACGCGCTCCATCGCCCGTGTGACGAGCACCGGCCGGCCTTCGACGGGCACGATCAACAGATGCGGCGCGAAATAGCCCCAGTGATCGAGGCCCGTCAGATAGAAGACGTTTTCCGGCGATGCGAAGACGGCGGCGTCGAGCCCGCAAACGGCGATCTCATGCCGCACGATATCGAGCCGCCGCGCGATCTCCTCTGCGCTGAAGGGATTGCCATCCATAGTTCATGCCTCGTGAATTTTCGGGGTTTTCTGTCAGTCGACGACGATGAGCTGCCGGGGCGCGGCGCAGAGCTTCTCGCCGCCCGTGTCGGTTACGACGAAGGATTCGGATATCGCCAGGCCGAAGTCCTCAAGCCAGACGCCGGCCATCATGTGGAAGCACATGCCGGGTGCAAGCTCGGTCCTGTCGCCGGGGCGCAGGCTGGCGGTGCGCTCGCCCCAATCCGGCGGATAGGCAAGCCCGATGGGATATCCGACGCGGCTTTCCTTCTTCAGGCCGTTGCGGCGCAACTCCGCCTGCCATGCCGCCTCCACCTCCTCCGCCACATTGCCGGACCGCGCCTTTTCGAGCCCGGCATCGACGGCATCCACGATCACCCTGGCAATGTCCTGGTAACGTTGCGGCGGCTTGCCGAAATGGACGGTCCGCGTCAGCGCGACATGGTAGCGGGAGCGGACACCGGCGATCTCGAGGATCGCAAGTCCGCTGTCCGGCAGTGGGTCGT
This sequence comes from Shinella sp. WSD5-1, assembly GCF_963942435.1. GTDB lineage: Bacteria > Pseudomonadota > Alphaproteobacteria > Rhizobiales > Rhizobiaceae > Shinella > Shinella yambaruensis. The sequence continues at coordinate 16,934 of NZ_OZ012597.1, forward strand.
CGCTCCACGTCAGATGGGGCGTCGCCGTCCCCTCCCCGACCGGCATCAGCGGGCAGATGGCCGCGTAATCGCCGCCCATGCCGTCCACCCCCATGATCTGGGCGTGATACAGTTCCGCGATCACCGCGTTCTGCGGCACGCCGGGTCGCATGCGCTCGACGGCGCGGCTCATGGCATGCGTGCAGATCCGGCCCGCCTGGCGCATCAGCGTGAGCTCCGGCTCGGACTTCACGAGCCTGGCCCAGTTCACGAGGTCGCGATTGTTGGAGAAAGCCGCGTCCGGCAGGCCGGCGGCGAGGTGTGCGTGGCAGCGCGCCGTATAGTAGTGCGCGTCCATCTCGACCCCGATGCGGGCGCCCGCCCATCCGCGCGAGCGGATGAGATCGGCCAGTTCGTCATAGGAATGCCCGTCCGGGTTCTGAACGAGATGTTCGGAAAAGGCGACGACGTTTGCCTCCGGCAAGCCGGTCGTCATGAGCGCGCTCTTGCGATCCTGGGCACGGCCGAACCAGATCGGCAGATCCTCGTCCAAATGCACGAGCACGCATTGCGGCACGTAGAACGACCAGCCGTCATAGCCGGTCAGCCAGTTCATGTTGGCCGGATCCTGGCAGACGACGAGGTCCAGCCCGGCGGCGGCCATACGGTGCTTCACCTCCCGCAGCCGGCGCGAATATTCCTCGCCCGTGAAGATCTGCTGTCGCGACATCCCGCCCTCCAACACTGAACCAACGATGACAAGATGTGTACATCAATTCTCAGTCCGCGCAATATATCGCCTGAAAACTTTTTATTTATCCGAAACCTTGCAAATTTTATCAACAAGACGTATACATCTTTAGGTGCTCGGCCACGGGCGCCGCTCTTTGAGACTCCTGACAAAAACACAAGGGGAACCCATGTCTCGATTTCTCTTCTCTCGCCGAAATGCCATGAAAGCCGCCGTGCTGGCATTTGCCGCCGCCTCGGTCGCAGGCCCCTCGCTCGCCGAGACCACCCTCGAAAAGGCGAAGGCCGCAGGCTACATCCGCATCGGCTTTGCCAACGAAGCCCCCTTCGGTTTCGCCACGCCCGACGGCAAGCTGACGGGCGAAGCGCCCGAGGTCGCCAAGGCGGTGCTCGCAAAAATGGGCATTCCGGAGGTCGACGGCGTGCTGACCGAATTCGGCTCGCTGATCCCCGGCCTCAAGGCCGGACGTTTCGACATCATCGCCGCCGGCATGTTCATCAACCCGAAACGCTGCGCCGAGATCGGCTTCTCGGAGCCGTCATACGGCATCGGCCAGGCCATGCTGGTGCCGGCCGGCAATGCCAAGAAGATCGCCGATTATTCCAGCTTCGCCGACAACAAGGATCTCAAGCTCGCCGTGATGGCCGGCGCCGTCGAGGCGGGCTATGCGAGGGATGCCGGCGTTGCCGAGGAGCAGATCGTGACCTTGCCGGACCAGTCGAGCCTCGTTGCCGCCGTCCAGTCGGGCCGCGCCGACGGCGCGGCGCTGACCGCCCTTTCCATCGCGGACATGGCGAAGAAGGCGGAAGGCGTGGAATCGACCACGCCCTTCGGCGAAGTCGCCGGCAAGTCGGTCAAGGGTCACGGCGGGTTCGGCTTCCGCAAGGAAGACACGGACCTGCAGGAGGCCTTCAACAAGGAACTGGCTGCCTTCCTCGGCTCGCCGGAGCATCTCGCCCTTGTCGAGCCCCTCGGCTTCGGCAAGGATTACCTTCCGAACAAGACGACCGCCGAACTCTGCCAAGGCGATTAAGCTTGTCGCGCGGGCGGCAATACCAGGCCGTCCGCGTCTTCGCCTATGACGGGGATTTCCGATGTGGATACGCGTGCTCGCCGCCATGCTGGCGGCTACCCTGACGGCCATCGTCATCCTGTCCTTCCAGGACGGTTTCAAGGTCTTCGTGCCCGGCCTGCTCCAAGGTGCCTGGCTAACGGTCCAGATCGCCGTTCTCGGCGCCTTGCTGGCCGTCGTCATGGCGCTGACGGCAGCGCTCGCCAAGCTCTATGGCCCGCTGCCGTTGCGATGGCTGGCGGTGACCTATATCGAGATATTCCGCGGCACGTCCGCGCTCGTGCAGCTCTTCTGGCTGTATTTCGTGTTGCCGCAGTTCGGGCTCTTCATGGATGCGTTTCCCGTCGCCGTGCTGGCGCTCGGGCTGAACATCGGTGCCTACGGTGCCGAGGTCGTGCGCGGCGCCATCCGGGCCGTCCCGAAAGGCCAGTGGGAAGCCTCCACGGCGCTGAACATGACGCGGGCGCAAATGCTCCGGCGCATCATCCTGCCGCAGGCTTTCGTGGCGATGATCCCGCCCTGGGGCAATCTTTTCATCGAGCTCGTCAAGTCGACCTCGCTCGTCTCCCTGATCACGCTCGCCGATCTCACCTTCAAGGCACAGCAGATGAACCAGGCAACGCTGCAGACCGTACCGATCTTCACCCTCGTCCTGCTCCTCTATCTCGCGATCTCGCTGACGATCACGATCTGCATGCGCTTCACCGAGGGATGGGCGGCCAAGGGCGTGCTGCACGGAAAGGCCTCGTGATGTGGGACTGGGCCTTCACCATCGACATCCTGCCCGTGCTGGCACGGGCCGCGGTCATCACCGTCCAGGCGACGGCGATCGGCTTCGTCATTGCGGCGCTCCTCGGCCTCGCCCTGGCATCGATACGGCTCTCCTCCCCGGCGGCGGGCCTTGTCGTCGCGATCCTGGTCGAGCTCGTCCGCTCGACGCCGCTCCTCATTCAGATCTTCTTCCTGTTCTTCGTTTTGCCCAAGGTCGGCATCGTGTTGGATGCCTTCACGGCGGGCGTGCTCGCGATCGGCCTGCACTACGCGGCCTATTGCTCGGAGGTCTACAGGGCCGGCTTCGAGAACGTTCCCCGCGGCCAGTGGGAGGCATCGATCGCGCTCAACCTCTCCCCCTGGACCACCTTCAAGGACATCATCCTGCCGCAGGCGCTGCCGCCGGTGGTGCCGGCGCTCGGCAACTATCTGATAGCGCTGTTCAAGGAGACACCCCTGCTTTCGGCGATCGCCGTCGTCGAGCTCATGCAACGCGCCAAGATCATCGGCTCGGAGACCTTCCGCTACACCGAACCGGTGACGCTCGTCGGGCTTTTCTTTCTGGTGATGAGCCTCCTGTCCGCGGGACTGGTCCGCGTCTTGGACGGCTGGCTTTCAAGGAGATACGGATGACCGAAATGCCCATGGTCCGCTATGAGAACGTGTCCAAGCGTTACGGCGCCTTCACCGTTCTCGACAATCTCAACCTCGACGTCGCGCGCGGCGAGAAGGTCTCGATCATCGGCCCGTCCGGATCCGGCAAGACGACCGTGCTGCGCATGCTGATGACGCTGGAAAGCATCAATGGCGGCACGCTGTGGGTCGATGGCGAGCCGATGACCCACATGCCTAAGAACGGACGGCTGGTGCCCGCGGATGCGAAGCATATCCGCCGTATCCGCGCGAAGATCGGCATGGTGTTCCAGTCCTTCAACCTCTTCCCGCACATGACCGCCCTCGGCAACTGCATAGAGGCGCCGATCACCGTCCTTGGAATGGGAAGGAAGGAAGCGGAGGAGCGCGCCGCCGAGCTGCTCGACATGGTCGGCCTGTCGGCCAAGAAGGATCACTATCCGGGCCAGCTTTCCGGAGGCCAGCAGCAGCGCGTGGCGATCGCCCGGGCCCTGGCCATGCGGCCAAAGATCATGCTTTTCGACGAGGTCACCTCCGCGCTCGACCCGGAGCTCGTGGGCGAGGTGCTTCAGGTCATCCGCAGGATCGGCGCCGAGCACGATCTGACGATGCTCATGGTGACCCACCAGATGGGGTTCGCCAAGGAATTCTCCGATAGGGTTTGCTTTTTCTATCAGGGGAAAATATGCGAACAGGGACCGCCCGCGCAGATCTTCGGCAACCCGCAGAACGAGCGGACGCGGCAATTCCTGAACGCTGTCCTGGAAGCTGGTTGATGGCACAGACCGACAATTCCGGTGCAAAGGAGCAATCCGCCCCTCTCGTCGGCGCGAAAGAGCGTTTCGACCGCATCTACAACACGATCCGCGACCAGATCTGCCTTCTGGAATATGCACCGGGCACCCGGCTTTCGGAGGAGGAGCTGGCAAAGCAGTTCGATACGAGCCGGACCCCCGTCCGTCGCGTCCTTGCACGGCTGGAAGCGGAAGGGCTCGTCGCCTCCGTGCACGGGGTCGGCACGATCGTCACGGATCCCGATCTCGACGAGATCTTCCAGATCTACCGTCTCCGGCTGGAGCTTGCCGAACTGGTCGGCAAGCTCGATCCGCTCCCGCGTACCCCGGACGATCTCGACAGGATCCGCGCGCTCATCAAGCGCTGCGACGACGAGATGCAGGAACCGTCCCAGCGCGCCTTCCTGCGCCTCAACATGGACTTCTACTGGGAGATATCGGCATTCACCGGCAATGCGGCGCTGCGCGAGGTCAATGAACGGCTGTATCTCAAGATCGTCCGCGTCGTCCTGAAGATGATGCCCAAGCTCGGGCTTGTCGAGGAATACCGGGCATTTCGCGAGGAAATGCAGGCCGTCTTGAACGCCGCCGAGATCGGGGATTGGGAAGCCATCGGCTACATCCGCCGGGCCCATCTCTCGATGAGCTACAATCGCATCAAGAATTATGCGAGATGATTTGACATCGACGGGCAAGAGCTGACGGCCCCGCTCGACGGATGCGGCAAACGCGTCTACGCAGCCCTCGGCCTGCCCCTTCCGGCCACGATCACGAAGAGCAGCGGCACGAAGAAGACACCGAGCACGGTCGCTGCGATCATGCCGCCCATCACGCCGATGCCGATGGCGTTCTGCGCGGCCGAGCTTGCCCCCGTCGCGAAGGCGAGCGGCAGGACGCCGAGGATGAAGGCGAGCGAGGTCATGACGATCGGCCTGAGGCGCATGCGGGCAGCCTCCAGCACGGCGTCGACGACGCTTTTGCCCTGATCGCGCAGGTCCTTGGCGAATTCGACGATCAGGATGGCGTTCTTGGCGGTAAGGCCGATCGTCGTCAGCAGGCCGACCTTGAAATAGACATCGTTCGATTGACCGAATATCCAGGCGGCGACGAGCGCGCCAAGCACGCCGACCGGCACCGCAAGGATGACGGAAAGCGGGATGGACCAGCTTTCGTAGAGCGCGGCAAGGCAGAGGAAGACGACGAGCAGGGAGACGGCGTAGAGCATCGCCTCCTGCGAACCGGCAAGCCGCTCCTGGTAGGACAGGCCGGACCAGGCCGCGCTGTAGCCGCCGTCGAGACCGGCGACGAGCGCCTCCATGCGGTCCATCGCATCGCCGGAGCTGGCGCCGGCCTGTGCCGCACCGTTCATGGAGATGGCCGCCGTGCCGTTGAAGCGGGCGAGCGAGGGCGAGCCCTGGATCCATGTCGTCGTCGCGAAGGCGGAGAACGGCACCATCTCGCCATCGCCATTGCGCGCGTACCAGCGGTTGACGTCCTCCGGCTGCATGCGGAAGGGCGCGTCCGCCTGCACATAGACGGGCTTGATCTCGCCGTTATAGACGAAGTCGTTGACGTTGCTGCCGGCAAAGGCCGTGGAGATCAGCCCGTTGATGCCGCTGAGATCGACGCCGAGCGCACCTGCCTTCTCCTGGTCGATCTCGATCTTCAGCTGGCTTTCCAAGGTGCGGGTATTGCCGCGTACATTGCCGACCGTGTCGTCCTGCTGGGCGAGGTCGGCAAGCAGGTTGCTGGCCGCCGTCAGCGCGTCGCGGCCGCGGTTGCCGGTGTCTTCCAGATACATGGAAAAGCCGTTGCTCTGCCCCAGCCCCTGGATGGCGGGCGGCGCCAGCACGAAGACCTCCGCGTCGCGGATCTTGCGGAAATGCGCCGAGGCGCGCTGCGAGATAGCGGAAGCCGAGAGCGACGTATCCGTGCGCGCGTCGAAATCCTTGAGACGCACGAAGGCCATGGCGGCGTTTTCGCCGCTGCCGCCGAAGCCGAAGCCGAGCGTCATGAAGACGCTCTGCACGGCGTCCTTCTCCTCCGTGAGGAAATAGTTCTCGACCATGTCGATGACGGCCTGCGTGCGGGCGGCATTGGCGCCGGCCGGCAGGGTGATCTGCGTCATCAGAACGCCCTGGTCCTCTTCCGGCAGGAAGGAGGTCGGCAGCTGCGTATAGACCCACCAGGCGCCGCCGAGGAGCGCGGCGAAGAGCACGAGCATGCGCAGCGGCCGCACAAGCATGCCGCCGACGGCGCTCACATAACCGCGCGTCGTCTTCTCGAAACCACGGTTGAAGCCACCGAAGATGCGCGCCGCCAGCCCGCCATGCGTGGGCTTCAGCAGCATGGCGCAGAGCGCCGGCGTCAGGATGACCGCGACGAGGACGGAGAGCAGCATGGCGCTGGCGATGGTGACGGAGAACTGCCGGTAGATGACGCCGACCGAGCCCGAGAAGAAGGCCATGGGAATGAAGACGGCGGTGAGGACGAGCGCGACGCCGACGAGCGCGCCGGTGATCTCGCCCATCGACTTCTCCGTCGCCTCGCGGGCGGAGAGCCCCTCCTCCGACATGACGCGCTCGACATTCTCTACCACGACGATCGCATCGTCGACGAGAAGACCGATGGCGAGCACCATGGCGAACATGGTCAGCATGTTGATGGAATAGCCGAGCGCCGCAAGCACGCCGAACGTTCCGAGCAGCACGACGGGCACGGCGATCATCGGAATGATCGTCGCGCGCAGGTTCTGCAGGAAGAGCAGAAGCACGAGGAAGACCAGCACGATCGCCTCGATCAGCGTCTCCACGACCTTCTCGATGGACAGTTCGACGAAGGGCGTCGTTTCGTAGGAATAGGCGATCTCGACGCCCTCGGGCAGCGAACCGGCGAGGCTGTCGAGTTCGGCATGCACGGCCTCGGCCGTCGTGATGGCATTCGCGCCGCTCGCCAGCTGCACGCCGAAGCCGGCGGCAGGCATGTCGTTGAAGGTCGAGCTCTGGCCGTAGCTTTCAAGCCCGATCTCGACGCGCGCGACATCGCCGAGGCGCACGACGGAACCGTCCGTCGCCGTCTTGAGGATGATCTTCTTGAACTCGTCGGCCGAGGTCATCTGCGTCTGCGCGACGATGCTCGCCTTCAGCTGCTGGCCGCGCACGACGGGCGTCGCGCCGATGGAGCCGGCGGCGACCTGCGCATTCTGCGCCTGAATGGCCGTGGTGACGTCGGAGGGAACCAGCTGGTACTTCTGCATCTGATCGGGATCGAGCCAGATGCGCATGGCATAGCCGCTGCCGAAGGCCTGCACGGAACCGACGCCGTCGAGCCGTTCGATGCGCTCCTCGATGCTGCTCGACATGATGTCGGAAAGCTCCGAGGAGGTGTAGCGGCCGTCGCGCGAGATGATGTTGCCGATCATCAGGATGCCGGAGGGCGAGCGGGAGACGGAGACGCCGGCGTCCTGCACGGCCTCGGGAAGCTGGGATTCGACGCGCGACAGCTTGTTCTGCACCTCGACCTGCGCCAGTTCCGGATCCGTGCCGCTGGCGAAGGTGAGCGAGATGGAGGCCGAGCCGGTGTTCGACGTGGATTCCATGTAGAGCAGGCCATCGAGGCCGGTCATCGCGCCCTCGATCTTCGTCGTGACCGAGTTCTCGACCGCTTCCGCCGTGGCACCGGAATAGGTCGCGCCGATACGGACCGTGACGGGCGCGACATCGGGATATTGCGAGATCGACAGCGAGTAGATGCCCATGACGCCGGAAAGCAGCGTGGCGATCGCGAGCACGATGGCAAAGACGGGGCGGGCGATGAAGAAGCTCGCCAGGGCATTGCGCCGGAAGGCTTCGGTCATTGGGCGGCCTCCGACGCTTCGCCCGCACCGGCGGGGCTGGCGAGGGACTGCTTGACCACGCCGTCCTCATCGATCGTCGCTTCCACGGCCGTCACGGCAGCGCCGGCGGAAATCTTCTGGAAGCCATCGACGATCAGGCGCTCGCCGTCCTTCAGGCCGTCGGTCACGATCCAGTTGTTGCCGCTCGTGCCCTCGGTCGCAAGCTTGCGCTGCTCCACCTTGCTGTCGGCCGAGACGACATAGGCGATGGGATCGCCCGTGCCGCTGCGCTGGACGGCGCGCTGCGGGACGAGGAAGGCGTTCGGCATGGTGCCGAGATCGACGGAGGCGCGCACGAACATGCCCGGCAGCAGGATGCGCTCCGGATTGGGGAAGCTTGCGCGCAGGGTGAAGGTGCCCGTGCTCTCGCTGACATTGACCGTCGCCAGCGAGATCGTGCCGATGGTCTTGTAGTCCTCGCCGTTCTCGAGCGTCAGCCTGACGCTCGGCGCCCCCGCGCCGTCGCGGCCGAGGCGCCCCGCCTCGACATCCTGCCGGATCCGCAAAAGGTTGGCGCTGGTATCGACGAGGTCGACATTGACCGGATCGATCTGGCGGATCGTCGCCAGCGCATCCGTCTGGTTCTGCGTGACCAGCGAGCCGGCGCTGACGCCGGCCGTGCCGATGATGCCCGATATCGGCGCCTTGATCGTGGTGTTGTCGAGATCGATGCGCGCCGTCTCAAGGCTGGCCTTGGCCGATTCCACATCCGCCTTCGCCTGCAGCAGCGCTGCCGTCGCCTCGTCCAGCGCCTGCTGGCTCACGGCGCTCTGCGATTGCAGCCGCTGGTTCCGGTCGAAAGCCGACTGCGCCGACTGCTGCGTCGCCTCGGCGCGCGACAGCGTGGCCGCCGCCGCCGCATAGGCCGCGCTGAACTTCGCATCGCGCACCTTGAAGAGGATGTCACCGGCCTTCACCTGCCGGCCCTCGCGAAAGTCGATGCTCTCGATGATGCCGTCGATCTGCGGGCGGATCTCCGCCGTGGCGTGCGCCACCACGCGGCCGGAGAGCTGGGTATAACGCGGAACGGACTGCGCCTTCAGCACCACGAAGCCCACCTCGGCCGCGGGCAAGGCCCCTGCGCCGGGCGGAGCATTTCCACCGCTCTGGTCCGAGCAGGCGGCCAGGAACAGGCCGGCGGCAACGAGGCCGATCCGCAGGATTTTCTCGCGCATCATGCACCTTTTCTTCGGAGCGGCGGATCATGCCGCACGCTTGCCATATTTACAAAACTCATCAGTACCATTAATATCCGGATACCGACATTGTCAATGGCCCGCCTCTGGATAACCTCCATGACCGAAACAACCGCCACAACTCTCCCGGCCAAGCGCCGGAAACGCGGCCGCCCCAGACTCGCGACGCCGGCCGAACAGAGGGCCAAGATCGTCGAGGCGACGCGCAAGCTGTTCCTGGCCGAAGGCTACGGCAGGACGACGATGAGCGAGGTTGCCGCCCACTGCCATATCTCCAAGCGCACGCTCTACGAACTCTTCCCCTCCAAGACCGATCTGCTCGCCGCGATCATCGAGCAGCACCGCACCAGCATGCTTGCGCTTCCCGGCGACTATGCGGGCCTGAGCCTCTCGGACGCCCTCGAACGCATCTTCCAGATCGATATCAGCGCGGAAGAGGATAGCGCGCGCGCGGCCTTCCTCAACCTCACCATCGTGGAAGCCGCGCGCTATCCAGAAGTCGGCGAGATGATGAAGAGGCTCGGCGGCCAGCGGGCCCATGCGCTGCTTGCCGAATGGATGGAAGGGGAAAAGCGGGCCGGAAGGCTCTTCGTCGACGACACGACGAGCGCCGCGACGATCCTCATGGACATGATGTTCGGCGCCGTCGTCACGAAGACGGGCACGGGCGCCGAATGGCCGGGCTTCGACGCACGCAAGGACTACATGCGGCGCTGCATCCGCATCTTCGTCCACGGCACCGGAAAATCGCCCGCTATCTAGAGTATCCGTTTTGGTCAAGGAAATGATTTTGTCCATTTCCGACGGTCCTTGAGCAGGGCGTTTGCCAGCACGATGAGCTTTCGCATGATGGCTGTTATTGCGAGCTTCGAGGCTTTGCCGCCCGCTTTGAGCTGGTGGTACTTTGCCCTGAGTTCCGGATTGAAGCGCATGGCGACGAGGGCCGGCATGTAGAGCGCCTGGCGGACGTTGGCGCGGCCGCCGCGGATGAAGGCGCGTGCGGCCCGGTTGCCGGACTGGCGTGCGACGGGGGCGAGGCCGGCGAGAGAGGCGGCCGCGCCGTTTTCGAGCATTCCGAGCTCGGGCATGTCGATGATCAGGGCGAAGGCGGTTATGGTCGAGACGCCCGGGATCGAGACGAGGATGTCGAAGCGGCCGGCGAGGTCCGGATCGGCCTTGACGATCGCCATGATCTCGCTCTCGATGGCGGCGATCTGGCGTCCGATCTGCCTGAGCTGCTCCGCGTTGTGACGCTTGAGGATGGCAAGGGTCAGCGTCTTGGCCCTGTTCCTGGCGGCCGTGCGGTTCTTCACCAGCGCCTCGCGGGCCATGTGCAGGTCCTTGAGATCGTTGAGGACCGGACGACGCACCGGCCGCGCGTCGAGGTCGAGTACAGCACCCATGCGCGCCAGCATGGCAGCGTCGAGCCGGTCGGTCTTGGCGAGCTTTCCCGTGGCTTCGGCGAACCGCCTTGCCTGGCGTGGGTTGACCTTGACCAGCGCACAGCCCACATCCGCCAGCCTTCTCTCGAAGGCCCGGTGATAGGGACCGGTCGGCTCGTAGACGATGTGCGCGTCGGGCTGGCTCAGCCAGTCCAGGAAGGCCCGATGGCCGGCGGTGTCGTTGGCAAAACGCCGGCTTTTGCCGTCGCTCGTCCTGTAGGCGTCGAGATGGTCTTTCGAGATGTCGACCCCGATGGTATCCTTTGTCATCTTTCGCTTGTCCTGTGCTTGTCGTCCGCAGCCGAGCTGCGGGTATCCGTTCAGGCCTCAAGAGAAAGACGAGGGCGATCAAACTCTAGCTCGACCCGTCAAACGGTCTGCATTTCAACGATCCGACCCTCGCCGCTGAGGGAGGGCGGCTACCCTCTCACAGCGGACCCTTCTTCGCCCATTCGGCAGCGAAAGTCATAAGACAAGCATTTCCAGAAAAAGTGCGACGCGGCTCTGCATCCGAAACGCGCAAAGACAATTGAACCTGCTCAGACGTATATTTCCCGCTCGCCAAAGGGATCGCCATCCTCGAAATTGCGCGTGCCGATGCGCGAGGTGCTTTCACTCTCGGCGGTCTGCCGCTGCGCCGAACCCGCCTCCTTCGCCTTCAGCGCAGCGATCTCGCCCTTGAGGCTGGCGATCGCTTCCTTGAGTTCGGCCTGGGCCTCCTCGTCCATCGCTTCGGCAAGCTCGCTCTCCTTGGCCGAGAGCTGCGCTTGAAGCGCGGAAAGGCTGGTGCCGCCGGACGAGGACGTGAGTGTCACGGTTGCCGATGTCGTCGAGGAGACTGCTCCGACCATGTCTATCCACCAGATCGCTTTCGATAGGCCGGAGCGTAGCTGGAACCTATTGAGGTACTCTCAGCGCGCGTTTTGTACCTCCGCGTCCCGCCTTCTCTACCCAGGTCCCTGTGGCGTTCATCTGGCGCACGATGTCTTCCGCCACGAAGACCGCATGATCCGTCACCTGGGGCAGGCCCATCAACTCGCCGAACGTGCCGCGGGCCAACGGGCCAGCGATGTAGAGGCTATTCAGCGCCTGCCCATCGGTTCCGATGGCGCGGCTTCGCTCGTCGACCGCGATGCCAAGACCGACGGCATCCGGTTGCAACTCGCCCGCGGTGGCGAGACCCGCGAGGAATGGCTGGCTTGAAAGCACCGACGCATGCCCCGGGCCTGTCGTCACGATCAGGCTGCCATACGTTTCCTGGAACGGCTCCCGCCCATGGCGCGGGCGAAAATCCACGGCAATCCCGCCCTCTGCGGGGCAGGTCACACCGGCGATGGCCGCAGCATGAAAGGAAAGCGTGCCAGCGGCCAGGCGCCGGTCGATGACCGCCTCCACCTGGGGCGCGATACGGAAACGGTGCACGTCCCAGTAGGGTCGCAGGAAGCGTGCGACGCGCCGGCGCTCGGCGACTGGCAGAGAGCGCCAGATATCGCCGCCCTGGCCGCGAACCCGGTCGAAAACCGCATGCCAGCTGAGCCCCGCAGCATCGGCCTGGACAAGGCCCTCCCGGATCCGCCGCAGCAAGGCCCGCGCCGTGCGGGATGGCGGATCGGCAAACTCGCCGAAGGGCTCTTGAGCGGAAAGGTTATGCCCGCGCGAGCGAAGGCCGCGGCGCGAGACGGCCGTGATCCTGCCGCGATGCCCCGCGGCATCGAGTGTCGCGATGACGTCCGCTGCGGTGAGCCCCGTGCCCACGACCAGCACCCGGTCGTCCGGGGCGATGCCGGAGAGGGCGCCGGGCACCGTGGCATCCGGAATGTAGCCGGCGCGGCCGGAAAGGGCGCGGTGGAGGGTTGCGGGCGGCTGCGGGCTTGGATGCGTCGTCGCGGCGACCACGATATCGGCCTCCAGCGCCGGGCCGTCCCCGGCCTCGACATGCCAGCGCCCCGAGCGCGCCGCCGTCACCGCACGGACGCGGCTGCGGCGATGCTCGATCGCTCCGCTCGCGACCAAGGGGGCAAGGTTGCCGGAAACATAACGGCCGAAGGCGGAACGGCGCGCGAAGGCGTGTCCCTCCGGCGTGATGGCCTCCGGATCGTCCGCAAGGGTCCCGCTGCGGACGAGCCAGCGCTGGAAATGATCGCCGTCGTCGGGAAGGAGCGACATGCGCGTCGCGGGCACATTGATGCGGTGCGTCGCCTCGTCCGTATCATAGGCAAGGCCGCCCCCGAGCATCGCCCGGGGCTCGAAGACGACGATCCTCGCGGCGCCGACGGGAAGCCGCCGCACGAGATGATAGGCGCAGGCGGCACCGGTGAAGCCGCCCCCGATGATCGCCACGACTGGCCTTGCCGGCATCCGTTTCACCTCCGCGCCACGCAGCGGCATCACCGCGTCACGCGCCGACCGATTTCAGCGCCGGGAGCTCGGCGTCGCGCCGCTTCACGGCCTCGATATCCCTGTAGCCGTCGGCCGGATGGGTTTTCGGCAGGTATGGTCCCTCGCCGAACAGCTTCTCCCGCAAGGTACCCTCCCTGTAGGCCGTCGGGTAGGCGCCGCGCTTCTGCAGCTCCGGCACGATATGGGCGACGACATCCTCGAAGCTGTCGGGGGTCACCGCATAGGCGAGGTTGAAGCCGTCGACATCCGTATCGGCCACCCATTCCTGAAGGATGTCGGCAATGCGCTCCGGAGAGCCGACGAAGACCGGTCCCATGCCGCCGATGCCGCCGAACCGGGCAAGCTCGTCGATGGTCCACGACTTGTCGCCGCCGGCAATGTGCTCGACGAAGGAGTGGATGGCGTTGGTCTCGATCTTCTCCACCACATCCGTCGGCGCATACTGGCCGAAATCGATGCCGCTCCAGCCGGACATGAAGGTCAGCGAGCCGTCATAGGAAACGTAGCTCTTGTAGTCCTCGAATTTCTTCTGCGCCTTCTCCTCGGTCTCGTCGGTGATGATGGTGACGAGCGTGTAGATATAGACCTTTCTGGGGTCGCGGCCGGCAGCGGCGATGCGCTGGCGGATATCGGCGACATAGGCCTTGAGAACCGACTTCGTCGGCGCGGCGACGAAGATGCACTCGGCGTGCGCGGCGGCGAACGCCTTGCCCGGCCCGGAGGCGCCGGCCTGGTAGAGAACCGGCGTGCGCTGCGGCGAGGGCTCGGTGAGGCCGTAACCCGGCACCTCGAAATACTTGCCCTTGTGGCCGATCTCGTGGACCTTTTCGGGATGGGTGAAGATGCGCCTGTCGCCGTCGCGCACCACCGCACCCTCCTCCCAGGAGCCTTCCAGCAGCTTGTAGAGCACTTCCACATATTCGGCGGCGACCTCGTAGCGGTTGTCGTGCCGGCGAAGGCCGCCCTGCCCGACATTCTTCGCGCCGCTCTCCAGATAGGAGGTGACGATGTTCCAGCCGACGCGGCCCTTGGAATGATGGTCGGCCGTCGCGAGGCGGCGGGCGAAGGTATAGGGATGCTCGAAGGAGGTGGACGCCGTGATGCCGATGCCGAGATGCTCGGTGGCGAGCGCGATGGGGGCTGCAAGTTGCAGCGGATCGTTCACCGGAATCTGCGCGGCCTGGTGGATGGCGTGGTAGTTCGAGCCCTTGTAGACATCGTAGTAGCCGATGACGTCGGCGATGAAGATGCCGTCGAAGACGCCGCGTTCCAGCGTGCGGGCGAGATCCTGCCAATAGTCCAGGTCCTTGTATTTCCAGGACCTGTCGCGCGGATGCGCCCACAGGCCGGGGGACTGGTGGCCCACGCAGTTCATGTCGAAGGCGTTGAAGCGGATATGGCGTGCCATCGGTCTCTCCAGGGTATCGGGCCAGGCTATCGAGAATGCCTGGCGGCATTGGCCGGGGCGAAGATAGCGCCTTCTTCCATTAAATACAGAAATTCTATCTTTTATATGTATTAATTTCGGAAACGGCTTTTCTGGCTGCCGTCCGGGGACTCTGGGAAGATGCGCAGAGCGGCGGAAAACCGTGCGCACCCTTTCACCCACTCCGACCGCGGCGACCTGCCCGGGATCGGCCGGAGAGCAGGAGACCGACCATGACCGCCCTACACCTTGTCAAGGAGTCCGACCTTCAGGACGATCGGGCCCGCCTCTTCGCGAAGGCCGAGGAGATTTCCGCCGACCTTGCCCGCCGCGGGGCGCAGCTCGATGCCGACGGCAAGCCGCCGTTCGCGGAAATCGAGCGGCTGAAGACGGAGGGCCTCCTGACCGCGCTGCACCCGGTCGAGATCGGCGGCGGCGGTCTCGACTGGGTGGACGGGCTGCGGCTCGTGCGCATCCTCGCGCGCGGCGAAAGCTCGATCGGCCAGTTGCTCGGCTATCATTTCGTCAACAGCCAGTACGTCCACTGGGCGGCCGACGACCCGGACAAGGCCTGGGACCTCGGCGTCGAGACGGTCGCAAAGAGGCTCTACTGGGGCGCCGCCGTCAACCCGCGCGATCCCGGCCTCACGCTGACCCGCAGCGGCGACCACTACCTGCTCAACGGCCGCAAGACGTTCTCGACCGGCGCGCATGTCTCCGACCGCATCAATGCCAATGCGGCCTTCGACGACGAGATCGCCAATATCGTGCTGCCGACCGACCGGCCCGGCTACATCGCCAATGACGACTGGGACAATATCGGCCAGCGGCTCTCCGACAGCGGCAGCGTGGAATTCCGGGATTTCCCGGTCTACGAAAGCGACTTCCTGCTGCCGCTTGCGAGGAAGGATGACGCCCCGCCCGTGCAGGCGACGTTCAACACGCCGCTGATCCAGCTCGTCTTCGTCAACTTCTACCTCGGCACGGCGGAAGGCGCGCTGGCGGCAGCCACCGACTATGTGCGCACCACGACGCGCCCCTGGGTCACGTCCGGCCTCGAAAAGGCGAGCGAGGATCCGTATATCCTGGAACGCATCGGCGAGTTCCGCGCAGCGCTGAAGGCATCCGCCGCGCTTGCCGATGCGGCCGCCGCCGTCGTCCAGTCGTCGCTTGCGCGCGGCCGGGGCGTCACCGCACGCGAACGCGGCGAAGCGGCGATCGAGGCCTACGCCGCAAAGGTCAACGCCACCCATGTGGCGCTCGACGTCACTTCGCGCATCTTCGAGCTGACCGGCGCCCGCTCGACGGCATCGCACCACCGTTTCGACCGCTACTGGAGGAACGTGCGTACCCACACGCTGCACGACCCGGTCTTCTACAAGGCCCGCGAAGTCGGCGACTTTGCCCTCAACGGCCGCGTGCCGGAGCCGAGCCTCTATAGCTGAGGCGAGGATCGGCAGACGAAACGAAGGCGGCCGACGGCCGCTTTCTGTTTTTTGGCAGGCACCCTTCCTGCAAGCTTCGCCGTCCTCGGGCAAAAAAAGACCGCAACCCCGAAGGATTGCGGCCAGGTGACCACCCCCACCACGAGGGTTGGATTTCAGAGCGCGCCGTTCTTCGGCGGCGTGACGCCGTTGAGGTGATAGTTGCCGACGACGTGGTACTTCCAGCGCACCGGATCGTGCAGCGTATGGGTGCGGGCATTGCGCCAATGGCGTTCGAGGTTCAGGCCGCGCCTGGTGGCGGACGTGCCGGCCAGCTCGAAGAGCACGTTGGTCGCGTCGATGGCGAGCTCCGTCGTCAGCACCTTGGCGGCGGCCACCGCCAGCGTCGCGGCCACGGCATTCTCCGCATTGAGGTTGACCTGCGCCTGGTCGACCTTGCGCCCGGCCCGCTCCAGCGTCGCCTCGGCCGCCTCGACGCGGATGGCGAGCTCGCCGATGCGGGCGATGGTCAGCGGATCGTCCGCGGCGCGCTCGACACCGCTGTCCGTCCAGGGCCGCGCGGTGTCGCGCACGTAGCCGATCGTCTCCTTCAGCGCCGCGCGGGCGATACCGAGATCGACGCCGGCATGGATGATCTGGCCGACCGAGCCGATCGTGCCGGGGCGCTCGAACCCCTTCTGGTGCGGCACGACGGCCTCGGCCGGCACGTAGACGTCGCGCAAGATCGTCGTGCCGCTGCCCGTCGTGCGCTGGCCGAAGCCGTCCCAGTCATCGACGATCTCGATGCCTTCCGTCTCGCGCGGGGCAAACGACATGGTGAGGCGGTCCTCGTCGTCGAGCGCGAAGATCGCCACCCAGTGGGCGAAGAGCACACCCGTCGAATAGAACTTCCGCCCGTTGATGCGGAAACCCGCGCCATCGGGCGTAATCCGCGTGTTGTAGTCACCGACCGTCTTGGTGCCGACCTCGGAAAGGGCGTTGCCGAAGCGGTCGCCGGCGAGAGCCCGGCTGAAGTAGAAGCGCTTCTGCGCCTCGCTGCCGTCGTGGCGGAGCGCCTCGAGAATGTAGAAATGGTTCTGCGGGATCTGGCCGATCGAGCTGTCGGCCTCGGAGAGGATCGCCGTGACCTCGGCGAGCACCGCATTGGAGACGTCGATGCCGCCATATTCGGCGGGAACGGTGATGGAGAGGAGGCCGGAGGCGGAAAGCCGGTCCAGCTCCTCGTACGGCAGCGCCCGCTCGTAATCCCGCCGGCTCGCGCCGCCGGCGAATTCGCCGGCAAGCGTGCGGGCAACGGCAAGCGCCTCGTCCTCGCTGGCGATGCGATGGGCGGTGTCCTGGGGGTTGGCGAGCCGGGTGACGCTGCTCATGAGAAATCCTTTCGAGATATCCGGATTCAGGCCCGGGCAGCCGCCTTGCGATTGGCGAAGCCGATGGCGAGGACGGAGAAGATGAGCAGGCCGGTGCCGACCTGCTGCCAGTAGAAATTGAGGCCCGACAGCAGGAGGCCATTGGCGACGATACCGAGCAGCAGCACGCCAAGCACGGTGCCCGGCACGTTCGGCCGGCCGTGCGGGTCGAACGTGGTGCCGATGAAGGTCGCGCCGATGGCGTTCAGGAGGAACGCGTTGCCCGAGGACGGAATGTAGACCGTGACCGTCGAGGTGAGGATGAGCCCGACCACGGCGGCAATCGTCGAGACGAGCACATAGGTCAGGGCGGTGACGCGCGACAGGCGGAGGCCCGAATAACGCACGACGCTCGCCTGGATGCCGATGGCGAGCGTCACCCGGCCGAAGCGGGTGCGCGAGAGCACGAGCCAGGCACCGGCGACGACGAGCGCGGTGACGAGGAGCGGCACGGGAATGCCGGCGACCGTGCCATGGCCGAGGAAACGGAAGGCTTCCGGCACGCCGGCCGGCGGCAGGTAGACCGGATTGCCGCCATTCGTGAGCAATTGCTGCGCGCTGCGGCCGACGAAGAGCGTGCCGAGCGTGGCGAGAAAGGGCGAGATGCCGATACCGGCGATGAGCACGGCATTGAAGACGCCGACAAGCGCTCCGCCGGCAAGCCCGCCGAGGGCGGCAAGCGCAATCGGCTGTCCGGCGAGCACGAGGGAAACGAAGGCGAAGCTCGCGAAATCGACAGCCGTGCCGACCGAGAGATCGATGCCGCCCGCCGAGACGGCGAAGGTCATGGCGATGGCGACGATGGCGAGCAGGGCGAAATTGTTCACAAGCACGCTGAGGAGGTTCGCACCCGAGAGGAAGCCCGGCGCGAGCGCTGCGAAGAGGGCGAAGACGGCGGCGAGCGCCGCGACCAGCGCATAGCGGGCGACGCCGCGGGTGAAGGAGGAGAGAGCGGTCGTCGCCATGTCAGGCGTTCTCCTTGCGGCCGAGCAGCGTGGTGGCGGAAACGACGAGCAGGATCAGCAGCCCCTGCACGCCGCTCACCAGCGTGCTGGAAATGTTGAGGAGCTGGAAGCCGTTGATGAGGAAGCCGACGAAGAGCGCCGACAGCAGCGTGCCGGTCACGGTCGGCGCCAGCCGGCGGGAGAAGACCGTGCCCAGCAGGGCGGTGACGACGACCGGCAGCAGCATGTCGCCGGCCCCGGTGGTGCTGCCCGAGAGATAGGAGACCGACAGGATGCCGGCGAGCCCGCCGCACAGGCCGCTCGCCAGGAACGAGCCGGCGACGAAGGACTTGACGGGCAGGCCCGCCGCCCGCGCCGCATCCGGAAACGCGCCGACCGCATAGAGGCGAAGGCCCAGCGGCGTATATTGCACGACGGCCGCGACGACCAGCGTGAAGCCGAGGAGGACATAGGCGAGAACCGGGATGCCGAACGGGCCGCCGGCGGAAAGCGCCGAGAGGAATTCGCTCGAGGCCGGGACGACGGTGTTCTGCGTCAGCACCAGCTCGAGGCCGGCGACGACATTCATGACGGCGAGCGTCGCGAGCAGCGGCACGATGCCGGCGAGCGTGACGGCGGCGGCGTTGACCGCGCCGATGGCGAGCCCCGTGCCGAGCGCGCCTGCAATGGCGACGCCGTCGCCATGCCCCGCCTGTGCCAGCGAGGCGTAGACGGCGGCGCTGAGCCCCATATTCGCGGCGAGCGACAGGTCGATCCCGCCCGTCACCACGTTCGAGCCGCCCGCGATGATGACGATGGTGAGCCCGATCGCCAGAACGCCGGCAATGGCCGACTGGCCGAGCACGTTGCCGATATTGCCGATGGTGAGGAAGAAGGGCGCGGTGACGGAGAAGACGACAAGGACGCCGACGAAGACGGCAAGCGCCCCGCCCCGCAGCGCCAGCGTGGCGAGGCGGCGGCCGAAGGCGGGGCCGGGCCTTCCCGGCTCGACAGCCTTCTGCGCCTCGATTTCGAGAGCGGAGGCCGGAATATAGGGGGCGTCAACCAGCATGGCGAAGCGTCTCGTGGGCACCCGTCACATCCGCAAGGACTTGGTTCGGGCTCGTTTCGGAGGAGATGAACTGCCGCGTCACACGGCCGCGGAAAAAGACGAGAAGGCGATCGGTGACGCCGAGCAGTTCCTCGATGTCGGAGGAGAGCACGAGCACAGCCGCGCCGCGTTCGGCAAGCTCGCCGATCAGCCGGTAGATCTCCACCTTGGCGGCGATGTCGACGCCGACCGTGGGCTCGTCGAGCAGGTAGATTTCCGACTGGCGGCTCAGCCATTTGGCGATCGCCACCTTCTGCTGGTTACCACCCGAGAGCGTCTTCACCAGGGCATCGACGCCGTCGGTCTTGATCTGCAGCCGTTTGACGAGGTCTTTCGTCTGGCGCCGCTCCGCGCCGCGGTCGATGAGGCCGCGGGAGAAACGGCCGAGGCTGGCGAGCGTGGTGTTTTCGGTGACCGAGAGGTCCAGCGCGACGCCGTCGCGGCGGCGGTCCTCCGGCACCAGCGCCAGGCGGCGGTCGGTGGCCGCGGCGGGATCGGCGGAGAACACGGCCTCGCCCTTGACGGAGACCGTACCGCCGGTCGGCCGGTCGAGGCCGAAGAGCGTGCGCACCACCTCCTTGGCGCCCGAGCCGACGAGACCGGTAAGACCCAGGACCTCGCCCTTGCGCAGCGTGAAGGAAACGGCATCGAAGCGGCCGGCAAGCGCCAGGTTCTCCACCTCCAGCACCACCTCGCCGGGCGCGACGTCGGGCTTGGGATAGAGCTCGCCGATATCGCGATTGACCATCAGGGCGCCGATCTCGGCCGCCGAGGTTCCGGCGACCGGCAGGGTCGCGACGTCGCGGCCGTTGCGCAGCACCGTCACCGTATCGCAGAGGTCGACGATCTCGCCGAGATAGTGCGAGATGTAGAGGATGGTGACGCCCTCCGCGCTGAGGCGGCGGATGAGCTGGAAGAGCAGGTCCGCCTCGCGCCGGACGAGCGCCGCGGTCGGCTCGTCGAAGACCAGCACCTTGGGACTGGCGATGAGCGCGCGGGTGATCTGCACGATCTGCTTTTCCGCCGCCGAGAGATCGGCGATCAGCGCGGAATGGGGCAGCGCGAGACCGAAATAGCGCTCGAGGATCTCGGCGGACCTCCGCCGCATCGCCGCGCGGTCGAGGAAGGGCGTTCCGAGAAACCGCAGCTCGCGGCCGAGGAACAGCGCCTCGCCCACCGTGAAGGTCGGGACGAGCAGGCGATCCTGGTGGATGAAATGGATGCCGAGCTCTTCCGCGAGATGCGGCGTCAGCCGGTCATAGACCTTGCCGTCGATCTCGACCATACCTTCGTCCTCCCGGTGAAGCCCGGCGATGAGCTTGATCAGCGTCGACTTGCCGGCGCCGTTCTGGCCGACGAGGCCATGCACCGAACCGCGCTCGACGGTGAGCGACGCACCCGAAAGCGCCTCGGCGCCGCCGAAGCGCTTGACGATGTTTTCGAGCCGGACGATCGCCGCGCCGCGCCCTGCCGTGTCCGCCATGGCCGCATTCCCCGTTGAAAGAAAGAGACCGCGGCGAGGCCGCCGCGGTCCGCGCCGGATTTCAGCCGATGCCGAGCTTCTTGGAGACCTCGCCGACATTCTGCTTGTTGGCGAGCAGCGCCGGCACATAGGTCTCGCGCGGCAGCGTCTCGCCGGCGAGGTAGCGGGCGACGTTCCGGATCGCGACGCGTCCGAGCTCGGCGGGCTGCTGGGCAACGTCGGCGGCGGCCGGCGAATTCGGATCGGCGACGAGCTGGAGCACTTCCGGGCTGCCGTCGACGCCATAGGTCCTGATCTCCGTGCGGCCGGCGGCGGCGAGCGCCTGCGTCGCGCCGAGCTGCGGGATGTCCCAGGCCGACCAGATGGCCTTGATCGATCCCTTTTCCGGATATTTGGCGAGGATCGCGGTGATCTGGGTGAAGGCATCCTGAACGGTGTTCGGGATCACGTCGCGCAGCTCCGGCTGCACGATCTGCACCTTCGGGAAATATTTGACCACGTTGACGAGCTGGTCGTAGCGGATGGCGCAGGGCGTGACGCCGTAAAAGCCGTTGAAGACGACGATATTGCCCTCGCCGCCGATATCGGAGACGAGCTGGAGGGCGAGATCCTTGCCGATGCCCCAGTTGTCCGAGGTGGAATTGTTGATCGAGTTGACCGAGCCGACATCGATGGTGAAGACCGGAATATCGGCCTCGCGCGCCTTCTTCAGCCAGGGATCGATGACGCTGAGCGTGCCGAGAAGCTGGACGATGGCGTCCGGCTTCTGGGCGATGAGCGTCTGGAGCTGGGAGACAAGCTTGCCGTCATTGCGGCTGGCATCCACGGCGATCGGCTCGCCGCCGAGACGCTTCACCTCCTCGATCTGGGCGTTGTAGGCCTGGAGATCGAAGAAATGATCGGTGCCGGCGGTGCTGATGCCGATGCGCTTGCCCTTGAGCGAAAGCCCGTCCTCGGCCGCGGCGGTGCGCGCCGCAAGAAGGCCCGTTCCCGCCACCACGCCGGCCACTGCGGTGAGCTTGAGGAGATTGCGGCGGTTGACGCCGGAGCGGATGTCGTCGGTCATGATGTCCCCGTCAGATCAATAATGATATAATCTATAAATTAAATATACTAACGAGCGGCGACAGGCAGGAATTTCCAAAATACGGGCGCCTTGGGAAAAGATTCGGCGCGGCGGACCGAAGGGACGCCGGCGCCATGTCCATTCCATGCCCGCCCCTCACTCCGCGCCCTCCGCCCGCGCGCGAAACGCGCCGGCAGGATGGCGGTCCGGCAGGCGGTCGCCTTCGCCGAAAAGGCGGTTGCGAAGGCTGCCCGCGCCGTAGGCTGTCTTGTAGCGCCCCCGCTCCTGCAGAATCGGAATGACGAGATCGATGAAGTCCTCGTAGCTTTCCGGCGCGACGGTGCGGGCGAGATTGAAGCCATCCACCTCGCCCTCGGCGATCCACTCCTCCAGTGCATCGGCAACCTGAGCGGGATCGCCCACGATCAGCGGATAACGCCCGCCGAGCGCCATGCCGGAGAGGATGGAGCGCTTCGTCCAGCCGCGCGCGCGGGCGAGATCGACGGAGGTCTGCACGAAATTGCCCTTGCCGTAGGCGATCGGCTCGTCGAGATCGTATTGCGAGAAATCGATGCCCGTGCCGGCGGAGAAATGCGCAAGGCCCGCCTCGGGGCTGGCATAGCGGGCGTAATCCTCGAACTTCTCCTTCGCCTTCTTTTCCGTACGGTCGACGACGACGGTGAGGCCGGCGAAGATGCGCACGTCCTCCGCCCGCCGGCCCGCTTCCACCGCGCCCTGGCGGATGGCGCGCGACGCCGTGCGGGCGACGCCGGTGTCGGGCGGCGAGATGAAGACGCATTCGGCGTGGCGGGCGGCGAACATCCGGCCGCGACCGGAGGTGCCGGCCTGGTAGAGCACCGGCGTGCGCTGGCGCGAAGGCTCGCTCAGATGATAGGCCTCGGCGCGGTAGAATTTTCCCTCGTGCCGGATTTTTCGCACCCGGGCCGGGTCCGAATAGACACGGGCGCGGCGATCGCGGATGACGGCGGCGTCGTCCCAGCTTCCTTCCCAGAACCGGTAGAGGAGATCGAGGAATTCGTCGGCCCGGTCGTAGCGCCGGTCGTGTTCGCCGAGCGCGGTTTCGCCCATCGCCCGCGCTGCGCTGTCGAGATAGCCGGTGACGATGTTCCAGCCGATGCGGCCTTCCGTCAGGTGGTCGAGCGTCGAGATACGGCGCGCGAAGATGGCGGGCGCCTCCGCATTGACGTTGACCGTAACGCCGAAGCCGAGCCCCTTCGTCACCGCCGCCATGGCGGAGACCAGCATCAGCGGATCATTGACCGGAAGCTGGATGGATTCGCGCAAGGTCAGGTCGACGGACTGCTGATAGACATCGTAGACCCCGACGATGTCGGCGAGGAACACGCCGTCGAACAGGCCGCGCTCCAGCGTCGCCGCCAGGTCCGTCCAGTAGCCGAGCCTGGTATAGCGGTGAGACTGGTCGCGCGGATGGGTCCAAAGCCCATGGTTGATATGGCCGGCGCAGTTCATCGTGAAGGCGTTGAGGAGGATTTCTTTTCGCATGTCTTCTTGCGGAAGGCGGCACGCGCCCTCCCCGTTCAAATCCACGAATGCAGCGGCGGCTGCACGCCGTTGAGGTAATACTGGCCGACCGCATGGAACTTCCAGCGCACCGGATCGTGCAGCGTGTGGGTGCGTGCGTCGCGCCAGAAACGGTCGAGATTGTGCGCGCCGAGCGTGGAACGCGTGCCGGCAAGCTCGAAAAGCTTGTTGGATGCGGCGAGCGCCACTTCCGTCGTCAGCACCTTGGCTTCCGCGACGGCGATCTTCGCCCTGCCGATCGTCTCCTCGGTGACGTCGGCGATGGTCTCGTCGAGCTGGCGGCCGGCCCGCTCCAAGAGCGCCTCGGCGGCGTGCAGGCGGATCTTGAGGTCGCCGATCGCCGCGATCGTGTAGGGATCGTCCGACGCCGTGTCGGAACCGCTGTCGATCCACGGGCGGGCGTGGTTGCGCACGAGGTCGATGGTCGCCTCGATGGCCCCGCGCGCGATGCCGGCGTCGATCGCCGCATGGATGAGCTGGCTCTGCGGGCCGACGGCGCTCTGGTTCTCGTAGACGATATGGGCGGGCAGAACGCGGGCTTCCGGGATCGCCACCTCGTCGAGGATCACCGTGCCGCTTGCCGTGGTGCGCTGGCCGAAGGCCGACCAGTCGTTGACGACCTCCAGCCCCGCCGCGCCCCGGTCGGCGACGGCGACGACGACATGGCCTGCCTCATCCAGCGCGACGATGGGCACGAGATGGGCGAAGAGCGCGCCGGTGGCGTAGAACTTCCGGCCCGAGACCACGAAATGATCGCCCTTGCGGACAAGCTTCGTCTCGAAGGCCTCGACGTTCTTGCCGCCGAACTCGGAAAACGCGTTGCCGAGCCGCTTGCCGGCCAGCACCGCGCCGAACAGCTCGTGCTTCTGCGCCTCGCTCCCCGTCTGGCGGATGACATCGATGATCTCGAAACTGTTCTGGGCGATCTGGGTCAGCGAGGGATCGCCCGCCGCAAGCGTCGCGAAAACTCTTGCAAGCGTAACCTGCGAGACGCCGGCCCCGCCATATTCCTTCGGGATGGTGATGCCCCACAGGCCGCTTTCGGAGAAGAGGTCGACCTCCGCGAAGGGGAGACGCCGCTCCCGGTCGCGCTCCTTCGCCTCGGCGGCGAACAGCGGCTTCAGCCGTTCCGCGACGGCGATCGCCTCCGCGTCGTCGCGGATGACATGGGCAGGCCTTTCCGGCGGGGCGGGCAGCCAGCCGGGGTCGCCGGGCGCGGGATCGGCGGGGGTTTGTCGGGCGGTGGCTTGGGTCGGGGTCATCGGTCTCGGCCGTCATTTCAGAAAGGGATTGCCGGGCTGCGATAGGGCGCAGCCCGGCGGCGAGGGACGAAAAATCAGAAGGCGGCGACCACCTGTCCCTTGTAGCGCTCCTCGATGAATTTCCGCGTCTCCTCGCTGTTCAGCGCCTTGGCGAGCTTGGCGACGCGCGCGTCGTCCTTGGTCTCGGGGCGGGTGACGAGATATTCGCTCCAGACATTGTGGCCGTCCTGGCCGCGGTCGATCAGCAGCGCCTTGGAGATGTCGAGCTTGGCCTCGAAGACGTAGTTGCCGTTGAGCGCGGCGAGATCGACCTCGCCGAGCGCGCGCGGCAGGAGCGCGGATTCCAGCTCGACGATCTTGAGGTTCTTCGGATTCTCGACCACGTCCTTGATGGTCGGCAGCGGGTCTTCCGGCGAGGTCAGCTCCGGCTTGCCGGAGACTTTGATGAGGCCGAGCTTCTGGAGCAGCAGCAGGCCGCGCCCGCCATTGACCGGATCGTTCGGGATCGCGACGGTCGCGCCGTCCCCGATCTTCCCAACCGAATCGATCTTCGTCGAATAGGCGACGAAGGGCTCGATATGCACGGGCACGATGGGCACCAGCTCCGTGCCGCGCTCCCGGTTGTAGTCGTTGAGGAACGGCCGGTACTGGTAATAGTTGGCGTCGAGTTCGCCGGAGACGAGCTGGGCGTTCGGCTGGATGTAGTCCGTGAAGACGCGGATATCGAGGTCGAGGCCGTCCCTGGCGAGGATCGGCTTGACGAATTCGAGGATCTCGGCGTGCGGAATGGCGGTGGCGCCGACGACGAGCGTCTCGTTCGCCCTGGCGGAGCCGAAGACGGCGAAGGCGAGGCTGGCGGCGATGGTGAGCGATTTCAGGATGCGCATGTGGGTCCTCCTGGCGCGGGTCATTTACGGGAGAAGTGGGCGACGAGACGGTTGCCGCTCGCCTGGATGAGCTGGACGAAGACGATGAGGATCGCCACGCAGACCAGCATGATTTCGGTCTGGAACCGGTGGTAGCCGTAGCGGATGGCGAGGTCGCCGAGCCCTCCGCCGCCGATCGCGCCGGACATCGCCGTATAGTCGACGAGCACGATCGCCGTGACGGTGACGGCCGCCAGCAGGCTCGGCAGCGCTTCGGGCAGCACGGCGCGCAGGATCGTCTGGCGCGTCGAGGCGCCCATGGCCAGGCTCGCCTCGATGACGCCGCGATCCACCTCGCGCAGCGCCGTCTCCACCAGCCGCGCGAAGAAGGGCGCTGTGCCGACGACGAGCGGGAAGATGATGCCGCGGATGCCGAGCGACGTGCCCGTAACGATGACGGTGACCGGCATCAGCACGATGAGCAGGATGATGAAGGGCACCGAGCGGATGATGTTCAGAACGAAGGAGAGGCCGCCATAGGCGACCGGCGCCTGGAAGAGCTGCTGCCGCCCGGTGAGAAACAGCAGGATGCCGAGCGGCAGGCCGACGATGACGGTGAGCAGCAGCGCACCGCCGACCATGGCGAGCGTCTGGCCGAGCGCCGCGCCGATATCGCCCCAGTAGATGTTCTCAAACGACATGGCGGGGCCTTTCCTCCGGCAGTGCGAGCAGCGCGCCGCCCTGCAGCTCCACGTCGACGCCGCTCGCCCGAAGGCCCGCGATCGCCCCTGCCACGTCCCGCCCGGAGAGCGAGACGATGAACTGCGCATAGGGCGTCTCGCGGATATGGCCGACTCGGCCGGCGAGGATGGCGTAGTCGACGAGGTTTTCCCGGGCGATGCGGCCGAGGATGGGCTTGTGCGCGGCAGGCCCCGTGAAGGTGAGGCGCACCGTGCGCCCGCCGAGATCGGCCCCTGCGACGGCGTCGAGCGAGCCGCCGTCCGGCTCGGCCTCGCGCACCAGCCGCAGCGTCGCGGGGTGGCGCGGGTGCAGGAAGACGTCCGTCACCGGCCCCTCCTCGACCACGCGGCCGCGATCGAGCACGGCAACGCGGTCGCAGGTGCGGCGGATCACGTCCATCTCATGGGTGATGAGCACGATGGTGACGCCGAGGTCGCGGTTGATCTGGCGCAGGAGATCGAGCACCGCACCCGTCGTCTGCGGATCGAGCGCGCTCGTCGCCTCGTCGCAGAGAAGGACCGAAGGCTCGCAGGCGAGCGCCCGTGCGATGCCGACGCGCTGCTTCTGCCCGCCCGAAAGCTGGCGCGGATATTTCCCGGCGTGTTCGGAAAGGCCGACGCGGGCAAGCAGCGCGGCGACCCGCCCGGAAATCTCGGCCTTGCCGTATTCGCCGGTCAGCTCCAGCGGATAGGCGACATTGCCGGCGACCGTGCGGGCGCTGAGCAGGTTGAAATGCTGGAAGACCATGCCGATCGACCGGCGAAGGGCGCGCAGACGCTCGCCGCGGGCCTCCGTCACCCGCTCGCCGGCGACGAAGACGTCGCCGCCGCTCGGGCGCTCCAGGAGGTTGATGAGCCGCACCAGCGTCGACTTCCCCGCGCCGGAGGAGCCGATGACGCCGAAAATCTCGCCCTTGGCGACGGAGAGATCGACGCCGTCGAGCGCGGCGGCCGCGCCTTCCCTGCCGGAAAAACTCTTGGTGACGCGTTCAAGCCTTATCATCGCCGTCAGCCCGCGCTTGCGCCGATGCGCCACTGATAGGGCGGTGGCGTGCCATTGACGGCGAAATCGCCGATGATGCGGTGCTTGTAGATGCGCGGATTGTGCGAGGCGAGCGTGCGGGCGTTGCGCCAGTGCCGGTCGAGGCCGGCGGACTTCTTCGTCGCGGAGGCGCCGAGCGCATCGAAGAGCAGCGTCGCGGCTTCGAGGATGAGGTCGGAGACGACCGTCTGGGCCTGCGCGGCTTCAAGCTCGGCAATGGCATTGGCCTTTTCCTCCGCCTCCGCATCGTCGACGAAATGCGCTTCGAAGGCGCGCTGGACGCCGTTGGCCGCCTGGAGGGTGATCGCCCCCGCCGCATAGGCCGCGGCGCGGATGCGCCCGACGACCTGCAGGACCTGCGGATCCTCGCTGGGGCGCGCGGCCGCGGCGTGGGTATAGGTGCGCCGGCGCTCCACCACGGCTTTCGCGACGTCGGCAGCGATCGCCCGGCCGATGCCGGCGAGCGTGGCGAGGTGCACGAGCTGGTAGAAGGCGGCCGAATATTTGAAGCGCTCGTCGTCGACGACGATGTCCCCGGGCTCGACCACGACGTCGCGGAAGATGGCCGTGCCGCTCGCCGTCAGCGTCTGGCCGAAACCGTCCCAGTCGTCAATGACCGCGACGCCGGCGGCCTCGCGCCGCACCGCGACGGCGATCCCCTCGCCCGCCGCGTCGCTCGCGCCGACATCGATCCAGTCGGCGAAGAGCGAGCCGGTCGTGTAGTATTTCTCGCCGTTGAGGACGAGCCGGCCATCCTTCTCCGCGACGGTCGTGGAGAAGCGGTCGAGCGCCGCGCCTGCGCCGATCTCGCTCCAGGCGCTGCCGGCGGTCTCGCCCCGCGCGATGCGGGCGACCCACAGGGCGCGGCGTGCGGCATCCTTCGTGTTCAGGATATCCTCGGTGAAGCCGAAATGGGCGCGCAGGGTCTGCGTGACATTGGAATCGGCTGCGGAAAGCTCGATCAGCAGATTGAAGAACTGCGGCAGGCTCGCCCCCTTGCCGCCCGCCTCCACCGGCAGGCGGACCGCGCCGAAACCGGCCTCCTTCAAGCGGCGGATCGCCTCGTATGGCAGATCGCGCCCCAGGTCGCGCGCGGTCGCCTGCGCGGCTATCTCCGCGAAAATCGGCCGGAACGGCGCGGCCAGCGCCTCATATCGTTCACCGGGGCCGGCGCCCCAGGCATTATCGATCTGCGTCATGCATCCTGCTCATCGTCGCTGCCGTGCCGGCCTTGGAACCGGTCACGCTTGGAATTGACGAGGAGAGTAGCCTTCGCCGCAGATAAATACAGAAATTCTATCTTTTTTATATATTATAAAGCGAAACGCTGTTCCCCTCGCTGCCGGAGCGCACGCAGCGCAAGGAAAACCCCGGCGCGAGGAGGAAGCGCCGGGGTCACACGCCGATCGGGGTGGCCGGCCTCAGGCCAGCGCGATGGCTCGTTCCAGATCGGCGATCAGGTCGTCGGGATGTTCGAGGCCGATGGAAAGGCGCACATAGCCGGGCGTGACGCCGGTCGCGAGCTGGTCTTCCAGCGAGAGCTGCGAATGGGTCGTCGTCGACGGGTGGATCGCCAGCGACCGGGCATCGCCGATATTGGCGAGGTGATAGAAAAGCTGGAGGCTGTCGATGAAGCGGCGCCCCGCCTCGCGCCCGCCCTCCAGCTCGAAGCCCACCAGCGCGCCGAAATAACCCGGCTTGAAATATGTGTCCGCCCGCGCCTTCGCCTCGCCGTCCTGGAATTTCGGGAAGATGACACGTTTCACCTTGGCATGGCCCTTGAGATATTCGGCGACCTTCACCGCGTTCTCGTTGTGCTGGCGAAGGCGAAGCGGCAGGGTCTCGAGGCCCTGGATGAACTGGAAGGCGTTCTGCGGGCTGATCGCCGCGCCGAGATCGCGCAGCAGTACGGCGCGGGCGCGCAGGATATAGGGATGGAAGGCGATGGCCTCGGCCTTCTCGATCCACGTCTTGCCCTGGTAGCTTGCATCCGGCTCGGTGAGGTTCGGCTGGCGCGCGGCATGCTCCGCCCAGGGGAAATTGCCGCCGTCGACGATCGCGCCGCCGATGGAGGTGCCGTGGCCACCGATATATTTCGTGGTCGAGTAGACGACGACCGCCGCGCCGTGCTCCAGCGGCCGGATGATCAGGGGCGCTGCCGTGTTGTCGACGATCAGCGGAATGCCGTGCCGGCGGCCGATGGCCGCGACCTCGGATATCGGGAAGACTTCCAGCTTCGGGTTCGGCAGGGATTCGGCGTAGTAGGCGCGTGTACGCTCGTCGGTCGCCGCCTCGAAGGCCTGCGGGTCCGACACATCGACGAAACGGGTCTCGATGCCGAAGCTTTTCAGGGTCGCGGCGAAGAGCGCCCAGGTGCCGCCGTAGAGACCGGCGGCGCTGACGATGTTGTCGCCGGCCCGGGCGACGTTGAGGATCGCGAAAGCCGAGGCCGCCTGGCCGGAGGAGAGCGCCAGCGCGGCCGCGCCGCCTTCAAGCTCGGCCAGGCGCTGCTCGAAGGCGTCCTGTGTCGGGTTGGAGACGCGGGTGTAGAGATGGCCGGGCGCTTCGAGGGCGAAGAGCCTGTCGGCGCCGTCCGTGCCGGGCAGCTGGAAGGACGTCGTCTGGTAGATAGGCACGGCGACCGCGCCGCTTGCCGGATCGAAGCGGAAGCTGCCGCCGTGCAGCGCGATCGTCTCGGGATGGCGGCTCTTGAAGGTCGCGGCTCCGGCCGGGACCTCGACGATATCCTGTTCGGCGACCTCGGGGGCTTGATGGATCGTCATGGCACTTCTCCTTTGCTGCGGCGCATTCAGGCGCGCGAGGGACGGACGGACAGGATGGCGCCCGCAACGAGAATGCTCGCCGCGGCCCAGAAGGCTTCCGGCGCATACCAGCGGATGCCGTAGAGATGATCGTTGGTGCACAGTGCCTGGGCGAGCGTGCAGAGGTCGCTCGCGCCGGCAAGGCACGTGACGGCCTGGCGGACGGTGAGGTAGTCGTTCTCGACGACCTTGCCGAAGATCAGCCACCACCAGCCGACGGCAAGGACAGCGAGGACACCGCCGGCAAGCGCGACGGCGTGGTGGGCGAGCCGCGCGCTAGACGTCATGGGAGATCCCCAGCTTTTCGAGCAGCGACCGGCGCAGCGCGACGAGGTTCGCATCGTCCCGGCGGCGCGGATGCGGCTGGCCGACGCGCACCTCCGCGACGATGGAAGCGGGCCGGTCGGAGAGCACGATGACGCGGTCGGCGAGCAGCAGGGCCTCCTCGACATCGTGCGTGACGAGCAGTGCGGTGAAGCCGGCGCTCTTCCACAGATCGAGGAGCTCGTTCTGCATCCTGAGCCGCGTCAGCGAATCGAGCTTGCCGAAGGGTTCGTCGAGCAGCAGCAGCTTGGGATCGTTGACGAGCGCGCGGGCGAGCGCGGCGCGCTGCGCCATGCCGCCGGAAAGCTGGTGCGGGTAGAAATCGGAAAAGCCTTCCAGCTTCACCAGCGTCAGCACCTCGTCGATGCGGTGTCCCCGCTCGCGGACGAGGCCGCGCGCCTCGAGGCCCGTCGCGACGTTGCCGCGCACGGTGCGCCAGGGAAACAGCGTCGCATCCTGGAAGACGAGGATGCGGTCGGGGTTCGGCGCGGTGATCGGCCGGCCGTTTTCCAGCACCTTGCCGGCGGTCGGCGTCTCCAGCCCGGCGGCAAGGCGCAGCAGCGTGGACTTGCCGCAGCCGGACGGTCCCAGCAGGGCGACGAATTCGCCCGGCGCGATCGTCAGGCTCACATCGTCGAGAACCTGCAGGTCCTTGCCGTCGAGCTCGTAGCGATGGGAAACGCCTTCCACGTCGAGCGCGATGCTGTCGGCAGCGGTTTCCGCAAGAGCCAGCGCCATCAGAGAATCCCCTTCTGCCAGCCGAGCAGGCGGTCGCGCACGACGAACAGGAGGCGCACGAGCCCGGCGCAGATCAGCGCCATGACGATGAGGGCGGCATAGACATTGGCATAGGCCGAATAGGCCGTGTTGAACTGGAGATACCAGCCGAGGCCGAACTTGGCGCCAAGCATTTCGGCGACGACCAGCACGGCGAAGGAATAGTAGAGCCCCATGAAGAGGCCGACGAAGACGTTCGGCAGCGAAGCGGGAATCGCGACCTTGAAGATGAGGAAGCGGTTGTCCGCGCCCAGCGTGCGGGCGACGTCGTAGAAGGACCGGTTGACCTGGCTGACGCCCGCCGCCGTGAGGATCGCGACCGGGATGCCCGAAGCGAGCGCCACGAGGAAGATCGAGGCGTGGAAGGTGGACGGGAAGATGAAGAAGGTGCAGGGAATCCAGGCGCTTGCCGGCACAGGCCCGATCAGCTTGAGAAGCGGCATGCCCCAATAGGCGAAACGCTTCGACCAGCCGAGCGCGACGCCGCCTGCAAAGCCGACGAGGACGCCGGAAAAGAAGCCGAGCCCCCAGAGCCGGCCGGTATAGGCGACGCAGATCAGCAGGCGGTCCCAGTCCGTGACATAGACATGCAGCAGGCCCTGCGGCGGCGAGAAGAACGGCTTCGGCAGCCAGCCGAGCTTGGCGGTCAGCACTTCCCAGACCGCAAGCCAGAGGCCGAGCACGATGAACCAGGGCCCGTAATGGACGAGCGTGCGGCCAAGGCCGCCGAGCCGGTGGACCGTGACCGACAGCGCAAGGAAAATCCCCGCCCCGGCCAGCGCGAGGAGGGCGAAGAGCTGCGTCGCGCCCCAGGTGATGACATCGGGCAGAACATAGGTCAGCGCCGCGGCGAGAAACCACGTGCCGGCCGCAAACAGCCCGTTGCGCCAGATGCCGGGAAGAGAGGGGGCGAAGGTGCGCCGCCCTGCCCCGCCGAATGTGTCCTCGACCGCCGCGCTCATGGCATCACGCGAAGATGTCGATGGTGATGCGGCTCGCGATCTCCTCGGGATCGGTGGAGGCGTCGATGACACCGGTCAGCTTCAGGTCCTCGTAGCCGATCCGCACCTCCTTCAGCAGGTCCTTGCCGAACCAGTGGTCGTGGTAGGTGAAGGCGGCAAGCACCTCCGTCAGGTCCTCCAGCGAGAGGCCCGGCTTCAAGGTGTCGAAATACCACTTGGCCACCTCGTCCGGGTGCTTGGCCGTGTACTGGTGGATTTCGAGGTTGGCGGCGGCGACGCGCTTGATGGCGTCCCTATTGGCTTCGTAGTAGTCGCCATTGACGCCGAGCACGCAGCAGACGCGGTCCTTGAAGCTGCCGGTCTGCGTGTCGGCGACGCGGCGGAAGCCGTGCTGCTTCTCATAGGAATAGGCCCAGGGGTCCATGTGCGCGACGGCATCCGCCTCCCCCTTCAGCACGCCCTCGGCCACGAGGTCGAAGGGGAAGACCTTCCAGGTGACGTCGGTTTCCGGATTAAGCCCCGCCTTGGCGAGCGCGACCGAGAAGGCGACGCGCGAGGGCGACATGACGTCGAACGTTCCGATCGTCTTGCCCTTGAGGTCCGTCAGCGTCGTGATGTCGCTCTCCGGCTTGACGAGGATGCTCTGGCAGCCGCCGTGCGAGCCGGCGAAGAGCCGCACGTCGAAGCCCTGCTCGATCGGCTTCAGCCAGTCGTAGAGCAGGCCGGGGCCGGCCTCGGCCTTGCGGGTGGCGAGCGCCTGGATGAGCGTCTGGCCGCTCGCCCCTTGGTAGAACAGTTCCACATCGAGGCCGTGCTTGGCATAGATGCCCTTGGCAAGGCCGAAGCCGACGGGAGAATGGCAGGCGGCGACCTCGGTCCATTCCAGCTTGATCGGGATGAGGTTGCCGGCAATGGCATAGCGCGTCGAGCGCGCGCCGATGACGCCTGCCGTGGCGGCAACGGCCGTGACGCCGGCCGCCTTGATCAGGCCGCGGCGCGACAGGCCCCTGGAAAGCATGGTTTCGGATTGCTGGCTCATCGGATGTCCCCTCGCGAAGTGATGCGGCCAGCGTAGCAAAATCACATTTAGTTTATAGATTTTATAGATTATTTCGAAAGGCTATCGGGGAATATTCTTTTGCCGTTCGCCCGCGCGACGGATTTGCCGTTCCTTCGCGCACGGCAACAGGCGCTTCCATGGACTATTGTCACCGCAAGCGGCCTGGCCTGAGCATATCGTCCGCGGCTTCTTCGGCCGGCCTCTTCGAGAAACACCCAAGCCTCCCAGGTTACAGGCAGCCCCCACACTTCGCAGATCGAAACCGGCCATCAAGCGCTGTCCCCGGAAAGCTGCAGCGCGCGGCAGGACGAGATCCGGCTCCACCAACGGTGCTCCACCGGCGCCGCGCAAGGATTAATTCGCGGGCGGGCGGTACAAGAGAATATAATTTCTTACTCAAACTATAGAATTTATTATCTTACGAGGCATCCCGTTCCTCAATCCGGAAGACAGCGCATGAGCAAATCCGACCAGCCCCTCGATTTCCTCTGGTTCATCCCAAGTTCCGGCGACGGTTCCTATCTCGGCTCGGACGAGCTCAGCCGCCCGCCGGACCCGGGCTATTTCCGGGAGATCGCGGTTGCGGCCGACCGGCTGGGCTATTCCGGCGTGCTCATTCCCGTCGGCGCGGCGTGCGAGGAATCCTTCGTGCTCGCCGCCGATCTCGCCGCCCGGACCGAGAAGCTGAAATTCCTCGTGGCCATCCGCCCCGGCACGGCGACGCCCGCCTACTACGCCCGCCTCGCCTCCACGCTCGACCGCGTGTCGAACGGCCGCCTGCTGCTCAACATCGTGGTCGGCGGCAGCGCGCAAGAGCTTGCCGGCGACGGCATCTTCCTGCCGCATGACGAGCGCTACGACCACGCGGCCGAATTCATCCAGGTCTTCAACGAGCTGATCGAGACCGGCCGTTCCACCCTCGACGGCAAGTATATAAAGGCAATCGACGCGAAGCTCGGCCTGCCACCGGTGCAGCAGCCGCGCCCGCCGATCTATTTCGGCGGGTCGTCCGATGCGGCGATCGATTTCGCCGGCGGCATCGTCGACAAATACCTCACCTGGGGCGAGCCGCCGGCGCAGGTCGCCGAGAAGATCGCCCATGCCCGCAAGGCCGCCGCCGCGAAGGGCCGCGAGGCGACCTTCGGCATCCGCCTGCATTTCATCGTCCGCGAGACGGACGAAGAGGCATGGGAGGCCGCCGACCGGCTGATCTCCAAGCTCTCGGACGAGGCCATCGCCTCGGCTCAGGCGGTGCTGACGAAGAACTCCGATTCCGTCGGCCAGGCCCGCATGGTGGCCCTGCACAACGGCCGGCGCGACAAGCTGGAGGTCTCGCCGAACCTGTGGGCCGGCATCGGCCTCGTGCGCTCGGGCGCCGGCACAGCCCTCGTCGGCTCGCCGAAGACCGTCGCCGCCCGGCTTCGCGAGTACCAGGCGCTCGGCATCGACACGGTCATCGCCTCGGGCTATCCGCATGTCGAGGAGGCCTATCGCGTCTCCGAGCTCCTCTTCCCGGAACTCGGCCTGCCCGGCCCCCGGGGCCAGCTGCGCTCGTCCTTCGGCGGCCATCAGGTCTTCGGCGGCGGCGGCCACGGCGGCAACGTCAAGCTGACGTCGGCATCCTAGCCGCAATCAATCCCGCCTCCCCGGGTGGGCCACCCGGCGGCAAACACGGGCCTTCTCAGATCATGTATTCCGGCTCGCTGAGGCTCTGGTCCATGGTCACGCCCGGCAGGACCGTATGGGGCCTGCCCACCGGTCGCGCCGGAACGCCGACGACAGACGTGTAGGGCGCGACCGGCCCGACGACGACGCTGCCGGCCCCGATCTTCGCGCCGATGCCCACCTCGATGTTCCCGAGGATCTTCGCGCCCGCTCCGATCAGCACGCCGCGGCGCACCTTCGGATGCCGGTCGCCCGTTTCCTTGCCGGTCCCGCCGAGCGTCACGTTCTGCAGGATGGAGACGTCATCCTCCACCACTGCCGTCTCGCCGATGACGAGGCCGCTGCCGTGATCCAGCATGATGCCGCGTCCCATCACCGCGGCTGGATGGATGTCGATCGCGAAGGTCTCCGAAATCCGGCTCTGGATGTGGCGGGCAAGGTGCCGCCGGCCCGTCGCCCAGAGCCAATGGCCGACACGGTAGGCCTGCAATGCGGAAAAGCCCTTGAAATAGAGGAAGGGCGTCAGCGCCTCGCTGTTCGAGGGATCACGGTCCTTCACCGCCTGGAGGTCCGCGGCCGCCGCCCCGAGCAGGCCCGGCCTGTCGGTATAGGCGCCGTAAATGAGCGCGAGCAGCTCGTCGCGGTCGACGTCGTGGTCGGCCAGCTTGATCGCCAGCCGGTGCGAGAGCGCATGGCCGAAACTCGCATGCATCAGCACGGCCGAGTTCATCGCCCGCGCCAGCGCCTGGTCGCGCTGGGCTGCCGCGGCTGCTTCCTCCCGCAGGGCTTGCCAAAGCGTGGCGACCACGCCGCGGGCCGCGTCCTCGACGGGAAGGAAAACGACGTTGCTCTCGTGTCCGGGCATGGCCCGATCTCCTCGGACTGGGACGGGAAAGGACTTCACGCCTTTGCCGGCTTCTCCAACAGGTGCAGCAGGTCCGGATGGTGCTTTGCCGCGACATCCGGATGGGACCTGAGGCGGCTCTTCAGGTGGTTTATGCCGACCTCGCGGAAGATCGGGTTGAGCGGATCGACCGTCACGCCGCGCTCGCCGCGCTTCAACGCCTCCGCGAGGGGAATGACGGGGATGGTCGCGTCGTAGCGCGCGCCGAGGAAGAGGGCGACGGAGAAGCGCTCCGTGCCGGCGGGCGGCGTGACGACATCGTGCACGTCGGCGCGCACGAAACCGTTGGTCGCAAGCTCCAAGAGCTCGCCGCTGTTGATGACGAAGGTGCCCGGCACCGGCGGCGCCTCGATCCAGACGCCCTCCTCCGTGCGGATACGCAGGCCCGGCGTCGTATCCTGCAGCAGTACCGTGACGAAACCGCCGTCCTTGTGCGCGCCGACGCCCTGGTCGCTGCCGGCGGCCTCGCGGCCGGGATAGCGGATGATCTTCAGAAGCTGCGAGGGCGACGGCTCGTAGATTTCGGCAAAGGCGTTTTCCGGCTGGCCGAGCGAAAGTGCGATGGCTTTCAGCACATCGATGCCGATGCGGGTGACCTCGGCCTGATAGCGCAGCAGCAGCGGCCTCAGGTCCGGCAGGGCTTCAGGCCACTGGTTGGGGCCGTAGAGGCGGTTCCAGGGCGTGTCCGGTCCATCCTCGACCGGCGTGCCTTCCGTGTTGATGTCGAGCTGCTCGCGCCAGTCCTGCTCGCCGCGGGTGCGCTCGTAACCGGCCCGGTTGTAGCCGCGGAAATGCGGCGACTTCACCATCTCGATCGACAGCTTGTCCGCTTCCGGCAGGGCGAAGAACCGCTTTGATGCGGCCAGCACGTCATCGATCAGGCTCTGCGGCACGCCATGGCCGGTGAGATAGAAAAAGCCGTGATCGTGCAGGATGCGCGTCAGTTCCCGGATGAAACCCGCGCGCTCTTCGGGGCTGCCGTAGAAGCGGGAAAAGTCGATGGTCGGCAGATGGACGGGTTTGGCATGGATGGTCATGGGGGCCTCATAAGGATGACTTCCGGCCGGCGCCGCGGCAGGATGGTTCTACACGGCGTCCAGGATCTGCCTTTGCAGATCGACGGCCCGCGGGTCGGCAAGCTCCTGCCGGGGACGGTCGAGATCGATGTCGATATCGAGGGCGATGGCACCCTCGCGCAGCACGACGACGCGATCGGCCAGCGCCACGGCTTCCGCGACGTCGTGGGTGATCAGCACCGTGGTGAAGCGGCGATCCGTCCAAATCCGCTCCAGCAGGCGGTGCATCTCGATGCGCGTCAGCGCGTCCAGCGCGCCGAAGGGCTCGTCGAGCAGCAGGATCTGCGGCTCGCTGACCAGCGCCCGGGCAAGCGCCACGCGCTGCCGCTGGCCACCGGAAAGCACGCTCGGCCAGTCGTTCTCGCGGCCTTCGAGCCCGACATCGACAAGCGTACGCCTCGCCTTCTCCTGCCAGTTCGCACCGCGGGCGATGCCGACATTCTCGACGACGCGCTGCCACGGCACCAGGCGCGCCTCCTGGAAGAGAAGGCGGACGGAGGGATGCAGGCGCTCGACCTTGCCCCCGCCGATGCCGACGCGGCCACTGTCAGGCGTGTCGAGGCCGGCGACAAGACGCATCAGCGTCGACTTCCCGCCGCCCGACCGGCCGACGACGGCAAGGAACTTGCCCGCCGGAATCTCCAGGTTGAAGTTCGCGAGCACATTCAGCCTGCCGAAGGACTTCTCCACCCGCGACAGCGAGATCGGCAGGCCCGCCGCGGCATCCGGCATATCGAAAGCGGCGGTGCTCATCGCTCTCCTCCCTGCCGTGCCTGATAGGCGGGGTGCCAGACCAGCACGCGCTTTTCGATCGCGCGGGTCGCCACATCCGCAAGCTTGCCGAGAAGGGCGTAGACGATGATGCCGAGCAGGACGATGTCCGTCTGCAGGAATTCCCGCGCGTTCATCGTCATGTAGCCGATGCCGCTGGTGGCGGAGATCGTCTCGGCGACGATGAGCGTCAGCCACATGAAGCCGAGGGCATAGCGCAGGCCGACGAGAATGGAGGGCAATGCGCCGGGCAGGATGATGCGCGTGATCAGCGCCTTGCGGTCGAGCCCGTAGACGGAAGCCATCTCGACAAGCTGCGGATCGATGGTGCGCACGCCGTAGAAGGTGTTGATGTAGATCGGGAAGAAGACGCCGATCGAGACGAGGAAGATCTTCGCCGTCTCGTCGATGCCGAACCAGAGGATGACGAGGGGGATGAGCGCCAGATGCGGGATGTTGCGCACCATCTGCAGCGTGCTGTCGAATGCCGTCTCGGCCGGCTTCCACAATCCGTTGACGACACCCGCGACGAAGCCGAGCCCGCCGCCGATGGCAAGGCCGATCAGCGCGCGCTGCGTGGAGGCGAGCGTGTGGACGAGAAGCGAACCGTCCAGCAGCGACCGCCAGAACGCGGCGGCGACGGTCGTCGGCGCCGGCATGAGGCGGGCGGTCACGAGGCCCGTCCGCGCCGCGATCTCCCAGACGATGAGGAGAACGACGGGAAGGGCCCAGGGCGCCAGCGCGCTCCCCAGGCCCTTGAGGTTGAGCTTGCGGGTTTCGCCGGCAGCATAACCGGCCGCCGACGTCTCCGCCATCAGGCACCACCCTTGCGCACGACATCCGCGATCGAGATCTTCTCGGGGATCAGGCCGAGGTCGAAGAAGGTATCGGCGATCGACTGCTGCTGCCTGATGACGCTCTCGTCGATCGCCTTGACGCCATAGGACTGGCGCTCGAGCGCGATGGCGAGCACATCCTGCGGAATGCCGACGGAGGGCGCAAGCTCCGCCGCGGCCGCGGCGGTATTGGCCTTCGCCCATTCGTCGATCTCGGCAACGGCCTCAATGACCACGTCAACCGCCTCGGGATTGTTCTCCACGAAGCTCTTCGCACCGAGATAGAACTGATGGTTCGGCACGATGCCTTCGCCGTTGCGCAGCTCGCGTGCCTCGATCGCCACTTCCGCGGCCGCCTGGAAGGGATCCCAGATCACCCATGCATCGACCGCCCCCTGCTCGAAGGCGGCGCGGGCATCGGCCGGCGGCAGGAAGGAGGTCTTGATGTCGCTATATTTCAGGCCCGCCTCCTCCAGCGCCTTGACGAGCAGGTAGTGCACATTCGATCCCTTGTTGAGCGTGACCGTCTTGCCCTTGAGGTCCGCCACCGTCTTGATGGGGCTGTCCTTGGGCACGAGGATCGCCTCGCCGCGCGCGGCCGGCGGTTCGTGGGCGATGTAGATGAGCGGCGCGCCGGCGGCCTGTGCGAAAATCGGCGGCGTTTCGCCGGTCGTGCCGAAATCGACGGCGCCGACATTGAGCGCCTCCAGCAGCTGCGGGCCGGCGGGAAACTCCGTCCAGGTCACCGTATAGCCGATCCTCTCCAGCTTTTCCTCAAGGAGGCCCTTGCCCTTGAGCAGAACGAGCGTACCGTATTTCTGGTAGCCGATGCGGACCGTCTTGTCGGAAGCGTATGCCGGCCCGCCGCCGAGAAGCGGCAGGGCGAGCAGGGCAGCGAGAGCCGTCGAGAAAAAGCGGCGTGAAATCTTCATGGCATTCCCCTGGGTCAAGATCAATTAGATTATATAATCTATAGAATATAATTGATTTCGAGGGCGCCCATTCCAACCTTTCCCGGGCCCGTAGTTTTTTCTCCTATGCCGTCCCCTTTCGTCGGGCATCGACGCCGCAGCCATGGCAGAAAAATGCCCGGCCGCTTGCGCCGGCCCGGCATCGCAGAAACACCCTGGCGCCTCGCCTCCCGTTTCGCGCCGAGCCCGGCAAAGGAAAAACTTTTCCTGCCACGCCACCCCTTTTGAGTGGGCCTGCCTTTCATGCCGGGGAGAAACACATAATTCTTATAGACAATCACGCCGGGGGACATTCATGGCAGCCGAAAGTGCGAAGATCGTTGATTTCCAGGCCTATCGCGACGCACGCCGCAAGGCCTCCGCGCCGTCTCTTCCAGCGCAGGCCGCAATACAGCCGACCGGCATGCAGCCGATGATGATGTGGGTTCCTGTCTGGACGTTCTTCCCGGTCGTCGCGAGCCCGTGGGCCTATGCGCGGTGAAGTCGCCGTGCTCGACCGGGAAACTGCACCGGCGCCGTCGGACGCGATCTGCATCCGGACCGGCCAGCACCTGCGCCGGCTGAGAACGCAGCGCGGCTATTCGCTCGACCGGCTCGCCAAGGTTTCCGGCGTCAGCCGGGCCATGCTGGGGCAGATCGAAACGGGCAAGAGCAGCCCGACGCTCAGCATCCTCGCCAAGATCGCCGCGGCCCTCGACGTCACCTGCGGCTCTCTGATCATCGAGGCGGAAGAGCCGGCGACGGTGCTGCTCACCCGCTCGGCCTCCAAGACCCTGTCGTCGAGCGACGGGAAATTCGAGACCCGCGCACTCTTTCCTTATGACGGTGACCGCACCGTGGAATTCTACGAATTGCGGCTGGCGCCGCACCATGCCGAGCGGGCCGAGGCCCACCGCAACGGCACCGTGGAAAACCTCGTCGTCGCGCAAGGCACGGTCGAAGTGATCGTCGGCAAGCAGCCCTATATTCTCGGTGAAGGCGACGCCCTCGTCTTCGAGGCGGACGTGCCGCACGTCTACCGCAACATGACCGGCAGCCCCGCGACCGTCTATCTCGTCTCGACATACCGGGACGTCATCCACATATGAGGGGCCTCCCCAAGGAAGGCCCGGCCCATATGAAAAGGCCTCCCGAAGGGGAGGCCTTATAGCTTTGCGGTGCGATGCGCCTCAGGCGGCCATCGAGCAGCACATCATCATGCCGCCGCACATCATCATCGTCGGCATGCCGCCGTTCATCATGGCCATCATGCGCTTGCAGCATTCCATGAACATCGCCGGGTCCATGCCGTCCATCGGCTTCATCTCGCAGACCATGCCGGCGTCGGTCATCTTGCAGGACATCGTGCTCATCATCATCGGCATGGGCATCGGCATCATCATGGGCATGCCGCCCATCATCGGCATCATGCCGTTCATCATCATCGGCGACATCATCGGCTGGCCCATGCCACCCATCATGGCGTTCATCATCGGCATCATGTTCATCGCAGTGTTCATCAAGGTCTCCCGGCCCGCGGCCCGTGTTTCGCGTTTCAATGACCGGATGGGTAATAAATGCGCGAAACACGCTCAAGGAGATAATTCTTTCCAAGAATCTTTCCTCCAATGGAACGAACGCCCCATCCGCTGCGAATGCAAAACCGTTCGATATCACGGAAAATCCTCCGTTATCTGAGAGACGGGAAAGCTCCGGAAAAGCAGGAGCGGCGCGCGATACGCCCGCCGGGGCCTGGGAGGCACCGGATGCGTGGGCGATCTTTCCTCCAGACGAGCCGAAAATAGCGCGCTTTTCCTTTAATCTATAATTTTTATAGAGAATCATGGATTAAAATGGAGAACGCCATGTCGATACCGAGGCTCGTCAGCATAACAGGCAGCTACAACAGACCGTCGAAAACCCAGGCGCTTACCGGGCACATCGCCTCGCTGATCCAGGCCCGCTACGCGGTGGAGACATCGTCCTACGACCTCAATGACGTCGGCCCTTCGCTCGGCCGCGCGCTCTGGCGCAAGGACCTCGACCATCAGGCCCGGCAAGTCGTCGCCGATATCGTCGCGGCAGACCTGCTGCTGGTCGGCTCGCCTACGTACAAGGGCTCCTATCCCGGTCTCTTCAAGCACCTATTCGACCTGATCGACCCTCTCGAACTGCGCGGGAAACCCGTCATCCTCACGGCGACCGGCGGCGGCGACCGGCATGCGCTGGTGGTCGAGCATCAGCTGCGTCCCCTCTTCGGCTTCTTCAGCGCCCGGACACTCCCGACGGCGATCTATGCATCCGATGTCGATTTCAAGGACCACAGGGTTGCATCGGCCCGCCTTGCGGCGCGCTTCGACGACCTCCTGTCGGATCTGTCCGGCCTTCTTCCGGCTGTCGACAAGGATGTCCATCATGCGGCGTGACATCGGCCGCGGGCCGGTCTTGAGGCCTTCAAGCGAACTGGGCTGGTTTTTCGTCGGGGTGGCGGCAGCCGTGGCGCTCGTTGCCGCCGCCCTGTGGCTCAGCGTGTCTGTGCGGCCCCTGGGCTTTTCCTGAAGCCCGAAAGACAACGCGCCTTCGCCAGAACGACAAAGG
This sequence comes from Shinella sp. WSD5-1, assembly GCF_963942435.1. GTDB lineage: Bacteria > Pseudomonadota > Alphaproteobacteria > Rhizobiales > Rhizobiaceae > Shinella > Shinella yambaruensis. The sequence goes on from NZ_OZ012597.1 coordinate 58,969, forward strand.
AAGGACAGGCATGGACATCCGCAAGATCAACGAGGACTACTCGGTTTCACCGCAGATCGAGGCTGAAGATGTCGACATCGTCAGCCTGCTGGGGTTCCGCTCCATCGTCTGCCACCGGCCCGACCGGGAGCAAGCCGACCAGCCCGCATTCTCGTCGATTGCCGGCCGCGCGGCCCAGCTCGGGATCGAGGTCCGGCATATCCCCGTGCTTTCCACGGGACTGACGGACGAGGCCGTGGGCAGCATGGTCCAGGCGCTGGACGATCTTCCCCGGCCGATCCTGGCTTATTGCCGTTCCGGCGCCCGTTCGACGAAGATCTACGAACAGGCGCTGCTGCCCCGCTGATCCGCGCACCTGTCGCGCCCTCTCGGGACTGGCCTGACCCGGCCGGCGGCCGGGCCGGCGTCTTTCTAGCGCGTGCGAGACTCCGCGGCTTTGCTGCTCGCGGCTTCCGCAAGCCAAGCCCCGAGGGCGTCGGCTGCCGCGTGAGCCTGAACGACGATCTGCGGCACGAGGTCGATATCCGGCAGGCTTCCAAGACCCAGCGGCCCCATCGCGAAGAGCCCCTCGAATGCCCCCGTTTGCGAAAAGACCCGGCCGTCACCGTCGACGAGGATGCCGAGGTCGAGCTCGTCCCGCCGCGCAAGCTGCGCCGACAGGAGCGAGCGGAAGAGCGGGGAATCGAGATCGGTCGGGCGGACACGACAATCGATCGTCCGGTCCGCCGGCAGAACCTGCAGTCCCCCCGCGCCCGAGAGCAGCACGCCATTGGTCGCGATGCGCTCGACCTTGCCCTTGCGCACCGTGATTGCCCCGCTGTCGATTGCCCGGCGCAGCCGCTCATAGTGGCCGAGCGGAAGACGGTTGCGGTGGCTGTCGTAGATCGGCTTGACATGGCGCTTGAAGCGGCGCCGCTCCTCCGGCGTCAGGCCCTGCCAGAGCTCGCGGGCGCGCAGGCGGAAATCGTTCATGATGCCCTGCCAGCCAGTCCCCTCCAGTGCCGCCCGGTTCGCGGCCTCGCGCAGATGGCGGAAGGCGCCGCGGAGCGTGTTCGGGAACGGACGATCGGACGACACGGCGCCGACGGCCGACGGCGCATGCGGCTGCGGCAGGAAACCGGACGCGGAAATGAGCGTGACATGGGACGCCTCCCCTGCCGCAAGCAGGCGCAGCGCACGGTCGACGGCATGAACGCCGCCGCCGATGACCTGCACCTCCCTTGCGCCGGTCGGGCCGGCATTGCCTTCGGCGATTTCGCGCAGGCCATAGCCCGTCGCCAGGAAGACGGCATCGAAGCGCGCCTGATCGCCCTCGCCCGAAAGAACGGAAAGACCGCCCCGCGGGTGGCGCCCGATGGCCGCGACACTCTCGGCACGCACCTGAACCATCACATCGGCCCGTTCGCGCAGCGCTTCGGAGAAACGCTGATAGGCATAGGCGCTGAACACCTCCCCGGGCACGAAGGCATGATCGACATTGCCGGACACCGCCTGGTCGCGGTCACGCCAGTCGTCATTGGCCTCCAGCCAATGACGAAAATCGTCGCGGGCCGCCGGATCGACCGAGAGATCGCGGACGCGGCTGTTCAGGAGCCCGGACGCCGGGCGGCCGATGCTCTCCCCGCCGTCGATTTTTGGATAGGGGTCGAACATCACGAGATGGAACGGCCTGTGGACGGCCTTCAAGAGCGCGATCGCCGTCATGAGGCCGGTGAAGCCACGACCGATGATGGCGATCCGTGCAAGGGTATCGGCGTCCTGCGATTGCGGAAGGAGTTGGGCGGGCGCAAGCGTCATCGATGGGTTCCTTTCCTGCACGGCGTGAGGCGGTTTCCAGGAACTCGTCCTGTCCGACGAGTGGGTGACACGGCATTCTCTACTAAAACAATAGAATACTTCCCGTAAAATCAAGCCCTCCCGAGCGCGCCCGCGCTCACCCAGCGGCAGGGGTGCCACGGGACAGCACGCCGCCGGTCCGAGCCGGATCTTCATCCGCGCGCAGATTCCGGGGATCAGCGAGTGTAATGAATCGCTCGGGCTTGCGCCCGCCTGACAGCAGGGCGCCTCGCCGGGCCACCCAATCGGCGTCAGGCTTTACAGCGCCCTCTCGATGTCGAACCCCTAGTAATGGACGGACAAAGAATCGATCGGAGCGACTTTCGGCGGAGCGAACTTTGTCAGGTCTATTCCGTCGACGGCAGCCCGGTACTCTTCCATGCTCGGCGTGCGTCCGAGGATCGCCGACAACACCACGACCGGGGTCGAGGCCAGCAGCGATTCACCCTTCTTCTCGGTGGTGTCTTCCACGACGCGGCCCTGGAACAGGCGGGTCGAGGTCGCCAGGACGGTATCGCCCTTCTCCGCCTTTTCCTGGTTGCCCATGCACAGGTTGCAGCCCGGACGCTCGAGATAGAGGATGTTCTCGTATTCGGTCCGCGCTTTGCTCTTCGGCATCAGGTCGTCGAACTCGAAGCCCGAATACTTCTGCAGGATTTCCCAATCCCCTTCGGCCTTCAGTTCGTCGATGATGTTGTAGGTCGGGGCGGCGACGACGAGCGGCGCCTTGAACTCGACCTTGCCCTCGGCCTTCTCGATGTTCTTCAGCATCTGCGCGACGATCTTCATGTCGCCCTTGTGCACCATGCACGAGCCCACGAAGCCCAGGTCGACCTTCTTGGCGCCGCCGTAATAGGACACCGGACGGATCGTGTCGTGGGTGTAACGCTTGGACACATCGGCATTGTTCACGTCGGGATCGGCAATCATCGGCTCGTCGATCACGTCCAGATCGACGACGACTTCGGCGAAGTATTTCGCATTGTCGTCGGGCGCGAGCGCAGGCTTTTCGCCCGAGCGGATCTCGGCGATGCGCCTGTCCGCCTTGGCGATCAAGCCGTGCAGGGTCCGTGCCGCGTTTTCCATGCCCTTGTCGATCATGATCTGGATGCGCGACTTGGCGATTTCCAGCGACTCGATCAACGTCTCGTCCTGCGAGATGCAGATCGACGCCTTGGCCTTCATCTCGGCCGTCCAGTCGGTGAAGGTGAAGGCCTGGTCGGCCAGAAGCGTGCCGATATGGACCTCGATCACCCGGCCCTGGAACACGTTGTCCCCACACTGCTTGAGCATCTGCGACTGGGTCGCATGCACCACGTCGCGGAAGTCCATATAGGGCTTCATCGTTCCCTTGAAGGTCACCTTGACCGACTGCGGGATCGGCATGGTCGCCTCGCCGGTGGCCAGCGCCAGCGCCACGGTGCCCGAATCGGCGCCGAAGGCCACGCCCTTGGACATGCGGGTGTGGCTGTCGCCGCCGATGATGATCGCCCAGTCATCCACGGTGATGTCGTTCAGCACCTTGTGGATCACGTCCGTCATCGAATGATAGACGCCCTTCGGGTCGCGGGCGGTGATCAGGCCGAAGTTGTTCATGAAGGCCATGAGTTTCGGAATGTTCGCCTGCGCCTTCTTGTCCCAGACGGATGCCGTGTGACAACCCGACTGGTAGGCGCCGTCCACGAGCGGCGAGATGACGGTGGCCGCCATCGCCTCGAGTTCCTGCGCGGTCATCAGGCCGGTGGTGTCCTGCGAGCCGACGATGTTCACCTTGACCCGCACATCCGAGCCCGCGTGCAGCACCTTGCCCGGCGTCACGCCGACGGCGTTGCGGTTGAAGATCTTCTCGACCGCGGTCAGGCCCTGGCCCTCGACGGTGATTTCCTTGTTCGGGGCGAAGACCGGGGTCGGCTCGACCCCGAGCGTCTGGGCGGCAAAGGTCTGGAGTTTCTTGCCGAAGACGATGGCATAGGAGCTGCCGGCCTTCATGAACTCCATCTTCTGGGGCGTGAAGGCGGCGGCGACGTCGACCAGCTCCTTGCCGTTCTCGTCGCGGAGCTTCTTGTTCTTCGTGTCGATCTTCAGGACTGTCCCGGTCTCGACCGAGAATTGCTGCTCGAGGACCGGGTTGCCGTCGTTGTTGAGGATCGGCTTGCCGTCCTCGCCGGTCTTCCTGGTCCAGTTCTTCAGGTTGATTCCGATGCCGCCGGTCACGTCCACGGTGGTCGCGAAGATCGGCGAGATGCCGTTGGTGCCCGCGACGACCGGCGCGTAATTGACGAAGGGCACATAGGGGCTGGCCTGCTTGCCGGTCCAGAGCGCCACATTGTTCACGCCGGACATCCGCGACGAGCCCACGCCCATCGTGCCCTTCTCGGCGATCATCATCACGCGCTTGTCCGGGTGCTGCTTCTTCAGCGCCACGATTTCCTGCTGCGCCTCGGGCGTGATCATGCACTGGCCGTGCAGCTCGCGGTCCGAGCGCGAATGCGCCTGGTTGCCGGGCGACAGCAGGTCGGTCGAAATATCGCCTTCGGCGGCGATGAAGGTCACGACCTTGATCTCGTCCTCGACAGCCGGGAGCTTGGTGAAGAATTCGGCCTTGGCATAGCTCTCCAGAACGCCCTTCGCGATGGCATTGCCCGCCTTGAAGGCATCGCGCAGCCGGAACATGTCGGCATCGTAGAGGAAGACCTGCGTCTTCAGCACCTCGCCGGCCTGCCCGGCGATCGCGGCGTCATCGCCAAGCGCGATGTCGAGCAGCACGTCGATCGAAGGGCCGCCTTTCATATGCGACAACAGTTCGAGGGCGAATTCGGGGGTGATCTCCGGGACGATCGTTTCGCCGAGGATGATCTTCTTCAGGAACGCGGCCTTGACGCCAGCCGCACTGGTCGTGCCCGGCAGCGTATTGTAGATGAAGAAATTCAGGGCATCGGCCCGATGCTCGTTACCGGCATCCTGGATGATTGCAATGATTTCGCCGGTCAATCCGCCGTCGTCGATCGGCTTGGGGGCGAGCCCTTGCGCTTCTCTGCTTTTGATCTCAGCCAGGTAATCCAGGTAAAGGTTCATCGCTATCCCACGTCATGAACTGCATGGCGCGGAAACGTAGCGCCACCGAGCGGTTTGTTGCTTGGCCCACAGGGCTCTGTGGGTTTCGAGTACGTCAACCAGGACCGCGTGACAAGATACCGCATTTCATTAAAAAGTGGTGTTTCGAAATCAACTTTAATCAGCTAAAGAAGGCCTCCGCGTGCCGCTCGGACTGGATTTATGGAAACCATCAATTTTACCCCGCTTGGCTTTTCCGATCTGACCAGTGATGAAGCATTCGTCGTTTCGGTTTTCCGGCACTGGCAATCTTGCGGCTCGACATGCAAGGAGGCCGAAGGCAGCCTGACCGAAATGCTGAAGAATGACCGCCTGCATGAGGGCCTCCTGTCGCTGTTTGACCTTTTTGGAACGCTTCCGGACCAGAATAGGCGACGAACAAAAAATGACAGTTCCGTTCTGACCTCGGTTGAGGAGGCGCTGCTCGACGAGATCGGCTCGCTCGACACCATGCCAAGAGGATGCGTCAAAGCGTTCCAGCAGGTTCTGGAAGAAGCAGGCACGACAATTCGTCCTGCATCGGAGATCCCTCGGTCCGGTTACGATCACCTTGCGGAGGCGGTTGACCGGAAAACCGCGAAGGTATTCGACGTGCTTTACCCTGGATTCTCGGGGTCGCTCAGTTACCAAAGCTGATTTCCGGTCATTGTCGTTACGCGCTGATCTCTGCCGTTATTCTCCCAAAACGCTCGGCGAAGGCGATCGACACGCCGTGTGCCTTCGAGCGGATTGCCAAATCCTCGATCATCCTCGCTGCCAGCCCTTCCGGGGCAGGGACCGGAACGATCCGTTCGTGATAATTGTCAGCGTCCAGATTCTCGCCGCCGATGACGACAGGATGAAGGTCGATCGACCGGAGCCTCGCGTCGGCATCAAAACGGCATGTCGCCACCACGCTTTTCCAGACATCCGGTGCGCTCCATACGACCTCCCCCTCATCGAGATGGAAGAGAAAATTACCGAGCCCGAAGAAGATCGGCGCGCGGCGATAGATTTCGATGGGCTGCAGGACCGGCGCGCCATGACTGACGAACATCCCCGCGCCGGCATCGATACAAGCCCGTGCGAACGCCTGAACCCAGGAAGGCACCTCCCGCCAGTTCGGCTCCCAATGATGATGGTGGAGGTAGGCGATGACGAAGGCGCCTTCCGCGGCAGCGTGGCGGATCGCCGACAGATGACGCTGCAGGCTCGCCTCGTCCACCAGGATCCGGCGCCGGTTCTCCGGGGCGCGGCAAAAGACCGTTCCGTAAAAATCGATCTCATCGGCCGATTGCAGGTCCGGCGGATCGTGCGGCTGGGCGTAGTTGCCCCGTTCCATCGGACTGCTCTGGAAGATGTCCTGAATGCCGGAGAGGCTCGCGAATACCGCGGGCTCGACCGCAAAACGCCTCGACACGTCGAGCCCATTCACGCCCGGCCTTGCAGGACGCCGGTCCGTCGCGTCGGCCGCATACATGGTCGCCGGGCCGGGGCCGGCGTCCATGGCAACGAGCGCCACCCGCCTTGTGCCGAAGGTTTTCATTCCCGGCCGGCCCGCGTCTGTGGCATCGACACCGATACCGGCGTGAAGGAACCCCCTCTCCGCCACTTCCTCCAGCGTCGACAGAACGCCCGGAGGGCCGAGGTCGAAGGCGTGGTTGTTGGAGAGCGCCAGGGTGTTGAAGCCGATGTCCTTCAGCGCATCCAGCACAAACGGCGCCGAACATCCGAAATAGGACCCCTTCATCGGCCACCCGCCATGCCGGCCGAACACCGTCGTCTCGAAATTCGTAAAAGCGATATCGGCCTGCTTGATCAGTGCCTTGATTGCGGCAAATCCATCGTCCCGGACCTGCCGGACATCATGATGAATGAGAGATTGCCCGGTGACGGCGAGCGTGAACGGTGAAGACATGGCGATGTACCTTGGAGAAGAATTCAGGAGGAGGCGGCCCGAGGGCCGCCGATAGTCGCAGGGGGACAGTCAGTTCGCGAGCTGCGGAGCAATATCCACGCCGAACCACTTTTGGCTGATCTTCCCGAGCGCGCCGTCCCGGGTGCTCGCTTCGATGGCCTTGTCGAAGGCCTCGGCAAGATCGGCATCCTCCTTGCGAAGACCGACACCGACGCCGGGGCCCCAGGTGCCTCCCGAAAGTTCAGGGCCGAAGAATTCCACCGCCTTGCCCTCCGGCGTGTCGAGGAACTGCTTCCAGACCAGGCGATCGCCGAGGCCGCCGTCGATACGCTCCGATGTCAGGTCGAGCTTCAGGTTTTCCTGGCTGTCATAGCTGCGCACCTCCGCAATGTCGCCGAAGAGTTCCTGCACGACCGCCTCCGAGTTGGAGGAGCGAAGGACACCGAGGGTCCTGCCCTTCAGGCTTTCCCTCAGCTTGTCGATGGTCTCCTTCTTCGCCGCGTCGATATCCGTGAGGTTCAGCTTCGCCTCGATATCCCCGGGCGGCAGGCCGAGCGCCCGGCGCATGACGATCTGGTTCGGCGCCACCGCATAGGGAACGGAGAAGGCGATTGATTTCTTGCGCTTTTCGGTGATCGACATGCCGGCCATGATCGCATCGTACTTCTTCACCAGAAGGCCGGGGATGATGCCGTCCCAGTCCTGCGCGACGAAGGTGCATTGCAGCTTCATCCGGGTGCAGAGCTCGTTGCCGACGTCGATGTCGAAACCGACGAGCGCGCCGTTCTCGTCGATATAGTCCCACGGCGGCGAGGCGCCTTCCGAGGCGATGGTGATGGCCGTGCGCTCCGCGCCATGGGCAAGGCCGGCAGCCAGCAGGAGCGCCGCGAGGGCGCAGGTCAGTTGTCGTTTCATGTCATTCCCCTTCTTCTTGGTTCGGTTTCGATCGTGGTGCGGCGTCTATCCGCCGCAGGCTCTCCCTGAGGCCGCAGCCGACGCCTGTTTCATCGGTGTTCCAGGCTTCGGCGAGTTGCGGCAGCGTGATGCGGTCCGCACCGGAAGAGCCGAGCAGGACCGCCTCATCCCCGAGCACCGCTTCGGGAATATCCGTGACGTCGATGCGAAGATGTTCGAGATGGACGGGCGGCACGACGGGCGCACGCCGCCCCCGGACGAGCACCGAGGCCGAGGAGCCGAGGTCTCGCGGCACCCCGTGCCCCCAGCCGATCCCCAGCACGGCAAGGCGCATCGCCGGGTGGTAGCCCGGCAGGCCCGGCGGCCTTCCCATGCTGTCGTGGCACGTCTTGAGCGCCACGATGCGCGCCTTGATCGCCGACAGGGCCGGCCGGATTGAGAGGGTCCGACGCCCGGCCCCGGAACGGGCCAATCCGAAGAGGAGGGCACCGGGATCGACCGCGTCCATGTCGAATTCCGGGTGCTGAAGCAGGCTTTCGCTGCTTGAAACCATGACGGTTGCGGGAAGCCGCCCCTCCGCCTTCAGCGCGTCAAGAAGCGGCGTCAGGCGTGCGACCTGCGCCGGCGCAGAAGACCCGGCGTCGCCGAACTCACTGAGATGGGCATAAAGGCCGTCAACGGCGAGATTGCTTTGCGAGGCGCACAGTTTCACCAAGCGCCGGAGGCTGGCGGGCACCACGCCGGCGCGCCAAAAGCCGAGATCCACCTTCACGAAAACCTTGAGCGGCACGCCGGTCGCAAGCCAGCCCTTCAGGTCCTCCTCGCCGGAAACTGAAATCGTCAGGTCGAGGTCCCTGATAAGGTCGACGGCATCCGGACCGATGCCCGGATACATGAGGATCGGCGTTCCGGGCGCCGCCCGCCGCACGGCGATCGCATCGGCGATGGACACGACGCCGAAGGCATCGGTGCCGGCCGCGGACAGGAGAGAGGCTACCTTCCCCGCCCCGCATCCATAGGCGTCCTGCTTCAGGCAGGCGAAGATCTTTGTCCCGGGACCGATCGCCGCCCGTATGGCGCGGTAGTTGGAAACAATCGCCGACGGATCGATCTCGCGCCACGCGCTCTCCCGGAGCGGCAGCAGGTCTTGACGGGCGTTACTGTTCATGGGGCACCTGCCGCAGGATGACCCGGCGCGGATTTCTCCTTGCCTGGGGCGCCGCGTTCAACCGGGCCTCCAGCACGTTGAAGAAACCGGTCAGGAGGAAGGTCAGGCCGAGATAGAGCACGCCCGCGGCGATGAAGATCTCGTAGGGTGCGAAGGTCTCCGACACCAGTTTTCGCGAAAGGCCGGTGATCTCCAGCAAGGTCACGGTGCTGGCGAGCGACGTCGCCTTCACCAGGCTGATGACCTCGTTGGCATAGGACGGAAGCACGCTTCTGAAGGCGATCGGAAAGATGATCCGGCGCTTGATCTGCAACGGCGACATGCCGACCGCCTGCGCCGCCTCGATCATGCCGGTCGCCACGGCCTGGATCCCGCCGCGAAAGATCTCCGTCGTGTAGGCGGCGCCGTTCAGGGAGAACGCCAGCAGGCAGCACCAGAAGGGATCGCGCAGCAGGACCCAGAGCACGCTCGAGCGAATGGCGCCGACCTGACCGAGGCCGTAATAGATGATGAAAAGCTGGACGAGCAGCGGCGTGCCGCGAAACACGTATGTATAGGCGAGCACTGGTAGGGAAAGCCACTTGCGCGGCGACGCCCGCATGAAGGCAAGGGGCACGGCGAGGACGAAACCCGCCAGGAGCGATGCGAATGTCAGGAGAAGCGTCAGCGGAATGCCGCCGGTAAGCGTGACCGTGCTGGTGAGGAGGAGCATGATATCCATGGCGCGGCACCTCACCGCCCGGGAACGGCGAAACGCCGTTCGAGGAGATTGAAGATCACCAGCGCCAGGCTGGTCAGCGCGAGATAGAGCGCCGATGCCGCGAGATAGAATGTCAGCGGCGCCCGCAGCGACCCCGCGCCGATGGCGGCGACCCGCATGATATCGGTCAGCCCGACGATCGAGATCAGCGACGTTTCCTTGACAAGGGAGATCCACTGGTTCGCAAGCGCCGGCAGGGCGATGCGCAGCATTTGCGGAAGGATGACGAGCAGCCAGGTCTGCCAGGGATGCAGCCCGAGCGAGCGGGCCGCCTCGATCTGCCCTGCCGGTATGCTGAGCACCGCCCCTCGGAAGATTTCCGCCGTATAGGCGCCGAAGACGACGGTGAGGGAAACGACCCCGGCGAGGAACGCGTTGACCTCGACATAACGTCCGAAGAAGGCGCTGATGGCGACAGTTCCGCCGAAATAGATCAGCAGGATGATGATGAGTTCGGGCACGCCCCGAATGATCGTCGTGTAGAAGCCGACCGCGGCGCTTACCGCCCTCCACCGCGACAGCCGCCCCGCCGCAGCAAGCAATCCGAGCGCCATGCCGAGCGCGCCGCTGACAAGCGCCAGCAGTACCGTCGTCTTCAGTCCGTTGACGAACTGCACCACGAAACCGTCCATGCGCGAGGTCCTCCTATCGATGGGAAGCGAGAAAGCCGCGAAGACGGCCTGAGACGGGAGAGGAGAAGAATTCCTGCGGCGGGCTTTCCTCTTCGATCAGCCCGCCGTGCATGAAGGCGGCCCGCGTCGAGACCTCGCGCGCGAAAGCAAGTTCGTGGGTGACGATCACCATGGTCCGCCCCTCCCCGGCAAGCGCCGCCATGACACGCAGCACTTCGCCCACCAGTTCCGGGTCCAGCGCCGAGGTCGGCTCGTCGAAAAGCAGCACCTGCGGCTCCATCGCCAGCGCCCGGGCGATCGCCACGCGCTGCTGCTGGCCGCCGGACAAATGGCGCGGATAGGCATCCGCCTTGTCCGAGAGCCCTACCTTGGCGAGGTAGTGGCGGCCGAGCTCGGCGGCGGCGCCGCGCCGGATCCCCTTGACGAGAACCGGCCCCTCCGTGACGTTCTCGAGCGCCGTCTTGTGCGGCCAGAGATTGAAGTTCTGGAAAACCATGCCCATGGAAGCCCGCACCCTTCGGACCTGCCGGTGATCGAGGATGCCGGCAGGTCCGCCGTGCGGCGATGCGGCGCGGATCGCCAGCTTCTCGCCGTGCACCCAGATGTCTCCGCGATCGGGAATGGTCAGGAGATTGAGGCACCTGAGCAGCGTGCTCTTGCCCGAACCGCTGCTGCCGAGGATCGAGAGGATCTCGCCGGGACGGACGATAAGCTCGACACCCCGCAGGACATCGTTGCCGCCGAGCCGCTTTTCGATCCGCTCGGCGCGGATACCGGGTTCCGCGGCCGGTTCACCGACGCCGAATGCAGGATACGACAAAGCCTTTGCTGCGCGCATGAAGCGGCACCACCCTTTCGCTTTCGATTTTCGATGTAGCGGAACCCCTTGTGTTCCGTCGGCGCCGGCTGTCCGTCACGGCGGCGTTACGGACATAGAATTGCCTGTCGCGCCCATAGGGTCAATTTATAAGCAGGATTATTTTTAGATAAGCCTGGCTTATATGAAGAAGAGCCATCCGGCTCGGAGGTGGCGGCTCCACGCGAGAGGGTATAAGTTGGTCTTTGCATTTGCAGAGCTACGAACCGCGCACGCAGGAACGCACCATCATGGTCGAAATCGCAGGGACGGGCGTCACGCTTCGCCAGCTTCAGATTCTGCGCGAGGTCGTCAGGACCGGTTCCGAGAGGGCGGCGGCAAAGGCCCTCGACATCACCCAACCCGCCGTCAGCCAGCAGATCAAGCAGCTGGAAACCCTGCTCGGCGTACAGCTGTTCATGCGCGACAAGGGGCGGCTCGTTCCAACGGCGCAGACGATGACCCTCTTTCGCGACGCCGATGCGACCTTCGTGCAGATGGAAAGGATCGCCCGGACCGTCTCCTCGCTGAAGGGCATCGACAGCGACACGATCGGCATCGCCGCGCCGCACGTCTTCTCGCTCCGGCTACTTCCCGATGCCATCCGCATGCTGCGGTCGCGCCAGCCGGTCGCGGCGGTCCACATCAAATCCGGCACCTACCGGGAGGTGACGGACCATGTGCTCGAAGGGCGGGCGGATCTCGGACTTGGCCGCCTGCCGCTCGACGAAAACGTCTTCGACTGGCGCCCGATGACGACGGCGACCAATGTATGCATCTTCCATCCGGAGCACCGGTTTGCCCGGAAGGACTTGATCCGGCCGGAGGATCTGGTCGGCGAGCCGCTTGCGGATATCGAACCGCAGATGCAATCCCACCTCATGAGCGAGAATGCCATTCGCTACATGGGAGCGGAGCCGCACCTCGCCATCCAGGTGGATGTCATCGGCCAGGAGGTCAGTTTCGTCGCCGCCGGCCTCGGCATTTCAAGCAGCAATACCTTCGCCGCCCGGCAGGCTGCGTGCTTCAACGTCGAGATCCGCCCCTTCGAGCCAAGCGCGCTCTATCACTACGTCGTGTTCTGGCAGAAAGGCCGATATCTGGGCCCCATGTTGCAGGAAGCCGTGAACGTACTCGTCGCGTGCGCGCAAGACACCGATCTGCCAGCGGGCGCAAAAGCACCCGATGGCTAGGGATCTTGAAGGACGCCAGCCGGCGGCCCGGCACGCGAATGTCCGTCGGCGCCCTCCTCCTGCTTCTTCACAAAACTTAATATGACGCGTGGATGGGAGAAACACGCGGACATCATCTTCTCCTTGTCGCGGCGATGAGAGGCCGTGCAAGACGAGGAGAAGCAACATGGAAGACAGCAGCAAGAAAGGCCGCCTGCGCAAGTATCTGGTAGGCGGGATGACCGCGGTTCTGGCGCTCGGCGCGCTCGCAGTCACCGGCGTGGTTCAGGCGAACGGCTTTCGCGGCCATGGATTCGGCGGCCCCTTCGGCGGCTTCGGCCTGGAACGCGCGCTGAAATCGGTGGACACGACCAAAGAGCAGCGCCAGAGAATCTGGGCCATCGTCGATGCCGCCCGGACGGAAATCCGCCCCATGATCAGCGATCTGGACGATAGGCGTGACCGCCTGGCCGCCCTCGTGAGGGCCGAGACGCTGGACCGCGCCGCGATCGAAACCCTGCGGAAGGAAGCCCTTGCCACCGCGGACGCCGTCTCGGCCCGGGCGCTCGAGGCCTTCATCCAGGCAGCCGAGGTCCTGACGCCCGAACAGCGGACGGAACTGCTGGAGAAGCGCCGCTCTTTCGGTCCCGGCTTCAGGCCGGGCCGTGAATGAAGGCGCGTGGTTCGGCCGGGGCGGCCACGCCCCGGCTCCCCGACCCGATATCCAATCAGGAGTTCCGATCATGATGAAGAGCAGCGCAGATCGCTACGGCAGCGTTGCCGTGACAATCCACTGGCTCAGCGCCGCCGCGATTCTCGTCCTCCTGGGAACCGGCTTTCGAGCCGCCGCCTCGAGCGATCCGGCGATGTTCCTGCGCGTGCATGTGCCGCTCGGCATCGCCACCCTTGCGCTGACGATCCTGCGCGTGGCGTGGTGGCTGGTCTTCGACCGCAAGCCGGCGCCCATGGCAAATACGCCGCCCTGGCAGGAACGTCTGGCGCGAGGGGTTCATGCCGCCTTCTATATCGTCCTCTTCGGCATGTTCGGCAGCGGCATCGCGCTGATGGCGATGAGCGGGGCCGGAGCCATCCTGTTCGGCGGGACCGGGTCGTTGCCGGATTTCGCGGCCTATGCGCCGCGCGGCCCGCACGGGATCGGCGCGATGGCTCTTATCGGCCTCCTGGTTGCCCATGTCGGGGCCGCGCTCTATCACGCCTTCGTCCGGCGTGAGGCGATCTTCACGCGTTTGTGGTATGGCAAGGACAGCGCGGTGCGCTGAGGAACGGGCATGGCGGAACATCTCCTGATCATCGACGACGACACGAGGCTTTCCGCCATGCTGAACGACTACCTGTCCGCCAATGGCTATCGGGTGCGATCGGCGCCCACGGCCACGGCGGGACTGGCCGATCTCAGCCGCAGCCCTGCCGAAGCGGTGATCCTCGACGTCATGCTGCCCGACCTCGACGGCTTCGAGGTGCTGAAGCGCATCCGCGCCGGATCGGACGTCCCGGTCCTGATGCTGACCGCCAGGGGAGACGAGACCGATCGCATCGTCGGGCTCGAGATCGGCGCCGACGACTATCTGCCCAAACCCTTCAGCCCCCGCGAGCTGCTGGCCCGGCTGCGCGCAATCCTGCGCCGCCGCGGCGCCTCTCCGGTGGCGGGCATCCTTCGCTTCGGGCGGCTGGAGATCGACCCCGGCTCCCGCAGCGCGCGGCTCGACGGGCAGGTCTGCGACATGACCGGCCACCAGTTCGACATCCTTCTGGCCCTTGCCGAAAGCGCCGGGCGGATTCTCACGCGCGAGCAGTTGCTTGATCGCGTGAAGGGGATCGAAGCCGATGCGTTCGACCGGTCGGTCGATGTCCATGTCTCCCGTATCCGGGCGGCGATCGAGGACGATCCCCGGCACCCTCGCCGCATCGTCACCGTGCGCGGCGCGGGCTATGTCTTCGCACGACGCCAGGACGACAAGGACTGACATGCGCGGGCGGCTGTTTCTCAAGATCTATCTGACGGTTCTGGCCGGCATCGCGATCCTCGCGATTGCGGGGATCGTCATGGTGGCGCTGTTCGTGGATCGCGAGGATCGCGGCTGGGTCAACCAGCGTGCCGAGCTGCTGGCAGCCATGCTGTCCGGTCCCGAGGAGCCGCAGGCCGTGCTGAACCGCATCGGCCCGGCAAGCCATGCGGAGATCGAACTGCGCGATGCGGCGGGAACCCTCGTCGCGGCCTATCAGCCCGCCGAACGGGATGGCATCACCACCTTCGCTCCCGTCACCGTTGCGGTGCGGGACGGCGGAACATTGACCGCGCGTTTCACCCTGCCGTTCCGGCCGCGCGGCAATCCGTTGCTGCTTCTGGCGCTCGTTGCCGGCTTGACGGCGCTCGCGGCCTGGCCGGTCGTGCGCAACCTTACGCGCCGGCTGGAGCGTCTGCGCCACGGTGTCGAGAGCTGGGGAAAGGGCAACCTGTCCCTGCGCGTCGCCGTCGAGGGGCGCGACGAGGTCGCGAGCGTCGCCGACAGTTTCAACCGGGCCGCTGCGCAGGTCGAGGCGCTGGTCAATTCGAACCGTTCGCTCCTGGCCAATGCCAGCCACGAGTTGCGCTCCCCGCTTGCCCGCCTGCGCATGGCCGTGCATCTCCATGAGGACAACCCCACACAGACGCAGCGCGAGGAGATCGCGCGGAACCTGGGCGAACTGGACGACCTTGTCGGCGAAATCCTGCTTTCCAGCCGGCTGACCCATGGCGAGCGGACCGAAGCGTTCCAGCCGCTCGACCTTCTGGCGCTTGCCGCGGAAGAGGCCGCGCGGGCGGGGCTGGACGCCTCCGGAACGCCGGCGGAGGTCGTGGGCGATGCGCGGCTCCTGTCCCGGGCGATCCGCAACCTGATACAGAACGCGGTTCGTCATGGCGCGGCGCCCATCACGATCAGCGTCAGGTCCACGGGCGCCATGACCGAACCGTCGGTCCGCGACCATGGTGCCGGTATCCCTACGGGAGAAGGCGAACGTGTCTTCGAACCCTTTTACCGCCCGGGCGGCCACGGCGAGGCTGCCGGAGGATGGGGCCTCGGCCTTTCCCTCGTGCGCCAGATCGCACAGCTGCATGGAGGAACGGTGCTGCACGACCCGCCCAGGGATGGAGGCACACGGTTTATACTGCGGCTGCCACGATTGGATACGCCCTGAGCCCCGCGGCCGCCATACATGCATGCTGAGCAGAACGCTATCGGGCGCGCGGCAAGGCAGCCCCGCACAATGTCAGGACGAGCAGAGAACAGGGCGTCTCTGCCTCCATAGGGTTGAAGTTTCGAGGAGCGTAGCGACCTGGAAAAGCGTGGCCTCGCCGAAGGGTCGGCCGCCGATCTGCACGGAGAGCGGCAGGCCTTTCGGCCCAAACCCCATGCAGACCGCGATGGCAGGATAGCCGGTCAAATTCCAAGGCAATGCAAAACTCGGCTTTTCAAGGCCGTCCCAGAAGGGGACGTCCTCGATGAGCGGCGCCTCGGAAGCCGAAGCTGCGGTTATGAGGACATCGACCGTTTCCATAGCCCGTGCGAACTCGTTACACAATTCGCGCCTGCGCCGTTGCGCCTGGATGTAGTCGTTGCTTGTCATGAAGGATGCCAGCAGCAACCTGTGCCGTAGACGCTCACCGAAATCGCGGAAGCGGCTCCTCAGCGTCTGCTCGTGATATGCGGCGGCCTCCGCGTTCATTATCACGCGGTTTGCCGAGGAATATTCCGCCAGGGACGACAGCTTGACATCGGAAACGACAGCGCCGCCGTCCCGCAGGATCTCGATGGCCTGCGATACCGCGACTGCCGTCTCCTCGCTGACGGGATTGTCTCTTTCATGGAAGTGAGCGACAACGCCAACTTTCAAACCCCGCAGGCTCTTGCCGATCTCACCTGAAAAATCGGGAACGGGAACGTCGGCGCTCGCCCGATCCGAGGGGTCGAAGCCGGCCATCTCCTGAAGCAGGAGGGCACAATCCTGCGCCGTCCACGCCATGGGCCCGATGTGGTCGAGCGTATGGGCAAGGGGAATCACGCCGGATCGGCTGCAGCGGCCGAATGTGGGCTTGATGCCGGAAACACCGCACATGGCGGCCGGTCCCCTGATGGAGCCGCCGGTATCGGTGGCGGTCCCGCCAAGAGCCATGCCGCAAGCCACCGCCGCGGCCGTTCCACTGCTCGAGCCAGAGGTGAAGTAATCGGGATTCCAGGGGTTCCGGGCGGGAGGCCAGGGTAAATCGAACGAAGGCCCGGCAAGAGCGAATTCCAGCGTGGCGAGCTTGCCGAGCATGACGGTCCCCGCGTCCGCCAGGCGGCGCACAACGGTGGCATCGGACGAAGGAACATTATCCTGCAAGATCCGGGAATGCGCAGACGTCAGAATTCCCGCCGTTTCAAAAAGATCCTTGTGGGCGATGGGAATGCCGTCCAGCGGCGTTCGCCTCCGGTCCTTCATCATCCGCTCTTCAGCCGCCCGGGCATCGGCAAGCGCTCGTTCGCCCGTCACCGTGATGAACGCTGCGAGCGTCGGATTGAGAGCTTCGATCCGATCGAGGCATTCGCGGGTAAGCTCGACAGGCGACACTGTTTTTGCGGCAAGCTTCCTGCCCGCTTCAGCGATCGTCAACGGGCTCATTCGACGGGTTCCGGCTGAAAGCCGACGGCAAGGCCGGTCGTGAGGTCCGACGGCCGGCGGAGCGAGGCGATCATGCCTTGAAGCTTGAGATAACCATCAAACAGCAGCTCAAGGTCGACGTCGTCATGAGGCAGTCCACTCCGACGGACAAGGACGATGAAATCTTCAAAAGTTGTCTCAGCCATAACACGCCCTTCGAGAGGCCCCTTGCGCTATTCCCCGCGGAATGCCGCGGACCGTTTTTCGATAAAGGCAGCGCGCCCTTCGGCGACGTCAACCGAGTTGCGCTGAAGCAGATTGTTCAGCAGCTGCTCGATCCGCAGCCCGTCCTGGAGGCTCATGTCACGCGCGCGCATTGCCAATTCCTTCGTCGCCTGAACGGCGAGCGGTGCATTGCGGGCCATGGTGTCCGCATAGCGCCTCGCCACGGCCATCAATTCGCCCGCGGGCGCGACACGATTTATGAGGCCGCGCCGTTCCGCCGTTTCCGCATCGATGGTGTCTCCGGTCAAGAGCATTTCCATCGCGTGCGCATGGGCCAGTTGCCGCACCAGCCGTTGTGTTCCGCCGAGACCGGCAACGATGCCGCGCTTGACTTCCGCGACGCCGAATGCGGCATTCGGCGAGGCGACCCTGATATCGGTGGCGAGAAGCAACGTCATGCCCCCTCCGAGACAATGGCCGTTGACCGCCGCGATCACCGGCTTCCACAGTTCAAGGCCACGGTTCAGCAACGGCATTTCCTGCGTCTGCCAGAGGTTCCGCAGTTCTTCCCTCGCGCCGATGACATCCTTGATGTCCGCGCCCGCGCAGAACGATTTCTCGCCCGCCCCCGTCACGATGGCGCACCGGATTTTCGGGTCGTCCCGCACCTCCACCCACGCCCTGGAAAGCTCGGCGTAGTGAGCGCGGTCGAGGGCATTCAAGCGTTCCGGCCGATTGATCGTGATCGTGGCAATTCCATTCTCATCAGCGAGAAAATCTATCGACATCAGGTTTCCTCAAACAGCCTGCTCCTGCAGGTAAATGCGGTTGATCGCGTTTGCCTCAAGGATCGTGAGGCCCTCGGACGTTTTGAGACGGTGCGCGTAAACGACATGGATCGTCCCCGGTTCGAGCAGCTTCACGTCGATGATCCTAAGGAAAAGGCGGATCATGACGGGAGCCGGCACCGGATCGGAAAAGCGAACGTCGTCGAAGCCGTAGAGGAGGTTCATCCGGCTGGGAAACTCGAAACGCAGATCCTCGATGCTCGCCCGCAATCGCCCGAGAAGGGAGAGAAGCAGTGCCCCGTCAACAAGCGCTGGCCGGGATTTCGTGCATCTCCTCCCGGTGTCGTGCGGTCCGGCACGCCGGGCCGCCTCGAAGCGTCGAGCTTGTTCTTCGCTGATCTGCGACCATGCGCCTGGGCCAAGGTCCTTCGCGAGGACGGCTTGGAGGTCGGCGCAGGTCGAAATGACGCGCAAGCGCATGGTCGGCCTCCGGATCGAAGGCCGGCCCGATGGAATCGGGCCGGTCCCGTCTGTGCTCCAGGTCAGCGCACGATCTCGGGCTCGATGGCAAGCTGCGGGTCGATCCCATATTTCTCAAGGATTTTCGCAACCGTGCCGTTCCGATAGATCTCCTGCATCCCGTTCAGATAGGCGTCGAGAATCTCGTTGTTGTCATTCTTGGCGGCAAAGCCGACCTTCACGTCACGCGCCTGGGTGAAGGCGATCTCCAGCGTCTCCGGATCGTCCTTCACCCGCACGACGGCGGCGCCCGCATTGTCGAGCAGAAAGTCGATGCGCTTGTTCAATATCCCGCGCACGGCCGCATCCGTTTCGGTCGCGACCACGATATTGATCGCGGGCTTGCCCGCCGCCTCGCACGTCTTCGACTGCTCCTCCAGCGCCTTCTGCGAGAAGGTGCCGATGACCGCACTTGTCGTGAGGCCGCAGAGGTCGTCCATCGACTTGATACCGTGCTCGTTCCCTTTCGGCACCACCAGGGCGCTGCCGGCCTTCATGTAGACGACAAAATCGACGTTCTGCGCACGCTCCTCGTTGTAGAAGAGGTTTGCGTTCATGATGTCGGTCTGGCCGTTCAGCACGGTCGGAAGCAAGCTGGTGAAGACGCCCTTCACATATTCCGGTTTGAGGCCGACGCATTCCAGGGCCGCTTCGCCGATCTCGACGTCACTCCCGATGAGCTTGTCGGAGCCCTCCTCGGCATAGGCGAACGGCGCGTAAAGCGGCGATATGGCGATCTTCACGGACTTTCCAGCGAAGGTCGGGTACTTCTCGGCGGCCTTGTCGGGCTCACATGCCGCGCTCGCCGCGGCAGTCATGAAGCCAAGCCCAGCGATGGCAACCAGAAAACGCATTGCTCGTCTGCTCATTTGAATTCCCCTGATTATGACCTGAAAGGACGCACCCGGCTTGCCTTGTCCGGCCGCAATAAAAGAGTGCACCAGTACACTGTGCGACTATTTTACTTTTTCGTCAATTGCCGGATGTGTGTTTTTCTCGTGCCCGATATGGGCAGCGGAATCTGCCAGAATCCGCGAAGATCGGTTGACAAGCAAAAGCGATATTAGGTATACCGGGCAAATAGTATACTTATTTGTGCAGGAGGCACGCATGTTCATAAGGTCTGTCGGCAGCGACAACCGCTTGAATGCATTCCGCGAGGAGGTCCGCCAATTCTGCCGCGAAAAGATCCCTGCGGAAATCCGGCGAAAGCAGGAGAAGTCACAGCACCTCGAAAAAGCGGAATATGATGCCTGGCTGAAACTGCTCGGCGAAAAAGGCTGGCTTACCGGCAAGTGGCCGAAGGAGCATGGCGGCCTCGGATGGGAGCCCGAACAGTTCCTCGTGTTCGAGGAAGAGCTCGGCAAGGCGGGGGCACCGCCCCTGATCAATTTCGGCATCAATCTGGCCGGTCCCGTCATCTTCACCTTCGGAAACGACGAGCAGAAGAAGAAGTACCTCGCCGATATCGCCAAGAACAACACCTGGTGGTGTCAGGGCTATTCGGAACCGGGCGCAGGCTCCGATCTTGCAAGCCTCAAGACCCGCGCTGTCCGCGACGGGGATCACTACGTCGTCAACGGCCAGAAGACCTGGACCTCGTGGGCTCACTGGGCCGACATGATCTTCGTCCTGGTGCGGACGGATGCGACCGTCAAGAAGCAGGCCGGGATCTCGTTCCTGCTGATCGATATGAACACCCCGGGCATCACCGTCCGCCCCATCATCGGCATCACGCGGCACCACCACCTCAACGAAGTCTTCTTCGACAATGTCCGCGTGCCTGTCGAGAACCGCATCGGCGAAGAGAACCAGGGGTGGACCTATGCCAAGTTCCTCCTTGCCAACGAGCGGCTGCACAGTCTGAGCTTCGCGAAGTTCGAAGCCTATCTGGCGAAGATCCGCAAAGCGCTCGACGTCGTCAAGGATGGCGGGCGCCCCCTGTCGGAAGATCCCACCTATCGGCGGAAGCTCGCGGAACTCGACGTCAGGATGGCGACGGCAAAAGCGCTGATGGCCGATCAGCTGGCCGCCGCGCGGACGACCGGCTCTCCGCCGATGATGGGCGCCGCGGCATTGAAGCTTCGCGGGACCGAACTCCAGCAAAGCATTCTCCAGATGGGACTGGAAGTGCTCGGCCGGAACGGGCCCGTTTATCAGGACCTGGCGCTGGAACAGAACTGGGACGGGGAATTTGTCGGCCCGGACGTCTCCGCGGGCCTGATCTACGAGCACCTCTATCGCCGGGCGGCGACGATCTACAGCGGCTCGAACGAGGTGCAACGGAACATCATCGCCAAGGGCGCCTTGGGGCTTTGAGGATCGATCCATGACCAGTTTCTCCGCTGACGAACGCCAGCTTCTCGACGAAAGCCTGCAGAACTTCCTCTCGGAAAAATACGGCTTTGAACGGTGGCAGCAGCGTTCGGGTCCGTCCGGCGATCAATATGGTTCAAATGAATGGCGCCAGTTTGCGGATCTCGGATGGCTCGGCGTTGCGATACCCGAGGAATTCGGAGGCACCGGCGGAGGGCTGACGGAACTTGCCATCGTCATGGCGGCGGCCGGCCGGCACATGGTTCTCGAAGGGCTGCTCGGCACCGTCGTTCTTGGAGCCGGCGCCATCGAACTGGCCGGTACGCAAGCGCAAAAGGGCGACCTGCTTCCGAAAATCGCTGCCGGAGAGCTGCGTCTCGCCTTCTGTCATTCCGAACAGGACGCCGGATATGCGCGCGACTACGTCACCACGATCGCCCGTCCGGTCGACGGCGGCTACGCCCTGGAAGGCCGCAAGGCCTTCACGCTCGGCGCACAGGCGGCAGACTTGCTGGTCGTTTCGGCGCGCTTGGGCGCGGCCGATGGCCCTGTCGGCCTGTTCCTCGTACCGCGCGAAACGGACGGCGTTTCTCTCAACATAGCCCCTGCCCTCGATGCGCGGCTTGGCGCTGAAGTCCGCCTGTCGGCCCGGGTTCCGGGTTCCGCGCTGCTCGGCCGTGCCGATGCCGACCGGACCGCCTCGATCGACCATCTCATCGACCGGGCCGCGATCGCGGTTTGTGCCGAGGCCTGCGGGGCCATGGCCGAGGCCACCCAAAACACGATCGAATACCTGAAGGTCCGCGAGCAGTTCGGCCAGCCTCTTGCCAAATTCCAGGTTCTCCAGCACCGCCTGGTGGATATGAGCCTTGCCTGCGAGGAGGCGCGCGCGATCGTTCATGCCGCGCTTGAAGCGCTCGACGTCGGCGCAGCGTCGGCGCAGCGCACCGTTTGGCACGCAAAGGTACAGACCGCCCAGTCCGCGCGCTTCGTCGGGACCCAGAGCCTTCAGCTCCATGGCGGCATCGGCATGACGGACGAGTTGAAAGCCGGCCATCTCTACAAGCGGCTGTGCGTCTGCGAAGCGATGTTCGGCGATGCCGACTGGTACCTGAAGAAACTCGGTCAGACTTTGCCCGAACATATCCGCGCGCGGACGCAGGACGATCGGATGAAGCCGTCCGAGGTGGCATAGCCGACACGCCCGAGGACTTGGGCACGCAGGAACGACAGGAAAGGGAACGGAAATGAAGTTGCTGGACGGAAAAGTCGCGCTCGTCACCGGCGGAGGGCGCGGGATCGGTCGCGGGATCGCGCTGTCCCTGGCGGCCAATGGTGCGAAAGTCGTCATCAACGATCTGGGTGCGGGACTGGCAGGAGACGGCACCGACGCCGGACCGGCGCAAGAAACGCAAGCCGCCATCGAGGCGCTCGGCGGTAAAGCCGTCATCAACGGCAGTTCGGTCGCCGACCATGCCGCCGCCCAGGGAATGGTCGAACAGGCGGTCGACACCTTCGGTCGCCTCGATATCGTCGTCCACGCGGCGGGCGTCCTGCGCGACCGCATGATCTTCAACATGACGGAGGAGGAATGGGACGTCGTGGTCGCCGTTCACCTCAAGGGGCTGTTCAACGTTCTGCGCCCGGCAACGGCCCTGATGCGCCAGCAGAAGGGCGGCCGCATCATTTCGCTGGCGTCAGGCTCGGCCTATGGCGATGCGGGACAGCCGAACTACTCCGCCGCCAAGGCCGGCATCATCGGGCTCAGCTATTCCACGGCCAATGCGATGGCGAAATACGGCGTCACCTCGAACGTCGTCCTGCCGACCGGTACGACGCGCATGATCGACTCGAAGCCGGAATCGCGGAAGATCTTCGAGGAAACCGGAAAATGGCCGAGCGAGCACGCCAGAGGCACGCCCAAGGATCCCGACAATGTCGCGCCGCTGGTCTCCTTCCTTGCTTCCGATCGCGCCGCGAACGTCAACGGCCAGGTCTTCCATTCCTACGGTTTCGGCTACACGCTCGTCGAGCCTCCGCGCACGCTGGCGCGGCTGGAAGGCGATCATGCCTGGACGGCCGAGAGCCTGGCAGATGCCTTCGACACATACATGGAACCCGACATGAAGCCCCGTCCCGCAATGCCGTTCGGCCGCGACGTCGACAACCTGGGCGACGATGACTGGCACGCGATCGGCGAGGGACGCCGCTATTGGGTGCGCAAAGAGGAGAGCAGGTAATGCCAACCAGACAAGCCGCCGTCGTCGGCGTTGCCGAATCCGACGAGATCGGCGTTGTTCCGAACAAATCCACGCTTCAACTCCAGGGTGAAGCCGTGCTCAATGCGCTCGACGATGCCGGCCTTGCGCTCCGCGACGTGGATGGACTGTTCACGGCGGGGTTCCGCACGACCGAGGTGGCCGAATATCTGGGCATCCACCCCCGCTATTACGACGGAACGCATGTCGGCGGCTCGTCCTTCGTCGTGCATCTCGGCCATGCCGCAGCGGCGATCGCCTCGGGGAGGATCGAGGTGGCCCTGATCGTCCACGGCGAAAGCGGCAGGTCTCGTATCGGCCTGCCCGCTTCCGCCAGCAGCGCGCAGGGAATGGAAGGCCAGTTCGAAAACCCTTACGGCATGCCCGGCGCGCCGGGCGCGTATTCCATGGCCTGCGCGCGCCATATGCACCAGTACGGCACGACCGACCGCCAGCTTGCGGAAATCGCCGTTGCGGCGCGCCAATGGGCGCGACTGAACCCCAGGGCGTTCAAGCGCGATCCGCTGACGATCGAGGAGGTCCTCGCCTCCCCCTATGTCAGTTGGCCGTTCCGCAAGCTGGACTGCTGCCTCGTGACCGATGCAGCAGGCGCCGTCGTCGTCACCAGCGTCGAACGCGCAAGGGACTTGAAGAAGGCACCGGTGCGCGTGCTCGGCTGGGGCGAAGGCCACGATCACCAGATCATCAGCCAGATGCCGGACGTCACATCGGGTCCCGGCCGGATTTCGGGCCCCGACGCTTTCGCGATGGCTGGCGTCAAGCACGCGGACATCGATGTTGCCGAGGTCTACGATTCCTTCACCTACACGGTTCTGACATCGCTGGAAGATCTCGGCTTCTGCAGGAAGGGCGAAGGCGGCGATTTCGTCTCGGGCGGCCGGATCGCGCCCGGTGGCGATTTCCCGCTGAATACGAGCGGCGGCGGCCTCTCCTATACCCATCCCGGGATGTTCGGCATCTTCACCATCATCGAATGCGTCCGCCAGCTTCGTGGAGATTTCCGCGGACAGGGCCTGCGCCAGGTCGCCGACGCGAAGATCGGCCTGGTCCATGGCACGGGCGGCAAGCTTTCAGCAACGGGGACCGCCATTCTGGCGGCAGATTGAACCATGACCGAATACACGAAGCCGCTTCCGAAAGCCGACCCCGTCACGGCGCCCTTCTGGGAAAGCCTCAAGCGGGAGAAAATCGAGGTTCAGCGTTGCGACGATTGCGAAGCCCACATTTTCTATCCCCGCGCGCTCTGCCCCCATTGCAGTTCGCGCCGGCTGAAATGGACCCCGGTCTCCGGACGCGGCCGGATCTACACGTTCACGATCGTCCACAAGGCGCCGGGGCCGGCCTTCAAGGCCGATGCGCCCTACGTCGTCGCGCTCGTCGAACTCGACGAAGGCTGCCGCATGATGACGAACATCGTCGACGTCCTTGCGGATCCCGATCATGTCAGGATCGGCATGCCCGTCGAGATCGTCTACCACCATGTCACGGACGACGTGACGCTGCCGAAGTTCCGTCCGGTCGTGCGTGCCGAGGCTTAGGCCCGGCACACGCCAAAAAAGCGCACCTCCTCAACCCAGGAGAAAACCAATGAGCACCCCGGCTCTCCGCCAGTCGAGCGACGACGGTCGAACCAACGGCCATTCCGCCGGCCTCTCCCTGAACGGCTTTTTCTCACCGCGCAGCATCGCGGTCGTCGGCGCGTCCGAAACGTCCTATTGGGGCCGGAATATCTTCCGCAACCTCAAAGCGCAGGGCTTCGAGGGCCGCATCGTGCCGGTCAATCCCAAGCGCCGGACGATCTTCGGCATTCCCTGCCTCGCCAGCCTCCGCGATCTCAAGGAGCCGGTGGACCTCGTCTATATCGCGACTCCGACCGATTTCGTGGGGTCTGTCCTGGACGATGCTTCCAGCGTCGGGATCCGCAACGCGGTGATCATCGCCGCAGGCTTCGGCGAATCCGGCGCGCATGATCGCCAGCGCGAGCTGCAGGACAAGGCCGCCGCGCACGGCATCACGATCCTTGGACCGAACTGCCCGGGCTTCGTGAACATCGCGGAGGGTGTTTCCGCCTATGGCCAGGAAATCCCGGCCGGGATGAAAAGCGGCAACGTTTCCATCGTCCTTCAGAGCGGCGCGCTTGCCACCGTCATCATGAGGCTCGCCCGGACCCATGGCATCGGCGTTTCCAAGCTCATCTGCATGGGCAACGAAGCCATCGTCGATACGGCGGATGTGATCGAGCATTTGATCGCCGATGGCGAGACCCGGGTGATCGCGATCTTCGCCGAGCAATTCCGCAACGGGCGCCGCTTCCTCGATCTCGCGCGCCAGGCTCTCGTCGCAGGCAAGGCGATCGTCGTGCTCAAGGCCGGGCGCACGCCGGAAGGTCAGAAAGCCGCGCTTGCCCATACCGGCGCGGTCGCCGGCGACGAAGCCGTGGTCGATGCGGCCCTTCGCCAGGTGGGCGTTGCGCGCGTGCGCAGCCTGGAGGAATTGCTGATCACCGCCGGCCTCTTCGCGAGCGGCGTACACATCAAGGGCGCACGCATGGGCGCCGTCACCGCGTCGGGCGGCGCCTGCGACATCATTGCCGACCGCGCATCCGACGAGGGTCTGGAGCTTCCCGGCTTCAGCCCCGAGACAAGGAAGGCGCTCGCGGACTATCTCCCCTCATTCGCCACGGTGCAGAATCCCCTGGACACGGCTGCCGTCGATACCCTGCGTGAAACGGGCACGGCCGCCGTTCCGATGGATGTCGTTGCGGAAATCGTCAGCCGTGACCCGAACATCGACTTCGTCCTCTATCTCGGTTTCAACGTGGTTCCGCAGACCCGTCCCGACGATGCCGCGGCGGAAAAGGAAGCGGCCCGAATGGCCTATGTTCGGGACATGCTGGACAAATCCCCTGTCGCGATCGTTCCGGTCAGCCTGAGTTGCATGGAAGTGGGTCCGTTTGCGCGGGAGCTCTACGATGCAAACCGCATCTTCATGCTCGGCGGCATCGAGTTCGGCATGACGGCCCTCGGGCATTGCGTCCGGTGGCAAAAGGCCCGCAGCGCGGCCCTCGCCGCAGGCAAAGCCGAAACCCCGGCGCCGGCGATCACGCGTCACGATTCCCGCAAAGGCCCCTGGTCGGAATATGCCGGCCGCAAGCTTCTCGAAGCGAGCGGCGTGCCGCTTGTTCCGGCGGAACTGGTGAACGACGCGCAGGAAGCCGTCAGCACCGCGGAAAAGCTCGGATATCCGGTCGTCCTGAAAATCTGCGCCGCCGAGATCGCGCACAAGTCCGACATCGGTGGCGTAGCCCTCGATCTCCAGACGGCCGAGGCGGTGCGCGAAGCCTACGAGCGCGTCGCCGCGGCGGGGCGTCGTGTCGCGGGCGCCAATGTCGAGGGTGTCCTTGTGAGCCCGATGCGCCCTCGTGGGGTGGAACTTTTCGCCGGCGTCACGATCGATCCATCCTTCGGCCCCACGCTCGCGGTCGGACTTGGGGGGATCTGGATCGAAACCCTGAAGGACGTGAGCCTGCGCGTCCTTCCTGTGACGCAGGACGATATCCAGACGATGCTCCGCTCTCTGCGCGCAAGCCCGCTGTTGAACGGCGCTCGGGGCGGCCCGAAAGTGGATATCGCAAAGGCCGCGGCGGCAATCCACCGGATCACGCAGGCGAGCCTGTCGCTCGGCGATCAGGTGCAGGCGTTCGAAATCAACCCCCTATGGTGTCTTGAGGACAAGGTCGAGGCACTCGACGTCCTCATCGTCACCGAGGGATGATCGGACCATCCAGCGGAATGGGCGCCTCGACCGGCGAAAGCACGATCGAGGCGCCCTGATTTTTCCGCCAGGCGGCACCGGGAACGAACGCCGGCCATGCCGGATCGGAAGTCTCCCCTCGCACGGCAAGCGGAAGACCGCCTAGAGCATTTCCGGTGAACTCCGGTTCACCGGAAATGCTCTAGGTTCTTGTTTTTACCGCATTATCCGACGCCGAAGCGATCCCGCTCCGGCTGGAAATGCTCTAGTTTGACCATCCCTCGCCCAGCCGGATGCAGAGTTCGCCGTCGGGGAGCGGGCGTCCGGACAGAAACAGCTCGATATTCGCCAGGCCGCGTTCATAGATCTTCACGAAATTCTCCAGTGTCGCGCCCGCCAGATGGGGCGTCACCACAACATCGTCGCGCGTAAACAGCGGCGATTCGTGCAGAGGTTCGACGTCGAACGTATCGAGACCCGCCGCGAAGATCCCCTTGCGATCGAGTGCGAGTGCCAATGCCGCTTCGTCTATCAAGCCCCCTCGGGCGCAATTGACGATCGTGGCGCCCGGCTTCAGCATCCTGATGCGTCTTTCATCGAGCATGTTCCGGGTCTGCGCCGTGAGCGGGACATGCAGGCTGACCACGTCGCAGCAGGTGAGCAGCTCCTCGTATTCGCAAAAGCGGATCGCCAGTCTTGCCTCGGTATCCTCGTCCGGCCGTCTGATATCGTAATAGACGACATCGACGTCAAAACCGGCAAGACGGCGCGCAACCTCGCGCCCTATCGCGCCGAGACCGACGATCCCGACCGTCTTGCCGGCTAATTGCCGCTGAGTCGCCCGACCTTCCGCCCGCAACCACTGTCCGGCCCGTGTCCGACGATCGAAATAGGGTAACCGGCGGAGTGCCGCCAGCATCAACAGGACGGTATGCTCGGCGACCTGCCCCGCATTCCCGGCCTGAAGACGCGCGAGCCCTACATTGTGCCGCTGGCACGCCTGGGGGTCCACATTGTCGACACCCGCACCGAGCTTCTGGACAAACTTCAGATTCGGCGCTGCCTCCAGGAGCGCAGCATCGATCCCCGTTCCGATTATCATCGCCACGTCAGCACCTGCGGCAGCCACCTGCCGGTCGCGTCCATCGTTGGAAGGGGTGCACGATACCTGCCAGCCGAAGGGAAGAAGCCTGCCGATCTCTTCCCGAATCCTCGGATCCACGGCATCCAGAAACGCCAAATGCACCATGACGGTTTCACCTCCCTCAGCACGATTATATGATACCAGTACACCCAATAATGCAGTTTCGCAATGGAACCTCCTCAGTCGGCTGCCATCGATGGAGACCGGGTTCCTGCCGCCTCGAATGTTTGTTCCGTTCACTGGACTTACCCTTCATGGCAGGATATATAGTATACTAGTTTTATGAATGTGAGGTCAAAATGATTGATCTACGCGTCGCCCCCGTAAAGCGCGGACAACCGTTCGACATTTCCGTGAACGGAATGCCGGTTCGCGCATATCCCGGCGAGACGGTGGCCGGTGTCCTCCTCGCCGCGGGCATGAACGTTTTCAGGAAAACCCGCGAAACGGGCCGCGAACGCGGCCAGTTCTGCGGGATGGGCGTCTGCTACGACTGTCTTGTCGACGTGGACGGCCAGCGGTCCCAGCGAGCGTGCATGACGGCTGTTGCGCCGGGCATGAAGATCGAGGTTCCCGCCTTGTCGAAGGATCGTGCGGAATGACGACGCAGCAACGCCCTCCAGCCAGCACGGACGTCCTGGTCATCGGTGCCGGTCCGGCCGGCCTTTCGGCTGCCGCGCTCCTCAGCGATGCGGGTGTGAACGTCGTCGTTCTCGACGAGAATGCGCGTCCCGGCGGCCAGTACTACCGTCAGAGCAGGCTGGCCGGCTCCCTGCCCGAAACGATCGTCGGCCCCTCGCAGGAGGCGGGTCGCGACCTGATTGGCAAGGTCAAGGCCGATCACGCAACCATCTCCACCGACACCCTCGTTTGGGGCGTCGAGGACAGCAAGACCATCCTTTACACGCAGGGCGGACATTCGGGGCGCATATCGGCGGGAGCGATCATTCTGGCCACCGGCGCCCATGAACGGGTTATCCCGTTTCCCGGATGGACTCTGCCCGGTGTCATGACGGCCGGGGCCGCCCAGACCCTCTTGAAAGCCCAGGGGATTCTTCCCGGAAAACAGGTCGTGATTGCCGGCACAGGCCCCTTTCTGTATCCCGTGTCGACCCAGCTGGCGGCTGCAGGCGCCGAACTGGCGGCAATCTGCGAACTGTCGCGGGATCGCTTCTGGCCGCTCCGTGTCAAGCAGCCCTACAGGCATTTTCATATCTATCGGGAAGCGCTCGGGTACCTGGCCAGGATGCGGCGACTGGGCCTTCACGTCTCCATGGGAACCAGCGTCGTGGAAGCTGTTGGCGATGTCGCTCTGCGTGCGGTCGTGGTCGCCGAATTCGACGCTGCGCACAGCGAAATTCCCGGAACGCGCCGAACGATACCCGCCGATACGTTGCTGACCAGTTTCAGCTTCGTGCCGAATGTTCAGATAGCCCGGCTTCTGGGATGCGAGCTGCGCTGGGATCCGGTTCAGCAGGCGCACTTCGTCAAAGCCGACGGTCAGCTCCAAACCTCGCGTGACGGCGTTTATCTTGCCGGTGAAATCGCCGGAATTGGCGGGCACCGCGTGGCGAAGGCCGAGGGCATCCTTGCCGCCGCAAGCGTTCTCGAGCACCTGGGCCACAGGCTTGCTCCAGGAGCGGTCCAAAAGCGGGAGGCAGCGTCGCGAACCAGGTCGGCCGGCCGGCAGTTCGCTCACCACATGCTGAAGTCCTTCGCGCTGAAGCCGAAGATCTTCGATCTCACGAAGCCGGACACGATCGTCTGCCGATGCGAGTCCGTCCCTCGCGGGGAAATCGACTACCATGCCGAGATGTGGGACGGGGCCCAGCGAGCGGTGAAGCAATGCACGCGTGCCGGTATGGGAAGATGCCAGGGGCGGATGTGCGGCTTTGCCGTCGCGCAACTCGTCCGCCGGCATTGCGCTGCCGCCGACAGCATCCCGGCGCCCGACACGGCACGAATGCCCGTCAAACCCTTGGCCCTGCGTGAAGTCGCGCCATGGAACGATCCGACGCAAGGAGCGCCGCGGCCGACAGATCAAACGCCCTGAGGGCGTATGATAGACATGCAAAGACGGATTGGGTATGAGTAGAATAGTAACCCCGATAGACAGATATCGAGAAACAGCGCGAGGCCTTAGTCTGGTGGATACTCAGCAAGACACATCGCAGGCGGCGACCAGGAAGATGTTTGATTCAGCCAATCCCGGAAAAGCATCTCAGGTGATCGTCTCTCAGATTCGAGAGGCGGTCGATGCCGGCAAGCTGCGCGTCGGCGACCGCCTGCCGCAGGAGAAGGATCTGATCGAGCAGTTCGGCTTCAGCCGCGCGGTCATCCGCGAGGCCTTGCGAACGCTGGAAGCGGAAGGCCTCATCCGCCTCGTCTCCGGACGAAACGGCGGCGCGGAGATCTGCGAGCCTGATCCGCTGAAGTTCGTGCCGGCGATCACAACGCTCATGCGGCTGCAGAACACCTCGATCGATCAGGTCCACGAGACGCTCGAACACATCGAGCCGATCATAGCCGAGTTGGCGACACAGCGGCACACGAAGGAAGACATCGACGCCCTCCAGGAGTCGATCGATATCATGCTCGCCAACACCACGGACCGCGTGCTTTGCCAAACCCAGGCAAACCGCTTCCATGTGTTGTTGGCGCGCGCCACCAAGAACCAGATGCTGATCTTCCTCAGCACGATGATCCGGCAGGTGATCGTCCGCCTGGACTATCAGGGCGTGGGCGAACGGCCGCTGAAAGTCGCGGAAGAACACCAGCGTATCGTCGATGCGATCAAGAAGGGCGATGCCGAAGCGGCTCGTGAGGCAACGCTCGATCACGCGCATCAGTGCGAGTTCGCGGTTCGGTCCTCGCAAACCGGCTACAAACTCAGAAACGACGCCACAAGCGAGCAGATGACGAGAAACCTGCTTCGATAGGTCGAAGCAGGTCACGAGGCGTTCCGGCCTTCTCAGTCCAGGAACTTGCGGTTGATGGCCTCGACGATGAGCGCCGGGCGCTCCTTGCCCTCGACCTCGACGGTCTCCTTGAACTGCATTTCGAAAACCCCCGGCTTGACCAGTTTTGCATCGGCCAGGGTCTGCCGCAGGCGGATCCTCGATCCCACGGGGACGGGCGAGACGAAACGCACCTTGTTGTAGCCGTAGAGCACGCCCATCTTCGCGTTCAGCTCGATCCGCATTCCGCGCAGGTCTTCGCGCAGGGTCGAGACCAGCGACAATGTGAGGGCGCCATGGGCGATCGTACCGCCGAACGCACTCTCCTTCGCGGCCCGTGCGGGGTCGCAATGGATCCATTGAAAATCTCCGACGACAGCCGCGAAGGCGTCGACGCGTGACTGCTCGATCAGCAGCCATTCGCTTACGCCGATTTCCCTGCCGATCGCGGCGAGAACCGCATCGATTGTCGACAAGATCCGTGTATCCATCGCGCCCTCCTCGTCCATACCGCCTGTCATACCGCCGTCAGCCACGCGTGATCCGGGTTCGTGCGACCGAACGCGAGATCGAAATACGTGGCCTGCAGTGCCCTGGTCAGCTCGCCGGGCGTGCCGGCGCCGATAGCGTCGCCGTCGACATCGATGATCGGCGTGATCTCGGCCCCGGTCCCGCAGAAAAACGCCTCGCTCGCATCGAAGAATTCACTGCGATCGACGTCCCGTTCCTGCACCTCGATACCTTTCTCGCGAAGCAGGCGAATGACGGTGTCACGGGTAATGCTCTCGAGGATGTCGCTCGTTGCCGAGGGCGTCACCGCAACACCGTTGCGAACGAGGAAGAGGCACATTGCCTGACCTTCCGACAGCTTGCCACGGCTGTTGAGGAAAATCGCCGCATCGTAGCCGTCCTTGGCGGCCTGCAGGCCGGCATAACGGGAATTGTTATAATTGCCGTTCGCCTTGGCGCGCGCCGGCATGACGTTATCCGAGATGCGCTGCCAGGACGAGATTTGAGCGCGCACGCCACGTTCCACCTTCTTGGGCGTATCGCGCGCGATTGCCGTTATGAACGTGCCGATCGGGGTCTGCGCATTGCTCTCGCCGGCGCCGGCGACATAGACCGTCGGGCGAATGTGGACCGCCGCACGGAACGCATTCCTGCGAATGAGATCGACAGTCGCCTCCATCATGGTTTCAGCCGGGACGATCCGGCCGAAGCGCATGATCCGCTGGCTGAGCTCCAGGCGTCGCATATGCTCTTCGAGCCGGAAGAGATACATCTTTTCCGTGTCGGCATTCCAATATCCACGAATGCCCTCGAACACGGCGGCGCCGTATTTGACCGCCGGAGTGAAAACGTGGATCCTGGCGTCGTTCCACGCGACGAATTCTCCGTCGAGATAGACCAGAAGATTTGAGTAGTCGGACATGGCGGATGGTTCCTATTTCTCTTCGACGGGAAGGGTGTAGTTGAGACCGGACCGGCCGCCGTCGATGTAGAGGGTCTCGCCGGTGATGTAGCCGGCATCGTCACTGGCCAGGAACAGCACGACATTGGCGACGTCGCGCCCCTCGCCAAATCGCATCAGCGGGATGCGCGACAGGACTTCCCGGCGCTTCTCCACATCCTTGAGGAGATTGTCCTTGTTGAGCTCGGTGTAGATCGTGCCCGGACCGACGGCGTTCACACGGATGCCGTGCGGAGCCAGCGACAGCGACATGGCCGTCGTGAGCGCCGAAATGCCCCCTTTCGACGCGGCATAGGGTGCAATCGTCGGCATGGTCATCCTGACCGAGGAGGACGACATATTGACGATCGCCCCTCCTCCGCCGCGCTCGACCATATGCCTGGCGACCTTCTGGCCAACCAGATACATCGACTTCAGATTGATCCGGATGACATCGTCCCAGTCTTCCTCGGTGAGCTCGAGGAAGTCGGCACGGCGCGTGATGCCGGCATTGGAAAAAAGGATGTCGATGGCGCCCAAGTCCCCGATGACCCGGTCGATGGTGCTGTCCACCGACGATTTCGTGCCGACGTCGCATTCATAGAAACGGCAATCGACGCCGTATTGCCTGGCGATCTCCGCCGCGGTTGTCCCGCCCCGGTCGGCAAGAACATCGAGGATGGCGACATCCGCGCCTTCCTCGGCGAAGCGTTCGGCGCAGGCGCGTCCGATCGAACGCGCGCCTCCCGTGACGACAACACGTTTTCCCTTCATACGCATTTCGATGCCCCTTAAAGCTCACGCAGAGCGTTGAACTGATCCACGTAGCACGAGCCATCGATGCGAACGGCGATGACGGTCGTATTGCCGGACTTCACCGCTGCCTGAAGGGCGTCGGTCAGCTGGCCTTCCGTCTCGACGACGACACCATCGGCACCAAAGCCCTGCGCGAGACTGACCCAGTCCAGACCGCCCAGTTCGATGCCGAACCGCTTGATCTTCTTGAGTTCCTGCTTGATGCGGATCAGTGCGATCTCGCGGTCGTCGAAGACCATGACGATGATCGGAAGCTTTTCCTTCACCGCCGTGTGCAGATCGCCGACAGCCATGAGGAAACCGCCGTCGCCGGCGAAAGCGATGACAGGGCGGCCCGGATGGGCAAGGCGCGCGGCAAGCGCGCCCGGGATCGCGTAGCCCATCGTACCGAGGCCGTTCGACGTCAGGAACTCGCGGGGACCGTAGGATTCCCACTTCTGCACGACGAGCAGTCGGCTTGCACCGGCATCGCACGTCGCGATCGTGTCGCGCGGAAGCGCTGCGCGCGCGACTTCCATCGCGCGGTGAGGCGAAAGCCCCTTGGTCGGCACGTTCAGGGCGTCGATGACCGCGGTGCGGAATGTGGCGGCGGCCTTCTCGCCCCATTCCCCCTGGCCGCCGATGCCGGCGCGCAGCCCCTTGAGGAGACCATTGATCTCACCGAGGATTTCGAGCGTCGCGGGGACGAGCGCATCGAGCGTCGGGGTGTTCGCAAGGCTCAGGAGCGGCGTGCCATAGGGCCACGCCTTCGGCTGAAGCTCCACGGCGTCAAGGCCGACGGTGATGATGAGATCCGCCTGGCTGACGAGATCGCGCTCGATCAGGCCGCCGATGATGCAGCCGGCCCGGAGCGGATGGTCCTCGGGAATGACGCCCTTGCACTTCGACGTCGTCAGAACCGGTGCACCAAGTGCCTCGGCGAAGCCGACGAACTCGGCCGATGCCCGGTCCCACAGCACGCCGAGACCCGCAAGAAGGATCGGCCGCTTCGCCCGGCGGATCATATCGAGCGCCGGCGTCAGCGTTTCCTCGACCGGGATCGTCGACAGCGTGTTTTGCCGCAGATCCGGCGGGAACTTCATCTCCGGGGCTTCGGCGGTCGTTTCCCCCGCCGGAACGTCGATATGAACAGGCCCCGGCGTCGGAGCGGTGGCGGTCCTCAGAGCACGGCGGATCTGTTGCTGCGCGCTCTTCGCATAGAGCGTCGTGCTCCATTTGGTGATCGGATCGTAGATCGCCCGATGATTGATCACCTGGCGCTGGCCGGTTTCCAGGGTCGCGCCCGGATACTGATCGGTGAGGGCGATGAGCGGCGCGCGGTCGAGCCAGGCATAGGCGACCCCATTGACCATGTTCGTGGCGCCCGGCCCGCGGGTCGACGTGCAGACGCCCGGACTGCCGGTGATCTCGCCCCATGTCGCGGCGAGGATCGCGCCGGCCGTCTCCTGCTTCATCAGGATATAGCGCATGTCGCGCTGGCTGGCCGCATCCATCAGCTCGACGGTCTCGCCGCCCGGATGGCCGACGATAAAGGGCGTGCCGCTTTCCTTGATGGCGTCGGCCAAAACTTCGACTGTGCTAGCCATTAGACGAGGTCTCCTCTGGTATCTTGAATGTCGACGATCAGGTTCAGGTGCTGATCGACGCTGACCGTGGCGTCGGGGCCGACAACGGCGGTGGATTCGCGCTCCTCGATCACCGCCGGCCCCTTGAAGGTCGTCCCGGCCGTCAGGCCGTAGCGGTTGTAGACCTGCGCCTCGACGAAGCCGGACTGGCCGAAATGCACGCGGCGCGTTCCCTTGCGCGCTTCGCGCCGGTCGATCTGCCGGCCCTCGAACCGCAGTTTGATTTCCGGGCGCGGGCAGCTCGCCGTGAGGCGCCAGGAGACGATCTCGATCGGCACATCGGTGATGTGGCGGCCAAACAGGAGTTCGTATTTCTCTTCGAACCGCGCCGTCAGCCCCGCACGGAAGTCCGCTTCGAGGAAATCGGCCGGAAGCTCCACTTCGATATCGAAGCCCTGCCCCCGATAGCGAATGTCGACGGACGACTTCATCGTCACCTCGTCCCGGTTCGCACCGGCCGCCGTCAGCTGCGCGACTGCGTTTTCCCGCATCTGTCCGTAGAGACCCGCCGCGACCTCCGGCGTTGCCTGATCGAGCAGGACGATCTGGCTGCGCACGTCATTGACCGCCGGGGCTGCAAGCAGGAAACCAAGGGCCGAGCTGACGCCGGCACCGAACGGGATGATCAGGCGGCTGATCTTGAGTTCCTTGGCGAGCCCGTATGCATGGACCGGTCCGGCGCCGCCCGTCGCGATCAGCGTGTACTTGCGGGGATCGCGCCCCTTCTCGGCGATGTAGCGCCGGGTGGCGGCCGCCATGTTGTTGTTGACGACGGCATGGATGCCGGCAGCGCTTTCGATCGTCTCCAGCCCGGCATCGTCCGCGAGCTTCCTTTTCAGGGCGGCCTCGACGGCGCTGGTGTCGAGTTCCAGCTCCCCGCCCAGGAAGTATTCGGGCGAGAGATAGCCGAGCATGAGGTCCGCATCGGTAACGGTCGGGTTTTCTCCCCCCTTGCGGTAGCAGACCGGCCCGGGCTCGGAACTCGCGCTGTCCGGGCCGACCTTCAGGAGGCCCATACGGTCGAGCCGCGCGATCGAGCCGCCGCCGGCGCCGATCTCGATGAGATCGATGACCGGGACCTTCAGCGGGATGCCGGAGCCCTGTCGGAAACGGCGAACGCGGCCGGCTTCGAAGGTCTGCGAATGTTCGGGCTGGCCCTTCTCGATCAGACACATCTTCGCTGTCGTGCCGCCCATGTCGAAGGCGACCGCATGATCGGTGTCGCTGAGGCCGGCGTAGTGGGCGCCCGATATCGCGCCGGCGGCGGGACCGGACTCGATCATCTGGATCGGCGCATCCTCGGCAACGCCGAGCGCGGCCGTGCCGCCGTTGGAAAGCATCACGCTCAACGTTCCGCGGAAGCCGAGGTCCTGAAGCTTCTGGCGCAGGACCTTGATGTAGCGGCGCATCTGCGGGAGCACATAAGCATTGGCAGCGGCCGTGCAGGTCCGCTCGTATTCCCGGATTTCCGGGGCGACGCCGACGGACGTCGTGACGGGGATGTCCGGATAGGCCCCGGCGATCAGTTCCGCGGCCCGCGTTTCATGCGAGGGGTTGGCGAAGGCATTGAGGAAGCTGACGGCGATCGCATCGACCCCGGCCTCGACCAGCTGCCTCGCCACCGCCAGGACCTCCTCTTCGTCAAGGGGTTCGAGAACCTCGCCCTTTGCCGACATGCGTTCGGTCACGGTCAGGCGAAGCGGCCGAGGGACGAGCGGCTCCGGCTTTTCCATGAAGAGGTCGTAGAGGTCGTAGCGCATCTCGTGGCCGACCTCCAGGACATCGCGGAACCCCTTCGTGGTCACAAGACCGACGCGCGATCCGTTCCGTTCGATCAGGGTGTTCGTCACCAGCGTCGTGCCGTGGACGATGCCGTCGACCTGATCGATCGTGAGCCCCGATTCCCGAACGATCCGCGCGATGCCTTCGCAGATCGCCTGCGAGGGGTCCTGGTGCGTGGTGAGCTGCTTTCCGGTGTAGATCACACCACGACGGTCATCGACGAGAACGAGATCGGTAAATGTCCCGCCGACGTCGACACCGATCCTGACACGGAGATTAGCGGTCATTTCGCACCCCATAGAGCTTCTCGGCCGCATCCTGCGACACGTATCCAAATTCGATGTCCCGCTTGATCGCGGCGGGGTCTCTGTCGGCCGGCGGGCCGAAGCCACCGCCGCCCGGGAAATGAATGTGCAGGGTTTCGCCCGGCTGCAGGACGCTGCGCGACTTGGGGTGCAGGCGCGTCCCGTCCGACAGGGCCACGATCGATTTCGAGCCGGGTCGGCCGCCGAGCAGACCTTGCGGCGGGTATTTGTGGCGGTCCGAAAGGAGCGAGATATTGACCGGGCTGTCGGACTGGATCTCCAGCACGACGTCCTGGCCCAGGCCGCCCCGGAACCTGCCCGCGCCGCCGGAATCCTGCGCCAGCTCCTTGTGGCGCACGAGCAAGGGCGAGACGCTTTCCAGCACCTCGATACTGCCGGCGCCGGTGTTCGAGGGGAAAGCCGTGCAGCCGTAGCCATCCATCCTGCTGCTGGCGCCGAGACCACCCGAGGCGAACAGAACCTGGTTGAAGGCCTGGCCATCCCGCGTGCGGCCACCGAAGACGGTGCGCAGCGTCGGGGCGCTGCCGGATTCCGCGACGACCAGCTCGGGAACGACCTGCGCCAGGCATCCATAGATCGCGCCGGTAAGAAGGTGCCCCGTCAGCTGGCGCGCGGCGACAGGTGCCGGGAAGATCGGATTGAGGATGGAACCGACCGGCGCCTTCACCGAAACCGGCTGGAACGAACCTTCGTTGCGGGGGCTTTCCGGGTCGAGGGCGCATTTGATGGGATAGGTGGCGTATGCCGTCGTGTATTTGAGCACCGAGTTGATGCCGCGATTGATCTGCGGCGAGGTTCCTTCGAAATCGATCTCGAGATCCGAACCGCGAATGGTCAGCCGGCAGTTGATGAAGGTCTCGTCGGCGTCGAAGCCGTCGGCGCGCACGCTCGATGTCCAGGAGCCGTCAGGCAGCGCCTCGATCGCCTTGCGCATGGCGGCTTCCGCGCGGGCGCGAAGTTCGGCGGACAGCAGGACGAGATCGTCCATGCCGGTGTCTTCCAGAAACTGCCGGACGCCGGCGGCGCAGACCCGCTGGGCGGAGACCTGGGCGTAGATGTCGCCGATGACCTGGTCGGGAGCGCGGACATTGTGACGGATAAGCTGGGTCACATAGGTGTTTTCGCGCCCCTCGCTGATGAACTTCACCGGCATGAGGCGAAGTCCTTCCTCGACCAGCTCGCGGCAGTCCCCTGCCCAGCCGGCGCCGCCGATGTCAGGCAGGTGCGCGATCGAACCTGAGAAGCCGACCAGGCGATCCTTGTAGAAGATCGGCGCGGCCATCGTGATGTCCGGCAGGTGCCCCGAGCCGATTTCCGGATCATTGGTGATGATGCAGTCGCCGGGCCGCCATTCCTCGCGCGGAATATGCTGAAGGAACGAGCGGACCGCGCTCGGCAACATGCCGACGAAGGACGGGATGCCGGCGGTGTTTTCCGAGAGGCAGTTGCAATCCGCATCCATGAGAACGGTGGTGAAGTCATTGGATTCACGGACCACCGTCGAGAACGCCGTGCGCAGCAGGGCAGCCGCGGACTCGTCGGCGATCGAGATCAATCGAGACCAATAGATCTCAAGGGAAATGGGGTCGAACACATCGCTCATGAACCGCTCCTGGGGGCCGCCCCAGCCGTTGGCCGGCTTAAAGGCTTTTCAAATTACTAGTATACTGGTATAAGTAATGTCAACGGAATTTTGGAACTTGCCAGCGATTAATGAGTGCACTAGTATCATATACAACATTGGAATGACAGGCCCACCGGCGACCTCCAGAGGAAATCACTTCATGGCAACTCGACCATTCTTCTCAGCAGGCGTGTGGACCGAGGGCCGCGGCGTACCGCTCGAAAGCAGAAACCCGGCAACGGGGGATGTCATCGAGGTCCTGTCGTCCGCTTCGGCGGAAGACCTCGACGAAACGGTACGGGCGGCCCGCGAGGCTGTCGCCGCACCGTCCTGGGCGGGCCTGGCGCCGCATCTGCGCGCCCGCATGCTGCACAAGATGGGTGAGCTCATCGATCGTGATCGCGAGCGGCTTGCCCATGTTCAGATGGTGGACAACGGCAAGACGCTCGCGGAATGTCGCGCCCTTCTGGAAAGTGCCGCGAACACCTTTCGCTATTACGCGGCCGCCTGCGAGACCATGGAGGGCACGGTTCCTCCTTCCCGGGGCGCCTATCTCAATATCGCGGTCGATGTTCCCGTCGGTGTGGTCGGCGCCATAACGCCCTGGAATTCGCCGGCCACGCTGGAGGCGCAGAAACTGGCTCCGATCCTGGCTGCCGGCAATGCCGTCATACTGAAGCCGTCGGAGGTGACGCCGCTCATCGGGCTGGAATATGCGTCCCTGGCCAGGGAGGCCGGTTTCCCCGACGGTATCGTATCGGTCCTGACCGGCGGGATCGAGCTCGGTCGCGCGATGGTGTCCCATCCCGGTATCGACATGATCAGCTTCACCGGCGGCACGGCCGGCGGGCGGCACATCGCAGCGGAGGCCGCGCGCCAGCTCAAGCCCGTCGTTCTCGAACTCGGCGGCAAGTCCCCGCATATCGTCTGCGCCGACGCGGATCTGGAAAAGGCGGCCAACGCCGTCGCGATGGGCATCTTTTCCGGCGCGGGCCAGAGCTGTGTCGCGGGATCGCGGATCTTCATCGAAAGGCGGATCGCGAGCGCGTTCACCGCAACGCTCGTGGGCATCGCCCGATCCCTACGGCTCGGATCCCCCGCGGACACCGGTACGCATCTCGGCCCCTTGGTGAGCTTCGCCCATCGAGACACCGTTCACGCCCATGTCAGCCGTGCCGTGGCCGCCGGCGCAAATCTGCTGACCGGCGGCGCCCTGCCGACCGACGAGGAACTCGCCGCCGGCGCCTATTATCCGCCGACCCTCCTGAACGGCCTTTCGAACCGTTCGGACATTGCGCAACAGGAGGTTTTCGGGCCCGTCGGCGTCATTCTCACCTTCGAGAACGACGAGGACTTGATCGCGCAGGCCAATGACAGCGCGTTCGGACTGGCAGCCGGCCTGTGGACACGGGACATCGAACGCGCCTGGAAGATCGCCACCAGGCTTCAAACCGGCACGCTCTGGCTCAACTCGTACAAGAACCTCTCGATTTCCACGCCGTTCCAAGGCCACAAGCAAAGCGGCCTCGGGCGTGAAAAGGGTCTGGACGGCCTGCGGCAGTATCTCCAGTCAAAGGCGATCTTCTGGCCCGTGTGACCGTCGCGGGCACGGCGTTCTTAACACTATTCTCGCAAACAGGCGCATGACTTGAATGGCGCGCCGACGGAGACCGAGAAGGAAATGTCGAACTCACCCAATCTCAAGAGCGCTGACTTCGTGGTCATAGGGGGTGGCATCATCGGTTGCTGGACCGCCCTGCACCTCGCCCGTGCAGGCAAACAGGTTTGCGTCGTCGAAAAGGCCGAGATCGCGCATAACGGCTCAGGCCGAAACCGCGGAAACGTGCGTGTCCAGCTGCGCGAAGCCGTCGAGCGCGATCTCATCAACCGGTCGCTTGTCCTTTGGCAGGACTTCGAAGAAAGCGCCCGGACGACGGTCGAGTACAGAGTGACCGGCAACCTGCTGGTGAGTTATGACGAGACCCTCACCGCCGATTTCCAGATCGAAGTCGACCGCCATAGGGCGATCGGTCTCGATGCGCATATCGTCGAGGGCGCTGCCCTTCGCGAACTCGTTCCCCATATTTCGCCGGACATCGTCGCCGGTTTCCTGACGACACAGGACGGGCACGTCAACGGGCAGCTGGCCACATGGGAGGCCGCCCGGCAAGCCAAGCTCGCCGGTGTCCGCTTCCTTCGCGGAACTGCCGCGGACCTGATCGAATACGACGACGGCAAGGTTACGGCCGTTCAAACCAGTGCCGGCCGGATAGCGACGGAGAGCATTCTCGTCGCGGCTGCCGGCGACAGTGTCCGCCTCCTCGAACCGCTTGGAATCAAGACTCCGATCAGCCTCGCGCTCCACCAGATCCTGGTGACGGAGAAGCTGCCCTTCGTAACCGGGCCCTACCTTCGCTGCGCCTCGCCACGAATAAGCTTCTGTCAAACCGCCAGCGGAACGCTGCTGCTCGGCCTCGGCCCGGCCAGCGACATCGCTCCGGATGCGCCGCAACGCGTCGAACCGAGCAAGATCGAAGCGATCTCCAGGGAGACGATACGGCTGGTGCCGGCCCTCAAGGACGCGCATATCGTGCGCAGCTGGAGCGGGCTCTTCGACCTCACGCCCGACGGCCGCGCCATGATCGGACCGGCCGAGCATGTCTCCGGCCTGTGGATTGCGACTGGTTTCAACGGCCACGGCATGGCGATCGCGCCGTCGGTAACCGAGAGCCTGGCGCAGGCGATTCTCGGCGAAACCCCGACGGTCAGCCTCGATCCATTCGCGCCCGTCCGGTTTGAACGGCCACTCGACATCGAAGCGTCCGACGAGCCGGTGAGCCGTGTCGGCCATCTTGGCAATCTCGTGGCGCCGCCCATTCAATAGGAGATCAAATGGTACTGATTTTGGACAAGGCCGCCACGCTCGATTGCCTTGAGCTGGACAAGCTGGTCGACGAGATTGGCGACGGGATGGCCGCGTTGAGCAGGGGCGAGGCGGTGCAGCCGCTGAGGACCCGGGTTTTTTCCAGCAGGACAGGCGGCCTTCTGGCGAGCCTTCCCTGCTATCTCTCCGGTGAAGAACTGTTCAGTGCAAAGCTCGGTTTCAGTCATCCCACGCTCCGGGACGTGGATGGCACCCGTCACCTGACGCAGATCATCGCCCTCGGCGACACGGAAGGGCGGCTTCTGGCGGTCATGCACGGAACCCTGCTCGGGATGTATCGTACCGCTGCCTGCTCCGCGCTCGCCGCGAAGTTCCTTTCCTCACCGAAGGCTTCGCACCTTGCGGTGCTCGGCTGCGGACCGATGGGTCAGGCGGAAGCGGAAGTCATGGCCGCAGTCCGTCCGTTGTCGCGGATCACGGTCCATGATCCGAACCGGGAAGCTGCGGAACGGTTTCGCGGGGTCGTGGAGCGGAAAACCGGCATCACCGTGACGATCTGCGCATCGAACGAAGAGGCGGTAAGCGGCGCGGACCTCGTGTCGCTGGCAACTACGTCCCACGATCCGGTGATCAAACGCGAATGGCTGACCGCAAACTGTCATGTTTCCGCGCTCGGAGCGCATCGCAAGGATCAGCGAGAGGTGGACAGCGCGACCATGGCCGCGGCCGCGATCTTCATCGAGAGCAAGGACGCGCTGATGGCCGAAGCCGGCGACTATCTCATTCCCATTTCCGAGGGCCTCTACGATGCCGATCACTTTGTCGCCGAGATCGGCGACCTTGCGGACGGCAAGCTCGACCACAGGACCTTTGCAGACAGGTTGACCGTGTTCAAGTCCACGGGCGTGGGCGTGCAGGATCTGGTCATCGCCCGCCATGTCTACCGGCGGGCCCTGGAAAAGGGCGCGGGCGTGGTTGTCGACTTCTAGACCTGCGGGGTCTCAATCGCTCATCCGGGTTGCGCATGCCCGGCACCTCGCAATGTCTCGATCATAATCCCGATTGACAAGGATATTAGTTATACTAGTATCCTTAATAACGATAAGGGAACATGTCATGGAAATCGTGAAATACCTCACAAGCGTGAACCTGCTGACGGGCCTTTGGATCGCTATCCAGATTACCGCGCTTGCCATGGTGTGCGGCCTGGCGCTGGGCCTGGCCCTCGCATTGATGAGGATGTCGAAGAATCCGGCCATCAGCGGCGTGGCGTGGGTGTATATCTGGATCATGCGCGGTACGCCGATCCTGCTGCAGCTGATCTTTATCTTCGATGCGTTGCCCCGGCTGGGAATCCGGCTGGATCCGTTCACGACGGCGGTCATCGGTTTCGCCCTGAACGAAGCGGCCTTTGCGGCGGAGTTTATCCGTGGCGGGCTCCTGTCGGTG
Source organism: Shinella sp. WSD5-1 (assembly GCF_963942435.1). Lineage (GTDB taxonomy): Bacteria > Pseudomonadota > Alphaproteobacteria > Rhizobiales > Rhizobiaceae > Shinella > Shinella yambaruensis. Next base: position 101,897 of record NZ_OZ012597.1, read on the forward strand.
AAGCGAAACCAGTCCGTGGCTGCCTCGGCGCTCGGCATGGGCCCGTTCATAACGCTGCGCAGGATCATCATTCCCCAGGCGCTCCGGTCGATCACCCCGCAGATATCCAACGCGACGATATCGATGCTGAAGGGAACATCGCTCGCCTCGGTCGTCTTCGTGAACGAGTTGACGTTCCGCGCACAGCAGATCGTCGCGACAAACTTCGACTTCTTCACGGTTTTCATCGCTGCCGCATCGCTCTATCTCTTCACGACGACGCTGATATCGCTCGGCCAGCTCGTCATCGAGCGCCGGCTCGATCCGGAGCTGCGCAGCCTCAGCAAACAGCCGTCCATCTGGGAGCGCTGGGTCACCGGCGTGCGCACCCAGCACTACGAGGTCGTCGATGCAGACGATGGCGGAGCGGCAGGCGGCGCCGGAACCATGGCCGCCGACAGTTCGAAACCCGCGCCCGCCAAGCCCGACGACAACTCCATCATCAAGGTGCTCGCGGCCAGTGCGTCAAGGAGCGCACGCGAGACGGCCGATACACCCTTCGTCATCTGCAAGAACGTGCACAAGGCGTATCACCTGCGCGGAAGGGGTGACCTCGAAGTTCTCAAAGGCGTCGACTTCGAGGTCCATCCGGGCGAGGTCGTCGCCATCCTCGGCGCCAGCGGCTCCGGCAAGAGCACGCTTCTGCGCCTGATCAATCACCTCGAAGTCCTGAACGACGGCGAAATCCTGGTCGAAGGCAAGCATGTCGGCTACGAGCGCAAACGCGGCAAGCTCGTGCCCACCAAGCACCTGGCCAAGGCCCGGGCGGATGCGAAGATCGGCATGGTTTTCCAGAGCTTCGATCTCTTCGACCACAAGACGGCGCTCGAGAACATCATGGAAGCGCCGATCCAGGTCTACGGGATGAAGCCCCAGGCGGCCCGCGAACGCGCGATGCAGTTGCTGAAGGGCGTCGGCCTCGAAGAGCATGCGGACCACTTGCCGATGCGCCTTTCCGGCGGCCAGCAGCAACGCGTTGCGATTGCCCGTGCGCTCGCCACGGAACCCAAGCTCATGCTGTTCGACGAACCGACCTCGGCACTCGATCCCGAGCTCGTCGGCGAGGTCCTTGCCGTCATGCGCAGCCTTGCCGAAGCAGGAATGACGATGATCGTCGTGACCCATGAAATCAACTTTGCCCGCGACGTCGCCGATCGGGTGGTGTTCATGGACAAGGGCGTGATCGTCGAGGACGGCCCGGCCCGCGAGGTGCTGACCAACCCGAAAGAGGAACGCACGAAGCAGTTCCTGCGCATGGTCGACCGGCGCGACTGACACAGGACCGCCGGGCAGACGGTCCGCTCCGCCGTGCAGGGAGCAGGCACACCCCCGGGAGGGGTCCTCTCAAACTGCCGACTGTGAATGGTCTCGTTCCTTGGACATCCAAGGGCGGCCGATGACCCGTGCCCTCGAATGGGAGGTTCCGGGTAACACGAAGTGAGGATTTCATCGTGATTGACGTATTGGTCATCGGAGGCGGCAATGCGGCATTGTGTGCGGCGCTGATGGCGCGCGAGGCGGGCGCCTCGGTGCTGATGCTCGAAGCCTCGCCGAAGGAGTGGCGCGGCGGCAACTCCCAGCATACCCGCAACCTGCGTTGCATGCACGACGCGCCGCAGGACGTCCTTGTCGAGGCATATCCGGAAGAGGAATACTGGCAGGACCTGCTGAAGGTGACGGGAGGCGAGACCAGCGAACATCTCGCCCGTCTTGTTATCCGCGCCTCCTCGAATTGCCGGGACTGGATGCGCCGCCACGGCGTGCGCTTTCAGCCGCCGCTATCGGGCGCGCTGCATGTTGCCCGGACGAACGCATTTTTCATGGGCGGCGGCAAGGCGCTCGTCAATGCCTATTATCGAAGCGCCCAGGCCCTTGGTGTCCGTGTTCGCTACGAAACGCCGGTGGCCGGGATCGTGCTCGACGGCGATCGCTTCGTCGGCGCTCGCACGGAAAGCGGGGAACTGATCACCGCCAGGGCCTGCGTGCTGGCCGCCGGCGGCTTCGAATCGAACCGGGAATGGCTGCGGGAGGCCTGGGGCCGCAATGATCGCGGCGAATGGCCGGCCGACAACTTCCTGATCCGCGGGACCCGCTTCAATCAGGGGGTCCTCCTCAAAGACATGATGCGGGCCGGAGCCGACATGATCGGCGATCCGTCGCAGGGCCACTGCGTCGCGATCGATGCGCGCGCGCCACTCTATGACGGAGGCATCTGCACCCGCATCGACTGCGTCTCGCTCGGCGTGGTCGTCAATCGCGATGGTGAACGCTTCTACGATGAAGGCGAGGACTTCTGGCCAAAACGATATGCGATCTGGGGACGTCTCGTTGCCCAGCAACCAGGCCAGATCGGCTATTCGATCATCGACAGGAAGGTGATCGGACGCTTCATGCCTCCGGTATTCCCGGGGATCACAGCCAACAGCCTGCCTGAACTGGCGACCAGGCTCGGCGTGCCGGTCGAGGTCTTCATGCGCACGCTGGACAGCTACAATGCAGCCTGCCGGCCGGGTACGTTCAATCACACGATCCTCGACGACTGCCGGACGGAGGGCGTCGTACCCGCAAAGACCCACTGGGCTCTGCCGATCGATACGCCACCCTTCTACGGGTATGCCCTGCGGCCGGGGATCACCTTCACCTACCTTTCGCTGAAAGTGGATGACACGGCCGCGGTGCGGTTCGGCAACAAGCCGAGCTCCAACCTCTTCGTCGCCGGCGAGATGATGGCCGGTAATGTGCTCGGAAAAGGCTACACCGCCGGGGTCGGCATGAGCATAGGCACGGCCTTCGGGCGGATCGCCGGAACCCGGGCCGCGGCCGCCGCGCTCGGCAGGCCGGCATAATGGAGGGCGTTCGAAATGGCCGCAATTGAAGACCTGGAAAGGCTCGCATCGGATGCCGAGCGCGAACTCGAGACGAACGCCGCGGAGGTCGACCGCATCCTGCATATCTGCAATGCCTGCCGCTACTGCGAAAGCTTCTGCGCAGTGTTTCCAGCCATGACACGCCGGCTCGACTTCAACGTGGCCGATGCGCACTACCTGGCCAATCTATGCCACAACTGCTCCGCCTGCCTCTATGCATGCCAGTACGCGCCTCCGCATGAGTTCGGCGTCAACGTGCCGAAGACACTGGCGCAGGTACGGCGCGACACCTATGTCGAATATGCCTTCCCGAAATCCCTCGGCGTGCTCTACCGCCGCAACGGACTGACCGTCGCCATGGCTGTCAGCCTTGGCGTCGCGGCGTTCCTTGTCGGTGCGATCCTGATGCAGGGCAGCCTGTTCGTGCATGGCCTCGAGGGGCAATTCTACGCGATCTTCCCCCACAACCTCCTCGCCGTCCTCTTTGGTGCCGCCTTCGGCTTTTCTGTTCTGGCGCTGGCGATCGGGGTCATCCGGTTCTGGAGGCAGGTATCCGAGCCGGGAAAGCCCGTGCCCCTTCCAAACGCTGCAGGAGAAGCGGCCCGGGCTGTCCTGACGCTTCAGTATCTCGACGGGGGCCACCGTGACGGCTGCAACAATGAAGACGACGCGTTCACGCTCTGGCGGCGCCGCTTTCACCATTTTACGTTCTACGGGTTCATGCTCTGCTTTGCCTCGACGTCGGTCGCGACCCTGTACCACTACCTGTTCGCCATGGAGGCACCCTACCCGATCCTCAGCCTGCCGGTCCTCCTCGGCACCGCCGGCGGCATCGGCCTCCTGATCGGCCCCGCGGGGCTGTTCTGGCTCAATATCCGGCGTAATCCGATGCAGGCCGATGAGACGCAGAAAACGATGGATCGAGGTTTCATAGCGCTTCTGTTCTTCGTGAGCCTGACAGGGCTCGCGCTCCTGGCATGGAGAGACACCGCCGCAATGCCGCTGCTTCTCGCCGTCCATCTCGGGTTCGTCATGGGCTTCTTCCTCACATTGCCCTACGGCAAGTTCGCCCACGGCATCTTCCGCAGCGCGGCTCTCTTGAAATACGCGATCGAGAAGCGTCGGCCCAATCCGGTTCAGGCAGGCGGCGGCGAGTGATCCGCCGCAACGGCTTTTCCGTTCGCAACAGCCGAAAATCACTTTCCACGGCCGCCTCGCTTGACATCGCGTTACCATTAAACCAGTATACTAGTTATAGAAAAAAGGGGAGAATGTCATGAAACGTATGTTGTTGCCATTTGCATGCCTAGCATTCTTCGGCACCGCGATCTCCGCTGCAAGCGCCGCTCAGTGCGAACCCGGGAAAGTCGCTGAGAAGTACCCCGGTTTCGCGGGCAAAGTCGTGAAAATCGCCGCGTCGCCGGCGCAGCCGCCGTTCGCCTATTCCGACCCCGACAACCCGGACGAGATGATCGGCTTCGAAGCCGAACTGATTCAGAACGTCATGGACTGTGCCGGCCTCAAGTATGAATACTACAAAGGCGCATGGTCCGGCCTGCTCCCGACGCTGTTTGCCGGCTCGACCGATCTTATGATCGGCTCGGTCAACTACCGCCCCGAGCGCGCCGAGAAGGCTGACTTCGTTCTCTACGCGCGTGCCGGCCAGAGCGTGATCGTGCCGAAGGGCAATCCGAAAAAGATCGCGAAGCTCGACGACGTGTGCGGCCTCGTCGGTTCGGCAAACATGAGCGGTTCGTCCGCGCAATCCCTTCAGCGCCAAAGCCAGAAATGCGTCGAGAATGGATTGACCGCAATCGACTACCGGCCCGCCGATTCCGCTGAATCCGCCTATCGCCAGATCCTGACCGGCCGCATGGACTTCGTAATGGATGACGCGGTCGCGGCAAACGCACGAATCCAGAAGGAAGCGTCGATGGAAATCGTCCAAACCGTCATTACGGACATCTATACCGGGATGGTCGTCGCCAAGGGCAACAAGGAAATGCTCCAGGTCATCGCCGACGGGTTGGCGGTCCAGCAACAGGACGGCCGCTTCAAGGCATTGGCCGAGAAATATGGGCTGCCTGCCGAGATCCTCATTCCCATCGAGACACGACAGTAAAGAAGTCGATCCAGGACGAATGATGACGAGCCATCGGCATAGCGCCGATGGCTCGTCGGTCAGCAGGCCCGCAACTGCCGATGCGCAGTCGCCCGCTCACTATCTGCCACCCTGTAGCCAACGCCATCCAGGACACGCCGGATGTGATATAGTGCTCGCGCTCGACCCCGCGCTGGCGAAAGTCTGCCGGACACCGAAACATAGGGGCAGGAAAGATGATCCTCAGAAAATGGTCGGCTCGCATCCGCACCGCGCAGGCGGAAGAATACGTCCAGTACGTGGAGAAGACGGGCGCTGGTCATTATGCCGAGACCGAGGGCAACCTTGGCTACCAGATCGTGTTGCGCGAGCTCGGCGATGGCACCAGCGAGATTTCGACCATCAGCTGGTGGACGGATCTCGACGCCGTCCGCCGCTTTGCCGGCCATGACTATGGCGTCGCGCGTTACTATCCCGAGGATGACCAGTATCTGCTCGATCGGCCGGAATTCGTCGAGCATCATGAGGTGCGGGTTTCCGATCTGACCCGGCTCACCGGCTAGTGGAGAAGGCCGTGAACGGCAACCTCATCGAGCCGAACCTGAAATCGACCGCATGACACGCGAACCGAGGGATGATGCAGGCTTTACACCAAGACTTCTGCAGGAGCTCCACAACGGGACAGGAAGGCAGGCTCGCGCTCGATGGCGCTCCTATCGGGCCGCCAAAAAAGCTATTCTTCGTACGCTGATCCCACGGGAGCCGTCACGATGGTTGTTCTGTTGCGCATGGCGCTGATCGCGCTGGCGATCTCATGGGCGCCGGCTGATCGCGCGTTCGCCGAACCGGCGTCGTTTCCCGATCTCGCGGATTCGGTCGCCGGCAGGAAGGATGTGACCTTTGCCGACCTCATCCGGCTCGTCGTGCCCCGGATCGCCGCAAACGGCGAGGCGTCTTCCGGCGACGAGGCAATCGACGTCCGCCACATTGGCGGCGAAGCGTGGAGCAGTGCCGGACCAGAGGCGACGGAACTTCTGAAGCTTGCGGCTCTTCCGGCGCGCTCCGGTGGTCTGGATCGGATGGTGCTGCTTCTGGATTTCGGCCAGGCGCGGGACAGCGCCTCCGGTTTTGCCGTACTTGCCCTCTTCGACGTCACGGGCGAGCCGAGGCTTCTCGACGCCGCCGATGTCGCCTTCGACCGCTGGACATCCTTTGCCGAACCGGGTCGGCTTGCGGTCGGCGAAGGTGACGATCTGCTGGTCACCCGCAGCACCCATTTCAATTCCAGCCAGGGCTATGCGACCACGGCCCTGGTACTCCTGCGCGAAGACCGCTTCGAACTCATCGACAGGATTTCCACGCTGGACGACAGGGCATGCGCCTTCGAGCGCACGCAGCGGCTCGACATCCGGCAGGGGACGGGAGCGCCGTTCGCGGATATGGAGGCCACCGTGACCGAACGCACGGTAGGCTCCGGAGAGCAATGCGGCGATGCAACCGCTCCAGAACCGGGAACACGCACCATCGCCGTGACCTATCGCTGGGACGACGCCGGGCAGCGGTACATTGCCGATTCGGATGCATTCGCAGCACTGGCGCGCGAGAACGAGGAGCGGTTCTGACGATAGCAGGAAATGTTCGACGGCTGCCTTTGTCCAGGGAAAGCGCTGCCGCAGGACCACCCCGGACGTCGCCGCAAAAATGGTCTGCGGCGACGATACCAGGGTTTCACGCGACGACGGCGGCGAGGACGCTGACGCAGTCGCCGGGCTTGACCAGGCCGGGGAAATGGCGGGCGGCGAGGATGCCGTCCATCCTTGCCTTCACCTCCAGCGGCTCCACGCCGGTACGGCCGACGGGATGGATACGGGCGACGACGGCGCCGGCCTGCACCATGTCCCCAAGGTCGTAAAGCGGCTCGATGAGGCCGCCGTCCTCGGCGAAGGAGAAGCAGTTGCCGTCCGGCATGTCGAGCCAGGTCGTCCCGGACGCCTCGACGGCGCCCTTGAGGATGCCCGCCGCCTTCAGCACGTTCGCCACACCCTTCTTGGCGATGCCGGCGCTTCTCGCCGTCGCCGTGCCGCCGCCGCCAAGTTCGGTGGTGATGAAGACCTTACCCATCTCCTCGGCCGCCGTGTCGTACATCCCGACCGCATCGATCTCCAGCATCTTCATCGACCAGGGCGCACCGAAGGCACGCACCAGCGCGAAGGCCTTCGCCTCCTGCGCCTTGTCCGGCAGGATGTGGGCGGCGCAGAAGGGCAGGAAGTCGAGCGTCTTGCCGCCGGAATGGAAGTCCAGCACGATATCGGCGAGCGGCAATAGCATGCGCTGGAAGTAGTCGGCGATCTTCGGCGTGACCGTGCCGTCCGGCGCGCCCGGAAAGCTGCGGTTCATGTTGCCCTTGTCGATCGGCGAGGTGCGCGTGCCGGCCAGGAAGGCCGGGTAGTTCATCGCCGGCACGATGATCACGCGGCCGGTCACATCCTCCGCCTTCAGCGTGCGGGCGAGGTCGAAGAGCGCGATCGGCCCCTCGTATTCGTCGCCATGGTTGCCGCCGGTGAGGAGCGCCGTCGGCCCCTCCCCGTTCTTGATTGTCGTCACCGGGATCATCACCGAGCCCCAGGCGGAATCGTCCCGGCTGTAGGGCAGGCGCAGGAAACCGTGCTGCACGCCCTCGGCCGAGAAATCGACGGTGGGGCTGATCGGCGACGGACGAAGCGTGCGGTCCGCCATGGTTCAATCCTTCACGAGAAGCTTGCGTGGCACGTCGGCGAGGCATTCGACGCCGGTCTCGGTGATGAGGATGCTCTCCGTCGTCTCGAAGCCCATGTCCTCGAGCCAGAGGCCCGTCATGAAGTGGAAGGTCATGCCGGGTTTGAGTTCGCTCCGGTCGCCGGAGCGCAGGCTCATGGTGCGCTCGCCCCAGTCCGGCGGATAGGAGACGCCGATGCCGTAGCCGGTGCGGTTGTCCTTGACGATGCCGTATTTCTTGAGCACCGCGAAGAAGGCATTGGCGATATCCTCGCAGGTATTGCCGGGTTTCGCCACCGCAAGGCCCGCCTCCATGCCCTCCAGCGTCGCCTTCTCCGCATCGAGGAAGGCCTGCGTCGGCTTGCCGAGGAAGACGGTGCGCGAGAGCGGCACATGGTAGCGGTTGTAGCAGCCGGCGATCTCGAAGAAGGTGCCCTCGCCCGATTTCATCGGCCGGTCGTCCCAGGTGAGATGCGGCGCGGAGGCCTCGACGCCCGAGGGGAGCAGCGGCACGATGGCCGGATAATCGCCGCCGATGCCGTCCGTGCCGCGGATGCCGGCGTCGTAGATCTCGGCCACGAGATCGCATTTGCGCATGCCGACCTCGATCCTGTCGAAGATGCGCTGGTGCATCTTTTCCACGATGCGCGCGGCATTGCGCATGTACTTGATTTCCGTCTCGCTCTTCACCGCACGCTGCCAGTTGACGAGCGCGGTGGCGTCGACGAAGCGGGCATTCGGCAGGTGTTTTTGCAGCGAGGCGAAGGCGGCGGCGGAGAACCAGTAATTGTCCATCTCGACGCCGATGGTCAGTTTGTCGAGGCCGCGCTCGGCGAGCTTGGCCGAGAGATAGTCCATCGGGTGGCGCTCGGTGGACTGCACGTAGTTGTCGGGATAGCCGATGATGTTCTCGTGCTTCAGATAGGCGGTGAACTTCGCCCCGTTGGCATCCTGTCCGCGGCCGTACCAGATCGGCTCGCCCGTCGGCGGCACGACGACGCACTGGTGCACGTAGAAGGACCAGCCGTCATAGCCCGTTAGCCAGTTCATGTTGGAAGGATCGCTGCATATCAGGACGTCGATGCCCCTGGCTTCCATGGCCCTGCGCGTTTTCTCAAGGCGCGCCTCATACTCCGGAAGTGAGAACTTCAGGTTCGCTTGTTTCATCGGTTTTTCCTCTATACCCGGCGAAAAGCCGGTCTCAACTCTCGAAGGCCGTGCCGGCGCCCGCCGCTACCGCGCGGGCGGCAGCAAGCGTTGCGATAGCCGTGTCCTGAATGCCCGTGCCGGTCAGGTCCGCCACGGTGATCTCTTCGGGGCCGCTGCGGCCCGGTTTGCGCCCGGCGATGATCTCGCCGAGTTCGGGGAAGCCCGCGCCCTCCGTCACGAGCCCCGCCGCGATGGCGTGGTGCAGTTCGCCGAGCCGGCGCGTCTGCTTGAGGCTGTCGGCGACATAGAGGCCGGCGCCCGTGATGACGGCCGGCTCGATCTCGTTCTTGTGCTCGGCATCCGAGCCCATGGCCGTGACATGCTGGCCGGGCTGGAGCCATTCGGCCTTGAGGACAGGGGTTTCCGAGGGCGTGGTGGTGACGATGATATCCGCACCATCGACCGCCGCCCGGCCATCGGCCTCGGCGCGGACGGGAAGGCCGAGCCTTGCCGTCAGTTCCAACGCAGCCGCCTCCGCCTTCTTTCCGTCGCGCGCCCAGAGGCGGGCCTCCCGGATCGGCCGGACGAGGCACAAGGCCTCCAGTTGCAGCTTCGCCTGCATGCCGGCACCGAAGATGACGGCGACCGTCGCATCCGGACGCGAGAGGTGCCGGGCGGCGACGGCACCGGCTGCGGCGGTACGCACATCCGTCAGGTAGCCGTTGTCGAGCAGCACCGCCTCGACGAGGCCGGTCGTCGCCGAGAACAGCACCATCAGGCCGTTGGTGCTCGGCAGGCCGATCTTCGGATTGTCGAAGAAGCCGGGGCTGATCTTGATGGCGAACCCGGAGAGGCCGGGCACATAGGCGGTCTTCACGTCCACCTCGCCGCGGTGCTCGGGAATGTCGAGCCGAAGGATCGGCGGCATGGCGACGGCCTTGGTGGCGAGCGCATGGAAGGCGTCCTCCACGCAGGCGATGGCTTCAAGGTCGAGCGGAACGATGCGCCGCAGCTCCGCTTCCGTCAGTATCTTCATCCGCGTCACGTTCTGTCCTCCGTAAAGGGATCGGCCACGCCGTCAAGGACCCGCTTGTGCAGGCCCATGTCCACGTTCCGGCCGGAAAGGATGACGGCCACCGGGCCATCCAGCCGGCCAAGTCGGCCGGAAAGCAGTGCCGCGATGCCGACCGCCGCCGCTCCTTCGATCACCTCGCGCTCCTCGCCATAGGCATGGCGCATGCCGGCCGCGATCTCCGCTTCCGACAGGAGGATAACCTCGTCGAGCAGCGCGCGGCACATTTGAAAGGTCACGGCATTGTCGAGGCCGATGCCGCCGCCGAGCGAATCGGCAAGGCTCGCCACCTCCTCGACCGCGACCGGCCGCCCCGCATCGAGGCTCGCCTTCATCGCCGCGCCGCGCTCCATGGTGAGGCCGATGACGCGCGCCTTCGGCACGCGTCCCTTCACCGCCGCGGCAACGCCCGCCGCCAGCCCGCCGCCCGACAGCGGCACGAGAACGGTCGCGACATCCGGCATCGCCTCGACGATCTCGAGGCCGAGTGTGCCCTGCCCCGCCACGACCGCCGCATTGTCGAAAGGCGGGACCATGACCAGGTCGGCCTCGGTGACCAGCCGGTCCACCTCGACCTGCGCCTCGTCCTGCGACCGGCCGACAATGCGCACGTCCGCGCCGAGCCGGCGGATCTCCGCGACCTTGTTCTCCGGCACGAGCCGCGACATGCAGATCGTCGCGACCGATCCCTCGGCCTTCGCGGCATAGGCAAGCGCCCGCCCATGATTACCCGTCGAGGCGGCCACGACGCCGCGCGCCCGCTGGTCCGCCGAAAGCGACAGCACGGCATTCGTCGCCCCGCGCAGCTTGAAGCTGCCCGTCGTCTGATGGTGTTCGAGCTTCAGGCCGACCGGCACGCCGCAGCGTTCGGTCAGCGACGCCGACGGGACGAAGGGCGTGCGCAGCACGCGGCCGTCGATACGCCGGGCAGCCAGTTCGATATCCGCCAATGTCACGGGAAGGTCTGTCTTCGTCATGCGTCACCGTCCCGGATAGGCGCGCGTCATCAGCCGGCCGAGCGCCGGCCGAGCCGTTTCGTCGCCGCAAAGGCGCAGGCACGCCCAGGCGGTGGCGAGGTTGCTTGTGACGACCGGCCTGCCGATGGCCGCCTCGATCTGCGCCGCCACGCCCGCCGCGCGCACGGCGGTGCAGGAGATGAAAAGCGCATCGCAATCCGGCGCCGTCGCCTCCTTCGCGAAGGCGACGATCTCTTCCGGGGAAATCCGTGCCATGTCCCGATCGTCGGAAAGGCCGAGGCAGGTGAATCGGGCGATGTCGAAGCCGAGCGCCAGGAAATAGTCGGCCATCGGCCGGCTTGTTTCGAGCGTATAGGGCGTCAGGACGGAAATCCGCTTCGCGCCGAGCGTCTTCAGGCCGGAAACCGCGGCAGCGGTCGGCGTCACCACCGTGGCGGTGGGCTTGGCCGCCTTGATCGCCGCCTTCACTGCCGCGTCGCCGATGACGACCGAGGCCGAGGTGCAGGAATACATCACGACATCCAGCGGTTCATCCGGCAGGATGAGCGCCGCGCCCGCCGTCAGCGAGGGCTGCATGGCGGCGAGGTTCTCCGGCGTCACCGGATTGGCGTAGGGAATGCGCGTCGCATAGACGCCGATCCGTCCGTTTGCCACCATGCGCTGGAAATCCACCTCCGTCGTGTGGTCGGTCGCCAGGATGATCAGGCCGACGCGTTTTTCCAACGGGCGATCGTCGAGTTTCGGCGCGCGGGAGGCCAGCGAGAGATCAAGGGTCTGCATCAGCGTTCCTCCACCCGGGCGTAGCGCTCTTCCAGCCAGCGCAGGAAGACGACGGAGATCAGGCTCATGATCAGGAAGAACACGCCGACCAGCGTCATCGGCTCGATGTAGCGATAGCTGCTGTTGGCGACGCTCTTGGCCTGGTTCATCAGCTCCAGCACCGTGATGGCGGAGAGCAGCGGCGTCTCCTTGAACATGGCGATCAGGTAGTTTGCAAGCGCCGGGATCATCGGCGGGATTGCCTGCGGCAGGACGACGTGGATCCAGGTCTGGCGGCTGGTGAGGTTCGTCGCCTTCGCCGCCTCCCACTGCCCGCGCGGCACGTTCTCGATGCCGGCGCGATAGACCTCCGCCGCGTAGGTGCCGTAGTGCAGGCCGAGGCCGATGACGCCGGCGAGCAGCGCCGGCAGGCGGATGCCGATATCGGGCAGCACGTAGAAGATGAAATAGAGCTGCACGAGCAGCGGCGTGCCGCGGATGAATTCCACGACGAAACCCGTGGCCCTGGCGATCGGCTTCGGTGCCGTCATGCGCAGGATCGCGAAGACGAGGCCGATCACGGCGGCCACGGCGGCGCCGAGCACGGTCGCCAGCAAGGTGATCTTCAGGCCCTGGAGCAGGGTCGGCATGATCTCCCAGACGAAATTCCAGTCCCATTCCATCGTCAGGTCCTCACACCATCGAGGCCGCGGGTGACGCGCCGTTCCAGCCAGCGCATGGCGGTGGAGATGGCGAGCGCCATCAGGAAGTAGAGCACGAGGATGGTGGCGAAGGGGATCAGCGTGTTGCCGGTCTGCGCGCGCACCACCTGGGCCTGGAAGGTCATGTCGGTGAGCGAGATCAGCGAGACGACGGCCGTGCCCTTCAGGAGCTCGATCGCATTGTTGCAGAAGGTCGGCAGCATCAGGGGCAGCGCCTGCGGCAGAATGACGTGGCGCATCGCCTGGCCGCGCGTCAGGTTGAGCGCGATGCAGGCCTCGCGCTGCTCGCGCCCGATCGCCTTGACCGCGCCGCGCACCACCTCCGCCCCGTAGGCCCCGACATTGAGGCCGAGCGCCAGGACGCCCGCCTGCAGCGGCGAGAGCGTGACGCCGGCAAAGGGCAGCACGAAATAGACCCAGAAGAGCTGCACGAAGATCGAGGTGCCGCGGAAGAACTCGATATAGGTGGTGGCGAGCGCCCGGACCGCCATGAAGCGGCTGACGCGCCCGAGCCCGGCGACGAAGGCCATGACGAGGGCGAGTGCCGAACCCATCACGGTGAGCTGAAGCGTCACCAGCGCGCCTTGCAGGATCAAGCCTATATAGCCGGACCAGTCGGTCATGGTGTGTTCCACGTTAACGTCAACGGAGCATCGCCCCTCATCCGCCTGCCGGCACCTTCTCCCCGCAAGCGGGGAGAAGTCAGAACAGGAGCCGGCTCCCCGCCCACCAAAGCACGCGATGACGGGAAAGCCTGGCCACCAGCCCCTTCTCCCCGTCTACGGGGAGAAGGTCGCGGCAGCGGGATGAGGGGCAGATCCACCATTCTTACTGCGCCGCGCAGAGCTTTTCGCGCGTCGTCGACATGGCCGCTGCGGCGGAGAAGCCGTAGGGCTCGATGATCTTGGCGAATTCACCGGATTCCTTCAGCTTGGCGAGCTCGACGTCGAAGGCATCGCGCAGCGCCTCGTCGCCCTTGCGGAAGGCCGCGCCGTCGCAATAGACCGGGGCGCCCTCGACCGGCGCGACGACCTCGATGTTCGGATCGTTCGCCTTGGAGACGAGGTCGTTGATCGACAGGACCGGCAGCGAATAGACGTCGATGCGGCCGTCCTGCAGCATCTTCAGGCCGCTCTGGCCATCCGGCACGACGATGACACGGTCACGCGGCACGCCGGCTTCGAGCGCCAGCTTCTCTTCCGTGCCGCCGCCCGGCGCACCGATCTTGGCATCCGGATTGTCGGCGATGTCCTTGTAGCTCTTGAGGCCGAGCGGATTGCCCTTCTTCAGCGCGAAGGCCTCGGCATCGCACAGGATCGGCTCGGAATAGGCGACGGCGGCGCAACGCTCCGGCTTCATGAATAGGCCGGCGGTGATGACGTCGTGGCGGCCGGCCTGCAGGCCCGGGATCATCGCGCCATATTCCGAGATCGAGGCGACGATGTCGCCGACGCCGAGGCGCTTGAACACCTCGCGGGCGACGTCGGGCGCCGCGCCCGAAACCTTGCCGTCGGCGGCGACCGCCGTGAACGGCGGCTCGTTGGCGATGGCGACGCGGGCAAAGCCCTGTCCCTTCAGTTCCTCCAGCTTACCGTCATCGGCCGTAGCGGGGGAAGCGGCGGCGATGGCGACGAGCGCGCTTGCGCCGGCGGCCATGGTCAAAAACGTCCTGATGCTCATTGTTCCGAACTCCTCTGGCTGTCTCTAGTTGTTGCTTGGAGCCTTGTTTCCGAGGAAGATCCTCAGACGCGGTGCCCTGCCGCGATGATCTTGCGCAGGAAGGTCTGCGTGCGTTCCTGCCTGGGATTGCGGAAAATCTCGTCCGGCTTGCCCTCCTCGACGATCTTGCCGCGATCGAAGAAGAGGATGCGGTCGGCGAAATCGTGGGCGAAGCCCATCTCGTGGGTGACGAGCAGCATGGTCATGTCGGTCTCGGAGGCGAGCTTGCGCATGACGTTCAGAACCTCCTCGACCAGTTCCGGGTCGAGCGCCGAGGTCACCTCGTCGAACAGCATGATCTTCGGCGAGAGCGCCAGGGCGCGGGCGATGGCGACACGCTGCTTCTGTCCGCCGGACAGTTGGGCGGGCATGTTCCTCGCCTTGTCGGCAAGGCCCACCATGTCGAGAAGCTCCATCGCCCGCTTCTCGGCCGCGGCTTTCGCCGCGCCCTTGGTCAGCATTGGCGCCAGCGTGACATTGTCGAGCACACATTTGTGCGGGAAGAGATTGAAGTGCTGGAAGACCATGCCGATCTTCTCGCGCATCCTGTGCAGGTGGCGATCGTCCGCCGGCACGAGGCCGCCGTTCTTCGGCATGTGGTAGAGCTGGTCGCCGTCGACCTCGATATGGCCGTCGCTGATCGTCTCCAGCGTCATCAGGATGCGCAGGATCGTCGTCTTGCCGGAGCCGGAGGGGCCGATGAGGGCGAGCTTCTCGCCCGGCAGCACCTCCATCGACAACCCGTCGAGCACGGTCAAGGGACCGTAGCGCTTCACGATATTGTCGATGCGGATGATGGGTGCGGCCATGCATGTCTCTCCCTGTCGAGACCGTGTTGGCCTAACGATGCGCGGCGATCGAAATCATGTCAATGTAGATAATAATCTCATGACAATTATTGTTTCACCGCCCATTTCGCGGGCATCCGCACTCAAATCGCGAGCAGCAGCGCCTCCGGGTTCCCGCTGGCCAGCGAAGCCAGGATGCCGAGGCCCGTGCGAAGTTCCTGCTCCGTCGTCGAGCCGAGGGAGATGCGCACGGCGGGCTGCCAGCCCTGGTCGGCGGTGCGGAAGGAGGAGCCGGGCGCGATGGCGACGCCGCGCAGGCGGGCCTGCGAGACGAAACCCTCCTCCGTATGCCCTTCCGGCAGCGGCAGCCAGACATGCAGGCTCTGCGGATGCGAGCGATAGGGCAGGCCCGCGAAGATCTCCTCCGCGATGGCGTGGCGCGCCGCCAGCGCCCGGCGCTGCCAGGTGACGAGTTCCATCGCCGTGCCGTCGCCGACCCAGCGCGTGGCGATCTCGGCGATCGAGGGCGTCGCCATCCAGTTCGAGACGAGGTGCCGGTTGGCGACGGCCGCGACATAGCGGTCGGGCGCGGCGAGATAGCCGATGCGCAGGCCCGGCACCGTGATCTTGGTGAAGCTCGTCACGTAGAGCGTGCGCTCCGGCGCGTAGGCGGCGAGCGGCGGCGCCCTCTCCTCGACGAGCGGCCCCAGAATGTCGTTCTCGATGATCGCGATATCGTGGCGCCGCGCCACCTCGGCCAGCGCCTGCCGGCGCTCTCCGCTCATCAGCGTCGCGGCCGGGTTGATGACGGAGGGCTGCAGGAACACGGCACGAATGACGCCCTTGCGGCAGGCCTCGTCCAGCGCCTCGGGGATCATGCCGTCGCGGTCGATCGGCAGGCCTTCGAGATGGAGGCCGAGATAGGTGGAAAGCGGCACCAGCGTGTGGTGACTGATCGCCTCCGTGGCAACGGTCGCGCCGGGCGGGGCGACGCTCATCAGCGCCACCGTCATGCCCGACGTCGCGCCGTTGGTGAGGCTGATGTTGAGCGGCGAGATGTCGAGCCCGCAGCGCGCCAGCCATTCGGCCGCGACGGTCCGGTGGCGCGGGAAGACCATGTTGGGGCGGAAGGAGAGCGCCGAGCTCGACGGCAGGTTTTCCGCGAGCCATCCGAAGGCCTCACGCATGCGCTCCAGGTGGATCTGCTCGCAGACGGGTTTCAGGATCGACAGGTCGACCAGCTCGCCGAGCCGCTCGGGCAGGTAGGGCGGTTCCGGCTCCTTCGGCCGCGTCTGCACGAAGGAGCCGCGGCCGATCTCGCCGGAGATCAGGCCGCGGCGGATCAGCTCGTCATAGGCGCGGCTGACGGTCTGCACGGAAAGTTTCAGGTCGTCGGCAAGCTTGCGGTGTGGCAGAAGGCGTGTACCGTTGGGCAGCAGCCCTTCCTGGATGGCGCGGGCGATCTGCTCGGCGAGAGAAAGGTAGGCCGGCCGGCGCAATTGGGATATATCGGGTCGCCAATTTGTCATGATTTCAACAGTGCTCAAATTCAGTTCAATTGACAACGCCAAAATGCCTTTCCATGGTCTTTTTCTCGGCTTTGACATGATATCCGCCCGGAGGGCGACCGCATGAAACTCGACGCCATCGACCTGCGCATCCTGGAGGCGATCCAGGAGAACGGGCGCATCACCAAGCTGGCGCTGGCGGAAAAGGCGGGCCTATCCCCGACGCCCTGCTGGCTGCGGCTGCGCAAGCTGGAAAAGGCGGGCATCGTCACGGGCTATCATGCGCGCGTCGCGGTGCGGCGCCTGGCGCCGGTCGCCAGCGTCATGATGGAGGTGACGCTGGCCAACCACCGGCAGGCCGATTTCGACCGCTTCGAGCGCGCGGTGGCGGCAACACCGGAGATCGTCGCCTGCTGGTCCGTCGGCGGCGGCGTCGATTACATCCTGAAGATCATGGCCCCCGACATCGACGCCTACCAGCGCCTCGTCGACGACCTGCTCGACCGCGAACTCGGCATCGACCGCTACTTCACCTACATCGTCACCAAGACTGTGAAGGAGGAGACCGCGCTGCCGCTGACGACGCTGCTGCCGGCCCCGGACTGATATCGACGTAGAGAGATTGTCTATGGCCGGCGGTCGGTTTGGTCAAAGTCTCTGCGGCCGAGCCCGGCAATAGACAATCTGTCGCCGCGCCTCTGGCAGACTCACCGTCGACACAGCCAGAGGAGGCCGACATGACCGCCCTATTCGCCCGGACCGTTTTCCACGAAGCGCTCGCCCGCCTGGGCGATCCTCACCTGCTGCGCGAACTCTCCTATGTCGGCGGCCGCTGGGTGGCCGGCCGCGACGGCGACAGCTTCGCCGTGACGGACCCCGCCTCCGGCGCGACGCTCGCCTGGGTCGCCGCGCTCGATGCCGGCCAGACGTCGGAGGCGGTCTCGGCCGCGGCGCAGGCCTTCCCCGCCTGGCGGGACCTGCTGGCGCAGCAGCGCGCCGCGATCCTGCGCAAATGGCACGGGCTGATCCTCGAAGCGCGCGAGGACCTCGCGCTGCTGATGACGCTGGAACAGGGCAAGCCGCTCGCCGAATCCCGCGGCGAGATCGACTATGCCGCCTCCTTCATCGAGTGGTATGCCGAGGAGGGCAAGCGCCTCAATGCCGAGAGCGTGACGAGCCACCTGCCCGGCGCCGAGATGATCGTGCGCCGCGAGGCGCTCGGCGTCGTCGGCATCGTGACGCCGTGGAACTTCCCCTCCGCCATGATCACCCGCAAGGCCGCCGCCGCGCTTGCCGCCGGCTGCACCGTGGTCGCCCACCCTTCCAGCGAGACGCCGCTTTCCGCCCTCGCGCTTGCCGAACTCGGCGAACGGGCCGGCCTTCCGGTAGGCGTCTTCAATGTCGTGACGGGCGATGCCGCCACCATCGTCGGCTGCATGAACGCCGACGCCCGCGTGCGCGCCATGAGCTTCACCGGTTCGACGGAGATCGGCAAGCTGATCGCCGGCCAGTGCGCGCCGACCATGAAGCGCCTCGTCATGGAACTCGGCGGCCATGCGCCCCTGATCGTCTTTGCCGACGCCGATATCGAGAAGGCGGCCGACATCGCCGTCAACGCCAAGTTCGCCACATCGGGACAGGATTGCCTTGCCGCCAACCGCATCTATGTCGAGCGCCCCGTCCTTGCCGCCTTCACCAAGGCCTTCAAGGCCCGCATCGCGGCGCTGAAGGTCGGCGCCGGGCTGGAGGCGGATGTCGAGATCGGCCCGCTGATGCACGAGCGCGCCATCGCCAAGGTGGAGGAGCAGGTGGCCGACGCCGTGAAACACGGCGCGAAGGTCCTCACCGGCGGCAGGCGCCACAAGGCCGGCCCGCTGTTCTACGAACCGACGCTTCTGACCGAGGTTTCCGACGATGCGCTAATCATGCGCGAGGAAACCTTCGGCCCCGTCGCCGCCGTCACCGCCTTCGACAGCGAGGCGGAAGTGATCGCCCGCGCCAACGACACCGAATACGGCCTCGTCGCCTATGTGGTCACCGAGAACGGCGCGCGCCAGATGCGGCTTGCCCGCGCGCTGGAATACGGCATGGTGGCGGTCAACCGCGTGAAGATCACCGGCGGGCCGATCCCCTTCGGCGGCTGGAAACAATCCGGTGTCGGCCGCGAAGGTTCGCGCCACGGCATGGAGGCCTTCACGGAACTGAAATATCTCTGCATCGACACCGCTGCTTGAGCGCGGGCGCGTCTCCACCGGCTTGATTCCGGGCACCTGCTCCGGGCGCCCGCCCCCGAGGTGCCCAACCTCTCGATCGTCATCCTCGGGCTTGACCCGAGGATCCATGTGCTACCGAGATTGTGGATCCTCGGGTCAAGCCCGAGGATGACGGAGGGAGAGTGAGGATGACGATGGGAAAAAGGGAATGACGGTGAAAATATCGGACAACCGCGCCCCAGAACTCTAAAAACAACCGACTTCGAAAGGAAAAGACCATGCTCGACCGACGCAACGAACTCACCGCCTGGGACCGCGACCACTTCTTCCACCCCTCCACCCATATGGGCATGCACGCCCGCGGCGAGACGCCGACGCGCGTGATCGGCGGCGGCGAAGGCGTCTACATCACCGACACGAACGGCAAGACGAGCCTCGACGCCTTTGCCGGCCTCTATTGCGTCAATGTCGGCTACGGCCGCACGAAGATCGCCGACGCCATCGCAGAGCAGGCGAAGAACCTCGCCTACTACCACGCCTATGTCGGCCACGGCACGGAAGCCTCGATCACGCTGTCCAAGATGATCATCGACCGCGCGCCCGAGGGCATGAGCCGCGTCTATTTCGGCCTGTCCGGCTCGGATGCCAACGAGACCAACATCAAGCTCGTCTGGTACTACAACAACATCCTCGGCCGGCCGGAGAAGAAGAAGATCATCTCGCGCTGGCGCGGCTACCACGGCTCCGGCGTCATGACCGGCTCGCTGACCGGCCTCCATCTCTTCCACAATGCCTTCGACCTGCCGCGCGCGCCGATCCTCCACACGGAGGCCCCCTATTTCTTCCGCCGGCCGGACCGGTCGATGGACGAGGAACAGTTCGCGCAATATTGCGCCGACAAGCTGGAGGAGATGATCCTTGCCGAGGGCCCGGACACCGTCGCCGCCTTCATCGGCGAGCCGATCCTCGGCACCGGCGGCATCGTGCCGCCGCCGAAGGGTTACTGGCAGAAGATCCAGGCCGTGCTCGACAAGTACGACATCCTGCTGATCGCCGACGAGGTCGTCACCGGCTTCGGCCGCCTCGGCACGATGTTCGGCTCCGACCACTACGGCATGAAGCCCGCCCTCATCACCATCGCCAAGGGCCTCACCTCGGCCTATGCGCCGCTCTCCGGCACCATCGTCTCGGACAAGGTCTGGGAGGTGCTGGTGAAGGGCTCGGATGAACTCGGCCCCATCGGCCACGGCTGGACCTATTCCTCGCACCCGATCTGCGCCGCCGCCGGCGTCGCCAATCTCGAACTCATCGACGAGCTCGGCCTTGTGGAAAATGCCGGCTCCACCGGCGCCTATTTCCGCAGCGAACTCGCCAAGGCCGTCGGCGACCACAAGCATGTCGGCGAGGTTCGCGGCGACGGCCTGATGGCGGCGGTCGAATTCGTCGAGGACAAGGACGACCGCGCCTTCTTCGATCCGGGCAAAAAGATCGGCCCGCAGGTCTCCGCCGCCCTCCTGGAACGCGGCGTCATCGGCCGCGCCATGCCGCAGGGCGACATTCTGGGCTTCGCCCCGCCGCTGTGCCTGACCAGGGAAGAAGCGGACATCGTCGTGAAGGCGACGGCCGATGCGGTGAAGGCGGTTCTCGGCTAAGCCGGCCGGCAATCCACACCGGCACGAACCCATCGAGGGCGGGCGGCGCAACGCCGCCCGCCCTCGGCGCGCCGGCCTACTTCCGGTGATGCACCGGTTGGAGGGCGTAGACCGGCGTCGGGATGCCTTCCATGCGCGCCTTCAGCTGCAGGGCGAGATATTGCGAATAGTGGCGCGACTGGTGCAGGTTGCCGCCATGGAACCACAGCGCCTCCTGCTGCGTCGGCTTCCACATGTTGCGCTGCTCGCCCTCCCAGGGGCCCGGATCCTTCGGCGTATCCGAACCGAGACCCCAGACCTTGCCGACCTTGTCGGCGGTCTCCTGGTCGATGAGATCGGCGACCCAGCCGTTCATCGAGCCGTAGCCCGTCGCATAGACGATGACGTCGGCGGGGATTTCCTTGCCATCGGAAAGCCTGATGGCGTTTTCCGTGATCTCCTCCACCTGCCCCGCGGCAAGCTTCACCTTGCCGTCGATGATGAGCTGCGAGGCGCCGATGTCGATATAGTAGCCGGAGCCGCGGCGCAGGTACTTCATGAAGAGGCCCGAGCCGTCCGCGCCCCAGTCGAGCTGGAACCCGGCCTTTTCCAGCGCCGCGTAGAAATCGGCGTCGCGCTCGCGCATCTTGTCGTAGAGCGGGATCTGGAACTCGTGCATGATGCGGTAGGGCAGCGAGGCGAAGATGAGGTCGGCTTTCGCCGTCGTCACGCCGTTCGCCAGCGCCTGCTCCGAATAGAGCGAACCGAGGCCGATATCCATAAGCGTGTCGGAGCGCACGATATGGGTCGTCGAGCGCTGGATCATGGTGACGTCGACGCCGGCCTCGTAGAGCGCGGCACAGATGTCATGCGCCGAATTGTTCGAGCCGATGACCACGACCTTCCTGCCCTTGTAACCGTCCGGCCCCGGATGCTGCGAGGAATGGTGCTGCTCGCCCTTGAACCGCTCGCGGCCCTTGAAATCCGGGATGTTCGCCTTGCCGGACATGCCGGTCGCAAAGACCAGCTGCTTCGGCCGCAGCACCACCTCCTCGCCGTCGCGGTCGACGACGACTGTCCATTCCCTGGCGGCCTCGTCCCATTTGGCGGATTTGGCGGCGGAGCGCGTCCAGTAGTTCAGCTCCATGACCTTGGTGTAGAACTCCAGCCAGTCGCCGATCTTGTCCTTCGGCGCGAAGACCGGCCAGTTCTTCGGGAAATCGATATAGGGCAAGTGGTCGTACCAGACGGGATCGTGCAGGCAGAGCGACTTGTAGCGCTTGCGCCAGCTGTCGCCGGGCCGGTCGTTCTTTTCCAGGATGATCGTCGGCACGCCGAGCTGGCGCAGCCGCGCGCCGAGCGCGATGCCGCCCTGCCCGCCGCCGATGATGACGGTATAGGGCTGCTTTTCGTAGCCGAGCGTGCGTTCCTCTTCCTCGCGCTCCTCCTTCCAGGTCTTGGCGCCGACATTCTGGCCATGCCTGGCACCGAGCGGGCGCGTGAAGCCGGATTTCTCCTCGTGGCCCTTCAGTTCGGACAGCACCGTCAGCAGCGTCCAGATGAGGCCGTTCTTGAAGCGCACGAGGCCATAACCGCGCCCGACCGCCGTCTCGAACGAGATCCAGCTTTCCAGGACCCCATCCGCCTCCGTCGCCTCCTCGCCGTCGGCGACGCGCCAGTTGGAAGGCCTGGCGGTGGAGAGCTGCGATTGCAGCATGTCGCGCACCTGATCGTGCCCCTCGACGGTCTTGAGGTTCCAGGTGAAGGCGACGAGGTCGCGCCAGTAGCATTCCTCGGCGAAGAGGGCGACGGCATCGTCGATCCGGCCGGCTTCAAGGGCCGCGCCGAACGTATCGAGAAGCGTCTGGACGCGGGTGGTGGGGGTTTTGTCGAGCATATGTTTCTCCTCCTACTCAGGTGAAAGACGGGGCGGCTCCTCAACCGCCCCGCAAGACGGACCGGCCTAGCGGGACAGGTCGATCAGGATCTTCAGGTGCTTGCCGGCCGGGTCGAGCAACTGGTCGAACCCTTCCGAAACGGCCTCGCGGAGCGAGACATATTTCGTGACGATGCGGCTTGCCGGGATCTGGCCGCTGGCGATCAGCCGGGCGACGCGCGGCCAATAGTGGGTCGGATAGGCCCAGGAGCCGCGGATATCGATGTCCTTGAAGGTGACGTCGAACCAGTTCAGCGGGTTCTCGCCGGGGTGAAGCCCGGTCTGCACGACGACGCCCTGCTTGCGCACCGCATCGGCGCAGTTCTTCAGCGCGTGCTCGTTGCCGACGCATTCGATGGCGACATCGCAGCCGACGCCGCCCTCCGTCTCGGCGCGGATGACGTCGCCCACCTTTTCCGTCTTCGGATTGATGGTGCGCACCGTGCCCAGCGCCTCGCGCGCCAGCGCCAGCCGCGTATCGTTGAGATCGGAGAGGAAAATCTGCGAGGCGCCCGCGGCACGCGCCGCCATGGCGACGAGAATGCCGATCGGACCGGCGCCGGTGACGAGCACGCTGTTGCCGGCCGTCACGCCGCCGCGATCGCAGGCATAGACCGCGACCGCCGTCGGCTCGATGAGCGCGGCCTCCTCATCGCTCAGGGCGTCCGGAATGGGCTGGACATTGTAGTCGTTGAGAAGGGCGGCCTCGGCCATGCCGCCGGAATGCCAGGAAAGGCCGGCAAGCGCGAGGTTGCCGCTGAGATGAAAGAGGCCGCGATCGGCGTAGTAGTCGCCCTGGCGGGGCATGATGAGCGGCTGGATCGACACCCGGTCGCCGGGCCTCACATGCGCGACGCCCGCGCCGACCGCCTTGACGACGCCACCGAATTCGTGGCCGAGGATCTGCGGCCCGTGCGCGCCGGTGAAGGGATGCGGCTCCTTCGGCACGAAGATCGGGCCATAGGCATATTCATGCAGGTCCGTGCCGCAGATGCCGCAGAAGCGGTTCTCGACCAGCACCTCGCCCGGGCCGGGCGACGGCGGGGCATCGACCTCCTCGATGCGCAGATCCTTGGCGGCGTGAAAGCGCAGAGCTTTCATTGTGTTTCCTCCTGTTGTTCTTGCACAGGAAGGTCAGCAAGCGCCGTGCCAGACTGGCGGAGCGCCCGATTTCAATGCCTTTTCAAACGATTGCGAGGAAGAGGATTCCGCCGCCGGGCGAAATGCAACAGGTGGCGTGCAACAGGTGTTGCAGGCGCCGCGTCAGTTGAGACGCTTCAGGCGGCGGTGGATGGTCGAGCGGTTGACGCCGAGTTTGCGGGCGAGCGCGGAGACATTGTTGCCGCAATCGCTGAGCGCCTGGCGCAGTTCGCCGTCATCGTCGGACGGGGCGGCAACAGGCCCGGCGAAGAGATGGTCCGGCAGGCAGTCGACATCGATGACGCCGCCCTCGGAGAGCGCCGCGGCGACGCGCAGCGCATTGGAAAGTTCGCGCAGATTGCCCGGCCAGGCATGGGCCAGCAGGGCGGCCTGCGCCGCCTTGTCGATGCGGTAGGTCTCGCCGTTCTCCTTTTCGACGCGGGCGAGAAGCTGGTCGATCAGCCAGCCGAGATCCTGCCGTTCGCGCAAGGCCGGCAGGCTGAGCATCGCCGCATTCAGGCGATAGTAGAGATCCTGCCGGAAGCGGCCCTCCTTCACCAGGTCGGCAAGGTCGCGGTGCGAGGCGGAGAGCACGCGCAGGCGCACCGGGCGCGCCTTCAGCGCGCCGACCGGCTGCACCTCGTTTTCCGAAAGCACGCGCAGCAGCCGGCTTTGCAGCATAAGCGGCATGTCGCCGATCTCGTCGAGGAAGAGCGTTCCGCCGTTCGCCTCCTCGATCAGGCCGCGCTTGCCCTTCTGGCTGGCGCCGGTGAAAGCACCGGGCGTGTAGCCGAACAGTTCGGATTCGATGAGGTGTTCGGGGATCGCCGCACAATTGACGGCGACGAAATTGCCGCTGCCGCCGCAGCTGTCATGGATCGCGCGGGCGAGGAACTCCTTGCCGCTGCCGGTCTCGCCCTGGATGAGGATCGGGATGTCGCGCGCCGCAAGCTTCGCCGCCCGCGCCTGCACCCGCTCCATAGCAGTGTCGCCCTGGCTGAGGTCGCGCAACGCCCGCGGCAGACGCGGCGCCGGCATGTTCGGCGCGCGCAGGCTGACGGCGGGCGCGATGGCGCTGGCGAAGAGCACGAGGCCGTTTTTCGCGCGCAGCAGGCGTTCGCCGTTCGGCCGGCCGCGCATGAAACGCGGCAGGTCATCCACATCCATGTCGAAGACCTCGGAGATCGGCAGGCCGAGGAAATCGCGCGTCGCCAGGCCGCGCATGTTCATCGAGCGGGCGAGCGCGCCGAAACCGCCATGGGTCATGCCGGTGATGCGGCCGGAACCGTCGAGCGCGATGGCGGCGTCCGGATCGACGTCCAGGAATTCCGGCGAACGGGCAAGGCGCAGCACCCAGTCGTTGCGGGTGCGGGTCATGAGGTTGGCAAGCTCGATGCGCCGCGCGGTGGAGGTGGCAAGATGCAGCGCCAGCTGCTGGCTGGCCTTGGCGGTCGGCGAGCGGAGCTGGGAAATGTCGAGCACGGCGGTGAGGTCGCCCAAGGTGTCGAAGACCGGCGCGGCCGTGCAGGTCAGCCCGATATGGCTGGCATCGAAATGATCGTCCTGGTGGATGATGACCGGCTCGCCGGAGACGATGCAGGCACCGACGGCGCAGGTGCCCGCGCGGTTTTCCGACCATTCCGAGCCGAGATAGAGCCCCGCCTTGCGCAGCTGGTTGTCGAAGGTCGGATCGCCCATGAAATCGACGGTGACGCCGCGCGCATCGGACAGCAGCAGCACATAGTTCTGCCCGGCGACCTGGTTGAACAGGCCTTCGAGGCCGGAGCGGCCGATGCGGATCAGTTCCTCCGCCTGCTCGCGGTGCTCGCGCAGCTTCAGTTCGGGAACGATATAGGCTTCCTGGGCGATGGTCGGGTCGAGCTTGTAATCGTTGAGGCAGCGCAGCCAGGATTTGACGACGGGCGCATCGCGCGGGCTGACGGCGCCCATGCCGACGCGTTCGATCTCCCGTATGTGCGACAGCGTCGACACCATAAGACATCCTCCCGCCCGCATGGTGGCACAGGAGCCGCCGCGGGACAATCGCCCATAGGTCGGATGTAAAATGCCCTTGCGGGCGGTCAAGCCGTCGATGCCAGCCGCACGCGATGGCCGGGGGCGATCTCGGTGAGCGCGGAGGGCACCGGCGGCGTGAAGACATCCGGCGCCGCGCTGCCATCGGACACGAAGCGGCGCCCATCGGGCAGGGTCGCATCCGTCGCGAAAGCGGCCGCGCCCGGGTTCAGCGCCACATCCGGATCGGGAATGGCGGCGATCAGCCGGCGGGTATAGGGATGGGTCGGCGTCTCGAAGATCTGCCGCCAGCCGCCCTCCTCCACCACCTCGCCGAAGAACATCACCAGCACCCGGTCGCTCATGTGCTCGACGACGCTGAGGTCGTGGCTGATCATGATGTAGGAGAGGCCGAGCTTTTCCTGCAGATCGAGCAGCAGGTTGATGATCTGGGCGCGGATCGAGACGTCGAGGGCGGAGACCGGCTCGTCGAGCACGACGATCTCCGGTTCGAGGATGAGCGCGCGGGCGATGCCGATGCGCTGGCGCTGTCCGCCGGAGAACTCGTGCGGATAGCGGCGCGCCTGCTCGGGCGTCAGGCCGACATTCTTCAGCATGGCCTCGATTCGGCCCTCGATTTCCGACGCCGCGGTGACGCCGTGCAGCTTCAACGGCGCGGCAAGCGAGGTGCGCACGGACTGGCGCGGGTTCAGCGAGGCATAGGGGTCCTGGAAGACCATCTGCACCGCTTTGGCGCGCTGCATGCGGCCCGGCGCGCCGGGACCGGCAAGCGGCTGACCGCGATAGCGGATCGTGCCTTCCGTCGGCTCCTGGAGGCCGAGGATGGAGAGGGCCGTGGTGGATTTTCCGCAGCCGGATTCGCCGACGATCGACAGGCATTCGCCCTTGGCGAGGTCGAAGCTGATGCCGTTGACGGCGTGCAGCATGCGCCGTCCCGTGCCGAACAGGCCGCCGCCGGAAATCGGGAAGCGGACATGAAGATCGTCCACCTGCAGCAATGGCGCTGTCATAGCTGGCCCCTTTCCGCCCCGCGCGGCGCGATGAAACGCGTTTCCGTCAGCGTCGAGCGGTCGGCGATGATGCTGTCGATATCGACGAGACGCTGGCGGCCGTGCGCGCTGCGGCTGCCGAGGCGCGGCAGGGCGCCGAGCAGGCCGCGCGTATAGGCGTGGCGGGGATTTTCGAAGAGCGCCCGCGTCTCGTTCTCTTCCACGAGGCAGCCGGCATACATGACGCCGACGCGCTGGCAGATGCTGGCGATGACGCCGAGATCGTGGCTGATGAAGAGCACGGCCGTACCCCGCGCGGCGCAAAGCTCCTTGATCAACCGCAGCACCTCGGCCTGCACAGTGACGTCGAGCGCTGTCGTCGGCTCGTCGGCGATGAGGAGGTCGGGGTTGCAGGCGAGCGCCATGGCGATCATCACGCGCTGGCGCAGGCCGCCGGACATCTGGTGCGGATAGTTCTTCGCGCGGCGGTCGGGATTGGGCACGCGCACATTGCCCAGCGCCTCGACGGCAAGCTTTTCCGCCTCGCCCCAGCTCTTGCCCTGGTGCAGCACGAACATCTCGGCGATCTGCCGGCCGACCGTGGACAGCGGGTTCAGCGCCGTCATCGGCTCCTGGAAGATCATGGCGATGCGGTTGCCGCGCAGGCGCCGCATCTCGCGCTTCGGCAGGGAAAGCAGGTTCTGGCCCTTGAACAGGATCTCGCCGCCGAAGACGGCGAGCGGTTTCTTCAAAAGCCCCATGACGGCCAGCGAGGTGATCGACTTGCCGGAACCGGATTCGCCGACGAGCCCGTAGGCTTCGCCCGGCATGATCTGGAAGGTGACGTCTTTCAGAAGCGGATGGTGGGCGGAGCGGCCGAGGGCGACGCCGAGGCGAAGGTTCCGGATGTCAAGAAGCGGCGCGGTCATGGCTTGCGCGTCCTCATATGCGGGTCGAGGCTGTCGCGCAGGCCGTCACCCAGAAGGTTGAAGCCGAGCACGGAGAGGAAGATGGCAAGGCCGGGGAAGATCGCCACCCAGGGCGCAAGCTGGATGAGCTGGCGCGCATCCGTCAGCATCGAGCCCCAGCTCGGGAACGGCGGCTGGATGCCGAGACCGAGAAAGGAGAGCGCGGCCTCGGAAAGGACGGCCGAGCCCATGCCGAGCGTCGCCATGACGAGGATCGGCCCCATCATGTTGGGCAATATCTGCGTGAACATGATGCGCAGGTCCCCGTAGCCGAGCGTCTGCGCTGCCTGCACATAGCCCTGCGATTTCAGCGACAGCGTCGAGGAGCGGGCGATGCGGCAGGTCCAGCTCCAGTTGGTGAGGCCGAGCGCGATCAAAAGCGACGGCAGGCCGGGGCCGAGCACCGCCATGACGGCGAGCGCGAAGATCAGCGAGGGGATGGCGAGCATGACGTTGGTGAGGCCGTTCACCAGGTCGTCCCACCAGCCGCCCCAGTAGCCGGCGGTCATGCCGAGCGTGACGCCGATGACCGAGTTGATCACCTGCGAGACGATGCCGACCGTCAGCGAGATCTGCGCGCCGTAGAGGATGCGGGTATAGACGTCACGCCCCTGCCCGTCCGTGCCGAACCAGAAGGTGGCGTCGGGCGGCAGTTCGGAACTCATCAGGTCCGCGTCGAGCACCGGATCGAAGGGCGCGATCCACGGGGCGAGCACGCCGGCGAGGATGACCAGCGCCGTCAGGCTCGCGCCGAGCCAGAAGTTGAAGCCGAGGCGCATTCCCGTCACTCCTGCTTGATGCGCGGATCGATCGCGGCATAGATCAGATCGACGGCGGTGTTGATGACGAGGAACCACAGCACGATGACGAGGATCGTGCCCTGCACCACGGGAATGTCGCGGATCGCCACGCTGTCGACCAGCAGGGAGCCGATGCCGGGCCAGGCGAACAGCTTCTCGATGACGACGGCCTGGCCGATCAGCGAGCCGAACTGCAGGCCGACCGTGGTGACGATCAGCACCAAGGCGTTCCGCGCCACATGCCAGCGCACGACCTTCGCCTCGCTCATGCCCTTGGAATGGGCGGTGCGGATGAAATCGGCGTTGAGCACATCGAGCACGCCCGCCCGCGTGGTGCGCGCAAGAAGCGCCAGCGGCGTGACGCCGAGGGTGACGGCGGGCAGGATGAGGTTGCGGAACGAGCCGTCGCCATAGCCGAAGCTCGGCAGCCAGTTCAGTTGCAGGGCGAAGAGATACATCATCAGGAGGCCCAGCCAGAACTGCGGCATGGACAGGCCCGAGACCGCGCCGATCATCGTCACCGTGTCGAGCACGGAGCCCGGCCGGAGCGCCGCGAGGAAGCCGAGCGGCACGCCGACGACGAGGGCGAAGACCATGGCGGCGATGGCGAGTTGCAGCGAGGCCCACATGCGGTCGTTGATGAGGTCGATCACTGGCTGGCGCGTGCGGAAACTGGTGCCGAGGTCGAACTGCGCAAGATCCGTGACATACGTCGTGAAGCGCTCGATCAGCGGCTTGTTGAGGCCGAACTCCTCGTTGAGGCGGGCGGTCATCTGCGGATCGGCGGCGCGCTTGCCATCGGCGAAGAGGCTGGCGGCGAAGGTTCCGGGCACGACGGAGAAGATGACGAAGATCAGCAGCGCCACCACGACGACCGTCGGAATGATCTGGAAGATGCGGCGCAGGGTGAAGCGAAGCATGAGCGGTTCCGTTTTGGCCGCCCGGACGGGCGCGACAATCGATGCGGGGGCGACATCGATGCCGCCCCCGAACCCCTCAAGGCTTATTTGCGCGAATCCGGCGCGGTCTCGTCGATCCAGATCTCGTCATAGGGCTGGACCGCCAGTTCCGTCGCGTTGGGAACGAGGCCGTGGATCCACGGCTGGTAGGCCATGACTGCCTTGTTGTAGTTGAAGAACCAGACGGGCGCGTCGTCCTGCACGATGTTGTTGGCCTGGCGCAGGAGGTCGTTCTGCTTGGCGGGGTCCCGCTCCTGCTGGGCCGCGTCATAGAGCTTGTCGAACTCGGCGCTCGCATAGCTCGTATAGTTGCAGGCCGATTGCGCCGTCTTGGAGTGGTAGCAGCGCAGCGCATTCAGCGGGTCGGGACCGGAGAGATTCGACCAGATGAAGGCCTGGAAGTTGTTGGTCGTCACCGCCTCGCCGAGCGCCGAGCTTTCCACCGGCTTCGGCTTCACGGTGATGCCCACCTTCTGCAGCATCGGCAGGATGGCCTCGACGATCGGCACGCCCCAGCTTTCGTTCGGGCTCGCCGTTACCTCGAATTCGAAGCCGTCGGCATAACCCGCTTCCGCCAGCAGGGCCTTGGCCTTTTCCGGATCGAAGGCATAGGCCGGCTTGTCCTTGTCGAAGGCCGGCGAGGAGATCGGCAGCCAGCCGGAAGCCGGATAGGCCTTGTTCTTGACGAGGCGCTCGATGATCAGCGGTGCGTTGATGGCATGGTTGATCGCCTGGCGCACCCGCTTGTCCTTGAAGGGCTCGAAGGCCGGGTTGAAGCCGATGTTGCGGGTATAGACCTCGGCGACCTCCAGCAGTTGCCCCTTCAGCGCGTCCTCGCCCTGATAGGCCTGGTACTGCGTGGGGCCGAGGATGGAGACGTCGATCTCCTTGTTGCGGAAGGCAACGTCGCGCGCGGCATCCTCGGCCATCAGCACGATGTTGATGCGGTCGAGATAGGGCTTGCCCTCCTCGTAATACTTGTCGAACTTCTCGACGACGATCTGCGAGCCCGGAACATGCTCCTTGAAGGTGAAGGCGCCGAGGCCGACGGGGGACTTGCCGAAGCTCGATTCGTCCTCGACATTCGACGGATAGATGACCGTCGTGTTCTGCATCAGCGGGAAACCGGGATTGATCGGGCCGGTATAGGTGATCTCCAGCGTGTTGTCGTCGATCTTCTTCAGGCCGGAAATCTCCTCGGCCTTGCCGGCGATATAGTCGTCCGCACCCTTGATATTGGCGATGAAACTCGCCCCCGGGAAGGCATTCTTCGGATTGGCGATGCGCTTGTAGCTGTAGATGAAGTCATCCGCCGTCAGCGGCTTGCCGTTGTGGAAGACGGCATTCTTGCGCAGGTGATAGGTATGGACCGTGCCGTCCTCGGAAACATCCTCGGAATCCGCCAGTTCCAGCACCGGCTTGTTCTGGATCGAGTCCCAGCTGTAGAGCGCGCGGTGGATCGCCTGGGTGATGAACTCTTCCTGCGTGTTGGGGCTCGCCTGCACGTCGAGCGTGGCGAAGCTCGATCCGTAGGGTGCGGTGAAGACGAGCGTCCCGCCCTGGCGTTCGCCCGCGGCGAGCGCCCCGGAAGCCACGCCGAGGCTGAGCATTGCGGCCAGTGTCAGTGTCTTGAGCATGTCGTTCTCCCTCTCGTGCCGTTTTCGGCATCGTTTCAGTTCAGTCCGGCAGGCGTTTACCGCGCATCATGCACGACACGGCCTGCAAGCAGGGTCAGCAGGCAGCGCGTGCCTGAGAGAATGGTTTTCGGCTCCGCGGCGAGAAGATCGTTGTCGAAGACCGCGATATCCGCCCATTGGCCGGGTATGAGCCGGCCCTTTACGCCCTCGGCCTTCTGGGAATAGGCGCCGTGTTCCGTATAGGCCTGCAGCGCCTCCTCCGGGCTCAGCCGCTCGGACGCGTCCATCACCGTGCCCTTGCCGGTCTGGCGCGTGATCATCGCGTGAAGGTTCGGGAAGGGATCGGGCGAGCAGACCGGCGAATCCGAACCGGTCGAGGGGTTGAGGCCCATGCGCATCCAGGTGCCGATCGGATAGGACGGCTTGCCGCGCGCCTCGCCGAGCACGGAAATGTAGCTGTCGCCGAAATCGTGGATGAAGGCCATCTGCGGCGCGGGCAGGATGCCGGCGGCCTGCATGCGCGCATGCTGTTCTGGCGTGGAGAAGCCGCAATGCTCGATGCGGTGGCGGCGGTCGGGATCCGGGTTGGCGGCGAGCGCCTTCTCATAGGCCGTGATCAGCTGTTCGATCGCCCCGTCGCCGATGGCATGGCAGACCATCTGGTAGCCGCGATCGTGGCAATCGCGAACGACCGCCTCGACCGTCTCGTCCGGCAGCATCTGCACGCCGATATTGTCGGGTTCGCCCTCATAGGGCTTCGTCATCCAGGCGGTGCGCCCGCCGGCCGAGCCGTCGAGGAAGACCTTCACGCCGCCGACGCGCAGCATGTCGTCGCCGGCACCCGACAGCAGCCCGGCGCGCCAGGCGTCCTCGACGATGGACACGCCGGGATCGCCGAGCAGCGTCAGCCAGACGCGCACCGGCAGGCGGCCGGACAGTTTTGCCATCTCATAGGCCTGGATCTCGGCGAACCCGGCGACATGGCCGACCGCCGCATCCATGCAGCTGGTGATGCCGAAGGAAAGCAGATGCCGGCCGGCCCGCTCGATGCCGTCGATCAGCTCCTCGGTGGTCGCCGGCGGCATGACGGCCTTGACGAGGTTCTGGGCGTTCTCCGCGAGAAAGCCGTTGAGCTTCCCGTCGGTGATGCCGATCACGCCACCATCGGGCACCGGCGTCGCCTCGCTGATGCCGGCAAGCTCCAGCGCGCGGGAATTGGCGATGGAGACATGGCCGCAGGCGCGCGTCAGCAGGACCGGGTGATCGGGCGCGGCGCGGTCGAGATCGTCCCGCGTCGGGTGGCGGCCGGTGTCGAGCTTGACCTGGTCATAGCCGCGGGCGCGCACCCAGCCGCCCTCCGGCGTCGAAGCCGCGCGCTCGGCAATGCCCTTCATCAGGGTTGCAAGCGTCGGCGCGGCTGCGGGCGTCGCATCGACGAAGCCCATGGCGATGCCGGTCGCGATGAGATGCAGGTGGTTGTCGATGAGGCCGGGCGTCGCAAAACGGCCCTCGAGGTCGATCACTTCGGTCGCCGCCCCCTTCAGGCTCAGCATGTCGGCCGTGCTGCCGGTTGCCAGAACCTTGCCCTGCCAAATGGCCAGGGCCTCGCAGATGCCTTCCTCCCGCCCCCGCCAGATGCGGCCATTGATGAGGACAAGATCGGCTTCAATTCCGAATGCCATGCACAGCTCCCCCTGTCGGCACCGGCGAACCAGCGCCCATTTCCTCCACGCGCAAACTGAAAGGTTGCGGCGGGCTTGGCCAATTCGCTTTTGGCACGATCCTATGCGAAATCGGCATACCCATTTCGATTGAATGACTTATGATCGCCTTCGCCGCACAGAAGGCACCGGGGGACGCGCAAATGGAGATCAAGTGGCTGGAGGACTTCGTGACGCTGGCCGACACGTCCAGCTTTTCGCGCGCCGCCGACTTGCGCAATGTCACCCAGCCGGCCTTCAGCCGCCGGATCAAGCAGCTGGAAGGCTGGCTCGGCGCCACGCTGATCAGCCGCGCCACCATGCCGGCCGAATTGACGCCCGCGGGCCGCAGTTTCCTGCCCGTCGCGCAGGAGGCGATCCGCACCTTCTATGCGGCGCGGGAAGCGCTGCGCCCTGCGCATGAGCCTGGCCTCATCCGCTTTGCCGCCCTGCACACGCTGACGGTCACCTTCTTCCCGCGCTGGCTAAAGACACTGGAAGGCGCGGGGGGCGCCTTCAGCACCTCGCTCATCCCCGATCGCGGCGGCATCGAGGCCAATCTCGACGCGCTGGTCGGCGACGAGGCGGATTTCTTCCTCACCTATGCCCATCCGGAGGTGCCGTTCCATCTCGACCGCGGGCAGTTCGCCTCGCTGACGGTCGGGCGCGACCGGTTGATGCCGCTGGTATCGGCGGAGATCGCGATTTCGGGCCAGCTGCAGCCCGGACGCAATCTCCTCGACCGCGCCGTCGCGCAGCCGCGGCTCGCCATTCCCTATCTCAGCTACGGCTTCAATTCGTTCTTCGGCGTCGCCCTGTCGCGCCTCCTCCTGCGCCGCCCGCCCTTCCGCCGGCGCACGACGCATGAAAACACCATCAGCGCCGGGCTGATGAACATGGCGGTGACGGGCGCGGGCGTCTGCTGGCTACCGGAGAGCCTGGCGCGCGAGGAGATGGAGGCGGGCCGCCTCGTGCCGGCCTCCGTGGACGAGGGCTGGAACCTCGACCTCGAAGTCCGCCTCTACCGCCATGCGGCGAGCCGGACCGGCAAGGTCGAGGATTTCTGGCGCACGGCGCGGCAGCTTCTCGAACGCGGGCCGCCGGACATCAGACCTTCAGGAAGAGCAGCGCCCTGAGGATTTCGGAGAAATCCCTGTGCTCGAAGGCGACGGCGCGGGGA
Source organism: Shinella sp. WSD5-1 (assembly GCF_963942435.1). Lineage (GTDB taxonomy): Bacteria > Pseudomonadota > Alphaproteobacteria > Rhizobiales > Rhizobiaceae > Shinella > Shinella yambaruensis. The sequence continues at coordinate 135,539 of NZ_OZ012597.1, forward strand.
CCATGCGCCTTCGCACCTGGATACCATGCGGCCCTGTAGGCCTCGGTCGGCGTGCTGAACTCGATCACCACTTCGTAGTGATCCGCCTTTGCGGGCAGCGCCTGCGCGAAGTCGCCCGACAGCGCCGCCGCCACGCCTTCGCGGATAAGGCGGCGCGACCAGGCCGGCGAGATGGATGTCGAGGCGCGGCCCCGGCCATCCAGCGTTTCCACCGTCGCAAGGCCGGGCACCATGGCCCGCGCCTCCGCGCAGATGCCCACGTCCCCGGCGAGGAAGACGGACGGTACGCCGTAGCCGGCCGCGCAGAGCGCGTTGAAGGTGAACTCGGACGCCACCTCGCCGTTCATCAGGAGCCGCGAGATGCGCAGGTTGGAGGTGTGCGCGAGCGGATTGCCCTCCGTGCCGGCCTTGGAATGGTAGCCCGTATAGATCGCGGCGGCAAAGCCGGCGTCGATGCCGAACATCATCTCGTCCGGATGGCCGGACCAGCCGCGCACGATGCGGGCGTAGTCGGGCAGGCGGTCGAGGATGAGGTTGCGGCCGCTGTCATGGGCATCCTTGATCACCACTTCCGTGGCGCCGGCGGCGCGCGCGCCTTCGCAGGCGGCGACAACCTCGCCCGTCATCAGCGCGCGGAATTCGGCCCAGTCCGGGTGGGTGCGCTCCGCCTCGTTCCAATGGGCGATGCCGGCCGTGCCTTCGATGTCGGCGGAGATGAAGACTTTCATGGGGCGGAGCTCTCTTTCAGCCAGTCCGTGAGGGCGGGATAGATGCGGCCGCTGCGCCCCGGCATGGCGGAGGCCACGCAGAGCGCGTTCAGCACCGCCTCCTGCGTGGTTTCCGCGGCAGCGCGGAAGGCGACGTCGATATAGCTGTCGGACAGCCGCTGCTGCATGGCGACGGGCGCCGCCGGATCGTGCTCCACCGGATCGGCCGTGGTGAAACAGAGGACGACATCGCCGCTGCCATGGCCCCAGAAGGCGCCAAGCCTTGCAAGCCCCGCGCCGCCGCGCCGGGCGACGCGCTGCAATTGCCGGTCCCCCAGCGGCAGGTCCGTCGCCATGACGACGATGACCGAGCCGCGCTCGGGGCTTGCCGGCACCCGCGGATCGGGCCGGCGGCCGTCCGGCAGGACGAGATCGCCCGCCGCGCCGAAATTGGCGAGCACCAGCGTACCGAGCGTGAAGTCGCGCTTGCCGATGCGCATCAGCCGCGAGGCGGTGCCGATGCCGGCCTTGAAGCCGAAGGCGGTCATGCCGGATCCGGCACCGACCGCGCCCTGTTCGACCGGCCCCGGCCGCGCCGCATCGAGGGCCGCCTCTGCATCCGCGGGCGTCACGCCGAGCGCTTGGATATCGTTGATGCTGCCGTCGTTGCATTCGCAGACCAGCGCGTTGACCGTCGAGGTCTTGCGGCCGATCGCCGGATTGGCGGCGATGGCGCGGCGGATCAGCGCCTCGGTGCAGGCGGCGACGCCGAACGTGTTGGTGAGCAGGATCGGCGTCTCGATCGTGCCGAGCTCGGCCACCTGCATCAGCCCGGCCGACTTGCCGAAACCGTTGACGACCTCGACCGCCGCCCGCGGCTTGACGCGGAAGAGATCGCCGGGATGCGGCACGATGGCCGTCACGCCGGTGAAGAGGCCTTCGCCGCGCAGCGAGCGATGGCCGACGGCGACCCCGGGAACATCGGTGATGGCATTGCCCGGCCCCGGCTCCAGCCGCCCCTCAGGGATCAGGCCCAGTTCACGCGCCGTCTTCATGTCCGCCCCTCCCGGCCTTCCAATCCTTGAAAGGATGACCTTTTTCCGAGCGAGCCGCCTCGTCGGAAATGCTCTGGATTCCTGCTTTTACCGCATTATCCGACGCCGAAGCGACTTCGCTTCGGCGGGAAATGCTCTAGACCGAAACGCCGGCCGCTTCCAGATAGAGCTCCTGCAGCGCCCGCGTCCGCGGCCCTGGTTTTCCGTCGCCGATCACCCGGTCGCCGATGCGCACGACGGGCGTGACCAGGCTGGAAGCGGAGGTCTGGAAGGCCTCTGCCGCGCCCTGCGCCTCCTCGGGCGTGAAGGCGCGCTCCTCGATGTGCAGGCCGTCGGCGGCACAGAGCCGCGCAAGGGCGCGCTGGGTGCAGCCCGGCAGCGTGGCCTGCGAGGCGGCGCGGGTGAGGATGCGGCCATCGGCGGTGATGAGGTGGGCGGTCGAGGAGGCCCCCTCCGTCACCAGCCCGTCCTCCACCAGCCAGACATCGTCGAAACCGCGGGCGCGCGCCGCCTGCTTGGCCATCACCTGGCCGAGCAGCATGGCGGTCTTGATGTCGCGCCGCTGCCAGCGCGGATCGGCGGCAAGGTCGACCGAAATGCCGTTCTGCTGCGCCTTGGTGCCGGTGAGGGTCTTGGCCTGCGTGAAGCCGACGAGCCGCGGCGCCAGCGTGGCGGGGTAGAAGAAGTCGCGGTCCGCCTCGCCGCGCGAGACCTGCAGATAGACCGTGCCGTCCTGCAGGGCGTTGCGGGTTATCAGCTCCGTCTGGACGGCCACGATGTCCGGCCGGCCGAGCGTCAGGGGAATATCCAGCTCCTTCAGCGAACGTTCGAGCCGGGCGAGATGCAGGTCGTTGTCGATCATCCGCCCGGCGATCACCGCCGTCACCTCGTAGACGGCATCGCCGAACAGGAAGCCGCGATCGAACAGCCCGATCCTGGCCTCCTCCTCCGGCACGAATTGACCGTGGACGTAGACGATCCTGCCCATCTGTTCCCCTTGCTGCGCCTGTGGCTCTTCGCGCCGAACATTGGTGCGACTTGCCGCGGCTGACCAATTCAATTTGGGCAGCATCCTATGCAAAAATCGCCTGAGCCATTGTTTCGCAATGACTTAGGTATTGTCACGTGCATCGGGCATAGCGGATTCCTCGGGCCAGCCAGCAGCCGAGCGTCAGGCCGGTGATGTGTCCGGCCGCATCGCGCTCGGCCAACAGCGTCCAGTCCCCCGGAGCGGGCGCGTCCATCGAGCGGCGCGTCACGACGATCCAGATATCGGGCCCGGCCGGCTGGACGATCTCGGGCCGGCCCGTGCCGAGGAAACCCTCCGCCCAGAGATAGGTCCCCCCGTCGCGGCATTCGATGACGATATCCGCCTCCAGCTCGGCGGAGCGGTAGCGGCCCGCAAGGCGCCTGTCTCCGAACGCCGGCACCGGGGCGACCGGCGCCAGCCTCTCGGCGTAATTTTCCTGCGCGCGCTGCATCAGGAGGTCCTCGCCCGCGCGGGCGACCGTGACGGACGAGGAGGCAAGGCCGCCGTCCTCCGTCTGCGAAAGGCTTTCCGGCGACGTGCCGAACCGCAGGGTCGCCGCGTCGAGGCCCGGCTCCAGCCGCGCGAGAAGACCGGTCTCGCGGCTCATCCACTGCCCGCCCCAGCGCTCGTCGAGCGGCTGGGGGACGGGGTGCGGCAGGCCGAGCGCGGTGCGCAGCAGCCGGTGCGCCGCCCCATGCGCATCGCCGTGATGGTTGAACATCACCACGACCGAGAGCCGCGCTTCGGCCGAATGGGCCCGGTAGGCCCGGAAGCCGCGCAGGGCGCCGCTATGGCCGGTGAAGGCGACATCGCCGACGCGCGAATGCTGCAGGCCGAAGCCATAGGCGGCGACCGTACCGTCACGGAAGATCTGCGGCACCGCGATCTGCCGGTAGAGGCTGTCCGGATCCCCGCGCGTGGCATCGATCCAGCGCTCATAGGCGATCATGTCGTCGAGCGAGGCGGAAATGCCGGCATCGCCCCGCCAGTAGATGCCGTTGTCCGCCGGCAGATAGCCGGTGGCGTCGCTGCCCTCGTAGCCCACCACGCCGTCCTCCGGCTGGCGGGTATCGGCGGTCAGCACCGCGCCGGTCATGCCGGCCGGCTCCCAGATGTGTCGCGCATAGAGCGCCTCGAGCGTTTCGCCGGAGAACTCCTCGAGAAGATCGGAGACGAGGCGGAAATTGCCGTTGCTGTAGGAATAGCGCGTGCCGGGCGCAAAGTGCCCGCTGCGCATGCGCTTGAACACCGCTGCCGCGTCATCGCGCGAAAAGGTCTGCTCGGCCCTGGCGCCGTGCAGCACGGTCAGTGCCCAGTAGTCGCGCAGGCCCGACTGGTTGTTGCAGAGGTCCCGCACGCGCGGCAGCGGGCCTTCGAAACTCGGCAGGTGCGCGGCAAGCCGGCCATCGAGTGCCTCCGGCGCGCCACAGGCGGCGAGCATGGCCGCGCAGGTGAACTGCTTGGAGACCGAGCAGATCGGCAGCCGCGTCCCCGCCGTCATGGCCCGAGGCGTGTCGAGATCGGAGAACCCCCAGGCACGAAGGGCGACGACCCGCCCTTCGCTGACCACGCCGGCGACGCCGCCCGGCCCGGGGAACCGCACGGGAAGCGCATCCATCTCCGCTTCGAGCCGCTTGCCGTCGATCATGCCCTGCCTGCCTTCCGTCCTTGCCCCGCCGGCATCTGCCCTGCGGGGATCGCTGCGAATCTCACCGGCGGCCATTGTTGCCATCCGTGGTCGCTTCGCAACTCGGCAAATCTGGCCGGCAAGGCATGCGCCGGTCAGTCGATGCCGTTTGCCCGTTGCAGCTCGCGCACATAGGCGATGACGTTCCGGAGGTCGGCCCGCGTCATCGCCGGCTGGGGCGGCATGTCGCCGAATGTCCAGTGATGCGCGCGCACACCGTTGGCGACGGCCACCGCGAAGGCTTGGTCGCCGTGGTGCGAGGGCTCGTAGATCTCATGCACCAGCGGCGGCCCGGCCTCGGTTCCCGCGGCATTGGCGCCGTGGCAGGCGGCACAGACGGCGTTGAACGCCTTCTCCCCCATCTTCGCCGCCTCCGAGAGGGTGGCGGGAACGGTGACCGCGACCATGGAACCTTTGCCGGTCGCTGCTCCGGTCGCCGGCGCCTCCGCGCCCCGACGCGCCCAGAGGGCGACGGCGGCAATGCCCGCCGCGACGATGGCGATGACGGCAATCTTCCCCTTGTTCATGCTGCCGGCCGACGCCGGCTTTTCCGGTGCGCCGAGCGCAGTCTTCGAATGCCCGGGCTGTTGATCGTTTCGTGTCATGGTTCCTGTCCTGATAGGAAGCCGGTCGCAGCGATCGCGCCCGGCAAGGAGCGGTTTCCAGAAAGGGCCGCGGGACAGGCGGGGCGGCCACCGGGCCGCCTCGCCTGCAATCCATGCCGCCTTCACGCCTCGACCCGGAACTCGGTCATCATGCCGGTCGCAAGATGCGGCATGTGATGGCAATGCAGCATCCAGCGGGCGGCCTCCCCCGCATCCAGCGCCACCGCGACCATGGACATCGGCGGCACGTAGACCGTGTCGCGCCGCGCGCCGGCAAAGCGGCGGGCATTGATCCCGACCACCTGGAAGGCATGGCCGTGCAGGTGCATCGGATGGCCCATCACCGACATGTTGTGGAAGGCGAGTTCCACCCGCTCGCCGCTTTTTGCGGCGATGGGGCGATGCTTGCCCCAGACCGCCCCGTCGATGGTCCAGGCATAGGGCTGCATCGCGCCGCCCAGCATGATCATGTGGCGGCGCTCCACCGGCCTTTCGGGCAAGGCGTCGATGCCGACAAGGGTCGCCTCCTGCGCAAGGTCGGTATCGAAGGCCGGCGCTGCCCTCTCGGTGAGGGTGTCGAGCCTGGCGACCGCCGCACCGGGCGTGGCAAGGACGATGCCGGTCCGCTCGCGCGCGCCCTCGCGAAGGGCGAGCACCGGCCATGCGCCGCCCTCGTTCGGCAGGTCGATCTCGATGTCGAGGCGCTGCCCCATGGCGACCCCGAAACGGGAACCCGCAAGCGGGCGCACCGGGTGTCCGTCCACCGCGACGAGCTGCCCTTCCACCGTGCCGGTATCGATCCAGAAGACCGTCGCGGCGGCGGCATTGATGATACGCAGCCGGACCCGCCCGCCGCGCTCGACCGGCACGACCTCGGGATCAGAGAGCGTGCGGTCATTGGCGAGATAGGCATCCCAATCGTAGTCGTTGAGGTCCATGGCCATGCCGCCCATGGTCCCCATGTCCATCGGCATCGCCATCGATCCCGCGGTTCCGGCGCCGGCATGCATGCCGCCGTGGCCCATGCCCTGCATCGTGCCGGAAGCTGTGGCGCCGTGTCCGCCGGTGATCTCCGCCAGCACCTCTTCCGGCGCCTTGAAGGAGAAATCATGCAGGAAGAGCACAACCTCCTGCCGGTCGGCGGCGACGTCCTCCGGCCGGCGCACGATCAGCGGGGCGGCAAGCAGTTGCATTTCCTGGATGGGAACGTGGCTGTGCATCCAGTGCGTGCCGGAAAGCGGGACGAAATCGAAGCTGCGCGTCTCGCCGGGCGCAAGCAGCGGCTGCGGCAGGTCGGGCACGCCGTCCTGCGCGTTCGGCGGGATCTGGCCGTGCCAGTGCACGATGGTCGGAACGGGCAGGTCGTTGTCGAGGGTCACCCGGAAGCGCTGGCCGGGATCGAGCACGAGGCCTTGCCCGCCTGGGCCGGCAAGGCCGAAGACGGTGGCGGCGCGGCCGTCGATATCGAGCGTGCGGCGCGTGGCGGCAAGCCGCAGCGGCGCGGCCGCCTGGCCGAAGGCGCGGACGGGGAACTGGGTTGCAGCGAGCGTCGCTGCGCCGGCGGCCAGGAAGCCGCGTCGGGAAAAGGATCTCATGGCATCACCTCGGGACGGACGTCCCGCTCAAAAAATCTGGAGGAATACGGCAGGCGCGGCCTGCCGCGGCTTCAGAGGCGATGCGCTATGGGAGGCCGGTCGTTAAGGGCCGGCGGGGTCGAGACAAGGGCGGCGTCGGGATGGCGGGTATAGGTTTCACGCGGCATGGCGAGGCCTGCGGACAGCCGCCCCGCCGGCAGGAACACGCCGACACCCGTGCAGACGAGATCGCACAGGCCGGGATCCATCGTGCAGGTCCCGTGGTCGCTACAGGACGCCTTTGCCATGGAAGCATGCTCCATCGGCTGCATGCGGCCGGCCAGTTCCGTCGAGACGATCATGCCGGTCTCGTGCGCCGCGGCCGTGAAGGACACGACCGCGAACAGACACGCCGAAACGACAAGCATCAGGAACCGCAGCATGGAGCGAAAGTAGGAGCCCGGCCCGGCTTTGTCCATCGGCAAGGCCATGGGCAAAGTGCCGCGCGGCCTCCGATCCGGCCACGGCGATGGATTTACAGGCAAAAGGCCTTTAATCCTCGCAGGCGACGGCCCGAGGCCGTGCGTTCCGACAGCCGCGCCTTGCCGCTCGTCCGGATCGAGAATGGACCTATCGAGGCCAGGGCAGGGAGTGCGCAGATGCTCGTCGGAATTACGATCTTGCTTGTTTTCCAGTTGATCGGCGAAGTGACCGCCTATTTTCTCGGCGGCTTCGTGCCGGGGCCGGTCATCGGCATGGCGATGATCGCCGTGGTCCTCACGCTGACCGGCGGCAAACCGCTCCTCGAATCCGCCCACCGGCAGACGCTCGACACCTCCAGGGCGATCCTCGCCAATCTCGGCATCCTCTTCGTGCCGGCCGGGGTCGGCATCATCCAGCACCTCGACCTCATCCGCGACCGCGGCCTGGCGCTGCTCGCCATCGTGCTGCTCTCGACCGTCATCACGCTCGCCGTCACCGTCTGGGTCTTCATCCTGGTGAAGCGGCTTTCCGGAGGCTATGCCGATGACTGACGGGCTCTGGGTCTATCTCGCCACCTCGCCCCTGCTCTGGCTCGCCGCCACGCTGGCCGTCTGGCTGGCCGCCACCGGCCTTGCCGGGCTCAGCCCGGGAAATCCCCTGCTGAACCCGATCCTCTTCTCCATCGCCGCGATCGCGACCGTGCTCTGCGTCGGCGGGATCGACTACGCCGCCTATTTCGAGGGCGCGCAGTTCATCCACTTCCTGCTGGGCCCGGCGACCGTGGCGCTCGGCATCCCGCTCTACGAGAAACTGTCGCTGGTGAAGAGCAACCTCCTGCCGCTGCTCGCCGCCCTCTTCGTCGGTAGCCTCACGGCGGTCGGCTCGACTGTATTCTTCAGCCGGCTGTTCGGCTTCACGCCCGAGGTCGTCGCCTCGCTCGCCCCGAAATCCACGACCGCGGCGGTCGCCATGGCCATTTCGTCGGGCCTTGCGGGTGACCCGGCCCTCACCGCGGCCGTCGTCGTCCTCACCGGCATCTGCGGCGCGATCGTCGTGACGCCGATGATGAACGCCATGCGCATCAAGGACTACAGCGCGCGCGGCTTTGCCGTGGGCCTCGCCTCGCACGGCATCGGCACGGCGCGCGCCTATTCCGTGGATCCGGTCGCAGGCCTGTTTTCGGGAATCGCGATGGGGCTGAACGCGGTGCTCACGTCGCTCATCGTGCATCTCTTCCTGTGACCGCTCACGCGATGGCGATGATCTCGATCTCCTGCTCGCCGACGGTCACGAGATCGCCGACGGCCTTGCCCATGAGAATGCGGGCCACCGGCGCCACATAGGAGATCGAGCCGGCCTTGGGGTCGGCTTCGTCCTCGCCGACGATGCGATAGGTCTGCACCCGCCCGTCGTCGCGGCTGAAGGTGACGGTGCTGCCGAAGGAAACGACATCGTTCGAAGCCGGGGCGGCAACAAGCTCGGCGGTGCGGACCCTCTCGGCGAGATAACGCAGATCCCGCCCGGGGCCGGCCGCCTGCCGCCGGCGCTCGTTGACGTCCTCGATGGCATTCGCCGCCGCATAGGCCTCGCGGGCCTCCTGAAGCTGCGCCTCCAGCGCCTTCAGCCCGGCCTCCGTGACGAGGTTCGGGTGCGGGGAAATCGCCCGTTCGGGCAGCAGGGTTTCCGCTGCCGTCTCGGCGCTTTCTTCCTTCATGAAGGCAACGCTCACGCTCGAACTCCATTCCTGGCGCGGCGGGCCCATGGCCCGCGGGAACGGTAACCGTATCCCATCGCGAAAGGACGGGTCAATTCCTCGGCGGCGGAGCGCCGGCGGTCAGGCGTTCGGCGCCGGCATCGCGACGCCCAGCCGCTCCGCATTCCGGGCGAGCTTCGCCCAGACCGCATCGCCGACGGGAACGCCGCCCGACAGCGCCGCCTGCCGCTTGCGGGCCGCGCTGTCGCCAGGCATGCGCACGGGACCGTCGTTCCAAGGGGCCGGCGGATTGTCCCGGCAGGCGGCGGCCGTCCAGTCCGCCTGGGTGGTGAAGGCGTCGAGCCCGGCGAAGAAGGCCGGATCCATCACCTGCAGGAAGGCGCTCTGCGCGAAGGTGCCGGGCGCCGTGTTCGCCCGGCCCTTGCCGGAAAGGCCCTGCCCCATGAGATCGACCATGAGGGCGAGGCCGAAGCCCTTGTGCCCCTTGGCCACGCCGCCGAGCGGCATCATGGAGCCGCCGCGCTCGGTGATGTCGCGCGGGTCGCGGGTCGGCTCTCCCGCGGCCGTCAGGCCCCAGTCCTCCGGAAAGTCCTCGCCGCGCTTGGCGAGCGTCTGCGTCATCGTGGTCGTCGTGATCGAGCAGGAGACGTCGATCAGAATCGGATCGCCGGACGTCGGATAGCCCGCCGCCGTCGGATTGGGCGTCAGCAGCGGCCGGGTGCCGCCATAGGGCGCGACGCGCGACGCGCCCGGATTGGAAACGGAGATCTGCACGATATAGCCGCGCTCGGTCACGCGGCGCATGAAGGCCGACAGCGCACAGGTATGGTGGCAGTTGCGGATGGCCGCCGCGACGATGCCATGATCGGCGACGCGTTCGCAGGCCTGGTCGAGCGCCCTGGTCAGCAGCCAGGCGCCCGGCAGCAGATTGCCGTCCCAGACGAAGGTGCTGCCCCGGTCGGCCACCACATCGTAGCGGCCGGCCTTGGCCAGCGATCCGTCCTCGAGCGCCTCGAGATACCAGTGCAGCAGGCCCACCCCGTGCGTGTCATGGCCGATCATGTCCCCTTCGACGAGGATGGCGGCGGTGGCTTCGGCCTTGTCGGCCTCCATGCCGGCCTTGGCCAGCATGCGTTCGACGAAAGCGGTCAGGGCACGGTGGTCGACATGGGGCATCGGGCTATCCATCCATCGCTTGGCAGACGATGCGGGCCGGTCGGACCGGCCCGCACGACAGGCTTACTTGAACTTGATCTGGGAGAGCTGGAGCTCGGAATTCGTCGCGATCGTCGGCTTGAAATCCAGCCGGGGCGAGACGCGGGTGAAGCCGACCATGTGGAACATCGGGATATCGGCGATGATCTCCGCGTTCACCTTGGCGAACAGCTCCTTCCACAGCTTGGTGCGCTCGTCGCCCGTCGCCGTCGTCGCCTTTTCGATCAGCGCATCCACGGCCGGATCCCGCACCATCGAATGCGCGCCCGTCGAGGCATATTTGACGAAGGCGGTGAAGACCGGGTCGCCGGTGGCGTTGTCATGCTGCGACTGGGTCAGCGTCGGGCCGGAATCGGCCACATAGGGCGAGACGAAGTAGTTGTTCCAGACCGACACGTCGTACATGTCGAGCTTCACGTTGAGGCCGACCTCCTGGAGCATCGCCATGATGGCTTCCATCGCCTCGGTGGCGTTCGGATACTGGCCATTGCGGCCGATGATGCGGACCACCTTGTCGACCGGTACGCCGTCGGCCTTCGCCTCCTCGACCAGCTTCCTGGCCTTTTCGGGATCATAGGGCCAGACGGGGATGTCGGCATTGTAGCCGATGGTCGTCGGCACGACGAGCTGGGTGGCGATCTGCGCCTGCTGGGGGAACAGCGTTCCGAGCATGGCCTGCCGGTCGATGGCAAGGTTCATCGCCTCGCGGATGCGCCGGTCGTCAAGCGGCGCCTCGCGCGTGTCGATGCGCAGGGACGTCGTCTCGGAATTCGGATAGGCGAAGTCCGTTTCCTTGTTCGTGGCATCCTGCAAGGCGACGGACGGCACGATATCCGCCTCGCCGGCCTCGACCATGGCCGCCGCCACGGCACTGTCGGAGCGGAACAGATAGGTGGCCTGCTCCACGGCGGGCTGCTCGCCCCAGTAGTTCGGGTTGCGCTTGAGGACGATCGACTGGCCGACCTCCCACTTGTCGAAGACATAGGCGCCGGTGCCGACGGGGTTGCGGGTGAATTCGTCGGCCGGCGTCGCCTCGGCGGATTCGACCGGCATGACGGTCATCAGCAGCGGAAGGATCGGCTGTGCCGGCTTGGTGGTGATGCGGATCGTATGAGCATCGGGGCTCTCGAAGCTGAATTCGGTGCCGCCGAAATACTTGCCGCCCACCTCGCAGCTGAATTTGGGATTCTTGTTGCGCTCGATGGTGAACTGCACATCCTTGGCCGTGAAGTCCTTGCCGTCGTGCCACTTGACGCCCGGCCGAAGCTTGAATTCCCAGGTATCTGCGTCGACCTGCGACCATTCCGTGGCAAGGCGCGGCTTCAGCCCGCCATTCACATAGTCGAACTCGACGAGCATCTCGTTGACATTCTCGGAAATGACGCGGCCGACATCCTGGCGGGCCGCCATGCAGGGCTCGACCACGTCGACGGTTTCGGCAAGCACGATCGTCACGTTCCTGTTCGCGTCCTGCGCGGTGGCGTGGCCGGCGCCCAGCGCCAGCATCGTGGTGGAAAAACAGACAGCTGCCATGCGGCGTTTCATTTCGGTCTCCTCCCTCGGCATCCGGCAGGACGCCTCTTTTCTTTGATGAAATCCAGACCTGTGGGTCGCGATGGTGATCCGGGCAATTCCCCTCCGAATTGCGGATCAACTAATGCACATGCACACTAATATTCCAGTTTACCTCCTATTTCAAGCTTGGATGAGTCGGTTTGCGACGAGGAACTGCCGCAGGATGGCCTGCTGGTCGGACGAAAGCGGCCAGGCCGCGGGCGGGCGCGTCGAGCCGCAGTCGCAGCCCATCGCCGCAAGCGCCGCCTTCACGCCGGTGACATTGGCCCCGTTCAGCTCCATGGCGCGAACCGCCTCGAAAGGCGCCATATCCGCGATCAGGCCGCGCGCGGCGGCATAGTCGCCGGTTTCGAGCGCCGCATGGATGGCGATGGAGCGCTCCGGCCAGATGTTGATGAGGCCGGAGGTGAAGCCCCGCGCGCCGACGGCATAGAGCGCCGGCGCCCAGACCTCGGCGAGCCCGCCCACCCAGAGGATGCCGGGATCGCAGGCCGCGATCGCCTCGGCGAGCTTCAGCGGGTTCGGCGTCGCCCATTTCACCCCGATGACGCCGGGAATGGCGCAGAGCCGGGCGATGGCCGCGGTGCCGATGGCGTCGTTGCGCAGATAAAGCACCAGAGGCAGTCCCGCGCCGGCCTCCGCCACCCGCTCGACATAGTCCACGACGCCGCGCGGGGCGGCGAAGGGATCGGGCGGCTGGTGCACCATGAGGCCCGCCGCGCCGGCGCGGCGGGCCGCGGTCGCCAGCCGGCAGGCGTCCTTCACCGACCGTCCCACGCCGGCGACAACAGGCGCGCGGCCGTCGACGAGCCCACAGACCGCGATGGTCATCGCCTCGGCCTCCTCGACGGTCAGGGCGTAGAACTCGCCGGTATTGCCGTTCACCACGGGCACATGCAGGCCCGCGGCGAGCGCCCGGTCGAGGATCGGGCGCAAGCGGTCCGGCGCGATCCGGTCCTCGGCATCGAACGGGGTGACGAGGATGCCGGAAATGCCGCCCAGCGCCTTTCTCAGATCACCCGCCATCATTTTGCCGACGCGATGAGGTCGCGCATCATCGCGATCTCCTCCTCGGAAAGGTCCGTCAGCGGCGCGCGCACCGGGCCGGCATCGAAGCCGCGCAGACGCACGCCCGCCTTGACGGCGGAGACGGCATAGCCGCTCTTGCGGTCCCGGATCCGGGCGAAGGGATAGTAGAAGCCGCGCAGCATCTGCTCGCAGGTCGCATCGTCGCCGGCAAGAAAGGCCCCGTGGAACCTCAGGGCCGTCTCGGGAACGAAATTGAAGACCGCCGAGGAATAGGTCGGCATGCCGGCGCCGCGATAGGCCTGGGCGAAGAGCTCGTGCGTCGGCATGCCGCCGATATAGGACAGGCGATCGCCGAGCATCACCGTCACCCGCCGGACGGTGTCTATGTCGCCCGTGCCGTCCTTGAAGCCGATGAGGTTGGGGCATTCCTCGGCCAGTTTCGCCAGTTGCTCGGCGGAAACGCGGGCCTGGCCGCGGTTGTAGACGATGACGGCCATGCGGGTCGCCTTGCACACGGCGCGGATGCGGGCGGCAATGCCCTCCGGCGGCGCTTCGGTGAGGTAGTGCGGCAAAAGCAGGATGCCGTCGCCGCCGGCCGCTTCGATCTCGCGCGCCATGTCGCAGGCGATCCGCGTGCCGTAGCCGCAGCCGGCGATGACGGGCGCATCCCCCGCCACCATGCGTGCCGTCTTCACGACCTCGACCACCTCGCCCGGCGCCAGCGAGAAGAGCTCACCCGTGCCGCCCGCGACGATGAGGCCCGCCACCGGGTAGGACGAAAGCCATTCGAGATGCGCAGCAAAGGGTTTCGCCGCAAAATTGTCCTCGGCATCGAAGGGCGTGACCGGGAAGGACAGGAGGCCGTTGCGAATGATCTCGCGCAGGTCGGTCGGGTGGATCATGCTATTCTCCTCAGTTCGGTTGCGCCGCTCTTCCGGAAGAGCGGCGGGAAATTCCGATGGCCGTGCCGGGCGCGCGCGTCCTCTCGGCCGGAACGGACACCCCGGCCTTGTTATGCTGTCGTGCCTTGAGGGCGGAGGGCCTAGCGGCCGTTCGCCGCCCGCCAATCGGCAAAGAGCGCGAGATTGGCCTCGTCGGTCGCCGGGTAGAGCCCGATGATCGTGTGCCCCGCCTTCACCCGCTCGACGACGAAGTCCTCGTAGGCGGTCATCTCGACAGCCTCGTCGGCGATCTCGTCGGCGATCTCCGCCGGGATGACGATGACGCTGTCGTCATCGCCGACCACCACGTCGCCGGGGAAGACCGCGACATCGCCGCAGCCGATCGGCACGTTGATGTCGATCGCCTCGTGCAGCGTCAGGTTCGTCGGGCTGGAGGGCCGATTGTGGTAAGCGGGGATGTCGAGCGCGCCGATCACCATGGAATCGCGAAAACCGCCGTCGGTCACCACCCCTGCCCCGCCGCGCGCCATCAGCCGCGTGATCAGGATGTCGCCGGCCGAGGCCGCGCGCGGATCCTTGCGGCTGTCCATGACGAGCACATGCCCCTCGGGGCAGGTCTCGATGGCGAGGCGCTGGGGATGTTTGGGATCGCGGAAGACGGACATCGGATTGCGATCCTCGCGGGCCGGCATGTAGCGCAGCGTGAAGGCCGGCCCGACCATGTTGCGCCCCTTGGCGCGGACGGGGCGCACATCCTGGATCGTCTGGTTCCGGAGGCCGCGCTTGTAGAGCGCCGAGCACAGGGTCGCGACGGAAACGCCCTGCAGCTTCTCATGGGTTTCGGGTTTCATCTGTCCTCCTCAATCGCCGAAACGGCGGGTTTCAACAGTCCAGTCACGCGCCCTGCCGGCAAGGCCGCAGCCCACCGGGCATGGCGCGCCTCGTCAGTTGATGACCGGTTCCGGCGTCTTGCCGCCGAATTCGGTGCGCAGGAAATCGAAGTCGCAGCCCTTGTCGGCCTGCTCGATATGCCGGGTGAACATGAAGCCGTAGCCGCGCTCGTAACGGGGCTCCGGCGGTCGCCAGGCCGCGCGGCGCGCGGCAAGCTCCGCCTCGGGAACGAGCATGTTGAGGCTGCGCGCCGGGATGTCGAGCTCGACGATGTCGCCGGTCCTCAGCAGCGCGAGCGGGCCGCCGACGAAGGCCTCGGGCGAGACATGCAGCACGCAGGCGCCGAAACTCGTGCCCGACATGCGCGCATCCGACAGGCGCACCATGTCGCGCAGGCCGAGCTTCAGGAGCGCCTTGGGCATCGGGATCATGCCCCATTCCGGCATGCCGGGCCCGCCCTGCGGCCCGGCATTGCGCAGGACGAGCACCGTCTCCGGCGTCAGCGGGTAGTCCGGATCGTCGATGATCGCCTTCAGGTCGGGGTAACTGTCGGCCACGAGCGCCGGGCCACGGTGACGGTGGAACCTGGGATCGCAGGCCGCCGGCTTGATGACCGCGCCATCGGGCGCGAGATTGCCCTTCAACACGGCCAGCGACCCCTCGTGGTAGACCGGATCGGAGAGCGGCCGGATCACGTCGTCGTTCCAGACCTTAACGGCATCGAGCCCCTCGACCAGCGGCTGGCCGGTCACGGTGATCGCGGTCGGGTCGAGCTTGTCGCCGAGCTGCTTCATCAGCGCGCGCAGGCCCCCGGCATAGAAGAAATCCTCCATGAGATAGGTCGAGCCCGACGGGCGGATATTGGCGATCACCGGCGTCGTGCGGCCGATGCGGTCGAGATCGTCCAGCTCCAGCGGAACGCCCGCCCGGCGGGCCATGGCGATAAGGTGGATGATGGCATTGGTCGAACAGCCCGTCGCCATCGCCACCGTGACGGCATTGTTCACCGCGGCGGGCGTGATGATCCGGTCCGGCGTCAGGTCTTCCCAGACCATGTCGACGATGCGCCGGCCGCAGGCGGCCGACATGCGCTGGTGGTTGGCATCGGCGGCCGGGATCGAGGAGGCACCCGGCAGCGTCAACCCCATCGCCTCGGCGATCGCCGTCATGGTGGAGGCCGTGCCCATGGTCATGCAATGGCCGTAGCTGCGGGCGATGCCGCCCTCGATGCCCTGCCACTCCTCCCTGGAGATCGTCCCGGCCCGGCGCTCGTCCCAATATTTGAAGCCGTCCGTGCCGGAGCCCAGCGTCTTGCCGGCATAGTTGCCGCGCAGCATGGGGCCGGCCGGCAGGTAGATGAAGGGGACGCCCATGGAGACCGCGCCCATAACCAAAGCGGGCGTGGTCTTGTCGCAGCCGCCCATCAGCACCGCGCCGTCGATCGGGTGGGAGCGCAGCAGCTCCTCGGTCTCCATGGCAAGGAGGTTGCGGTAGAGCATGGTCGTCGGCTTGACGAAATTCTCAGAGAGCGACAATGCCGGCAGCTCCATCGGAAAGCCGCCCGCCTGCAGGATGCCGCGCTTCACCCATTCGGCCCGCTCGCGGAAATGCATGTGGCAGGGCTGGGCGTCCGACCAGGTGTTGATGATCGCGATGATCGGCTTGCCCTGCCAGTCCTCCGGCGCGTAGCCCATCTGCATCGTCCGCGACCGGTGCCCGAACGACCGCTGATCGTCCGGCATCATCCAGCGGGCCGAACGCAGCTCTTCGTAGGTCTTCCTCCCGGCCATTTCCGTCTCCTTCCGCAGCCGCCTCCCGGCTGCGCTTCAACATCGATACTAATATTTTAGTTTTACATCTATATCAACATCTATATTTCTATTCTTGTGTATGAGCGGCACGCCGGATAACACTGCGGGAAAAAGGACCACCACGATGACCACATCGCTTGCCCAGACGTTCGGCCTTTCGTCACCCGGTTTCCCCGCCATCGCGGGAAGCACCGTGCAGCGCGTCTACGACGACCTGCGCAAACGCATCATCACGATCCAGCTGCCGCCGGACACCACGCTGTCGCGCACCGAGCTGACCGAGACCTACGAGGTCAGCCAGACCCCCATCCGCGAGGCGATGCAGCTCCTCAAGCAGGAGGGCCTCGTGCGCATCTATCCGCAGTCGCGCACCGTCGTGACGCGCATCGACGTGCCGCAGATCTACGAGGCGCATTTCCTGCGCGTGGCGCTGGAGACCGAGGTCTGCCGCCGCCTGGCGCAGGAGCCGGATCCCTCCACCGTCACGCGGGCCCGCTCCATCATCAAGATGCAGGAGGCCGTCGCCGACGATCCCGAGCAGATGGTCATCTTCCAGGAACTGGACGAGCTGTTCCACCAGACGCTGTTTGCCGGCGTCAAGCGCAGCGGCCTGCACCAGTTGATCCGCGAGCGCTCTGGGCATCTGGAGCGCATCCGCCGCCTGCACCTTCCGGAGAAGGGCAAGGTGGTGAACATCCTCGAGGGCCACCGCGCGATCGTCGAGGCGATCGCGGCCGGCGACGAGCATGCCGCCATCGCCGCCATCCGCGATCATCTCAGCCGCACCGTCGCCAAGGTCGAGGAGCTGCGCAACGAGTTTCCGCACTACTTCGCCTGACGCGCTGCCTTTGCTCCGTTCACCGGCGTCAGGAGCGGCTTTCCGGCGAAGAAGGCCGCAAGGTTGTCGATGACGAGCTGTGCCATGCGGTCGCGCGTCTCTTCCGTGCCGCTGGCGTGATGCGGGTAGAGCACGACATTGTCGAGCGCGGCGAAGGCCGGGTCCGGATTGGGCTCGTTGTAATAGACATCCAGCCCGGCCGAGGCGATCCTCCCCTCGCTGAGCGCGCGGATCAGCGCCGGCTCGTCCACCACCGAGCCGCGCGCGATGTTGACGAGGCTGCCGGCCGGGCCGAGGGCGTCGAGCACCGAGGCCGAGATCAGCCCCTCGGTTTCCGCCCCGCCGGGCGTTGAGACCAGCAGGATGTCGGCCCATTCGGCCAGCTTCACCGGATCGTCGAAATAGGCATAGTCGTTGCCGGTCTTCCGCGACCGGCCGTAGTAGCCGATGGTCAGCCCGACGGCCTCGCAGCGCCGGGCGATGGCAAGGCCGATCCGGCCGAGCCCGACGATGCCCGCCCTCTTCCCGGCGGTCGACGTCGTCAGCGGCATCATGCCCTGCCGCCCCCAGTCGCCCGAGCGGACATAGCGGTCGCCGACAACGAGCCGGCGCCGGGCGGCCAGCATCAGGAGCAGCGCCATGTCGGCGACATCGTCGAGCAGCACGTCGGAGGTGTTGGTGAGGGTGACGCCGCGCCGGGTCATCGCTGCGACGTCCATCTGGTCGTAGCCGGCGGAGGAGCAGGCGGCGAGCTTCAGGGCCGGCAGCCGCGCCAGGAACGCGTCGTCGATCGCCACATGGCCGTTGACCACCATGGCGGTGCAGCGCGGGCCGGCTTCCGCCAGCATCGCCTCGCGGTCATCGCCCTTCAGGAGATCGAGGCGGTGCACCGTATAGGCCTCTTCGAGCAGGGCCATCTGGCGCGGGCGGAGCGGATAGGCAACCAGAACATCGGGCTTCATGCGGTGACACGTCCTTCTTCGAGGTTTCGGGCGGCGCGGCGGGCGGCCTGGATATCGGGATCCGGATCGAGGCTCGCGGCGAGCAGCGCACGCGTATAGGGATGCTGCGGGGCATCGAAGATCTGCCGCACCGGGCCTTCCTCGACGATCTCGCCGGCCTTCATGACGATGACGCGGTCGGCGAAATCGCGCACGACCGGCAGGTCATGGGCGATGAACAGGTAGGAGAGGCCGAATTCGCGCCGGAGCCCGTCGAGCAGCGCGATGACCTGCGCCTGGATCGACACGTCGAGGGCGGACACCGCCTCGTCGCAGACGATCAGCTTCGGCTCCATCGCCAGCGCCCGGGCAATGGCGATGCGCTGCCGCTGGCCGCCGGAAAACTGGTGCGGATAACGGCCGGCCATGTCCGGCTTCAGCCCGACCTTGACCAGCAGTTCGGCGACCTTCTCCTTCCAGCGCGCCTTCGGCAGGATATCCGGATGGATCACCCAGGCCTCGGAGATGAGCTGGAACACCGTCATGCGCGGATTGAGCGATTGCGTGGGATCCTGGAACACCATCTGCAGGTCGCGCCGCAGCCCGAACAATTCGCGCGGGGTCATCGCCAGAAGGTCCCTGCACCGATAGAAGATCTCTCCCCCGTCGGGATCGTCGAGCCGCAGCATGGCGCGGGCGAGTGTTGACTTGCCCGAGCCGCTCTCCCCCACCACGGCGACCGTCTCGCCGGGCATGATCGCAAGGTCGATGCCCTTGAGCGCATGGAAGAGGCCGTAGTGCTTGTGCAGGCCGACCGCCTTGACGAGCGGTTCGCCCCGGCGCTCGCGCCCCTCGGGCATCGCCCCCTTCCCGGGCGCCGCGTCGATCAGCTTGCGCGTATAGGGATGCTGCGGGTTCTGGTAGACGGCCGCGGCCTTGCCGGTCTCCACGATGGAGCCGCCGTTCATCACCACGACCCGGTCGGCGATCTCGGCCACGACGCCGAGGTCATGCGTGATGAGGAGGAGGCCCATGCCGGTCTCCTGCTGCAACGCCTTCAGAAGCTCCAGCACCTGGGCCTGCACCGTCACGTCGAGGGCCGTGGTCGGCTCGTCTGCGATGAGGATGTCCGGCTTGCAGGCGAGCGCCATGGCGATCATCAGCCGCTGCCGCTGGCCGCCGGAGAACTGGAACGGATATTTGCGCATGGCCGCTTCCGGCTGCGGGATGCCGACGCGCTCGAGGAGGTCCAGCGCGCGCCGTCGCGCCTCCGCCCCGGGGGTGCCGTGCGTCGTCATCATCTCGCAGATCTGCCAGCCGACGGCATAGACGGGATTGAGATGGGCGAGCGGATCCTGGAAGATCATGGCGATCTTCGCACCGTTGATCGCCCGGCGTTCTTCGGCATCCATGGCCAGCATGTCCCTTCCGTTGAAGAGAATGGTGCCGGCGGTGATCCTGCCGGGCGGCATGTCGATGAGGTTCATGATCGCCGAGGCGGAGACGGACTTGCCCGAGCCGCTTTCGCCGAGGATGGCCAGCGTCTCGCCGCGATCGAGATGCCAGCTGACGTCCTGCACGGCATTGACCGTGCCGGCAGCGGTGTGGAACTCGACCGACAGGCCGCGGACCTCCAGCAGGTGTTCAGCCATTCCTGCGGCCTCCCATTTCAAGGCGCCAGCGCTGCGTCGGATCGAGCGCGATGCGCATCCAGTTCGAAAGAAGATTGAGCGACAGGGTCGTCAGGATGATCGCAAGGCCCGGCCAGAAGGACAGCCACCAGGCATTGGTGAGATAGGGCCGCCCCTGGCTGACCATGAGGCCCCAGGTGATCTCCGGCGCCTGGATGCCGATGCCGAGGAAGGAGAGCGAGGATTCGGCCAGCATGACGAAGGCGAAATCCAGCGTCGCGATCGTCACCAGCGTCGGCAGGATCACCGGCAGGATATGACGGAAGACGATGCGCCGGTGCGAGGCGCCCATCACGGTCGCGGCCTGCACGAACATGCGCTCGCGCACCTCCAGCACCTCGGCGCGCGTCGTGCGCAGGTAGATCGGGATGCGCGTGACGGCGAGCACCAGCACGATGTTGGCGACGGAGGGCTCGAGCATGTAGAGCACGATGACGGCGAGCAGCAGCGAGGGAAAGGACATGATGACGTCGCCGAGCCGCATGATCCACTGGCTGGCGGATCGCCGGCTGTAGCCGGCCACCAGCCCCAGCGTGCCGCCGACGAGCGAGGAGGCCAGCACCGCCGCGCCCGCGACGAGCATCGTGTTCTGCGCCGCCACGACGATGCGGGCCAGCAGCGGCCGGCCGAGCGCGTCGGCGCCGAGAATGTAGATCCAGCCGCGCGCCAGGTCGAAGGGCGGCGCGTTGCGCCCGCGCAGGTTCTGCTTCGTGGCGACCGCCTCCAGGAGGAGGGGGCCGAAGAGCGCACAGAGCAGCGCCAGCAGCAGGAAGAGCGCCGCGAAGAAGGCGAACTTGTCCGCCCACAGCATGGAGAACCAGCGGGCCAGCGCACCGCCCGGCTTTCGTCCGGAGAGAGTTTGCGTGTCGGTCATGGTCATCGCTCAATACCGGATACGGGGATCGAGCAGCGCATAGGCGAGGTCGATCAGGAGGTTCATGAGGAAGATCGCCAGCGCGGAGACCATGATCACGGCGAGCACAACGGCGAAATCGCGCAGCAGGATGGAATCGATCATCAGCTTGCCGATGCCGGGAAAGCCGAAGACCGTCTCGACCACGACGGCGCCGTTGAGGATCGCCGCCGCCTGGTCGCCGATCACGGTGATGACCGGCAGCATGGCGTTGCGCAGGCCGTGCACGAAGATGATGCGCGGCGTGCGCACGCCTTTCGCCCGAGCGGTCTTCACATAGGCCGAGGAGAGCACGTTGATCATCGAGCCGCGCACCACCTGCAGGATCAGGCCGAAGGGGCGGATGAAGAGCACGCTGACCGGCAGGATCCAGTGCAGCGCCGTCCCCGTTCCCGAGGTCGGCAGCCAGTGCAGGTTGACCGCGAAGATGACGATGGCGACGATGGCGAGCCAGAAATCCGGGGCGGAGGCGCCGATCAGCGAGAAGAAGGTGGCGATCCGGTCGAAGATGCCGCCGACGCGGAAGGCGGCGAGCGACCCGATGACGATCGCCGCCACCGTCACGCAGCTCATGGTGATGACGGCGAGCCGGAGCGTCCAGGAGAAGGCCTCCAGCACCACCTCCATCGCCGGCCGCGCCTGGCGCAGCGAATGGCCGAAGTCAAGCTGCACGAGATCGGCGACATAGCGGCCGAACTGCACGATCAGCGGATCGTTGAAACCGTGCATCTGGCGGAACTGCTCGCGCATCTCCACGGACGCATCGAGCGGCAGGTAAAGGTCGGTGGGGTCTCCCGTCAGCCTCGACAGGAAGAACACAAGGACGACGAGCCCCACCAGCGAAACACCGCTGGCAATGGCCCGCTTGCCGATGAATGATTTCATGCCACTCCTCCCGAGCGAGAATTTCATGGGTCCGGTCCTGCGCGCGGCCGTCTTGCAGGAGGCCGCCCTCCCGGCTCCTGCAGGCCCCTGCGGACCAATCGACGGCACGTCGCCTGAACCCACCGTAAGTAATATATTAGTACATCTGAGATTTTTGTGAACCTTTTTTTCACGTTCGGCGAAATCAGTCGCCGCCCTCGGCGCGGTGACGCCGCCACCGCGCCCCGCCGGCCGCCAGGAGCGCTGCGCCGAAGATGATCGCGGCACCGATCCACGTCGCCACCGGCGCGATCTCGCCGAAGAACAGGAAGGCGAGCGCCGCCACGACCGGCAGGCGCAGGAAATCGAGCGGGGCGAGGAACGACGCGCTCGCCATAGCGAAGGCGCGCGTGATGAGCGCCATGTTGAGCGCCCCCAGCCCACCCTGCAACGCCAGCAGGCCGATCTGCGCCGGGCTCGGCGCCGCCCAGACCGGAAGGGCGGCGAGAAGGCCCAGCGGTGCCATCGCCAGCAGGTTCCAGGCGACGAGGCGATCGGTCGTGTCACGCAGCGCCATGCGCCGCAGGATCAGCTGGCTGATCGCCGTCAGGATCGCGCCGGCAAGAGCAAAGAGCAGCCAGGGATCGAACGCGCCGGCGCCGGGCCGTATGATGATGACGATGCCGATGAATCCGGCCAGCACGCCGAAGACCACGGACAGCGCGACCTTCTCCTTGAGGAAGATCCAGGCGCCGAGCGTGAGGAAGATCGGCATGGTGAAGTTGATCGCCGTGGCATCGGCGAGCGGGGCATGCCCGAAGGCGATGAACAGGGCGACGAGCGAGGCGAACTTCAGGCCCGCGCGCACGACGTGCAGCGCGCGATAGGGGGACGCCATGATCTCGACCCGCCGCAACAGGAAGGGCAGCACGGCGAGAAGGCCGAACAGCGCCCGGAAGAACCCGATGATCAGCGGATGGACGCCGCCCGCCAGCATGCGCACGATCACCGCGTCGAGCCCGGCCAGCACGGCCGCACACACCATGATGAGCACGGCCGCGCCTGCCCGCGGCCCCGGCACCGCCGCCCTCACGCAAAACCGCCCGCGACCGGCCCGGATATGATGTGGAACGCCATGACCTTCCTCCGCGCACGCCCCTCTTCCTGCGCGCGAACTTACGGCATGGCGATGCGGCGATCCATACTAAAATATAAGAATATTAGTACCGAAGGCGAGAGCGCGCACAGCGGCGTAGCCGCCGCCACGGGCACCAGCGGCACGGTTGAGAAGCGAATGTAGCTTATCTACATTTTCTTTGACAAATGTAGATTTCTTCATTATACCCATGCTCACCCACGGCGGTGAGACGCGAAGGCCCGACCGGTCTTTGCAGGAGGCCGTGGCGTCACCTGGAGGAAATCGATATGTCACGCCGTTTCGCGCTGGCCTCAGCGCTCGTAGTCCTGTGCTCGCACGTCTTGTCGGCCGGTAGCGCCGATGCTGCGGAAATGACCGTCTATTGCCCGATGTCGGAAGACGATTGCGGCGCCGTGCTGAAGGCCTTCAAGGACGATACCGGCATCGAGGCGCAGTTCGTGCGCATCGGCGCCGGCGAGATCCTCGCCCGCATCCGCGCCGAAAAGGCCAATCCGCAAGCCGGCCTCTGGCTGGCAGGCGCGGCGGACAACTTCATCCAGGCGGCCGGCGAGGGCCTGCTTGCCGCGCACAAGGCCGTTGGCATCGACAAGGTCGATCCGCGCTACACCGACAAGGAAGCCCGCTGGACGCCGATCTCGCTGTCGCCCATCGTCTTCGCCTACAGCCAGCAGGTGCTCGACGAAATCGGCGCCAAGCCGCCGACGAGCTGGAAGGCCTTCGCCGATCCGGCCTTCAAGGACAGCGTGGCGCTCGCCCATCCGGCCTCGTCCGGCACGGCCTATGTCGCGCTCGCCTCGACCGTCCAGCTGCTCGGCGAGGAGCCGGCCTTCACGCTTATGAAGGAGATCGACAAGAACGTCGTGCAGTACACCCGCTCCGGCATCGCCCCCTCCCGCATGGTCGCCAACAACGAGATCGCGCTCGCCATGGCCTATACGCAGGACATCGAGGCGGCGCTCGCCCAGGGTTATCCGGTCGGCTATTCCTTCCCGGAGGAAGGCACCGGCTTCGAGGTGAATGCCGCCGCGGCCATCGCCAATGCGCCGGAGGAGCAGGCCAAGGGCGCCAGCGCCTTCCTCGACTGGGTGCTGACGGAAAAGGGCCAGGCCGCCATCGGCGCCACCTTCCGCGGCCCGATCGTGCCTGGCTACAAGAACCCGGATGCCAGGATCGACCTGTCGAACGTCAAGATGATCGACTACGACTTCACCTGGGCCGGCGAGAACCGCGCGCGCCTGCTGGAGCGCTACGAGAACGACGTCCGCCACAAGGCCGACGCCAAGTAAGCCACCCCGACCACTGACCGGCCGCCGCCTCCCCTCTCCCAGCCGGCTGCCCTTTCTTCCCGGCGGGGAGAAAGGGCAGCCCCTGGCAAGGGGCTTGTCAGCAGGCGAAAGGCTCGCTCTCTTTGTCTTCATGCGGTTCCGCGCGGACCGCTCAAGGAGCCCCATCATGACCCTCGCCTCGCAAGCGACGCCGTCCGGGCGGACGGCGGCAGCGCCGGCCTTCCTGCGCAACATCGTCGTCGATCCCTGGCTGTTCGGCATTTTCGCCGTCACCACGCTTTCGGTGCTGGTCTTCGCCGCCCTGCCGATCTTCACCGTCCTGAAACAGGCGGTCGTCACCGAGCACGGCTTCGACATCGCCGTCCTCATCAGCACGCTGTCGCAGTCCTTCGTCTGGGAATCGCTCGCCAACACGCTGCTGCTCGGCGCCACCTCGGCGCTGATCGCCACGGCCGCCGGCTTCCTGCTCGCCTTCTCCGCGACACGCACCACGATGCCGGGCAAGATCTTCGTGCATGGCGTGGCGCTCCTGCCGATCATCTCGCCGCCCTTCGTCATGGCGCTGGCGGTGGTCATCCTGTTCGGCCGCTCAGGCCTCATCACCCGCGAACTGCTCGGCATCCGCAACGCCAATGTCTACGGCTTCCATAGCCTCGTGCTGATCCAGTCGCTTGCCTTCACGCCCATCGCCTATCTCAACATCCGCGGCATGCTGCAATCGATCGACAGCGCGCTGGAGGACGCCTCCGCCTCGCTCGGCGCCTCGCGCTGGACGACCTTTTCGCGCGTCACGCTGCCGCTGGTGACGCCGGCCATCCTCTCCTCCACGCTGCTCGTCTTCGTGAAGTCGGTCGAGGATTTCGGCAATCCGATGCTGATCGGCGGCAATTTCAACACGCTTGCCGTCGAGGCCTATTCGCAGATGGTGGGCTACTTCAACCTGCAGGCCGGCGCGCTGCTCGCCAGCCTCATGCTGGTGCCCTCGATGACCGCCTTCCTCATCCACCGCTACTGGGTGAGCAAGCGCAGCTATGTCACGGTCACGGGCAAGCCCTCCGCCCAGACGATCCGCATTTCCGGCGCGGTCGTCGTGCCGCTCACCATCGCCTGCTACGCCATCGTGCTTGCCATCCTGCTCTTCTACCTGACGGTGATCTACGTCTCCTTCACCAGGCTGCCGGGCGTCGACAACACGCTGACCACGGCGCACTACGTCACCGTCTTCACCGCCGGCTTCCACACGCTCAGCAACTCGCTGCTGCTCGCGGGCATCGCAACGCCCGTCACCGCCATCGCCGGCATGCTGATCGCCTATCTCCTGATCCGCAAGGCCTTCCCGGGCAGCTTCCTGCTGCGCTGGGGCACGCTCCTCTCCTTCGCGGCGCCCGGCACCATCCTCGGCATCGGCTATGTCAGCACCTTCAACGCCCCGCCGCTGCTCCTGACCGGCACCGCCTTCATCGTCATTGCCGCCATGGTCGTGAAGAACCTGCAGGTCGGCATCGAGGCCGGCTCCAACCAGCTGCGCCAGATCGACAAGTCCATCGAGGAAGCCTCCACCATCCTCGGCGCCTCCAACACGCGGACCTTCTTCCAGATCACCCTGCCGCTCCTGAAGCCCGCGCTGTTCACCTCGCTCTCCTATGCCTTCACACGCTCGCTGACGACGCTGTCGGCGGTGATCTTCCTCGTCTCGGCCAACTGGACGCTGATCACCGTCACCATCCTGTCGCAGGTGGAAACGCTGAAGCTCGGCGTCGCGGCGGCCTATTGCAGTATCCTCGTCTTCGTCGTGCTCGCCATCCTGGCGCTCATGCAGCTCGTTCTCAATTCGACATCGAAGAGGTAAGCCCCATGTCGAAAGTCATCTTCTCCAACATCACCAAGCGCTTTCCCGGCGTTGCCGGCGCGACCGCCGTCGACCGGCTGAACCTCACCATCGAGGA
This sequence comes from Shinella sp. WSD5-1, assembly GCF_963942435.1. Classification (GTDB taxonomy): domain Bacteria; phylum Pseudomonadota; class Alphaproteobacteria; order Rhizobiales; family Rhizobiaceae; genus Shinella; species Shinella yambaruensis. Next base: position 161,455 of record NZ_OZ012597.1, read on the forward strand.
AGGCACGCTCGTCACCCTGCTCGGCCCCTCCGGCTGCGGCAAGACGACGACGCTGCGCATGCTCGCCGGCTTCGAGACGCCGACGGACGGCACGATCACCATAGGCGGGCGCGATGTCACCAACGTGCCGGTCAACGCCCGCAATGTCGGCATGGTGTTCCAGAGCTACGCCCTCTTCCCGCACATGACGGTGCGCGAGAACGTCGAATACGGCGTGCGCCTTCTGCCCCTGGCCAAGGGCGAGATGAAGGACCGGGTCGATTCCATCCTAGAGACCATGGCGCTCGCGCAATATGCCGACCGCGCGCCCGCACGGCTCTCCGGCGGCCAGCAGCAGCGCGTGGCGCTCGCCCGCGCCGTCGTCACCCAGCCGAAGGTGCTGCTCTTCGACGAACCGCTCTCCAACCTCGACGCGCAGCTGCGTGAGCGCATGCGCGACGAGCTGCGCGCCATCCAGCTGCGCCTCGGCATCACCAGCCTCTATGTCACCCACGACCAGAGCGAGGCCATGGCGATCTCCGACCGCGTGGTGGTGATGCGCGGCGGCGTCATCGAGCAGGACGACACGCCGCTCAACGTCTATTCCCGCCCCGGCACCGGCTTCGTCGCCGAATTCATGGGCAAGGCGAACATTCTCCGCGGCACGGTCGAGACCGTGGACGAGACAACGGTGCGCGTGCGCATCAGCACGACGGTCGCCTTCACGCTGGCGCGCGGCCCCCGCGCCTTCAGGCCGGGTGAGGCGGTGCGCTGCGTCGTGCGGCCGGAGCATATCCGGGTCGATCCCGACGGCGCGATGGAGGCGAAGGTGCGCCGCGTGGTCTTCCAGGGCGCCCATGTCGAGTACCTTACCGAGATCGAAGGCCAGGAATGCGTCTTCCTCGACAGCGACTATTACCGGACGGGCGTTGCCGAGGTCGGCCAGACGCTGCGCCTTTCCATCGACAGCCGGCCGGTCTGGATCCTGCCGGAAACCGAAACAGCCAGCATGGGAAAAGCCGCATGACCCTCAACCAGCCCCTCACCGGGGATCTTCATGATATGATCGCGACCGTGGCCTGCGAAGCCGCACTGGCCGCCGGCATCGTCGCGCACCGGGGCTTCGTCAATGCCAGCCCGGAAACCCTGCAGACCCAGCAGAAGGCCGGCTTCTTCGACATCGTGACCGCCTCGGACAAGGCGGCGGAACGGGCCGCGTGCGACACGATCTGGTCGCGCCTGCCGGCCTCGCGCATCCTCGGCGAGGAAGGCGGCTGGCAGGGCGAAGGCGAGACGACGTGGATCATCGACCCGATCGACGGCACCAGCAATTTCGCCTCGGGCCTGCCCTTCTTCTGTGTCTCGATCGCCGCCTATCACGCCGGCAAGGCGGTCTGCGGCGTCGTCTACGATCCGGTCCGCGAGGAGCTGTTCATGGCCGCGCACGGCCGGCTGACGCTGAACGGCGAGCCGATAAAACCCTTCCTGCGCGGACGCACGGACCGCGAGGTGGAAGTGCTGACGAATGCGCCCTACGAGGGCGAGCGCCCTTCCCGCGCCGCCCAGGAAGCCCATGCCGACCTCGTCAACGCGTTCCGCGCCGTGCGCCGGCTCGGCTCCTGCGCGCTGCATCTTGCCTATGTCGCCGTCGGCCGCGTGGCGGTCTGCTACGAATCGAAGTTCAATGCCTGGGACATCGCGGCCGGAATCCAGCTGGTCGAGGCGGCCGGCGGGCAGGTTGTCGCCGCGGACGCGGAGGGGCGGCGCATCGAGCCGAACGAGGATGCGCTGGCATCGGTCAAAAGGCTCGTTGTGGCGCAGGCCGGTTTTGACTATCAATCGTCCTGCCTGTCGGCGGTGATGGCCGGCGGCACACTGTGACCGTCACCCGCAAGACCATCGTCCCGCCGGCACAAAGGGTTCCATGCTCGACCTGATCAGGCAATCGCTGTCGCAGTTCACGCCCGCCGAGCGCAGGATCGCCGAGGCGATCCTCGACACGCCGAGCACGGCGATCACCTGGTCGATCACCGATGCCGCACGCATCGCCAAGGTCAGCGAGCCGTCGATCATCCGCTTCTGCCGGCGGCTCGACTGCGACGGCTTTCCGGATTTCCGGCTGAAGCTCGCCCAGCAGCTGGCCGTGCGCCAGGCGCCGGCGAGCACGGCGGAAAGCGGCGCGGATCCCTTCACCGGCCTCGTCGACGACGTCTTCAACCGCGCGGCGGAATCCCTGCGCGAGGCGCGGCACGATCTCGACCTCGACTCGCTCCGGCGCGCCGTGGACCTGCTCGCCGGCGCCCGCCGCATCGACGTCTACGGCTATGGCGGATCCGGCTTCCTGGCGGGCGAGGCACAGCACCGCCTCGCCTCGCTCGGCATAGCGAGCGTCGCCTATGCCGACCCGACGCTGCAGATGGTCTCCGCCCCGCGGCTGACGGCGCAGGACGTGCTCTTCGTGCTCTCCTTCTCCGGCCGCACGAGCTACCTGATCGCCAATATGGAGATCGCCAAGAAGGCCGGCGCGCGCATCCTGTCGATCTCGCCCGGCGGCTCGGTCGTCGCCTCGCTCGCCGAGGAGAACATCAATCTCAACGCCTACCGCGCCTCCGGCCGTCCGCTCATCGTGCCGACGGGCCGCGCGCCGATGTATGTGATGCTCGACGTGCTCTTTGCCCTGCTCGCCCGCAAGCGGGAGGCCGGGCCGCCTGCCTGAGCCGGCCGCCTTGCGGTTTCAGGGCGCCTCGAACTTCACCATCGTGCCGCCGCCGGTCGCCTGGTCGGTCGGGAAGACCTCGACGCGGGCGACATCGACATGGGCGGGCAGAGCGATCACGTCGTGGACAATCTGCGCGATGTTTTCCGGCTGGATGGGCCGGTAGCCGTCATAGAGCACGGCATTCGCCTGGTCGCCGGGGAGCGAGGTGCGGTAGAGCGCCGTCTGGACGCGGCCGGGCACGACCTCGCTCACCCGCACGCCGGTGCCGAGGAGGTCGCAGCGCAGGTTGTCGCAAAAGAGGCTGAGACCCGCCTTCGAGGCACCATAGGCTCCCATGTTCGGATAGGGCGCCTGGCCGCCGCTGGAACCGACATAGAGGAGATGGCCGCGCTTGCGCGCCACCATGCCGGGCAGGAAGGCCCGTGTCAGGTGCATCGGCGCCTTGAGATTGACGTCGATCATCGCGTCGATCTCGGCGGGGTCGATGTCCTGGAAAGCCGCACGGGTCGACAGGATGCCGGCATTGTTGACGAGGATGTCGACCGCGACGCCCGCCAGCGCCTCGGCGATGCGCGCCGTATCGCGCACGTCCGCCTCGACGGGGATCGCCCCGCAGCGTTCCGCCAGCCCGGCAAGCGCCGCCGCGTTGCGGCCGACGGCGTAGACCGCCAGTCCCCGCCCCCGCAGCATCGGCACGATGGCCTCGCCGATGCCGCTGGTAGCCCCCGTGACGACGGCGACGCGATTTGCGTCAGACATAGATGTAGCCCCCGCTGACCACGACATTCTCGCCCGTCGCATAGGTGTTGCGGCTGGAAGCCATCATGACGATCCACTCGGCCATTTCCACCGGTTCAGCCGCCCGGCCGAGCGCGCTTGCCCTGGCAAGCTCGGGCAGGAAGCCGAGTTCCCTGGCGCGGTCCGTGGCAAAGCCGGCCGGCGCGACCGAGTTCACGAGGATCTGGTCCTTGGCACATTCCTGGGCGAAGGACTTGGTGAGGCTGACGACCGCGGCCTTGGTGGCGGCATAGTGGGCGTTCTGCGGATGCGCCTTGAAGGCATCGACCGAGGTGACGTTGACGATGCGGCCGGTCACCTCCGGCAGGGTCACGAAACGGCGCATGTGGCGCACCGCCGCCACCATCATGTGATAGGTGCCCTTGATGTTGATGGCGTTCTCCAGGTCCCAGTCCTCGTCCGTGATGTCGAGGATCGGCTTGCGCGGATAGATGGCGGCGCTGTTGACGAGGGCATGGACGCGGCCGAGCTTTTCCGCAACCGCGGCGAACCCGCCATGGGCCGTCTCGGCGCGGGAAATGTCGGCAACGGCGGTCGCCACCTCGGCGCCCATCGCGGACAGCGCCGCCGCGGAGGAAGCGAGCAGCGCCTCGTTGCGGTCGATAAGGCCGATCTTCGCAGCGCCCCGTTCCACCATCAGCCGGGCCGTGGCGAGACCGAGCCCCGAAGCGCCGCCGACGATGACAACAGACTGGTCCTGCATGCTCCATCTCCTCCGCGATTTTCGCGGCAACGCCATATTGGTATGTTATCACTTATATGCTAACTTTGCCGAAAAGCAAGCTGCTTCCCGAAGGCCGCCCGCCGGCGTCCTTCCTCTGGAGAAGCCGGCTGTGTATGATATGTGATAAATGAAAACCCGGGAAAGGCTGGATCGGCATGTCGATCATCACGCAGCGCGGCAACCTCGCGGAGATCGTCGTCGCCAGGCTCGCCGAGCGGATCGACTCGGGCCTCTATCCACCCGGCGAGAAGATCCCTTCGAGCGCCCAGCTGTGCGAGGAATTCGGCGTCTCCCGCACCGTCATCCGCGAGGCACTGGCCTCGCTCAAGGTCGCCGGCCGCGTCATCGCGCGGCAGGGCGCGGGCGTCTATGTCACGGAGAAGGATGCGCGGGCGCTGAACTTCGAGATCAGCCGCATCGACGACATCCGCTCGGCCATGCAGATCCTCGAACTGCGGCTCGGCGTCGAAATGCAGGCCGTGGCGCTGGCCGCCCAGCGCCGCACCCCGGAAGCCCTCGCCGAGATCGCCCGGGCCTTCGACCATATCGAGACGCTCGACACGAACAATGCCGAGATCGAGGCACACGCCGATTTCGAGTTCCACCTCGCCATCGCCAAGGCGACGCGCAACCCGCATTTCCCGCGCTTCCTCGAGGCCGTGATGGGCGAGATCAATCTCGACCTGGTTCTCAAGCACCGCCAGTCCGGCCCCGCCTCGAAGGCGTACCTGAAGAAGATCAACCGCGAGCACGCCGCCATCCTCGCCGCCATCACCCAGGGCGAACCGAAAGCCGCCAAGCAGGCGCTGGCCGCCCATCTGGAGGAAAGCCTGGACCGCTACCGCACCCTCCTGGACGAGCCGGCGGGCAGCGAATGGGACGATTGAGGGGCCGGCGCACGCGCCGTCAGATGACGGCATCCTCCAGGAAGGGCCGGTTTGCGACAACACGCTCGTAGCCGAAGGGCGAGAGGTCGAGCGTGCGGAAGCTTCCATAGGTGATCAGTTCGCAAAGCCCGCGCCCCATGGCCGGCGACTGCTGCAGCCCGTGGCCGGAAAAGCCGTTGGCGAAGAGGAAATTCCGCACCTCGCTGTGCGGGCCGAGGATGACGTTGTGGTCGAGCGTGCAGTAATCGTAGTGCCCCGCCCAGCTGTTGACGACCTTGATCGCCTCGAAGGCCGGCACGCGGTTCGCCAGCGTCGGCCAGATCTCCTCCTCGAACTCGTCGTGCATGACAGCGAAATCGTTCGGGTCGACCTCCGGGTCGTGCTTGGGATAGGTGCCCATCAGGTAGAACTTGCCCTCCGGGCGGAAGAACACGCCGGTCGGGTCGATGGTGAGGCCGACGCCGGGGCCGAGCGGCTCGCGGCAATCGACCACGAAGAGCGAGCGGCGGCGCGGCTCGACGGGAATGTCGAGGCCCGCCATGCGCGCCATGACCTTGCCGTTGGTGCCCGACGTGTTGACCAGCGTGCCGCAGGCAATCGTCTGCCCGCCCTTCGTCATCACGGAGACGATACGGTCGCCCTCGCGGTCGATCGCCACCACCTCGTCCTCGATATATTCGACGCCGAGCGCGCGGGCCTTCTTGCGGAAGCCCTGCAGCAGGCCGACGCTGTCGAACCAGCCCTCGCCGCGCTCGCCGGTGCTGCCGAGCATCAGGCCTTCCGTGTTGAGCCAGGGAAAGCGCCGGGCGAGCCCCTCCGGGTCGAGCAGCGAAACCTCAGCGCCGCAGGAGACCTGCGTTTCATGGTTGCGGCGCAGCACCTCCGCACCGCGTTCGTCGCCGGCGAGGAAGAGATAGCCGTTCTCATGGAAGCCGATCTCCGGCGTGTCGTCGTCGACAGCGACGTTCTCCTTGAAATTGCGGATGAACTCGGTGCCGAACTGCGAGACCTGAACGTTGATGGCGTTGGAGAACTGGTGGCGGATGGAGCTGGAGGAGAGCGCGGTCGCCGATCGCTGGTAGGTCCAGTCCTTCTCGATCACCAGCACGGAGCCGGTAAAATCCGGATTGGTCGCCAGGAAATAGGCCGCCGCACTGCCGACCACCGCGCCGCCGACGATCACCACATCATAGGATGTCCGCGAAGCCTGCATCATTTATCCTCGAAATGGCCGGCCGCGCAGAAGCTGCCGCCCTGGTAGCGCACCGCCGGATCGTTCGGGTCACCCTGCCTGGTCGCGGCGAAAACCTTGTCCGCATAGTCATCGGCGCTGTCTTGCGGCCTGTAGCCGAGCGAGGCCGCCGTGCGGTTGTCCCAGAAGGCGCGGCTGTTGTTCGACATGCCATAGGCGACCATGAAGCCGACGCGCTCCGCCGACAGGCATTTTTCGACGAGCTGGCGGCAATCGCGGTAGGAGAGCCAGGTGATGAGATGGCGCCGGTCGGTCGGCTCCGGGAAGCAGGAGCCGATGCGGATGCTGACGCTCTCGATGCCGAACTTGTCGAAATAGTAGCGGCCGAGATTTTCGACAAAGGTCTTCGAAACGCCGTAGAGGCTGTCCGGCCGCGTCGGCACGTTGCCGTCGATCGTCTCCGTGCGCTCGTAATAGCCGATGGCATGGACGGAGCTGGCATAGACGATGCGCTTGACGCCGTGGCGGCGTGCGGCCTCGTAGATGTGGTAACCGCCTGAAATGTTGCTGTCGAGGATCGTCTTCCATTCGGCCTCGAGCGGCTGGCCGCCGAGATGCACGATGGCATCGCAGCCGTTCACCGCCGCGCAGACCGCATCGAAATCGGCAAGATCGAGCGTGAAATCCTCCTCGTGCGGCGCGAGGTTTTCGCAGGGCCGGCGGTCGGAAAGCCGCACGACCTTGCCGAGCCGCATGCCCGACTGGCGTAGCGCCGTGCCGACGCCGCCGGCCGCCCCCGTCAACAGAACCCTTTGAAAATGCGACATGATCTTTCCTTCAGCAAAACCGGCCGGTCCACGGGCGATGCGCCCGATGGCCGGCATGAGCGTATCATACGAGGGAGGGGACGGCCCGTGGCCGGACTTCCGCGATTGTCTACGGGACGCATCGTCTCATGCTTTCCCTTCCGCCTTGCCGTAGAGCACGGCCTGCTCGCCGGTGATATAGCCGTGCCTGACGTCATAGGCGACGGCCTCCGCCGGACGCGCGGCCGGATCGCCGTATCCACCGCCACCCGGCAGCGAGAGCACGAGGCGGCGCCCCTCCGGCACGAACTGCAGCCCCTTGCCCTTCAGCACCGTACCGTCGTCCAGCGCAACGCCGCCGGGGGCGCCGTCGAGGCCACCGTCGCGGCCGCGGGCCGGATGGTTCAAGCGATCGAACATGGCGGAGAAGCGAAATGAATACCCCTCGGCCGCCTCGATCTCTATCATCTGGCCGAGGCCGCCGCGCTGGGCGCCCGCCCCGCCGGAACCTTCGCGCAATTCCTTGCGCCAGACGATAACCGGGCCGACATTCTCCGTCGCCTCGATCGGCATGGTGTGCACGCCGCTCGGGAAGGCCGTCGCGTTGAGGCCATCCAGCGAAGCGCGTGCGCCGGTACCGCCGGAGTTGAACATCAGGATTTCCGCGCCCTTGCCGCCGATCTGGTCGGAAACCGGGCGCACGCTCATATGCAGGTTCCAGAGCGCGCTCGCCCCTTCCGCCGGCACCTGGCCGGGCAGCGCCTGGTGCAGCGCGCCGAGCACGAGGTCCGGCACGAAATGGCCGAGCACATGGCGCACCGCGACCGGGGCCGGCCGCTTGGCATTGAGGATGCAGCCTTCCGGCGCGGCGACGTCGAACGGCGCAAGCGAGGCGGCATTGTTCGGGATCTCGGGTGCGACGACGCATTTGATGCCGTAGCAGGCATAGGCCTTCGCATAGACCAGCGGCACGTTGATGCCGAACTTGCTCATGCCCGAGGTGCCGTCGAAATCGACCAGCACGCCATCCGGCCCGATGCTCAGCGTTGCGGCGAGATGCACCGGCTCGTCATAGCCGTCGAGATCGAGGCTATAGGACCAGCTGCCGTGCGGCAGGTTTTTGAGGCGCTCCAGCGTCGCTTCGCGGCTGTGCTTGAGGATGAAGCCGCCGATCATCGACAGGTCTTCGAGGCTGAACTCCGTCAGCATGTCGACGAGACGGCGGTGGCCGGTCTCGTTGCAGGCGGCGAGCGCGTGGAAATCGCCGACCACCTTGTCGCTCTCGCGCACATTGTTGCGCACGATATGGATGAGCGTGCGGTTCAAGTCGCCGCGCTCGAAGAACTTCATGATCGGGATGAAGAGGCCTTCTTCATAGACCTCGCGCGCATCCGGCCCGAAGCCGCGTCCGCCGATATCCACCACATGGGCGGTGGAGGCGAAATAGCCGACCAGCCTGCCATGGTGGAAGGAGGGCGTGACGACGGTGATGTCGTGCAGGTGGCCGGTGCCCTTCCACGGGTCGTTGGTGATGTAGACGTCGCCTTCGAAGATGTTCTCCGGGCCGATGTCGCGGATGAAATGGGCGACGGATTCGGCCATGGCATTGACATGACCCGGCGTGCCGGTGACGGCCTGCGCCAGCATGCGGCCTTCGAGGTCGAAGACGCCAGCGGAAAGATCACCCGCCTCGCGCACCGAGGTGGAGAAGGCCGTGCGGATCAGCGTCTGTGCCTGCTCCTCGACGACGGAGATCAGGCGGTTCCACATGACCTGCATGTGAATATCGATCATCGACTGGTTCATGCCTTCGATCCTCGATCAGGTCCGGGTGACGAGCAGGCAGCCGTCGTTTTGCACGACGGCCCTGAATGCGGCGGTGAGCATGGTGGAGGTCTCGCGCTCGACGATGACGGCAGGGCCCTTGACGACATCACCCGGCTTGAGACCATCGCGCTCATGGATGCCGGCGTCGAGGAAAGCGCCTTGGGCGGCCTCGAACAGGCGGCGGGTTTTTGCGGGCGTCACCGCCGCGCCTTCCGCGATGGCGGCGACGCGCGTGACCGGCGGCAGCGGAGAGCTTGCCTTGACCGACCAGCTGACGATCTCGATGTCCAGCCCCTCGATGGCGCGGCCGAAAAAGCGCTCATATTCCATTTCGAACAGCGCGGCGATCTTCTGCGCGCTTCCCGCATCGAAGCGGCTGGCGGCGAGCGGCACGGGAATGTCCCAGCCCTGCCCGGCATAGCGCATGAAGAGCGTGCGTTCGATGACGGGTTCGCCGGTGTCCAACCCGCCCTCGACGAAGCCGAGCGCTTCCACCTCCATGGATTCCACCAGCCGGTTCGCCTCCGCTACGTCGAAGCCCGCGAGGCTGAAGACCGCGCTGCGCACGGATTCGTAGCCGAAAGGCGCGCGCAAGAAACCGATGGCGGATCCGACGCCGGCGCCCGGCGGAACGAGGAAGGTGGAGATGCCCATCTTCTCGCAGAGCCGCGCGGCATGCAGCGGGCCGGCGCCGCCGAAGGTGATCATGGTGAAATCGGCGATGTTCTTGCCGTTCTCGACGGTGTGAACGCGGCCGGCATTGGCCATGTTCTCGTCCACCATCTCGCAGGTGCCGAAGGCGGCAGCCTCCGGATCGAGGCCGATGACGGCACCGATATCGTCGGCCATGGCCTTCCGGCTCGCCTCCAGCGAAAGCGGGATGGCGCCGCCGGCGAAATTGTCGGGATCGAGCTTGCCGAGGATGAGGTCGGCATCCGTCACGGTCGGGTTCCTGCCGCCGCGCTGGTAACAGGCGGGGCCGGGCTCGGAGGCGGCGGAATGCGGCCCGACGCGGATCTGGCGCATGCCGTCGACCGAGGCTATGGAGCCGCCGCCGGCGCCGATCTCCACCATCTCGACGACCGGAATGGAGATCGGCATGCCGGAACCCTTGCGGAACCGGTAGGTGCGGGCGACCTCGAAGGTCTTCGCGGTCTTCGGCACCTGGTTCTCGATCAGGCAGATTTTTGCCGTCGTGCCGCCCATGTCGAAGGAGAGCACCGTGTCGAGGCCATGGCGGCGGGCAATGTCGGCGGCGAAGATCGCCCCGCCGGCGGGGCCGGATTCGACGAGGCGGACGGGGAATTCCGCGGCGCTTTCGACCGAAACGATGCCGCCGCCGGAATGGATCATGAAGACCGGGCAGGAAACGCCGATCTCCTTCAGCGAGACGACGAGACGGTCGAGATAGGATTTGATCGCCGGCTTCACATAGGCATTGGCGCAGACCGTGTTGAAGCGCTCGAATTCGCGCATCTGCGGCGAGACCTCCGAGGAGATCGACACGGAAAGATGCGGCAGGCGCGCGAGGATCGCCGCGCGCACGGCCGCCTCATGCGCGCCGTTGGCATAGGCGTGGATGAAGCCGATGGCAACGCTCTCATAGCCGCCCGCAGCAAGCGCCTGGACGACGGCGGAAACCGAGGCCTCGTCGAGCGGCAACAGAACCTTGCCGGCTGCGTTCATGCGCTCGCGCACCACGAAACGATCGGCGCGGGGTATAAGGGCCGGCGGCAGGGTGATGTTGAGGTCGTACTGCTCGAAGCGGTTTTCCGTGCGCATTTCCAGCACGTCGCGAAAGCCTTCCGTCGTGACGAAGGCGGTCTTCGCGCCGCGCCGCTCGATCAGCGCATTGGTGGCGAGCGTCGTGCCGTGGATCAGCAGGTCGATCTCGGAAAGGGCGATGCCGGCAAGATCCGCGACGGCGGCGACCCCCTTCAGGATCGCCCGCTCGGGCGCAGCATAATCGGTCAGCACCTTCGTCGAATGGAGGACGCCGTCGACATCGAGCGCGATGTCGGTGAACGTGCCGCCGATATCGACGCCGACCCGGCAGTTCCGCGACCTGTCCTTCATCATCGCATTCTCCACCGACGATATCCTCGCAACGCCGCCCTCGCCGCCCGCCGGCCTCCCCGGCCGCGTACGGGATCATTCCCAGGCAAAAATGGATATATCACTTATCATACATGTGTCAACTTGTAGAGACCTCGCCATCCCGCCTCCTCTGCGCGCAACCAGCGGCGATACAGGTGCAGGACCGGAGCGACAGCCACTTTCGTATCGAACACGAGCGTCGCCGGCGGCAAGCCCGGCCGGCACCCGGCGCGGCGTGGTGCGACGCCCCGCGAAAAACTCATGCGGGACGGCGAAATCCCCGCTTCCCGATGCAGAGCGCGGGATTTCGTGCACGCCTCACGCTGCCGATGTGCTTTCGCGCTCGCTGGGCGGTGACTTGACGACCGCGAGCATGATGCCGCCTGCGGCGACGATTGCCGACCCTGCGACGACACCCAGTGTCGGCTGTTCGCCAAAAAACAGAAAGCCGATCAGGCCCGCGAAGATCAACCATGTATAGTCGACGGGACCGACGACCGACAGAGACGCAAGGCGGTAGCCCTGGACGATGCAATATTGCGCCGTCACCGCAAGCGGCCCGAGCAGCACGAATGGCAGAGCACCTTCGAGCGTGAGCGGCACCCACTGCATGGCAGCGGGAACGGCCATCAGCAGGAGGCCGAACGTATTGACATAGAACAGCACCGTCATCGTGCGGTCGGCGTGCGAAAGCACCTTGATCATCAGCCCTTCCACGGCCAGCAGCGCCGCACCGAGAACCGCGATACAGGCCGGCAGGACATAAGCCGGCTGGAATTCGGTGAAGGCGCCGCGCGAGGCCATGATGATCGCCGCGCCGGCGCAGCATATCGTGATCGCGCCAAGCTGCTGCCGGCCAAGCCGTTCCTTCAGAACCAGCACCCCGAGAGGAACGACGAACACGACATAGAGAAGGCCGATGGCCGTGGCATCCACGATCGGCATGTTTGCCGATGCGTAGATCAGCGCGCCCCCGCCCGAAGCACCGAAGACGGCCCGCATGAAATGGGAGAGCGGTTTCGGGCTTCGATAGGCGGACAGCCTTTCCCGCCGCGCCACCACGACCAGCAGCAGCGTTGCCAAGCCGCCTATGTAGCGGAGGAACAGGATCTGCAGCGGGGTTGCGCTTCCATCGGCGAATTTGCCCGATGCGAAGATCAAGGAAAATAATGCTGTCCCGACCGTGACCCATGCAATGGCTCTGGTGTTGGTATAGAACTGGCGTGGGCGCATTGCACATCCATGAGGTTTTTGCCCTTGCCTTGTGCCGGATTTCCGTTTTCTGCTCAAACGAGGATTTTGAGGGGAGCCTGAGGAAAATTCATGCAGATCGGCCGCCGCGTCTCTCTCAATGCCATCCGGGTGTTCGTCACCGCCGCACGCACCGCGAGCCTGACGGCCGCAGGCACAGAGCTCGGCGTCACCTCCGGCGCGGTGAGCCACCAGATCAAGAAGCTCGAGGACGAGCTCGGCGTGAGCTTCTTCCGTCGCGGACACAATTCCGTTTCGCTGACCGATGCCGGCGAACGGTTCTATCAGGAGGTCGCGCCGGCAGTCGCGCTCATCGAGCGGTCGGCCGATGCGCTGTACAGGGACGAAAACGAGATCAGCGTTCTGGCGTCGATGTCGTTTGCCGTGCGGTGGCTCATTCCGTCGCTGGACCGTTTCCGCTCTCTATGCCCCGAAGCGCGCGTGCGGGTGGAAACAAGTGCCTATCTCACCTTCCCGGCCGCGCCGGCGTCCGACGTGAGCATCCGCTATGTCCGGGCCGGTGACGCGGTTGACGGCTGGGAGCACCTGTGCCGCGACTTCAGCCGCCCCGTCGTCTCGCCGGGCCTGCTGGCGAGGGGCGCCACGGGCCGGGAGATCACCGTTTCGGATGTGCCCGCGCTTCGATGCGCAGCCGGCAACTGGGATTGGAAGCTCTGGTGCAAGACCTTCGATATTCCCATAACGGCCCTGACCTTCGCCCATGAATTCGACACGGACGACGCAGCTCTTCACGCCTGTGTTGCCGGCCTTGGCATGGTGCTCGCGCCCCCCATCCTTACAGCCAGGGAAACACGATCCGGCGCATTGGTGGCCCTGCCCGGATATGAGCCGGTCGAGATCGGGGCATATCGTTACCAGCGCCGCTCGGAATCGAGAGTGGTCCGGCAATTCTGCAACTGGATGAACGCCGAAATGCGGGGCCTTGAGTAGCGGATGGCGATTTCAGCGGCCGAACGGTGCCACGAAAGCGACAAATCCGACTGGCCGGAAGGCCTCCCCGCGAGACTCGCACGCGGCGCATGCTCCACCTCGGCGGACGGGCGGCTGCTTTACGATGCCAGCGGACGGGTGTAATCTGGCGGCCTATCATCTGGAGCCTCAGCCATGCGTCTTGGAGTGCTCGTACCCGGCCTCGCCGTGGCCCTGATTCCCACATTGGCGGATGCCCACAACTGCAAATGCCGCAATCGCGGCGTCATGTTCGAACTCGGCGAGACATCCTGTCTGAGGGTCGATGGCGGTTCCTATCTCGCGCGCTGCGAGATGAAGCTCAATGTCTCGTCCTGGACCAAGATCCAGGAAGGCTGCCCCGTGACGGAACGGACCTTGCCGCGGCCGACGCTGGTTAACTGACCCCTTCGCAAGGGGACGCCGAGCTAAGACGTGGGATGAAAACACCTAGTGCTTCAACACGCGTGCGAGGAAGGCGCGGGCGCGTTCATTCCGCGGGTTGTCGAAGAATGCGTCCGGCTTGCCGACCTCCAGGATCGCGCCCTGGTCGATATAGACGATCCGGTCGGCCACTTCGCGGGCAAAGCCCATTTCGTGCGTCACGATCATCATCGTCATGCCGTCGGCGGCCAGTTCGCGCATCACGTCGAGCACCTCGCCGATCATTTCCGGATCGAGCGCCGAGGTCGGCTCGTCGAACAGCATCAGGTGCGGCTCCATCGCCAGCGAACGGGCGATCGCCACGCGCTGCTGCTGGCCGCCGGAGAGCTGGCCGGGATATTTGTGCGCATGCGCCTTCAGGCCGACGCGGTCGAGCAGCCTGAGCGCGGTCGCCTCGGCCTCGGCCTTCGACTTGCGGTGCACGCGCATCGGCGCGATGGTGATATTCTCCACCACCGTCTTGTGCGGGAAGAGGTTGAACTGCTGGAACACCATGCCGACGCCCTTGCGGATGGCGGCAAGCTCGCTTTCGCCGCCGAGAAGGCGATCCTCCTCCACGGGCATCGGGTAGCCGTCCACCAGGAGGCTGCCGTTCTGGTACATTTCCAGCCCGTTGACGCAGCGGATGAGCGTCGACTTGCCCGAGCCGCTCGCGCCGATCACCACCACCACCTCGCCGCGCGCCACGGAAAGGTCGATGTTCTTCAGGACGTGATGGCTTCCGTAGAACTTGTTGAGGGTCTTCATTTCGACGATGGTGCTCATGGAGCGGCCTCCGATGGTGTTCGCGTCGCTCATCGGCTGCCCCGCGCAAGATGCTTTTCGAGCTTGCGGGCGACGAAGGTGATCAGGGATCCGACGAGGAAATAGGTCAGGAACAGAAACGAGTAGACTTCATAGGTGCGGTCGCCATATTGCGGATTGGCGAGGATCATCTGGCCGGCGCGCAGGAAATCGGTGAGGCCGATGATGAAGACCAGCGAGGCCGTGTTGAAGATGTCGAGCACGTTGCCGACGAGCGGCGGCACCACCACGCGAAGGGCCTGCGGCAGGACGATCGAGCGGTTGATGTCGAACTCGCTCATGCCGAGCGACCGGGCGGCTTCCGTCTGCCCGCGCGGCACGGCCTGCAGGCCGCTGCGGACATATTCGGCGACATAGGCGGAATAGAACAGCGTGAAGCCGATCATGCCGCGCACCACATCCGCCAGATTGAGCTGCGGCGTCAGCACGGGCATCAGGATCCAGATCCAGTAGACGACCATGATCAGCGGCACCGAGCGCATCACCTCGATATAGGCGGTGCAGATCCAGCGCACGCTGGAAAAGCGGCTGCGGCGGCCGAAGGCGAGCAGGATGCCGATCGGCAGGGTGACGACCGCGGTGACGAGCGTCAGGAGGATGCTGAGCAGCAGGCCGCCCCAAAGACCGGCGCCGGGCGGCGCCATCACGGCGAAGATCGCGATCAGCCCGACGAAACTTGCCGGCACGAGCCCTTTGCGCACCGCCGGAACGCGGGAAATCAGCGCCCAGGACAGCCCGAAGAGAACGACCAGGGCCGCAACAAGCAGGATGTTCGCAAGGTCGTTCGTGCCCGTCAGGACCAGCACAACCGCCACCACGAGGAGGAGAGCGCCGGCATGACGCCCGCGGAACGCGAAGACGCAGCCCAGCGCCGCGCCGAGCAGGGCGGCGATAATCATCGCCGCGACCCAGGTCCGCCACACCTGGTCGACCGGGAAGATGCCGATCATCAGGACGCGCAGGCTTTGCGGAATGATGTCCCATTGCGCCACCGTCAGCGCCCAGCCGGCGATCTGCCAGATGAGCCAGAGCACGCCGGGAATGACCGTGAGGGACAGGAGGATGTCGAACGGCTTGGCGAACAGGTTGTGCCGCGACCATTTCAGCGATCTAGCGATCATCGCGACGCTCCGTGTCTTGTCATGCGGCGGTCGGCCCAGCCGACGGCGGCGCTGATGGCCCAGCTGAGGATGAGGTAGGAGGCCATCACGATGACGATGCCTTCGAGGCTGTGGCCGGTCTGGTTCGCGATGGTGCCGTAGATGTTGAACAGTTCGGGATATCCGATGGCGATGCCGAGGGCGGTGTTCTTCGTCAGGCTGATATACTGGTTGCCGAAGGACGGGAGGACGACGCGGAAGACCTGCGGCAGGATGATGTCGTTGACGGTGTCGCGGCGGGTGAGGCCGAGGGAAGCGGCCGCCTCCCATTGCCCCTTCGGCAGCGCGTCGATGGCGCCGCGCACGATTTCCGCGATGTAGGACGCGCTGTTGACGACGATGGCAAGCAGCAGCGCGGCCATTTCCGGGCTCATGCTGGTTCCGCCGCGCGCCTGGAATTTCGAGGCGACGGGAACGTCGAGGCCGACGATGCCGGTTGCGAACATCATGCCGCCAAGCAGGAGGACGGCGCCGGCGCAGATCCACCGGACCGTGCCGTGACGATCGAAGAGCACGCCGAGGATGGCGACCCAGAATGCCGTTGCGGCTCCGACAGCGAGGAGCGAGTCACCGCCCTGCCAGGTGGGAACAGGAAAATAGAGGCCCTGCTGGCTGATCACGACGCCATAGAATTTCGCGGCCGCGGCGATCGGCGGAAAATGCAGGACGACGGCGAAATACCAGAAGACGAGCTGGATCAGGAGCGGCGTGTTGCGCACGAACTCCACGCACCAGAAGGAGAGGTTGCGCACCACCCAGTTGGTCGAGAGCCGGCCGACGCCGAGCAGCGTTCCCAGCACGGTGCTGAGAAGGATGGCGAGGACGGCCACCTTGATCGTGTTGAAGATGCCGGTGACGAAGGCCTGGGCGATCAGGTGATCCGACGTGAAGTTCAGCAAGGCCGGCCAGACGCCGTCCTTAAGGGTGACCGTCTTGCCTTCGCTGATGTCGAAGCCCGCGGCATCCCGCAGGAAGGAGAAGCTGAACCTGATCCCGTGCCGGGCCAGCCCCTCCTTCACGGCGAAGGCGAAGAGGACCACGAGGACGATGGCAGCCGCGACGATGGCGGACTGGGTGGCGTTGTGCCGAATCCGGTTGCGGCGGCGGCGAGCCGGAAGGTCGTCGTCGGCCATGTTACCGGCCACGTTCGCTTGGGTTTGCACAGTCATGTCGGAATACCAGAACCGATGGGGGGACCGGGGCGCGATGCCGCCCCGGTCCGGTCAGGAGGGGATCAGTTCCAGAGGGGCGAATAGATGGCGCCGCCCTCGGTCCACAGGGCATTCGGCGTGCCCTTGCGGTCAAGGAACATCCGGGTGTCCGGGCCGAGATTGCGCGCATAGATCTCGCCGTAATTGCCGGTGGCCTTGATCACCTGCGCGACGAAATCGTCCGGCAGGCCGAAATCCTTGCCGTAGCCGCCGCCGACGCCGAGGAACTTCTGGACGAACGGATCCTCGCTCTTCTGCTTCTCTTCGAGATTGGCCTGCGTGATGCCGGATTCCTCCGCCTGGAACAGCCCGTAGGTGACCCAGCGCAGCGCGTTGCGCCACTTGGAATCATTGGCCGCGACGAAGCCGCCGAAGGGCGACTTGTCGAGCGTGTCGGGCAGGATCAGATAGTCGGCCGGCTTCGGCGAGTTGCCGGCCCAGGCGGCCAGCGCGGACTTGTCCGTGCTCATCGCGTTGCAGCGGCCGGAATTGAGGGCGGCGAAGAGCTTTTCGAGGTTTTCGTAGGTCAGGACCTTGGAGCCTTCCCAGCCGCGCGCCTTGAAGGCGCTGGTGAGGACCGTCTCGGTCACCGAACCCTGCGTCGTGCAGAAGGTCGCGCCGTCGAGGTCGGCGAATTCCTTCACGCCCGTCTCCGTCTTCACCATGACGCCCGTGCCGTCGTAGAAATTGACCGGCAGGAAATCGATGGCGATGGAGGATTCGCGCGCCGGCTTGATGGTGGTGTGCGCGAAGACGACGTCGACCTGGTTGGTGAGGACCGCATCGAAGCGGCTCTTGTCGGTGACCGTTACGAACTTGACCTTCGACGCATCGCCGAGCACCGCGGCAGCGACCGCGCGGCAGAAGTCGACATCGAGGCCTTCCATCTGGCCCGTCGTCGTATTGAGGTAGCCGAAACCGGGCGCGGTGTTGTCCGTGCCGCAGTTCAGCGTGCCGCGCTGCTTGACCGTGTCGAGGACGGAGGCCGACGCGTGACCTGCGGTAACGGCGAGGCCGGCAAACACGCCGGCCGTGAGAAGCTTGATCAGTTTCATTGCAGTCCCCTGTGAATATCGCGAGCGCCCTGCACGCTGGTGCAGAGCCCGGTTCTCATGCCGAGAGCTGATTTGGGCGATAGGGCAACAGCGGCTCTTGCCGTTCTGTAGCGATTGTTCCCGCCATTGGCCTAAGTCCGCCGTTTGGTAGCCAAGCCGCGAACCCATATCAATCGACAGGGGGACGATAGGAACACGATTTGTTCAGGTCTACTTAATTCTGCTTTACGTACTATTTAGCAAAACTGTTTTATTTTAACCGTCGGCATTGCCTGCGGAAGCCGCATCGGGCGGGAGCCGCGCCTCGCCCTTGCCCGTGGGCAAGCGGCGGCGGGAGCCGATCCGCGCGTTGATCTGCGCGATGAAGGCCTGGACGGCGGGGCTGCGTTTCTCCCCCTTCCGAAAGGCCAGCGAGATCTTGCGGCGGATCTCCGGCTCGACCTTGCAGACCCAGACGTCCTCGAGGTCGTAGCTCGCCCGAAGGCCCGGCAGGATCGAGATGCCATATCCCTCCCGGATCAGCGCGATCGTCACCTCGAAGCCCTTGCAGCGGGCGACGATGTTGGGGGTGAAGCCGGCCTCCTGGCACGCATCGGTGATCATGCGGTTGTAGGTCGAGGAGGCGGTATCGAGCGCCCAGCGCTCGTCGCGCAGCTGATGCAGCATGACGGTCGGCTGCTCGGCCAACGGATGGGTCTGGGACACCATCACATTGAAGACGTCCTCCATCAGCGGGATCGTCTCGATGTTCGGATCGACGGCACCGGCAGGCACGTTGAGGTCGTCGATGATCGCGATGTCCGTCTGCCAGCTGCGCAGGGCGGCAAGGCTTTCGGCGGGCTCCATCTCGTCGAACTGCACCGTGAGGTGCGGATGGAGGCGATAAAGGCTCTGGATCGCTCCCGCCACCACCGCCGCGGCAACGGAGGGAAAGGCCGCCACCCGCAGCTCGCCGGCAATGACCTTTTTCAATTCGGCGATGTCCGCGCGGGCCGATTCCAGCTCGATGAGGATCCGCTCCGCCCGCTCGACGAGCTGCTTTCCGGCCGGCGTCAGCTCCACGCCGCGGCCGCGACGCTCGATGAGGTCGATGCCGACCTCCTGTTCCAGCAGCGCGATCTGCTGCGAGACGGCGGATGGGGAAACGTATAGCGCCTCGGCCACCGCGGCCATGGTCTTGCGGATCGACAGTTCGCGCAGCGCGCGCAAGCGGGCAAGGTCCATTCTTTCCTCCTGGAGCAGCACGAAGAATGATTAGCAAATCAGAACGCATGTGCAAATATTATTAACTTTTTCTGGATCGAAGCCGTGACTAGCCTTTCTCCACGCCCTCATACCCCTTGCGGAGACTGGTCATGACCGAACAGACGAAAGCCTATTTCAACGCCCCCGTTCACGAGCGCGACCCGCTCGTCGCCGGCGCCATCGACAACGAGCGCAAGCGCCAGCAGGACCAGATCGAGCTCATCGCATCCGAGAACATCGTCAGCCGCGCCGTGCTCGACGCGCTCGGCCACGAGATGACCAACAAGACGCTGGAGGGCTATCCGGGCAACCGTTTCCACGGCGGCGGCCAGTTTGTCGACATCGTCGAGCAGGCGGCGATCGACCGCGCCAAGCAGCTCTTCGGCTGTGCCTATGCCAACGTCCAGCCCCATTCCGGCACGCAGGCTAACCTCGCCGTCTTCTTCCTGCTGCTGAAGCCGGGCGACAAGGTCCTCTCGCTCGATCTGGCCGCCGGCGGCCACCTATCGCACGGCATGAAGGGCAACCTGTCGGGCCGCTGGTTCGAATCGCACAACTACAATGTGGACCCGCAAACCGAGGTCATCGACTATGACGCGCTGGAGCGCATCGCCGAGGAGGTTCGCCCGACGCTGCTGATCACCGGCGGCTCGGCCTATCCGCGCGAACTCGACTTCGAGCGCATGGGCAGGATCGCGAAGAAGGTCGGCGCCTGGTTCCTCGTCGACATGGCGCATATCGCCGGCCTCGTCGCGGGCGGCGCCCACCCCTCGCCCTTCCCGCATGCCGACATCGTCACCTGCACCACGACCAAGACGCTGCGCGGCCCGCGCGGCGGCCTGATCCTCACCAACAACGAGGCCTGGTTCAAGAAGCTGCAGGCCGCCGTCTTCCCGGGCGTCCAGGGCTCGCTGCACAGCAACGTGCTCGCCGCCAAGGCCGTCTGCCTCGGCGAAGCGCTGCAGGATGACTTCAAGGTCTACGCCGCGCAGGTCAAGGCCAATGCCCGCGCCCTTGCCGAGACCCTGATCGACCGCGGCGTGCGCATCGTCTCCGGCGGCACGGACACCCACATCGTGCTGGTCGACCTGTCGAGCAAGGGCCTGATCGGCAAGCAGGCGGAAGACCTTCTGGCGCGCGCCAACATCACCGCCAACAAGAACCCGATCCCGGGCGACAGCCCGCGCCCGCCGGAATGGGTCGGCATGCGCCTCGGTGTCTCCGCCGCCACCACGCGCGGCATGAAGGAAGAGGAGTTCCGCACGCTCGGCACCATCATCGCCGACCTCATCGAGGCGGAAGCCGGCGGCACGGCGGACGACGTCGTCGACGGCGCGAAGGCCAAGGTGGCCAGGCTGACGGCGGCTTTCCCGGTCTACGCGCACTGAGCGCGAGAGATCCGGACCGACAGAAGAGAGCCGTGCCGCACGCGGCTCTCGTTCCGGCCCGTGGCCGGGCCTTGGATGATGCGAAAGGGAACGTCATGGGAATGGACAGGGTTGCCGGCGGTGCGATCATCGACGGCAGGATGTTCGCGGCCGGCCTGCTGGACGATGTCGCGGTGAAGGTCGCAAGGCTGAAGACCGCGACCGGCGCCGTGCCGGGCCTCGCCGTGGTCCTCGTCGGCAGCGATCCCGCCAGCGCCGTCTATGTCGGCTCGAAGCATCGCCAGACGGCCGCCGCCGGCATGAATTCCTTCAAGCACGAGCTTGCGGCCGACACGACGCAGGACGACCTGATGGCGCTGATCGGCCGGCTCAACGGCGATCCCGCGGTGCACGGCATCCTCGTCCAGCTGCCCCTGCCGCCTCATCTCGACGCCAGTGCCGTCATCCAGGGCATCGATCCCGACAAGGATGTCGACGGCTTCCACGTTTCCAATGCCGGGCGCCTCTCCACCGGCCAGCCGGCGCTGGTGCCCTGCACGCCGCTCGGCTGCCTGATGCTGCTGAAGCACCGGCTCGGCGGCGATCTTTCCGGCCTGCACGCCGTGGTGGTCGGCAAGTCGAACATCGTCGGCAAGCCGATGGCGCAGCTGCTGCTTTCGGAAAACTGCACGGTGACCATCGCCCATTCGCGCACGCGCAACACGCCGGAACTCTGCCGCGCCGCCGATATTCTCGTCGTCGCGGTCGGGCGACCGGGCCTCGTGCGTGGCGACTGGATCAAGCCGGGCGCCACCGTCATCGACGTCGGCATCAACCGGGTGGAGATCGACGGCAAGCCGCGCATCGTCGGCGACGTCGCCTTCGAGGAAGCCCGCCATGTGGCCGGCGCGATCACGCCCGTTCCGGGCGGCGTCGGCCCCATGACGATCGCCTGCCTGCTCTCCAACACGCTCACGGCCTTCGGCCGCCAGCATTCCATCCCTATCGACTGATCGACCCGAAAGGATCGCCAATGTCCGCCCTTTCCAACCGCTATGCCCTGCGCGTCGCCTGCCCCTCGATCCGGGGCGTCACGGCCGCGATCGCCACCTACCTCTCCGCCAACGGCTGCAACATCTCCGACAGCGCCCAGTTCGACGACAAGAGCACCGGCCGCTACTTCATGCGCGTCAGCTTCCAGTCCGAGGAGGGCCGCACGCTGGAAGCGCTGCGCGAGGGCTTTGCCGAGATCGCCGCGACCTATCAGGCGGATGCCGAATTCTTCGACGAGACGACCAAGCGCAAGGTCATCCTCATGGTCTCGCGCTTCGGCCATTGCCTCAACGACCTGCTCTATCGCTGGCGCATCGGCGCCCTGCCGATCGACATCGTCGGCGTCATCTCCAACCATTTCGATTACCAGAAGGTGGTCGTGAACCACGACATCCCCTTCCACCACATCAAGGTGACGAAGGAGAACAAGCCGGAGGCGGAGGCCGAGCAGATGCGCATCGTCGAGGAGACGGGCGCCGAGCTCATCGTGCTCGCCCGCTACATGCAGGTGCTCTCCGACGAGATGTGCCGGACGATGTCGGGCCGGATCATCAACATCCACCATTCCTTCCTGCCGTCCTTCAAGGGCGCCAATCCCTACAAGCAGGCCTTCGAGCGCGGCGTGAAACTGATCGGCGCGACCTCGCACTACGTGACCGCCGACCTCGACGAGGGCCCGATCATCGAGCAGGACACGGTGCGCGTGACGCACGCCCAGAGCGCCGAAGACTATGTCAGCCTCGGCCGCGACGTGGAGAGCCAGGTGCTCGCCCGCGCCATCCACGCCCATATCCACGGCCGCGTCTTCCTCAACGGCAACCGGACCATCGTCTTCCCGCCCTCGCCCGGCTCCTATGCCTCCGAACGCATGGGATAGGCCCCGCCCGCCGCGAGACCCGTGAAAGGCGTCATTCCCGGCACGCGCCTTGCCAGGTCGAGATCGCCGCGGCTATCGCTACCCCCTGAAGACCGGCACGCCGCCGCCAATGGCGCGGCGTGCGCCTCCCACCCGAAGCAGGATCACGACATGGCCATCCATCTCCCCGACAATCCCGCCCGCTCCGATGTGCTGGCGGCGCGCCCGACGCTCTGGACGAACCCGCACTACACGGAAAACGCCATCGCGGACGCGACGCTTCCCGTGCGGCCGTCGGATGTGGGCGAGGCGCAGGAGAACTGGCGGCATCTCGCGCCCTTGCTGGAAGCCTGTTTCCCCGAACTGCAAGCCACGAACGGCGAAATCCGCTCCGACCTCGTGCCGCTGGAGGCCATGCGCAAGGCGCTGGGCTATGACGGCGCCGAATTCGGCACCCTTCTCGTCAAGGCGGACAACGCCCTCCCCGTCGCCGGGTCGATCAAGGCGCGCGGCGGCGTCTACGAGGTCTTCCTGTTCGCCGAACGGCTGGCCCGGCGCGAGGGCCTGCTGAAAGCGGGCGAGGACATCCGGCGCCTCGCCGGACCGGACGCGAAAGACTTCTTCTCCCGCTACACCATCGCCGTCGGCAGCACCGGCAATCTGGGGCTCAGCGTGGGCGTCGCGGCCCGCGCGCTCGGCTTCCGGGCGACGGTCCACATGTCCGCCGACGCCAAGGCGTGGAAGGTGGAGCGGCTGACGCGGCTCGGCGTCGCGGTCGTCAGGCACGACGCCGACTATACGACGGCGGTGGAAAATGCCCGCATCGCCGCCGAGAGCGATCCGGCGATCTACTTCGTCGACGACGAGCAATCCCGGCAGCTTTTCCTCGGCTACAGCGTCGCAGCGCTGGAGCTTGCTGGGCAGCTCCAGGCCCGCGGCATCGTCGTCGATGCCGGACATCCGCTGTTCCTCTACCTGCCCTGCGGCATCGGCGGCGCGCCGGGCGGCGTCGCCTATGGCGCGAAGACGGTCTTCGGGGACAATGTGCATTGCTTCTTCGTGGAGCCGCTTCAGTCGCCCTGCGCGCTGGTCCATCTCATGAGCGGTTCGGCGGATCTCGTCTCCGTTTACGATGTCGGCCTGACCAACCGCACGGAGGCGGACGGCATGGCCGTCGCCCGCATGTCGGCCTTCGTCGCCACCGTCATGCGCCGCATGCTGGCCGGCGTCTTCACCGTCGACGACCCGTCCCTCTTCCGCTGGCTCCTGAGCGCCCACCAGAGCCAGAACCTGCGCCTCGAACCCTCCGCCGCCGCCGGCTTCGCCGGCCCGGACTTCCTCGTGAAGCACCCGGCGGGCAAGGAATTCTGCGCGCATCGGCAGATCGGCGACCGGCTCGCCCAGGCAACCCACGTCATCTGGACCACCGGTGGCGCCTTCGTGCCGGAGGACCAGTTCCAGGCATTCCTGCGCACGGCGAGCGAGATCGGCGGGACGAACTGACGGTTGGCGACACGTCTTGCCTGGATCCACGCGGCCATATCCCGGCGCCTATGCGCCGGGATATGGCCCCTGGCCGGACAACTACGCGGCCACCGCAGGCGTATCGTCGCGGCCGGCGGCGATGTAGGCGATGAGGTCCTCGATGCTGATCAGCGGCAGCCGATGGGTTACCGCAAAGTCGATCAATTCGGGCAACCGGGCCATCGTGCCGTCATCGTTGGCGACCTCGCAGATCACGCCCGATGCGGTCCTGCCTGCAAGGCGCGCAAGATCGACGGCGGCTTCCGTATGGCCCGGGCGACCGCGCACGCCACGCGGATGGGCGCGCAGGGGGAAGATATGGCCCGGGCGGGCGAAGTCTTCCGGCCGGCTCGCGGGGTCCATGAGCGCCTTGACGGTTGCGGCGCGGTCGGCTGCGGAAATGCCGGTTGTCGTGCCGGGAAGGTAATCGACGGAGACGGTGAAGGCCGTATGGAGATATTCCGTGTTCTGCGGAACCATCAGCGGGACGTCGAGCGCATCGAGCCGCTCGCCTTCCATCGCCACGCAGATGAGGCCGCGGGCGTGTTTCATCATGAAGGCGATCGCCTCCGGCGTCACCGCATCCGAGGCCACGATGATATCGCCCTCGTTTTCCCGGTTTTCGTCATCGACGACGACGATCATGCCGCCGCGCACAAGGGCAGCGATTGCGTCTTCAATTTTCGAGAGTGCCATTTCATTGCCTTTCAAGGGTTGCCGATGCCGGCGTTTCAATCCCTTGGGCGAACAGGCCCGCGACCGCCCGGGAAAGGGCGGTTTTGCAGACATGTCCTCTTCCATCCGGACTGTGACCGTCGGCTCCGGCATCGCACCGGATCTGCTGACCTTCCGCGTCAACGGAAGCGCTCGCGGGCTCCCGGATCGCTCCGGATACCGCCGGTGGGGAATTTCACCCCGCCCTGAGAACAGGCGTAAATAAGGAATTTTCGCCGGGGGATGCAAGAGGCCTCGTGCGGCCGGCCCCGGGAAAATCACCAGCAGCAGAAGCCGCCATCAACGAGAAGGTCGACGCCGGTGACGAAACTCGCCGCATCCGAGAGCAGGAAGACGGCGGGGCCGACCATCTCGTCGACGCTGGCCATGCGCTGCATCGGCGTCTGCTCCTCGAAAAGCTTCGTCTGGTGCACCATTTCGGGCCGGGTGTTCATCGGCGTCGCGGTATAGCCGGGGCTGATCGTGTTGACGCGGATGCCGCGGCCGACCCACTCCATCGCCATCGACTTGGTCATGTGGATGACGCCCGCCTTGGAGGCGTTGTAGTGGCACTGGCTGAGGCCGCGGTTGACGATGACGCCGGACATGGAGGCAATGTTGACGATGGCGCCGCGGCCGGTCTTCAGCATGGCGCGCGCTTCGGCCTGGCAGGAGAGGAAAACGCCCTTCAGGTTGATGTCCATCATCGTCTGGAACTGGCTTTCCTCCATCGTCTCCGCCGGATTGGCATTGGCGATGCCGGCCGCGTTGACGGCGAGCGAGAGGGCGCCGAGCTCCGCCTCGGTGCGGGCGACGGCCTCGGCGAGCGCCGCGCCGCTGGTGACGTCGGCAGCGACCTGGATGCTGCGGCGCCCGGCCCGCGCGATGAAATCGGCCGTCCGGGCAAGCCCGTCGTCCGTGCGCCGGTCGAGCAGCGCGACATCGGCGCCGCACTGGGCAAGGCCGATGGCGATGCGCTGGCCGATGCCGCTGCCGGCGCCCGTGACGAAGGCGACATTGCCCGAGAGATCGAACATTTTCGGCGCGTTGAGCGTGATGTCGGACATGATTTCTTCCTTGTTCAGATCGTTGCCAGTTCCATGACCGAGACGTCGTTGGCGTCCTCGCGGTTCAGGATGCCGGCCTGCTTGCCCTGGGCCATGACCATGATGCGGCTGGAGACGCCGAGCACCTCCTCGAGGTCGGAGCTGACCACGATGACGGCGACGCCCTGGCGCGCCAGGTCCATGATGAGATCGTAGATCGACGAACGGGCACCGACGTCGATGCCGCGCGTCGGCTCGTCCAGCACCACGACCTGCGGCTTGCGCGCCAGCCATTTGGCAAGCACCACCTTCTGCTGGTTGCCGCCGGAGAGCTCGCCGGCATTCTGCCCGCCGCGGCCCTTCACGCCGAATTTCCTGATGTAGTCCTCGGCGAATTCGCGGATGCGGCGGGTGGAGAGCCAGCCGTTGCGGGCGATTTCCCCGAGATTGGCATAGCCGATGTTTTCCGCGATCGAATGGTCGAGCACCACGCCCTGGAGCTTGCGATCCTCGGGCACGAGGACGATGCCGTTGCGGATCGCATCGATCGGCGAACGCGGCGTGACGGGTTTTCCGTGCAAAAGCACTTCGCCGGCGGAAATCGGGTCCGCGCCGGTGATGGCGCGGACAAGCTCCGTGCGGCCGGCGCCCATCAGGCCGGCAATGCCGAAGACCTCGCCCTTGCGGACGGAGAAGGTGATGTCGCGAAACGCCTTCGACGGCGAGGAAAGGCCGCGCACCTCCAGCGCCACCTCCTGCGTCGGGACGGGGAGCGCGGGGAACATGCGTTCGAGCGAACGACCGACCATGGCCTCGACGATGGTGCGGATCGGCACGTCGCCACGGTCGAACTCCTGCACCTTGGCGCCGTCGCGCATGACGACGATGCGGTCCGTGATCTGGCGGATCTCTTCCAGCCGGTGCGAGATGTAGATGATGCCGACGCCTTCGGATTTCAGACGCTCGATCTGGCGGAACAGCGCCTGCGTCTCCTCGCCGCCGAGCGCGGCGGTCGGCTCGTCGAGGATGAGCAGGCGCGCGTTGAGCGTCAGCGCCTTCGCGATTTCGATGAGCTGCTGCTTTCCCGTCGAAAGCCCTTCGACGGGGCGGTCGGGCGCGACGTCGAGCCCGAGGCGCTGGAGGCCGGCGCGTGCCTTGTCCTCCATCGTCTTGCGGTCGAGCCGGCCGGATTTCATGGGATAGCGGCCGACGAAGACGTTTTCGGCAATCGAAAGCTTCGGCAGCAGTTTGAGTTCCTGGTGGATCATGCCGACCCCCTCGTCCATGGCGGCGCGGGGATTGGCGGGGGCGTAGGGCTTGCCGAGCCAGGTCATTTCTCCGGCGGAGGGCTGGACGGTGCCGGAAATGATGTTCGACAGGGTCGATTTCCCGGCACCGTTTTCGCCGAGCAGCGCCACGACCTCTCCCGGATGGATGTCGAGATCGACACCGTGGAGGACCTTGATCGGACCGTAGGATTTCTGGATCCCGCGGAGCGACAGGATGGGAGAGCGGTTCGTCATGGCGCTGCTGCCTTCGTGCTGTTACGGGTGGACCTTGACGAATTCCGGCGCGTTCTCGCAGGTCGTCAGCACGGCGTTCGGCGTCTGGCGCTCCTCGACCTTCTCGCCGGCAGCGACGGCGAGCGCGGATTCGACGGCGAGAACGCCCATCTTCTGCGTGCTCTGCGTGGCGGTGGCGATGAACGGGCCCGTGCACTTGGCGAGGTATTCGAGCGCCGAGACATCGCCGTCATAGCCGCCGATGATCACCTTGTCGGAGAGGTTGGCGACGTCGACCGCCTTGGCCGCGCCCATCGCGAGGCCGTCAGCCTGGCCGAAGATGATCGTGATGTCGGGATTCGCCTGCAGCATGTTCTGGGCGATCGTGAAACCTTCGTCGGCCGACCACATGTTGCTCCATTGCTGGTCGACCAGCTCGACGCCCTGGTTCTCGTCGATGGCGCGCTTGCAGCCGGTGAAGCGGTCGACTTCCGGCGTCGTGCCCTTCTGGCCGTGGATGATCGCCATCTTGCCCGAACCGCCCGCCTTGCCGATGATGTACTTGCAGACTTCATAGGCGGATTCGACGCTCTCGCCGGCGATGAACGTGTCGCCCGGGGCACCCTCGGGCGTGCGGTCGACGTTGATGACGGGAATGCCGGCCTCGCGGGCAAGGCGGGTCGGCACGGCAGCGGCGGCGGCACCGGCCGGGATGTAGATGAAGGCGTCGATGTCCTGCGTCATCAGGTCCTGAACCTGGCTGACCTGGGTGTTGGTGTCGTTCTTGGCATCGACCACGACCACCTCGATGCCCTTTTCCTTGGCATGCTTCTCGACGCCGAGCTTGATCTGGTTGAAGAAGTCGGCCTGCAGGTTCGGCACCGCGAGGCCGATCTTCTTGACCTCGGCGGCGGATGCGGGAAGCGCGAGGACGGACGCGGCGCTTGCCGCGATCAGCAGTCTGGACAGTTTCATGGTTTCTCCTCCGGTTTGCCCGGCAGCCCCCGCCCCTGCAGGAAGCCGCCTTCCTTTTGCCGGCCCGCACCATTGCGGGCCGTTTTCGCCACCCCGCCGGCGGCGGGGGTGAACGGGGTTACTTGCGCTTGCGGTAGGTCTCCGCCGTCACGGCGAGCACGATGACCGCGCCGATGATGACCTGCTGCATGAAGGGCGAGACGCTGAGCAGGTTGAGGCCGTTGCGCAGCACGCCGATGATGAGGACGCCGATGATCGTGCCGCCGATGCCGCCCGTGCCGCCCGAAAGCGAGGTGCCGCCGATGACGACCGCCGCGATGGCGTCGAGCTCGTAGGAGACGCCCGAGGACGGCTGGACGGAGTCGAGGCGGGCGGCGAGCACCATGCCGGAAAGGCCGGCAAGGAAGCTGCACACGACATAGACGAGCACGGTGGCGCGCTGGACGTTGATGCCGGCAAGGCGCGCGACCTCGGCATTGCCGCCGATGGCATAGAGCACGCGCCCGCCATGGCGGTAGCGCTGATAGAGCAGGCCGACGATGAAGACGACGATCATCACGGCGACGGTCAGCGTCAGGAAGCCGCCGAAGCGCACGATGGCCATCATGTTGAACCAGGCCGGAAAGCCGATGATCTGCTGGCCGTCGGTGATCATGTTCGCAAGGCCGCGCGTGATCGACATCATGGCAAGCGTCGCGATGAAGGCCGGCACGTTGAAGCGCGTGATCAGAAGACCCGCGACGAGCCCGTTGAGGGCGGCGACGAAGAGGGCGAGCGGAATGGCGATCCCCATCGGCAAGCCGGCGACGACGTTGAGATAGCCCAGCACCATCATGGCCAGCGCCATGACCGAGCCGACCGCAAGGTCAATGCCGCCGATCAGGATGACCATCGTCATGCCCACAGCCATGACGCCGAGCACCGTGATCTGGTCGAGCACGTTGAGGAAGTTGCGCACCGACAGGAACTTGTCCGTCGCAAAGGTGAGAAAGAGGCACAGCACGATGAGGCCGATCAGCGGCCCCGTGGCGCCGCGCAGCGAGGGCAGCGCAATACCGGCCACCCCGCGTCTTTCCTTCACATCCGCCACCATGAGCACTCCTCCCGACCGGTCTCCGCCTCGCGTTTCGCTTAACGCATAAATATTCATTAGTGTGTGTAAATTCGTAACGCATCCAAGCGGAGTGTGTCAAGGCGCCACTTCCGAATTCTTTAGCGGCTACTGATGGTATTTTCGCTTGACTTGTCCGGCGCCCATGCAAATATATGTATAACTGTATATTTATTCACAACGAGGGTTTCATGCAGCCGAACGATCTCGACCGCATCGCTCGCCAGATCCGCCTTCGCGATCTGCAAGCGGTTTTTGAAGCTGGCGCAGGCCATATCGGCGGGGAAATGTCCGCCATCGACATCCTGACGGCGCTCTACTTCCGCGTCCTCGACATCTCCCCCGAGGCGCCGAGACGGCCGGATCGCGACCGCTTCGTGCTGTCCAAGGGGCATGTGGCACTGGCGCTCTACGTGACGCTCGCTAGGCGCGGCTTCATTCCGGAAGAGGAGATCGCGACCTTCCTGAAGCCCCATTCGCGGCTCAACGGCCACCCGAACTGCAACAAGGTGCCGGGTGTCGAGACCAATACCGGCCCGCTCGGCCATGGCCTGCCGGTCGCGGTCGGCATGGCGAAGGCCGCCAAGCTGACCGGCGCGACCTACCGCGTCTACGTGCTGACGGGCGACGGCGAGATGCAGGAAGGCTCGAACTGGGAGGCGATCGCCTCGGCCGCACAGTTCGGCCTCGACAACCTGACGCTGATCATCGACCACAACCGCTTCCAGCAGGGTGCCTCGCTGAAGGACACCAACAACCTCGCGCCCTTCCCCGCCAAGCTTGAAGCCTTCGGCTGGGATGTCACCGAGATCAACGGCAATGCCATGGACGAGATCGTTCCGGCGCTGGAAAAGCGTGGGCGCCGCCCGCACTGCATCGTCGCCCACACCAACAAGGGCCACGGCATTTCCTTCATGCAGGACAAGGTCGACTGGCACCACAAGGTGCCCAATGCCGAACAATACGAAATTGCCGTGGCTGAGCTTTCGGAGGCCCTTTGATGAACGCCGTGACCCCTTCCGCCAAGCTTCACGATTGCCGCGACGCCTTCGTCGCCGTGCTGGAGCGCCTCGGCGCCGACAATCCCAAGGTCGTGGCCGTCTGCAACGATTCCGTCGGCTCCTCCAAGCTCGGCGGCTTCAAGGCCAAATGGCCCGAACGCCTCGTCAATGTCGGCATCGCCGAGCAGAACCTCGTCGGCGTCGGCGCCGGCCTTGCCAATGGCGGGCTGCTGCCTTTCGTCTGCGCAGCCGCCTGCTTCCTGACCGGCCGGTCGCTGGAGCAGATCAAGGCCGACATCGCCTATTCCAACGCCAATGTGAAACTCGTCGGCATCTCCTCCGGCATGGCCTATGGCGAGCTCGGCCCGACGCACCATTCCATCGAGGATTTCGCCTGGACGCGCGTCCTGCCGAACCTGCCGGTCATCGCGCCCTGCGATTCCATCGAGACGGCCGCCGCCGTGGAATGGGCCGCCAGGTATGACGGCCCGGTCTTCCTGCGCCTCTCGCGCGTCGGCGTGCCGGACCTGCTGCCGGCCGGCCACACCTTCGCGCCGGGCAAAGCCAACCTGCTGCGCGACGGCGATGCCGTCACCCTCATCGCCAACGGCACGCTGACCCACCGTATAGTGAAGGCCGCCGCCATCCTCGCCGAGAAGGGCATCGAGGCGCGCGTCCTCAACATGGCGACCGTCCGGCCGATCGACGTCGAGGCCGTGGTGGCCGCGGCACGCGAGACCGGCGCCATCCTGACCGCGGAGGAGCACTCCACCTTCGGCGGCCTCGGCTCCGCCATCGCGGAGGTCGTCGTGGCGGAAGCCCCCGTGCCGATGAAGATCCTCGGCGTGCCCGGCATTTTCGCCCCCACCGGCTCAGCCGAATTCCTGCTCGACGAGTTCGGCATGTCGCCCGCCGCCATCGCCGAGGCGGCCATCGCCCTGATCGCGCGAAAATCTTCCCGCACGTGATTGTGCGGGGCTAGATTTCGTGCCGGGGCGCGGCAAGACCTCCCTTTCGCCGCGCCCTCCAACTCCTGTTCACCGGAGCCGCCATGACGACCGCCATCCTCGCCATCGACCAGGGCACCACGAATTCGAAGGCCGTGCTCGTCTCCACGGACGGCGCGATCCTGGCCCGCGGCGCATCTCCCGTCGGCATCGAGCATCCGCAGCCGGGCTGGGTGGAGCAAAACCCGCAACGCCTTTGGGAATCCGTACAGGAGGCCATCGCCGCCTGCCTTGCGGCAGGTCCTGCGGTAAATATCCTCGGCATCGCCATCTCCAATCAGCGCGAATCCGTCACCATCTGGGATGCGGAGACCGGAAGACCGCTCGGCCCGGTCGTGAGCTGGCAGTGCCGCCGCAGCGCGCCGGCCTGCGCCGACCTGATCGCGGCGGGCCATGCGCCGCGCGTCCAGGCGCTGACCGGCCTTCCCATCGATCCGATGTTCCCCGGCCCCAAGATGAAATGGCTGCTCGACCGCGTGCCCGAGGGACGTCCCGTCCGGCTCGGCACGATCGACGCCTGGCTCATCCACTGCTTCACGGATGGCGCGGTCCATGCCTGCGACGCCGCCAACGCCGCGCGCAGCCAGCTCTACGACCTCAACCGACGGGAATGGAGCGACGAGCTCTGCGCCCTCTTCGGCGTCGAAAAGGCCGCCCTGCCAGAGGTGCGCGACAGCGCGGCCCGTTTCGGCGTGACGAGGAACGTGCCGGGCCTTGCCGACGGCATCCCGATCGCCTCGGCCATCGGCGACAGCCATGCCGCCCTCTTCGGCCACGGCGCCTTCAATCCCGGCGACGGCAAGGTGACCTTCGGCACCGGCTCGTCGATCATGACCACCCTGCCGCGCTTCATCGCGCCGGAACAGGGCATCACCACGACCATCGCCTGGTCGATCGGCGGCAAGCCGACCTACGCTTTCGAGGGCAATATCCTGGTCTCGGCCGCCTCGCTGCCCTGGATGGCCGAGATGCTCGGCCTGCCGGACGTGCAGGCCCTGACCGAGCTTGCCGCCACCGCCGAGCCCGGCGGACCCGGCTTCGTGCCCGCCTTCGTCGGCCTCGGCGCACCCTATTGGCGCTCCGATGCGCGGGCACTGTTCTGCGGCATCACCTTCAACACCAGCCGCGCCCAGATGGCCCGCGCGGTGACCGACAGCATCGCCTTCCAGGTGCACGACGTCTTCAAGGCGATGTCCGCGCAATCGCCGGTGCCGCTCGGCCGGCTCCATGCCGATGGCGGCCCGAGCAGGAACACCTTCCTCATGCAATGCGTCGCCGATACGCTGGGCCACGCCGTCATCCAGTGCGATGCGCCCGAGGCCTCCGCGCTCGGCGCGGCCTATCTCGCCGGCCTCTCGCTCGGCGTCTGGCCGGATCTCCCCGCCATCGCCGCCCTGCCGCGCGCCGCCAATGCCATCGCCCCGCGTGCTTCCGACGCCACACGACGACTTGCGGTCTGGAAAGACGCGATCTGCCGCTCGACCCTAACGGGTCCATCCACTATGAGTGAATAAAAATTCACTCATGGAGAACCCTATGGGAAGGCTCAACGAGCTGCGACTGATCGCCCGCGTTGCCCAGATGTACCATATCGAAGGCAAGCGGCAGGCGGAGATCGCCGAGATCATGCACATGTCGCAGGCGACCGTCTCGCGCATGCTGAAGCGCGCGGAGCAGGAAGACATCGTGCGAACGACGGTCATCCCGCCCGCCGGCACCTTCGCCGAACTCGAATTGGCCCTGCGCGAGCGCTACAGCCTGACCGAAGCCATCGTCATCGACTGTTCGGAGGACCGCGACGGCGCGATCATGGCCCGCATCGGCGAGGCTGCCGCCCATTTCCTCGAAGTCACCCTGCAGCAGGACGAGATCATCGGCGTCTCGAGCTGGAGCCAGACCATCCTGCGCATGGTGGACAACATCCACCCGCTGAAGAACGCCAAGGCAAAGTACATCGTGCAGATCCTTGGCGGCATGGGCGATGCCTCGGTGCAGATGCACGCCACGCAGCTGACGGCGCGCCTTGCCAAGCTCACCGGCGGCGAGCCGCGGCTCCTGCTCGTCCAGGGCATCACCTCCTCGCGCGAGGCGAAACTCGTCATGCTCGCCGATCCGGCCGTGCGCGAGACGATGGACCTCTTCGGCCGCCTCAGCCTCGCCATCGTCGGCATCGGCGCGGTGGAGCCGTCCGAAATGCTGGCCCGGTCCGGCAACACCTTCTCCCGCCAGGAAATGGCGATGCTGCACGAGGCCGGCGCCGTCGGCGAGATTTCCTACCGTTTCTACGACCGGGACGGAAAACCGGTGGAAACCCCGCTCAACGACCGCGTCATCGGCATCTCGCTGGAGGACCTGCGCAGGACCAACCGCGTCATGGCCCTTGCGGGCGGAGAATCGAAGACCGAGGCCATCGCCGGCGCCCTGAAGCTGGGCGTCATCGATGTGCTCGTCACCGACAAGTTCACTGCGGCACGGCTCACGGCCTGATCCATCCCGGACCAGTCCACGGCCTGCTGCGCATTATGGAGAGAAGACCATGAGACGTTTCGCAGGCCAGACGGTATTCGTCACCGGGGGCAACAAGGGCATCGGCCGCGGCATCGCCAAGCGCTTTGCCGAGGAAGGCGCGAGGGTCGCCATCGCGGCGATCGAGAAGGACACGGCCGCGGCCGCCGAGGCGCTGGCCGCGGAAACCGGCGCCGAGGTGATCGGCCTTGCGCTCGACGTGACCGACGCGAAAGCCGTGCAGGACGCCTATGGCGAGGCCGAGGGGAAGCTCGGCGCGATCTCCGTTTCCGTGCAGAATGCCGGCGTCATCACCATCGCCAAGGTGGAGAACCTCACCGAGCGCGAATGGGACCTCAACCTCGACGTCAACACCAAGGGCGTGTTCCTGTGCTGCCAGGAGGCGATCCGCCGCTTCCGCACCAGCGGCACGAAGGGCCGCCTGATCAACACCGCCTCCGGCCAAGCCCGCCAGGGCTTCATCTACACCCCGCACTATGCCGCCTCGAAATTCGGCGTCGTCGGCCTGACGCAGAGCCTCGCCAAGGAGCTGGCGCGCGAAGGCATCACCGCCAATGCCATCTGCCCCGGCATCATCCACACCGAGATGTGGGACTACAACGACCGTGTCTGGGGCAAGATGCTCGGCGAATACGGCCCGGGCGAGCTGATGGCCGAATGGGTCGAGGGCATCCCGATGGGCCGCGCCGGCACCCCCGCCGAAGTCGCCGCCCTCGTCGCCTTCCTCGCCTCCGAGGACGCCGCCTACATCACCGGCCAGACGATCAATGTCGACGGCGGACTGATCATGTCGTGACGCCGCAGCCGTCCGGCGGCTGTTTGGAGCATTTCCGCTTTCTCCCAAATCGCGGAAATGCTCCGTCGCCGCCGCCCTTGCAGGCCCGGCATCGGTCTATGGACGCTGAATCTTGAACGTCTTGACTTCATTGCCCCGCTCGATCGAGCGGTTGGCGATGAAGCGTTCCGATTTTGCCGCGTCCGTCTTCCTGTCCTCCAGATGCTGCAGCATGGCTGCGAGCCGCTTGACCGCCAGCGCCTTGTTGCGATGCTGGGATCGCTCGTTGCGGGCGATGACGCGCAGCCCGGTTGGAATGTGAATGGCCCGGACGGCGCTGTCCGTGGTGTTCTGGTGCTGGCCGCCGGGTCCGCCGGCCCGCAGGGTTTCGAACCGGATGTCGCGCGGATCGATCGCCACGTCCTCACCGCCGGAAAGGTCGACGCGCTGTACGCAGACGAACCAGTTCTGCCGCTTGTGGCCCGGACGCACCGGGCTCTTGAACAGGAACTTCACGGTGCCGCAGAACTCTGCGGCCATGCACGGTGCCGCTTCGCCCTCCAGGCTGACGAGGGCGGATTTCGGGCCGTGACGGTCCGGCATAGGCCCCGTGCTGACCTCGAAGAGGCAGCCACGCGCCGCCGCTTCCTTTTCCAAGATATCGAGACACGCCCTGACGGCGATGCGGCATTCGGCAGGACCGTTGCCGGCGGTGATCAGCAGATCAAGAGCGGTCATGCTTGCGCCTCCCCGTCTGGCGGTGATCCGGTTTGTCCGGGCGGCGGGCACGCCCCTCCTCGTCGACCGCCTTCTTGTAGGTGACGAGCGGCCGCATGGCGGCCAGGCTTTCGACGAGGCCCGCCGCCACGAGATCGGCAACCACCCGCCCTGCATCCTTGTAGGCGGAGGGCGCCTCTTCGATGACGAGCGCGCGGTCGTCGCATATGGCGATGCCACCCCAGGCATTGCGCAGGAGGTCGTCCCGTTCGGAGCGGGTCCGGCCGACGCGGCCGTGCATGGTGGCACGGTCGTATTTGCGCCCCGCACCGTGCGATATGCCGCCCAGCGAACCGGCGACCTTTTCCGTGGCCCGCACGATGTAGCTCAGCGTCGCGCGCGACCCTGCGAGCGGGGCGATCATGCCGGGATCGACGGCCGCCGCGCCCTTGTGGTGGACATAGCCCTTCCCGCTCCGGCGAACGAGATTATGCGGCACGTCGGTCACCGGGCGACAATCGGCGCCAAGCGCCGAGGCCGCCTTCTCGGCGATGAGGATGCGGTTGAGCGAGGCCCAGGCAACACACTGATCATGCCTGCCGAGCCAATGGAGGCCGGCCGGAGACGAGGCATCGAGCCCCAACATCAGGTCCGGTTCGGCCGAGAGACTGTCGGACAGGACAGTTGCTCCGAAGCCGCGGGAACCCGAATGGACGAGCAGGTAAAGTCCCTGGCGGTCGATGCCGGATACCGGCGAGGAGAAGCTCTCCACCGCCTGCAGCTCGCAGAAGTGATTGCCGCCGCCGATCGTTCCCAGCGCGTCCGCGAAGAGATCGCCCGGAAGGCCGACACCGTCGAGGCGCCCGGCAGCATCGTCGACCGCAAGCGCGTCGAACCGCCGGAGACGGCTTGCCGCCCTGTCGAGCTTCAGCTTCCGCAATGGAAGATCGAGCTCGAACAGGGACATGCCGCAGCCGATGTCGTTGCCGACGAGCAGCGGATGCAGCCTGTCCGACAGGAGCGCGACACCTGTCGCACCGTATTTGCCCGGATGGAGATCCGGGAAGGCCGCGATGCTTCTGACGCCCGGAAGGCGCGCCATCCTGTCGAGTTGGTCGAGCGCGGCGCCCTCGATCCAGCTTTCGGCCGAGAAATAGTGATGGATAGTCGCCGGCGTGCATGCCGGCTGGGTGGAGACAGACGTGTCCCCGAAAAAAGTGCCCATGATAGAACTCTGGATAGGTGCTCGTGTCCGCCGTCGAAGACGGCAGGTCGAACGATCCTCCTCAGCCAGGCTGAGTCAGACCGGAACCCCGATGGGGCGTGAGGAGATGTTCTGCATCGATCCGCTCCCTTTCCAGAAACACATTGACGGCGCTTATACGCGAATTCCGTCCCGTTTCAACCGTCATCGCACCGGCCGCCGCCACAAGGGCGACGGCCGGCGCGTCGTCACTTAACGCCTTTCCCGCCTCTTCCGCCACGGCGCGTCCCTTTGCCAGTCCCCGGCCATGATGCTCCCGAAGGGCACGACCTCGTCGACCACCTCGGCCAGGCCATAGTGCTCGATCTGGGCGCGGACATTGGCGGCGGACTTGTAGGCGCTGGGCAGCTCCGAAGCATCCGCGAAGCCGGAGAAGAAGCGGACGTCCAGCCCCGCCGTCTCCTTCTTCAGAATATCCGCCAGGTTGTTCGGGCTCAGGCCGCGGGCATCGGCGCCGTATTCTTCCGCAAGGCGCCGCATATGGGCGCTGCGGGAAAAATTGCGGCCGGCGCCATGCGGCGAGAATCCGAGGCCATGGGCGGCATTGGAGCCGCGAACGATCAGGATCGGCTCCACCATGTTGAGCGGAATGATCGTCAGGTCTGTCGCATCCTCGGCCCACTTGTCGAAGGCGGGCGTCGCTCCCTTGCCGTGGTAGAAGAGCCCGTCGGACTTGCGGAAGACGAAGTTGTGCTCGTTCCAGAAGCGGTCGGCCACCTTGGCCGAGAGCCTTTCCGCCGCCATATCGTGCAGGACGTAATGATTCTCCTTCGTCCACTGGCGGATCGTCTGGAGCGCCGACCAGTAGAGGTCGCCCTCCTCGGTATCGGCGGGAATCCAGGCGTTTTCCCGATGCGTCTGCGGCGACAGCTGCTCGCGGAAGCGATTGGCGACCTTCATGCCCTTGTCGTAGAGGCGCGCACCCGGTGCCCGCGACCCGTGATGGGTGACGAGCGCCGTTTCACCCGTCGATTTCATCGTCCCGACATAGGCGAAGTGGTTGCCGTCGCCCTGCGTCGCGAAGTGCTCGATACCGGCGCTGAGGGCGCCGTCCCGCAGGTAGGGGTTCTGCTGGAAGGCGGACAGCGTCGCCTGCGAGGGCTTGAACTGCGCACCGCGCGGGCGCCCGCCCGGACCGAAATGCGTCACCGCATGAACGGCGTCGAGCAGGGCCTTCCGATCGACATCGGGGAAGATGGAGATCGCCATCGAGCAGCAGATATCGGCCGAATGCATGCCGGGGTGAATCGCCTCGGATGCGACGACGCCGCCGACCGGGATCGTCCCGATCGGGCCTGCCGGGCAGGCGTCGGGCATGATCGCCGCCGAGCGCACCACGGGCGTGCGCACCAGCGCCCGCATCGTCGCATTGACCTTCTCCACATTGTCCTGCTCGAAGGCGTTTTCCGCGCGGATGTTGGAATAGATCTCGATATCGTTGTCCGCCCTCAGCGCAAGCGTCGGGCCCGGCTGGAAGGCGCGTGCCGCTTCCAGCGCGCCCTCCATCGAACCGCCTTCGCTCAAGACCGTGTTGGCGGCGTCCAGCGCATCGCGGAACCACTTGCCCTGGGGCATGCCCGCATCGATCAGATCCTGTCCGCTTACTACCTGTTTCATCGCTTCTTCTGCTTCTGCAGTCCTTCTGGTCCTTCGAGTTTCCTGTCCCCGGGCGACAAATTCAGGCGGAAGACGTTTCCGCACGCATTCCATTTGCATGGCGCGATGCGGCCCATGTAGTCTTCCGCAGCATTCGCCCGGGGCCTCTTGCCATCCCGGCGACGAACCTTGGCGGGACGGTTTCTGAGCTACGCACATCCTGACGAACATGCGGGATGGATCGAACATCCGACCTGCACACCGGATATCCGGCGAGCCGCTCTTACCTGTAGTCCCACCGGCATTCGCCGGGCATTCCCTATGCAAGCCCTTGCAGCGGCGACGAGGATGAACGAAACCGGATGGCCCCGCTCGTGCCAGAGAGCGTATGCCCAGGAGGAGTCGAACCTGCCAGACCATCCAACGGTGGTGGCTGTAGTTCCGTCCGGCATTCGCCGCTGCAAGTCTTCCATGGGCAATAGCCTTCTTGCCCATGTCGTTCGTCCGTGACGACGAGGTGTGGTGAAACGACCCGCTCTATCCGCTGAGCTACGGGTCCATGGTTGGGGGACCCGGCGGGATTCGAACCCGCGACCTGGAGGTTAACAGCCTGTAGTTTCATCCGGCATTCGTCACGGTCCCCGTGCCGTTCACGGGCGGCACGGGGGTATTGCTTCATGTCAGAGCTCGATCGCCTCGATTGCCCTCACCCAGCCGTCGGCGCCCTTGCTGTCGGCGGCGAAAGCGGTGATGACCCCATAGACGGCATCCGAGAAGCCGCCGATGTTGAGCACGTCGTTCCGGGTCGGCGCCTGCGTGGTGGCGTGGGGCTGGAGATCGAGGCAGACCAGCTTTGCAGCCGGGTTGACGCGCTTGATCCGTGCCCATTCCGTCATCACGCCCGTCGGCTGACCGGCCTTGCGCGCATCCACCCAGGATTCGTTGTCCGAGATGAACACGACGAGATCGACCCTGGCCTTCTCGTCCGCGAGCTTGCGCAGCGGTGCGGAGCAGTTCGTTCCCCCGCCGCCGATGGCCGCCAGCTTGCCGGCATTGGTCATCACCGAATCCCGCCGGTTGAGCGCGACGTTCACCACGCCGGTCTCGAACGGCAGCACCCGTGCCTTCGGGTTGCGCTGCAGGAAGGCCGCCGTCATCAGGCCGGCGACATCGATGCAGCGGACCGCCGACGTTGCCCCCTTGCGGTATCCGGTCACCGGCGACGCCATGGATCCGGAAACGTCGGGGCACAGCACCACATTGCCGCCGAACGACGGCACGTTGGCGATCGCGATATCCATCGCGTCCCGCAAGGCATCGCGCACGACATCCGGAACCTGGCCGTCGACCATCTTCCACGCCATCATCAGCTGATAGGGGAAGACCCTGGCCTTGCGGACCTCGTCCGGATCGGCCAGCCGTGCAGCCAGCGCCTCGGCAAAACCCTCGACCTCGAACACGCCGTTGCGCGCGAAGGTGTTGAGGTTCTGCCGCACCATCTGCCAGCCGCCCTTGCGGGCGATCTCGACCCAGTGCTCGCGCGTCAGCGGCAGCGAGGTCAGCATCTGGAACGGCACGTCCGGCACCGGCCGCGTCTGGTCGCGCCGGAAGGCTTCCAGCGCCTTGACGAGGTCCGGCAGCGCCGCAACGTCGTGCGGCTTGCCGATCGCCCAGGCATAGAGCGCCCTGCGTTCCTCCGACACCGGCTTCGGATGCACCATGCGGATGACATCGGCCAGCGACGGGTCGTTGCCGACCATGGCACGCAGGATCTGCTCGGTGCTTGCCCGTTCCAGCCATGCCTGCACGGCCTTCTTCGGCCGCGTGCCGAGCGACTTGCGCCCCGTCGCGCCGGAGCGCATCACCTGGACGAAGCCGCGCAGCATCTTGCCGCTCTTGACGACGCGCGGAAAGGCGCGGGCGAAAGCATCGCTCTCAAGGCTGGACAGCATGGCCAGCAGGGTGACCGGCATGTCCTTCATGTGCCCCTTCCCGGCCGCGTGGATGGCCACCTTGGCAAGGAATTCCGGCTCGACCTCGAGGGCCAGCGCCTTCACCGCCTCCAGCTGCTCGGCACCGTCGGCGTAGAACGTACCGTTGAACGTGCCGGTCACGGCATACTGCGCCAGCGCCTCGCGCGGCGTCAGCCTGTAGGCCGGCGCGGCTTCGTGGTTTTTCGTGTCCGTGCCGGGAAGCAGCTTTCCGAGATAGGTTTTGAAGATCGCCTTGTTGACCATGACGGCACCTCTTGTTTGGTTCGTGCCAGATACATTTCAAGCGGCGTGCCAGTTTGACGAAATAATCTCTCAGAAGCGGAAATTTTCTTCTATCTCGCTGTAATTAATATCTAAAAATTATTCCTGCCCATACACCGGCCCAAATTGCCAAAATTCGACGCTCCCATTATCCTATCCAAAAATATCCATCCTTATAAAATTGGATAAGACATGAAGCGGCGTGTCGCCATCAGTATCCTGGGAACCACCCTCGACATGGGGAAATGGGACAATCGCTGGAGCCGCTGGCGGCCCAATGTCGGGCTCTGCCAGCAAGCCGGCCTGTTCATCGACCGGCTGGAACTCATCCATGACAACCACGCGAGCGCCCTCGCCACGCGGATCATCGCCGACATCGAGACCGTGTCACCGGCCACCGAGGTGCGCAGCAATGTCATCAATTTCCGCGACCCGTGGGATTTTTCGGAGGTTTACACGAACCTCCGGGACTTTGCGCGCGGCTACCCGTTCGACCCCGATACCGAGGATTATCTCGTCAACATCACCACCGGAACGCATGTCGCGCAGATCTGCTGGTTCCTGCTGACCGAGGCCCGCATCATCCCCGGCCGGCTGCTGCAGCTCTCGCCGCCGCGCGATCGCGATCCGGGTGCGGACTTCGCCGGCACGCACCGGATCATCGACCTCGACCTCTCCCGCTACGACGAGATCGCCAAGCGCTTTGCCTCCGAGCGCGAGGAGGCCGCCTCCTTCCTGAAATCG
Organism: Shinella sp. WSD5-1; assembly: GCF_963942435.1. GTDB lineage: Bacteria > Pseudomonadota > Alphaproteobacteria > Rhizobiales > Rhizobiaceae > Shinella > Shinella yambaruensis. The sequence goes on from NZ_OZ012597.1 coordinate 202,656, forward strand.
GGGATCTCCACGCGCAACACCGCATTCAACCGGATGATCGACGAGATCGAGCGCGTGGTGATCCGCTCGGCGGCACCGGTCCTGCTGACGGGACCGACCGGCGCCGGCAAATCCCAGCTCGCCAGGCGCATCTACGAACTCAAGAAAGCGCAGCGGAAGGTCAGCGGTCCCTTCGTCGAGGTCAACTGCGCGACATTGCGGGGAGACCAGGCAATGTCGGCGCTGTTCGGCCATGTCAAGGGCGCCTTCACGGGGGCCGCCGGCGAGCGCGCGGGCCTCCTGCGCTCTGCGGATAAGGGCGTGCTCTTCCTGGACGAGATCGGCGAGCTCGGCCTCGATGAACAGGCCATGTGCCTGCGCGCCATCGAGGAAAAACGCTTCCTCCCCGTGGGCGCCGACACCGAGGTCTCCGCCGATTTCCAGCTTCTCGCCGGCACCAACCGCGACCTCGCCGAGGCCGTGCGCCTCGGAAGGTTCCGCGAGGATCTCTTCGCCCGCCTGAACCTCTGGACGTTCCGGCTGCCGGCACTTCGCGAGCGCACGGAGGACATCGAACCCAATCTCGATTTCGAGCTGCGCCGCTTCCTGGAGCGCGAGGGCCAGAACGTGACCTTCAACAAGGAGGCGCGCGAACGCTATCTCGCCTTCGCCACCGGCCCTGACGCCGCATGGAACGCCAATTTCCGCGACCTTTCCGCATCCGTCACCCGCATGGCCACGCTCGCCCCGCTCGGCCGCATCACCATCGAGGTCGTCGACGACGAGATCCGGCGGCTGAACACGGCCTGGCACGGTGCTTCACGGCAGACGGTATCCGACGACATCCTTGTCGAGCATCTGGGCGAGGATGCCGCGGCGCAGCTGGACCGGTTCGAAGCCGTGCAGCTCGCCGCCGTGCTGCAGACCTGCCGCAAACATGCCAGCGCCAGCGCGGCGGGCCGGGCGCTGTTCGCAAGCTCGCGCCTGGAAAAGAAAAGCAGCAACGACGCCGACCGCCTGTCGAAATATCTCGCGCGATTTGGCCTGAGGTTCAATGATGTGAGCATGCTGCGCTAGGTTGCCGATCTCCATCGAGACACCGGCTGGATTCGAATCTGCGGCGTGGCGTCATGCCGGGCCGCGTCAGTTTGCCCTCTTTCCGGCGCCTCGCATGAACAGCTCCCAAGCCTGCTCGAAATAGGCATCGCGCGCTTCGGTGGAGGCGAAGGCGGCGCTTCCGAGCATGGCATAGGTGATCGGCTTCACCGTCAGCGAATAGATGAGTTGGTCGGCGATGAAGGCCGCCTCTCCTTTCGCAAGGTCACCGCTTGCCTGCGCGGCCTCGATCAGCTCGATCAGACAGCGGACGGTCGGGTCGCTGCTCGCCCCGTCGGCAAGGCTCTGCCTGAACATCGCGGCTTCGCTCAGGGTGATGCGTTTCATGGCGATTTGCTGCGGCTCGAGATGGGCGGTCAGGAACCAGTGGCCGGCCACCTTGAGCCGCTCCAGCGGCGCGCCCGCGGGTGGAACGGTCATTTCGAGGCTGCGCAACGCGCTTGCGCGGATGCGCTCTATAACGCCGCGGAACAGCGCTTCCTTCGATGGGAAGCGCCTGTAGACCGTGTCCTTGCCGGCACCGCAGGCAGCCGCGATCTTCTCCATCGAGGTGCCTGCATAGCCCTGCGCCGCGAACATGCCGGTCGCGACATCGAGAATCCTGGCCGTCAGCTCTTCGGATTTCTGCCGCGACGGCCGGCCGGTTTTCGAAGCACGGGCCTGTTCGTCGGGGCCTGATGCACCTTCGACACCGATTTCCGCGGCCGATCGCCGAACGCCATCCGCCATGCTCCGCTCCGACATCGCTGAATTTCCCATCATGCTCGTTTGCGCCCTTCCTTAGCAGATCCCACCGCTCCCGCCCAACCCTTGGCCGACCGCGGGCGTCGGGCAAGGCGGCGCCCCAAAATATGAGTTTCAAGCTCATATAATTAACTGGACACTACCGTCCCGTTTGATTAATAGACGACTCCGACCGACGGGGCAAATGCCTGCCGCCGTGATGGTGTCCGAGGGTCGGACAAGGGGCTGGGGATACACAATGGGACGCAAGCTGACCTACCTTCTCGCAACTGCCAGCCTCCTGCTCTTGCAGGTTGCCGGCGCGCACGCTCAGGACGCCGCGACCCGGCTCGAGACGATCGTCGTCGAGGGTGAAAGCGAAACCCCGCGGAAGGGCGATCGTTATGTCGTCAATCGGACGACCACCGCGACCAAGGGCGCGACGCCGGTCGAGAGCACGCCCCAATCGACGACGACCGTCAGCCGCAAGCAGATGGATGACCAGAACGCCCAGACGGTGCAGAGCGCGCTGAACTATACGGCAGGCGTTCTTTCGAACGTCGATGAGAACAGCCGCTTCGACAGCCTCTCGATTCGCGGTTTCGGCGGCTTCTTCAGCGCCATGCGGACCGTCGATTATCTTGATGGCTTGAAGCTTCCGCGCGGCCAGGCATGGGGCATACCGCAGATCGACCCCTTCCTGCTCGACCGGATCGACGTGCTCAAGGGTCCGTCGGCGGTTCTCTACGGCCAGGGAAGCCCCGGCGGGCTCGTCAACCAGATCAGCAACATGCCGAGTGCCGATCCGTCCCACGAGCTGCGCCTTGAGACCGGCAGCCATGGCCGGGTCCAGGCAGGCGTCAGGAGCCGCGGCGCGCTGAGCGAGGACGGCGTCCCGCAATATTCGTTCAGCGCGATCGGCCGCCAATCCGGCACGCGCCATGACGACGTGGACGAACAGCGCCTTGCGGTCGCGCCGGCGCTGACATGGCAGCCGGACGAGGACACGAGCCTGACGCTGCTCGGCTTCTACCAGAAGGACCCCGAAGGCGGCTACTTCAACCACATCTATCCGCGTTTTCTGGCGCCGGCCGCATACCGCCCCTACCTGACCGGCGGCCTCAATGTCGGCGACCCCTCGTATGACAGCTACGACCGTGACCAGTTCGGCATCGGTTACATCTTCGAACACCGCTTCAACGACGCGGTGAAAGTGGGTTCGCGCCTACGCTATGGCGGCCTTGATTCGACATTCCGGACCCTTCAGATCTCAGGGCCGCTCACTCCCGACGGCCTGCTGCCGCGCTGGGCGGCGCACTCGGCGGAAAACGTGCGCGGCGTGAGTGCCGACAACAGCGTGGAACTGAGCTTCGCGACGGCGGCCCTGGAGCATAAGGTCCTCGTCGGCGTCGACGTCCAGCGCTCGACGAGCGATTTCCTGTTCCTGCTCGGCGGCGCCCAGTCGCTCGACGTGACAAATCCGCAGTACGGCCTACCCGTCGGGCCGTTCGCCACCTTCACGGATGCAAAGCAGGATTTGCGGCAGACCGGGATATATCTCCAGGATCAGATGACCCTCGGCAATCTGCATATTCTGCTGGGCGGCCGCTACGACTGGTCCCGGGAAGGCTCGCTCAACCGTCTCACGGGCGTTCGGCGCAACCAGACGGAACGCGCGGCCAGCTACCGGGCGGGCCTGCTCTACGAGTTCGACAACGGCATCGCCCCCTATCTCAGCTATTCGACATCCTTCGAGCCCGTCGTCGGCGTCGGATCGGACGGCCGGCCTTTCGTTCCCACGGAGGCCGAGCAGTTCGAGATAGGCGTCAAATATTCGCCCGAAAGCCTCGATGCCATCTTCACCCTCGCCGCCTTCGACATCAAGCAGAAGAATGTCCTCACGCCCGGCCCCGTGCCTGGCTTCAGCATCCAGCAGGGCGGGGTCCGTTCCCGCGGCATCGAGTTCGAAGCACGTGGGAACGTGACCGACAATCTCGAACTGATCACAGCCGTCACGCTGCTCGAAACCGAGATCTCCCGATCGAACGTCGTTCCGTCGATCGTCGGCAACCGGCCGCAGGGCGTGCCGCGGTATTTCGGCTCACTCTGGGCGAACTACACCTTCGATGACGACGTGTTCGACGGCCTTTCGGTCGGGGCCGGGGTGCGGATCGTCGGCAGCAGCTACGCGGACGATGCAAACGCCGTCCGCACGCCGGGTTACGCCCTGGTGGACGCGGCCCTGCGCTATGATCTCGGCGCGGCCAATCCGGCCTTCAAGGGAGCGGAGGCGACCCTCAACGTCACGAACCTTTTCGACAGGGACTACTATTCGGGTTGCAGCAACGGCTTCTACTGCCAGGTCGGAAAGGGCCGCGAAGTCGTGGCCGGCCTTCGCTATCGCTGGTAACGGGCATGCGGATGAACCGAAGACGTTTCCTGACGCTTGCCGCCGCAGCCCTCTCCGGCCCGGCTTTCGGTGCCGGTCCGCGGGCGATCACGGTAACGGACATGGCAGGACGCACCGTGGAGCTTGCGGCGCCACCGCAACGCATCGTGCTTCTGGAGGCGCGCGACATCCTCACCATGTCCATGCTGCATCCCGACCCGGCACGGCTCGTCGTCGGCTGGGCCGCGGTCGAGCGCATGGACAGTGACGATCTCCATTCCGCCTACAGCACGGGTTTCGACATAGCCCTGGTCGGCCGGCAGACGCCGGAAACCGTCTCGCTGGAGGGTCTGATATCCCTGCAACCCGATCTCGTCGTCGCCACCGCCTACATGGCGCCCGGAAACGGCGCCGACGCCCTGTCCGAACGGCTTGCGGAGCTTGGCATTCCCGTCCTGTTCAGCAGCAGCTTCAGCAATGACGCGGCAGGTGAGGCGCCCTCGCCGCTCGAGGAACTGCCGCGCCTGATGCACATGTGGGGCGCGATCCTGGACCGCCGCCGGGAGGCCGCGGCCTTCCTGACCTTCCATCAGCAGAAAATCGAGCGGCTGCAAAAACGCCTGGCGGGCGTGGCACCGCGCAAGACCTATTTCGAAATCGGCTCGCTCTACGATGATTGTTGCTGGGCCGTTGGCCGGGACATCTGGGGCACGCTTCTTGAAGCGGCCGGCGGCCGCGGGCTTGATGCCGCGTCCTCCCCGTGGGCCGCAAAGATCCAGCTCGAGCAGCTGCTTGCGGAAGGCGTCGACGTCTACATCGCGACGGGCGGCGGCTATGCGAATGCCACGAGACCCGCGATCGGCCCCGGCCTTCCCGAAGCCGAAGCGCGCGCCGGGCTGGAGCGCCTCACAGGCCGGCCCGGCCTTCACCTCTTGAAGGCTGTGGAGCGAAAGCAGGTGCACGGCATCTGGACAGGGCTGATCACCGCCCAGCCGCTCAACCTCCTCTTCCTGGAAGTCGCCGCCAAATGGCTGCATCCCGACCGCTGCCACGATATCGATCCGCACGAAACATTGGCGGAATTGAACCGGCGCTTCCTGGCAAGACCGATCGCCGGCCCATGCTGGGTCAGCCTCTGACAGCCCCGGAAATCCCAGGAATTTGGCCATGTCGAGCCTAAAGGCGCACACCACGATCACATTTTCCGATCTGACGCGATATCTGGACAAGATCCTCATCTTGCTCGGCGATCACGACATGCAGGTTCGTTTTGCGGACGGCATCCATGTCGCGACGTCGCCCTATGGCACCGTTCGCGTGCGGCCCGCCGGCCAGACGCTCCACATCGCGGTGGAAGCCAAGAATGGCGCATCCCTCAACCGCCTGAAGAACGCCCTTACCGGCCTGGTCGATTTCGTCGCACGGGCCGAGGACCCCGACATCGTCTGGACCGGCGACAAGGCCGGCGACACATGGCCACCGGACTTTCGGGTCCTGACGGTGCGCGCCGTGCGCGACCTGACACCGCGGATGCGCCGCGTCCGCTTCGTCGGGGAAAATCTCGCTCACTACGACGTGCCCGATCAGATCCATTGTCGCCTGCTGTTCCAGCCGCATGGCGAGCCCAATCCCGAATGGCCGAGGCTCGGCGACAATGGACGGCTGGTCTGGCCGAAGGGCGGGCAACAGCTCGCGTCGCGCATCTACACGATGCGGACCGTCGATGCGGCAACGGGAATGCTGGAGGTCGATTTCTATCTGCACGATGCCGGCGGTGCCGGCGTCGAATGGGCCCGCAAGTCGGCACCGGGCGCGCTCGTCGGCCTGCTCGGCCCGGGCGCTCACGGGCCCAAGCCCGCGAGATGGAACGTCTATGTCGGCGACGAGACGGGCCTGCCAGGCATAGCCCGCATGATCGAGGCGTTGCCGCGGGATGCGAAGGGCGTCGCTCTCATCGAGGTGGCCGAACAGGCCGAGGAACAACCGATCGCCGCGCCAGGCGGCGTCGACATACGCTGGCTTCACCGGCACGGCCGGCCGCCGGGCACTCCGGATCCCTTGGCGCAGGCGGTTCGATCCCTCGACTGGCCCGCGGACAAGGAAGACACCTTCTTCTGGTGTGGCTGCGAATACTCGACCTTCCGGGAAATCCGTCAGTTCCTGCGCGAGACGGTCAAGCTGCCGAACCACCGGCAGGTCGCCTTCTCCCATTGGCGTCGCGGCCTGAGCAATGATGAAATCATCGAGGCCGGCGGCGATGTCGTCGCCGGTTGATGCCCGCACACTATGCGCCCCCCGCGCTTACTGCGCCGCTGGCGGCTGGCGCACGATACGGATAAGGTATGACGCTCACGGTTCGACGGTTGGGGCGCGAAACCAGGAGGCCGGCGGATGCCTGTCACCGAACCCGACCCCATGTCACGAACGAAGGCCGGCGCCTATGCGATAGGCCTGCCTGCGGCGCTGCTGGCTTTGGTCTTCCTGCCGGCCGGGCGCCTCGGCTGGATGCCCGGCTGGATCTTCATCGGCTTCCTCGTCGCCGCCTTCGCGGTCTCGGCCCTGATCCTGCAGCGCGTCAACCCGGCGATCTATCGGGCTCGCAGCCGCTTCCAGCCAGGAACGGAACGCTGGGACCGGATCTTGCTGTTGCTGATGCTGCCGGCGATGGTGGCCGAAGTGCCGCTCGCCACGCTGGATGCCGGCAGGATGTCCTGGTCGAGCGTGCCCCCGGCCTTCATCGTCCTCGGCTACGCGCTTCTCGCCGCCGGCATCGCGATCACCACCTGGGCGCAGGGGGTCAACCGCTTCTTCGAGCCCGGCGTGCGTCTTCAACGCGAACGCGGCCAGCGCGTCATCACCTCCGGCCCCTATGCCTTCGTCCGTCATCCCGGCTATGTCGGCGCGCTGATGATGTTCGCCGGCCTGCCGCCGGCGCTCGGTTCCTGGTGGGCGCTCGTGCCGGCGGCGGTCGCCGGTACGGTGCTTGTCCTGCGCACGCATTGGGAGGACGCCCTTCTCCAATCCGGGCTGGAGGGCTATGCCGACTATGCGCGCCGCGTCCGGTTCCGGCTCGTTCCGGGCCTCTGGTAGCTCGGCACCGGCGCAGGCGGACGGCGCGTCATGCGCGCGCCGGAACGGCCCCCAGGATCACGGGCGCGATCAGCGAGACGCCGGACAGCAACAGCAGCCCGAAGGCTGCGAAACGGAGCGTGCGCGCAGAAAGCGCCGGGGGCCAGCGGCGCGCCAGATAAGTCGAAACCAGGACGGCCGGCAGGCCGGCAAGCGCCCATAAAAGCGCGTGATGCTGCCAGTCGCCGGCTGCCGAGACGAGGCCGAGACGGAACACCGAGTTGAGCGCGAAGATCGCCACGAGCGTCTCGCGGACGACCCGATGCGGCAGGGGCTGGCGGTAGAACTGGAAGACCAGCGGCGGCCCCGCGGTGGAGAAGAGCCCGCCCATCAGGCCGCCAAGCGCACCGAAGAACAGGAAGGCAGGCCCGCCCGACTGCCGCGCCAGCGGCGACGGCCGCCGGATCAGCTGGAGGCTCGACACGATGATGGCGAACCCGAGGATGAGGCGCAGCGCCGACAGCGACGAGGCCGCCAGAAGCGTCAGCACGCCGTAGCCGGCGGCGACCATGGGCAGGGCGCCGGCAAGCGACAGAAGGAACGGTTTCACGGCGATATCCCGCCAGCCGCGCGCCAGCACCATCACGGCATTGGCGAGCGTCAGCAGGCTGACGACGATGGCAGCCTCCGGCAGCGGGACAAGGCCGGTCAGCGCCAGGACGCCCATCAGCAACAGGCCGAAGGCGAAACCCGTCAGGGTCTGCACATAGGCCGCCACGAAGGCGAGCGCGGCGAAGAGGACAAGTTCGCTCGTGCCGATCATGCCGCGGGGCCGGCCGCCAGGGCGAGGGTGCGGAAGGGTTCGAGCCGGTCGAGGTCCGGCACCGTTCCGAGGCCCGGCCCTTGCGGCAGCACGACGACGCCCTTCTCCACCACGGGCCATGCGGGCGCGACCGCGTCGCGCAGCGGATTCGGATTGACGTCGATTTCGAGCAGCCCGTCCCCGCCGGCTGCCGCCAGGACATGCGCCGAGGCGGCAAGGCCGATGCCGGCGCCGAGGAAATGCGGGCAGTAGCGCCGGCCGGCGGCGATTGCGGCCCGGGCCACCGCGCGGCAGCCTGTCGGTCCGCCCCATTTTGCCGCATCGGGCTGGATGACGGAGAGATGGCCGGCGCCGATCGCCGACCGGAAGGCCCGCAGGCCGGCAAGGTTCTCCCCTCCGGCCAGCGGCGTTGCGGTCAGCCGCGCAAGCTCGCCCCAGACGGCCGGGCCGGCATCCACACGCACCGGCTCCTCCACCCAGCCGAGCCCAAGATCGGCCGTCGCCAACAGGAAGCCCCGCGCCGCTTCCGGGGAAAACGCCTGGTTGGCGTCCGCATGCAGCGTTTCCCCGGGCTGCAGGCTCCCGGCGAGCGCGCGGATCAGCGCCAGGTCGCGATCGAAGTCGAAACCGACCTTGACCTTGAAGTCGCGGTAGCCGGCCGCGCGGGATTGCGCCACGACCTTTTCGGCGTCGCGGATATGAATGCCGCTGGCATAGGCGCGCACCGCGCCCGCCGCATTGGGCGACAGCGCCACGGCAAGCGGCACGCCGCGGCGGCGGGCGGCAAGGTCCCAATAGGCCATGTCGAAGCCGGCGATCACCTGTGCATAGGGGCCGGCCTCCCCGGTCTGCAGCACGAGTATGTGCGTTGCCGCGGTCAATTCCTTCCAAAGATCCGCCGAATCGGGCAACGGCCTGTCGAGGATGCGCGGCGCGATATCCGAGACGAGCAGGCGGGCGCGATGCTCCGCGCCGCAGGCCGGCCAGTTGCACCAGATCTCTCCCCAGCCGATCAGGCCCGCATCATCCTCCAGCCGCACCAGCACGGCCGGCCGGTCCCTCATCGTGCCGAAGGACGTCGAGACAGGCTTTTCGAGCGGCACACGGAAGACATGCGCCTCGACGGACCTGATCACATGGGAACGGGTGGAGCCTGCCTTGCTCATGGCATCCTCACCCTGCAAGGAAGCCGCCGTCGACGGCATAGACCGTACCGGTGGCATAGCGTGCAGCCGGCATGGTGAGGAAAACCACGGCGCCCGCCACCTCCTCCGGCTGGCCCCAGCGCTTCAGCGCCGTGCGCGCGGCGATCCGGTCGCGATGCGCGATGTCCTTGCGCCCCTCGCTGTTGATCGCCGTCTCGATATAGCCGGGCGCGACGGCGTTGACCCGGATCCCTTCCTCCGCCCAGGCGAGCGCGAGGGCCTTGGTCAGCATCACGACACCGCCCTTGCTGGCGCAATAGGCCGGAAGGCGGGGCAAGGCGGCGAAGGCGTTCATGGAGGCGATGTTGACGATCGAGCCGCGGCTTGCGGCAAGATGCGGGCGAAAGGCCGTGGAGGTCCGGAAGGTGCCGGTCAGGTTGACGTCGAGCACGCGCTGGAAGGTCTCTATCCGGAACTCCTCGTCGCGGGCGAGGATGCCCGCGCAATTGACGAGCGCATCGACCCGCTCGAAGCGGGCGGCGAACGCCGCCACGGCCTCGTCGGAGGTGACGTCCAGGACGTCGAGATCGACAGCCTGAAGGCTCGACAGGGCGGAGCGGTCGAGCGCGGCGCGGTCGTGGCCGGTCGCCACGACCTTCGCGCCGCGGGCGTGGAACAGCGCGGCAATCGCCGAGCCGATATCCCCCGCGCCGCCGACAACGACGACCTGGAAGCCGGGCGGAAAGGCAAAAGGATCCGTCATCTCGCCCATCAGATGCCTGCCACGGCGACATATTTCAGTTCGAGGAAACCCTCGATGCCATAGGAGGAGCCTTCCCGCCCCATGCCCGACTGCTTGACGCCGCCGAACGGTGCCATCTCGTTGGCCAGCATGCCGGTGTTGACGCCGACCATGCCCGCCTCCAGCGCTTCGGCGACCCGCCAGACGCGGCCGAGGTCACGCGCGTAGAAATAGGAGGCGAGACCGAACTCGCTGTCGTTCGCCATGGCGATGACCTCGTCCTCGTCGCGGAAGGTGATGATGGGGGCGAGCGGCGCGAAGGTCTCCTCCTTCGCCACTTTCATGTCCTGCGTGATGCCGCTCATGACGGTCGGCTCGAAGAAGGTGCCGCCGAGCGCGCTGCGCTTGCCGCCGACGAGGATCCTGCCGCCCTTGGCGAGCGCGTCGCTGACATGCTCCTCCATCTTGGTGACGGCCCTGTCGTCGATCAGCGGCCCCTGGCTAACGCCCGCCTGCGTGCCGCGGCCGAGCGTGATCGCCGAGACCTTTTCCAGGAGCCTGGCAGTGAACGCCTCCGCGACGGTCTCCTGGACATAGATGCGGTTGGCGCACACGCAGGTCTGGCCGGCATTGCGGAACTTGGAGATCATCGCCCCCTCGACCGCCGCGTCGATGTCGGCGTCGTCGAACACGATGAAGGGCGCATTGCCGCCAAGTTCGAGCGACAGGCGCTTGATGCCGTCCGCCGCCTCCTTCATCAGCCAGCGCCCGACGCCGGTCGAGCCCGTGAAGGTGATCTTCGCGACCTTCGGATTGTGGCAGAACTCCATGCCGATCGGCCGTGCCTCGCCGGTGATGACGGAGAAGACCCCCGCCGGCACGCCCGCACGCTCCGCCAGAACGGCGAGCGCGAAGGCCGAGAGCGGCGTCTGAGCGGCGGGCTTCAGGATCATGGAGCATCCGGCGGCAAGGGCGGGCCCGGCCTTGCGCGTGATCATCCCGTTCGGGAAGTTCCAGGGCGTGATGGCCGCGCAGACGCCCACGGGCTGCTTGAGCACCATGATGCGCTGGTTGCGGTTCGGGCCAGGAATGATGTCGCCGTCGATGCGCTTGGCCTCTTCCCCGAACCATTCGAGATAGGCGGCATTGGAGAGGATCTCGCCTTTCGCCTCACCGAGGGGCTTGCCCTGCTCGGCGGTGAGGATCTGGGCGAGGTCGTCCGCATTCTCGACGATGAGCTCGTACCAGCGCCGCAGGACGGCGGCCCGCTCCTTGGCGGACCGCCGTGCCCATTCGGCCTGCGCGAGGGCTGCCGCGTCGATCGCCTGGCGAACCACCTCCACGCCGAGATCCGGGACACGGGCGATGACCGATCCGTCGAACGGATCCGTGACCGTGATGGTCCTGCCGTCCACCGCGCCCAGCCAGCGGCCGGCCACATAGGCCTTGTCGGTCAGGAGGGACCGGTCCTTCAGGGCCGGCACCGGCTGCGTCGATCGATCGTCCATGGTCGTTCCTTCCGTCAATGGGCCGTGTCAGGCAGCGGCATAGCTCTTGGCGAAGTCGCCTTCATTGTGGATCTCCTGGAAGGCGGGCGCCGGCGGGGTCCAGCGCGGGGCCTTGGCGGCGGTGAGTGCGCTCAGGCGCTCCACCACGGACACGCCTTCTTCCGTAAGCGCCTTGGCGACGGCAGCGGTATCCGGGAAATGCGAGCGGATCGCATTGAGCCAGATGGTGCGGCCCGCCAGGAACCCGCCGGCACCGGCGGCATAGGCGTAATCGAGCACGCGTTCGAACTTTTCCGTCGCCGCGCCGCCCGACAGCAGCACCCACGGAATGCCCGCATCGGCGCAGATCCTGCCGATCGCATCGAATTCCCGCTGGGCGGCAAGGGCAGCCGCGCTGCCGTCGCGCGGCGGCAGGCTGTTTGCGGCGAGCGGGCTTTCGAGCTTCAGGAGATCGACGCCGTATTCGGGCTTTGCGAATTCGCGCACGCTCTCGATCACGAGTTCCGGCAGCTTGGTCGGCGATTCGACATAATCCGCCGTATGGCCCGCGGTGCCGAGGAACGGGAACACGAGCAGTTCGAGCACATAGGCGATGTCGTGGCGACGGCAATCCTCGCCGATCTTGCGCACGAACGCCTTCTGGTGCTCCAGAACGTCGGCCGCGGCGTCCGGCCGGTACCATGCGAGCACCTTGACCGCATCGCCGCCGAGACGGCGGATCTTCTCGACGCTCCAGTCGGCGATGACCTTGGACTTGCGGCCGCCCTCGGTCTCCTCGGTGCGGTGATCCTCCAGGGTGACGATCAGGCCGCAGTCCGGCGGCAGCACGTCGATGGCGGCGGGAATGGCATAGTTCGGATCGAACAGCATGGAGCTGCAATGCGGGGCGAGATTTTCGACCAGAAGCCGCTTTGCCGTGATCATGTCGGAGAAGGTGACGTCCGACTTGTCGATGCCGCGCGCCGCCGCGAGCGCTTCGAAGAGCGGCGGACGCTGGTCGAGCGCCACCATGCAGAAGTGGCCGTCCTTGTTGGCGAGACGGGCAAGGCCGCGGGTTTTTCCGAGTGTGAGCATGACGTTTCCTTTCAGGATGACTTCAGATCGTCGAGGGAGGGAATGGCGGCACGGCCGCCGGGCCGTGTGCATTTCAGGGCGGCGACCGCGCTGGCGAAGGCGAGTGCATCGGCAATGCCGAAGTTCGCCCCGATCGCGAAGGCATAGGCGCCGTGGAAGACATCGCCGGCGGCCGTGGTGTCGACGGCTTGGACGGCCGGTGCCGGCATGTCGTGCCTGCCGGAAGCGTCCTGCCAGACGAGGCCGTCGCCACCGCGGGTGACCGCGACCATGCGGCAGCCGAAGCCCGCCGCCAGCGCCAGCGCCGCGTCCAGGTCCTCTCCGCCGAAGCCGCGCAGGCCCGGCTCGGAGAAGACGGCGTGGTCGGTCAACGGAAGCAGGCGTTCGAAGATATCGGCGTCGGCCACGTCACCGTCGAGAACCGTCGGGATACCGCGGCGCCGCGCCTCGGTGAAAAGCGCCTCCGCGCCCTCCGGCCAGCGCGGATCCGCCAGCACGCAATCGGCAGAAAGGCCGGCAAGCGAAAGCCAGGCGGGATCGACCGGATAGCGGCCGCGGAAATTGACGATCTGCCGCTCGCCGCGCGCATCGACGATGATGCCCGAGACGGACGATGCCCCGCCCTCGAAGAGCCGGAACTGGCCGATATCGACACCCTCGGCAGCAAAGGCCTCCGCCATGAGGCGGCCTGCATCGTCGTCGCCCGCCCTGCCCCAGAACGAAGCCCGGCCACCAAGCCTTGCGACGGTCACCGCGGCATTCGCCGCCATGCCGCCTGCTTCGGTCAGGTGCTCGCCCGCGCGGATCTTTTCGCTGCCGCCGGTGAACGGCGTCTCTACCCGCCAGATGCGGTCGAGCGCGGACAGCCCGAGGCAGATGATCGATGGTGCAGCCCCCTCGGGTATGATCGGCGGGCGGATCATCGGATGGCCTTTCCATCCGCGCTGTCGAAGAGATGCGCCTTGCCGGCCTGCGCGGCGAAGGCCAGCCTGTCTCCGACCTTCGGTCTCATTTCGGGGTTGACCCGGGCAACGGTCCGTACGCCCGCAAGATCGAAATGCGTGAGCGTGTCGGAGCCAAGCGGCTCGACGAGGTCGATCGTGACGGGCAGCGCGCCGGCGACGTCGTCGGCAGGAACGAGATGTTCCGGCCGGATGCCGAGCACCGCCTCGCTCCTGCCACCGAGCGCGGTGTTCAGCGCGGCCGGCACGGGGGCGGCCAGATGCGGCGCGCCTTCGAAGACGAAGGCATCGCCCGCACGCCGGATCGGGAAGAAGTTCATCGCCGGGGAGCCGATGAAGCCGGCGACGAACTGGTTCGCGGGCGTCTCGTAGACGTCTTCCGGCCGGCCGAACTGCTGGATCTCGCCGCCTTTCAGGACCACGATGCGATCCGCCATCGTCATCGCCTCCACCTGGTCGTGGGTGACGAAGATCATGGTGGTCTTCAGCTCCTGCGACAGCGCCTTGATCTCGGTGCGCACCTGGCCGCGCAGCTTGGCGTCGAGGTTGGAGAGCGGCTCGTCGAACAGGAAGACCTTCGGGTCGCGGACGATCGCCCGCCCCATGGCGACACGCTGGCGCTGGCCGCCGGACAGCGCCTTCGGCTTGCGCTCCAGGAAGGGTTCGATATGCAGGAGGCCGGCCGCACGGCGCACGCGCTGGTCGATCTCCGCCTTGCTCATGCCGCGCAATTCCAGCGCGAAGGCCATGTTGTCGTAGACGGTCATGTGCGGGTAGAGCGCATAGTCCTGGAAGACCATGGCGATGTCGCGCTTGGAGGCCGGCACGTCGTTGACCTTCGTCTCGCCGATGAAGAGCTCGCCCGAGGTGCACGGTTCGAGCCCGGCGATGATGCGCAGCAGCGTGGACTTGCCGCAGCCGGACGGCCCGACGAAGACGACGAACTCCTCGTCGGCGATCTCCAGGTCGAGGCCGGGGATGATGGTGAGCTCGCCGAACTTCTTGGCGATGTTCCTGATCGTGATCGAGGCCATGGTGTCACCCAAACGAAAGGACGGGCTTGATGAGCTTGCCTTCGGCGAAGCGGGCGAAATTCTCCGGCAGGTCGTCGAGACCGAAGGCGGCATCGACGAGCCGGCGATAGCGCTCCTTGTTGGCGCGCAGCAGTTCGACATTCGGCGCGAAGTCGCCGACCGGGAAATAGAAGGTGCGGATCATGTAGAAGTCCTTGCGGCGGAAGATCTTGCCTTCCTCGATGGTCCAGGGCGCGGCGTTCTCCCCGACCAGCATCAGGGCCCCGCGCGGCAGGACCAGCTCTATGCCGAGATTGCGCGCCACATGCGCGCCGGAGCACTCGAAGATCAGCTTGAAGCGCTTGTCGCGCGCGCCGACGGGATGGGCCTTCGCACCGAAGGAAACGGCGATCGCCAGCCGCTCCTCGTTCGGATCGCTGACATGGATATCCTCATAGCCAAGGCTCGATAGCGCCAGCACCACGCCGAGCCCGACCGGGCCTGCACCGGTCACGAGGACCGGCACAGACCCTTCGGGAGGAACCAGCGGCATGGCGAAGCGAACGGCGTGGGCGGACGTCCCGATCGTGTCGAGCAGCAGCGGCGCGAGGTCGTCCTCGATGTCGTCGGGGACGGGCAACAGGCAGTTTTCCGGAACTGGCACATATTCGGCATAGCCGCCCGGCCGGTTCCAACCGATCAGGCTCGATACTTCCAGGCACATCTGCGTGTCGCCCGCACGGCAGGCATCGCAATGGCCGCAATGCACCGGGATATAGACTGCGCAGCGCTGTCCGTGGCGCGGATGGCCCGGCTGTTCGACGACGCCGAAGATCTCGTGGCCGGCGGTGAACTCCGCCCCCTTGTACCAGAGCTTGAAGTCCGAGCCGCAGAGCGCGGTGCGCAGCACCTTGACCAGCACCTCGCCCTGCCCGACGGGCGGCAGGTCCCGGGTTTCGATGGTGATCCTGCGGTCGCCGTGGAAGACGGAGGCACGCATGCGGGCATTCTTTCTGTCTGTCATCCTGATCATCCCTTGACGGCACCGAGGGTCAGCCCTGCGACGAGCCAACGCTGGACAAGGATCGCGAGCGCGAGCGGCGGCAGCGCGATGAGCGTGGCGGCCGCCATCAGCGAGCCCCACTGGGTGGAACCTTCGCCGACGAAGTTGAAGGCAGCGGCAATCAGCGTCTTCGTGTCGGAATTCGACAGGATCAGCGAGAAGAGGAAGAAGTTCCACGAGAAGACGAAGGCGAGGATCGAGGCGACCGCGACGCCGGAGCCGACAAGCGGCAGGGCGATCCGCCAGAGAATGCGGGTCACCGAGCAGCCGTCCATCTGCGCCGCCTCGAAGACGCTGCGCGGAATGTTGTCGAAGAAGGGAAGCAGCACCCAGATGACGATCGGCATGGTGATCACCGCGTGGCTGAGGATCAGCGCCGTGTAGGAGCCGATCAGCCCGACCTCGCGGAACATGATGTACCAGGGCAGCAGGAACAGCGTGCCCGGCGCCATCCGCGCGGCAAGCGTCAGGACGGCCGGCCAGGTGATGCGCGACCAGGAGACGGCGAAGGCGGCCGGGATGCCGAAGGCAAGGCCAAGCAGCGTCGAGCCGATGGTCACCACGAAGCTGTTGACCGCATAGGACAGGAACGGCGTCGTCTGCCACAGCGTAACGTAGTTCTCGAAGGTCGGCTGGAAGAACAGCGTCGGCGGATAGGCCGTCACCTCGAAGGACGGCTTGAAGGACGAAAGCACCATCCAGACGGTCGGCGCCAGGATAAGGATGCCCGCGACGGTCAGCTGCAGCGTGTTCAGCCAGTGGACCCAGCGGGGGCTCGAATGGTCGTTCATCGTCGTCTCCTTACCAGGCGACCGCGTTGCGCAGGCGGTTGAGCACGAGCACGGCGGCCAGCACGATGGCCGAGAGCGTGATCATGAGCGCGCTGGCATAGCCGATGTTGAAGAACTCGAAGCCGACCCGGAACCCGTAGATGTTGAGCGTGTTCGAGGCATTGCCCGGCCCGCCCTGGGTGGTGATGTAGATGATGTCGAAGAAGCGCAGCAGATCGACGCTCCGCAGCACGGCAGCCGTGACAATGGTCGGCAGCAGCAGCGGCAGGGTGATGCGCCGGAAGATGCGGAACGGAGAGGCGCCGTCGATCTGGGCGGCCTCGTAGACGCTGGGCGGCAAGGACTGCAGCCCGCCGAGAACGATCAGCGCGACATAGGGCGCCCATTGCCAGGTATCGATCAGGGCGATGGTCGGGATCACCCAGGTCGGAGAGGCCAGCCATTCGGAGGCCGGAAGACCGAGCGACACCAGGATGTAGTTGGCCGCGCCCAGCGACGGATCGAGAATGACGAGCCACATCATGCCGGCCACCACGGGCGGCATCATGAAGGGCGAGATCAGGAGCGAACGCAAGAGGCCGGACAAGCGCTTGGAATGAAACAGCAGCATGGCGAGATAGATGCCGGCGACGAGCTGCAGGACCATGGACAGGGCATAGAGCGCGAAGGTGACGTAGAGGCCGTTCCAGAACTCGCCGTCGGCAACGAGCGCCGCATAGTTGGCTCCGCCTGCAAAGCTTGCCTCCCCCGTCGACGAGAACGCGTGGAAGCCGAGCCAGATCGTGTAGACCACCGGAAAGGCGATCATGGCGACGGTGAAGAGGACCGCCGGTGCGGAGAGCGCGGCAAGCTGCCGTCCCTGGCTGTTGGTCGAGCCTGGAATCATTGTCCGGTCCTTCCAGTGGGCGATTTGCGTCGGATACCGGGTCCCGCCGAGGCAGGACCCGGCAGATGCGCTACTTGCGGGCGATCAGGCCGTCGAGCGCGCTGTCGGCGGCGGCGCACGCCTCCTCGACCGACCGCTGCCCGAGAAGCACGTCCTGCACGGCCTGGCCGATATAGTCCCGCGATTCCGGATTGGCGATGATGGGGTAGCCGACTTCGGAAGACCCGTCGGACGCCAGCACGCCGAGCGCCGCCTGCCAGCTCGCCCGCACGGGCGCCTCGGCGATCCAGGCCTTGTACTCCTCATCGGCGGCGACGGAGGCGCGCGGCGAGGCGACGCCCTGAAGCGCCAGGCGTTTCTGCATTTCCGGGCTGGAGGCCCACTGCACGAAGTACCAGGCCGCATCCTTCCTGGCGCTGCGGCTGGAAATCGCAAGGCCCCAGCCGATCGCCGTCGGGACGGTTCCCGCCTCGCCGGCCGGCAGCGGAATCACATCCGTATCGTTCAGGCGCTCGCCGCCCTCCATGATGGTGCGCAGTTCGTTGGAGGATTCGAAGGCCATCGCCGCACGGCCGCTGCGATAGAGCGCGGAAATCTGGTAGAAGCTGTAGTTCGCCGCGCCGGGCGGCCCGTATTCGCGCATCAGGTCGCCGTACCAGGCGATGGCCTTCTGGCCCGCCGGGGCGCAGAGCGCCGACTTGCCGTCGACGATGTAGGTGCCGCCCATATTGTGCAGGACGTTGCTGAACGTGTAGGCGATCGCCGGCTTCAGGCCGCGCGAGGCGAAGGGCGTGACGCTGGCGTCGCATGCCTTGATCTTCTCGGCCGCAGCCCGCACGTCGTCGAGCGAAGCCGGCTTGGCAAGGCCGCATTTCTCGAAGATATCCGTCCGGTAGTAGAGCAGCGGGCCTTCGAGGTTGAGCGGGATGCTGGTCAGCTTGCCATCGAATGTCGCAGCCTTCACGAGAGCGGGGCTCACGCCTGAAAAATCGTATTCCGGAGCCACCGAGCCCTGCGTATAGGCCGAAAGGTCGGCATACCAGCCGGAGGCCGCGAACTGCTGCCCTTCGCGGGAGGCGAGGGTCATGAACACATCGATCTCGTCGCTGCCGGAGTTGAGCACCGTGACGAGGCGCTGGCGCATCTGCTGCTCCTGGTAGGAGTCAACCCGCAGGTTGATGCCGGTCAGCGCGGTGAATTCATCCTTGTAGGACAAGACCGCCTGGGACCAGGGATTGTTGTTGGCCAGGAATGAAACCGTTTCACCTTCATGCGCCTTCCAGTCGAAGGCAAAGGCGGAGGTCGCCGTTCCGGCCAGGAGCACAGACAGGACAACAGCAGGGATAGAACGATTTTTCAGCATATCTTCCTCCACAAGGCCGCTCTCCGGCGGCAGACCGAGCGCTTCTCCCGAGCGCAATCTCTATGTAACCGGTTACATATTATGTTGCGGGTATGGCTGTCAACACTCGACTGGCATGAAAATAATGCTGCATTGCAAGGCTATTTCCATTTGACATTCGCAAGCTGATCGTCACACAACAATGTAACGTTACATAATCCAGGCGGCTGCATGACCAGTGAGAAGGAAAAGACAGGCATCCGGGCGGTCGCGAAGCTTTCGGGCGTCTCGACGGCAACGGTCTCGCGCGCCCTCAACAATCCGCAGAGCGTGAGCGAAGACCTGCGCGCCCGCATCCAGCGGGTGATAGACGAGACAGGCTACGTGCCGCACGGCATGGCACGGGCTTTGTCCAGCAACAGGACGCGCACGATCGGCGCCATCATCCCCACCATCGACAATGCCATGTTCGCCCGCGGGATCGAATCGCTGCAGAAGTTCCTCTCCTCGCGCGGCTACATGCTCATTCTCTCGACGAACGGCTACGACATCGATGTGGAGCTGGAGCAGGCACGCAACCTGATCAGCCGCGGCGTCGACGGGCTCATCCTGCGCGGCGACTGTCACCATCAGGCGCTGCGCGACCTGCTGGCGGCCCGCGACGTGCCCTTCATTAATGTCGGCATCTACAATCCGAGCCAGCCGCATCCAAGCATCGGCGTCGACAACGAGGCGGCCGCGCACCGCGCCATGATGCACCTCATCGAGATCGGCCACCGCCGCATCGGCGTGGTCAGCGCGCTCCAGCGCAACAACGACCGCGCCAGCGCGCGAATAAGGGGGTTCCGCCGTGCCCTTGCCGAACACGGGCTGGACCTGCCGGAGGCGTGGCACGTCGAGGTGCGATACACGCTGGACGATGCGCGGGAAGCCGCGCGGCAGATCCTCATGGGCTCGAGCGTCCCGACGGCCATCGCCTGCGGCAATGACGTACTCGCTTACGGCGTCATGCTGGAAGCGGAGCGTAGAGGCCTGAAGATCCCCGCCGACCTTTCGGTCGTCGGCTTCGACGACCTCGAATGGAGCCGCCACCTGCGTCCCGCCCTGACGACGCTCCACGTTCCGACGGACCTGACCTGGAAGGGCGCCGGCGAATATATCCTCGCCCGCCTCGACGGCCACAAGGTTCCCACGCACTACGAGGTGGATTACGCGCTCGTCGTGCGCGAATCGACCGCCCCGCCGGCGAGCACCGCATAGGGTTGCTGGCGGGAGCCCCCCGTATCCGGCATGTTCCGGAACGCGCGCAAATGTATCGAAACGTAGCGGCCCGACGTCGCCGTGCTTTTCAGGGCAGCACGATCTCGGCCGCAAGCCCGCCGCCTGGGCGGTTGGAGAGAGCCGACAGGACCATATGGCGTGAGGTGGAAAGCCCAGCACATGGCCGGGCTTTCCGTTTTCGCCTCTTACTTCGCGATCGGCGCGTAGCTGCCGTTGCTCCAGCGGTTGATGTCGTAGCTGGCGTCCTTCAGGTCGCCCTTCTCGTCGAAGGTAACGGTTCCGACGACCGTGTCGATCGGCTGGCCGTTCTTCAGCGCTTCGGCAACCTTGGCCGGATCAT
This sequence comes from Shinella sp. WSD5-1, assembly GCF_963942435.1. Lineage (GTDB taxonomy): Bacteria > Pseudomonadota > Alphaproteobacteria > Rhizobiales > Rhizobiaceae > Shinella > Shinella yambaruensis. The sequence continues at coordinate 222,902 of NZ_OZ012597.1, forward strand.
CCGAGCCGGCGCGCTCGATGCCCTGCGCGAAGGCCTGGATCACGGCATAGGAAAAGAGCGTGAAGCCTTCCGGCTTGAAGCCGCCGGCCTGAATCTTCTCGACGGCCTCCTTCGCCTCGGGCTTGGCCTGCGGATCGGACGGGAAGACGAACATCGTGCCTTCACCGGCGGGACCGGCGACCTGCCAGAATTCCGGCGAGGCGATGGAATCGGGCATGATCAGCTGGAACTTGTAGTCCTGCTCGGCGGCCTGGCGCAGGATGAGGCCCGCCTCCGGGTGATAGCCGCCGAAATAGACGACATCCACCTTGGCATCCTTCAACTTCGTCACGAGCGCGTTATAGTCCTTCTCGCCGGCATTGATGCCTTCGGAAAGCACCTCGTTGAGGCCGTTTGCGTTCATCGTCGTGCGCACCGCGTCGGCGACGCCCTGGCCGTAGGCCGTCTTGTCATGCAGCACCGCGACATTCTTGCCGGCATATTCCTTGGCGATCCAAGGACCGATGAAGGCCCCCTGTGCGTCGTCGCGCGTGTAGAGGCGCATGATGTTCGTCCAGCCCTTGGCGGCGGCATCGTCCGTCATGACCGGGTTCGACGAGGCCGGGCTCATCATCAGCGTGCCGTTTTCGGCATAGACCGCCGAGGCCGGTATGCTGGAGCCGGAGCAGGCATGGCCATCGACGAACCGGATGCCGCTTGCGGCAATGCGGTTGGCGACGGAGACGGCCTGCTTCGGATCGCACTGGTCGTCCTCGAACTGCAGCTTGATCTGGCGTCCCATCACACCGCCCTTGGCGTTGATGGCGTCGGCCGCCGCCTGCGCGCCCTGCTTGAACTGGTCGCCGATCGTGGCGAGCGGACCGGTCAGCGGACCGGCGACGGCGAAGGTCAGGTCTTCCGCCTGCGCGGCGGTGCCCATGAGCAGGCCGAGCGCCGTGCCGAGGATCAGGATTTTTCGCATTGTCTCAACTCCCTTTTGTGCCCGCACCAGCGCGGGTCGCTCCTTCCAGAAATGAAGTTTTATGCTTGCAGAAAGAGTGGCTGGCATTCGAACCACTCCCAGAGGTAGGCGGCAAGCCCCCTGTCGACATGGATGCGCAGCGTTTCGGCGTCGGCGTGCCGGTATACCGTGCCCATCACCCCGCCGAACGGCATCGCAGCACAGGGTCCCGGATTGTCCGGATCGATCGTCGTCGCCCGGGCGAGGAGATCGCGGATGCCCTCTCCCTTCACCTCGAAGACACGCAAGGCGGAATCGACGCTCGAGACCGCATAGCCCTCCTCATGCCATCCGTCGGGCAGATCGGCGGATGAAAGCCCGATGACGAGCAGCCGGTCGCGGGCAACACGCACCGCATAGCGCGCGCCGAGGGCAAGCCCAAGCGCGCCGACGTCCTTACCGAGGCCGTAGCGGGCGAGGAAGCGCCCGGCATCGCCGCTGACGAGGCGCTGCGTCACCCCCATGATCGCCCCGACCTCGATGGTCCGGCCCTTCAGGCGGGCGTTCGCCCAATCCGGCTCGGGCCGCCATTTGCGCGCGACATCAAGCATGGAGACGCGCTCCTTCCTCGTCGAAAGCACAGGACGGGACGATGCGCGCTTGCCTCACGTCTCTGAGGTGCTGCAGCTCGATGATGTCGCCCATGCGGGAAAGGCCACGTTCAATCAGCCCGAGCGCGATCGGCTTTCGCAGCACCGGGCTGAAATAGCTGGACGTGACATAGCCGAGGCTGCGCGTGGCACCGGCCTTGCGCTCGATGCCGTGCGCCCCCGTCGGCAGCACGCCCTTGCCGTCAACCGCTTCGAGCCCGACGAACTGGCGGCGGTCCGGCGCGGCCGCATCCTCCGTGATCAGCGAGCGACGGCCGATGAACGCGACCTTCTTGCGCTCCAGCGGCGCGGTCAGGCCGAAATCCATCGGGCGGCTCGTGCCGTCCGTATCCTTGCCGATGACAATATAACCTTTTTCCGCGCGAAGGATCATCAAGGCCTCAAGGCCGAGCAGCGTTGCGCCGCACGCCTCGCCCGCCTGCCGCAGCCGTGCCCAGAGCGCCCGGGCCTGGTCGGCCGATACGGAGATTTCGTAGGAGCGATCGCCGGTGAAGCTGACACGGGCGATCCGCACCGCAATGCCGTCGAACAGGCCGGACACCACGGCCATATGCGGCAATGCCGCATCGTCGAGCGCGATGGAAAGGCCAGCGCTTTCGACAAGCGCCCGCGCCCTCGGGCCTGTGACGGTCAGCGTTGCCATCTCGGCCGTCACATTGTGGATGAAGACGCGCCGCTTGTCGAAACGGTCCTGCCGCCATTCCTCCAGAAGTCCGTGCACGCCCGCCACATGCGAAGACGAGCACGAGACGACGAAGCGGTTCTCATCGAGCCGCATCAGCACGCCGTCATCGTAGATGTTGCCCGCCTCCGTGAGGATGAAGCCGTAGCGGCAGCGTCCGGGCGCCAGCGTCGACACGGTGTTGTAATAGATGAAATCGAGGAACGGCGCGGCATCCGGCCCCATCACCTCGATCTTGCCGAGCGGGGAACCGTCGAAGAGCGCAACGCCCTCGCGCGCGGCCTGCGCTTCCGCCTGGATGCGCTCCTCCGGTGCACCGGCGCCATAGAAGGCCGGGCGCAACCAGCCGCCATATTCGCGGAACACCGCGCCGTCGGCCCGGTGCTGTGCTTCCAGCGGCAGGCGGCGGAGCGGGTTCATGCGCGTGCCGGAGCGGGCACCGGCGAAAGAGGCGAGCGGCACCGGCGTGAAGGGCGGGCGATAGGTCGTCGTACCGACCTCGGGAATGCGACGCCCGGTGAGCTCCGCCATCAGCGCAAGTCCGTTGACGTTCGAGGTCTTGCCCTGATCGGTCGCCATGCCGAGCGTGGTGTAGCGCTTGAGATGTTCGACGGAGACAAAGTTCTCCCGCACGGCCAGTTCCACGTCCTTGGCCGTGACATCGTTCTGGAGGTCGATCCAGACCCGCTCCCTTGCACCGGGCTTCGGCCAGGCTGCAACGATGCGGAAGTCCCGCTCCGACCCTCCCGCAAGCTCGGCCGGAAGGCCGAAATTGCCCGCGGCAGCGCCGACCACCTCCACGCCGTCGACCGCCCGGCCGGGAACAAAGGCGAGGATATCGTCGCGCCAGTCGAGCTTGCCCTGCGCCTGGCAATAGAGATGCACCGTCGGCGTGAAGCCGCCGGAGGCGAGCAGCGCGTCTGCTTCCAGCACCGTGCCGTCGGAAAGCTTGACGGCGGTCACGGCGCTGCGGCCGACCGCGGTCACGACGGCTAGGCCCTTCAGCACGCGCAGCCCGGAGGGCGATGCGGCATCGGCGCGATAGTCGACGACGGTGACATCCGCACCGGCCGCCGCCAAGGCTTCCGCCGTCTCATAGGCAAGCCCGTTGTTCGCTGCGATGACGACCTTGCGGCCCGCGGCAACGCCGAAGCGGCGAAGGTAGACCAACGCGGCCTCGGCGGACATGACGCCCGGCAGGTCGTTGTTGCCGAAGGGCAGTGGCCGTTCGATGGCACCGGCGGCAAGGACGATCGACCCGGCACGGATGCGCCACAACCGGTCCGGCGCGCCGTCCGCGGCTTTCTGGTGGAGGCCGACGAGATGGTGGTCGTAGATGCCGAAAGCCGTGGTCCCGGTCAGGACACGCACGCCGGCCCGTTCCAGCTCCGCGGCGACGTCCGCCGCCCATTCGGCACCGGGTTTTCCCTCGATGGCCGCCGCCCGGAAAAGCAGGCTGCCGCCGACCTGCCGGCCATCGTCGCAGAGCACGACACGTTTGCCGGCGCGGGCCGCCTTGCGCGCGGCAAGCAGGCCGGAAGGCCCTGCGCCGACCACCAGCACGTCGCAATGCTGGTTCACCTGCTCCGCGAAGGCAGGTCCTTTCGTCGCTTCATCCAATGTTCCGAGGCCGGCCATCTGCCGGATCCGCGGCTCGAAGAGATGCCAGTCCGGGAACATGAAGGTCTTGTAGTAGAAGGCGGCCGGGATGAAACGCGAAAAGGCGTCAAGGAAGGCATGGCGATCCTTCTCCGCGTTCGGCTCGGCATTGACGCTGCGCACGACAAGGCCGTCGGCTGCAGGCACCTGCGTGGCGCGCGTGTTCGGCAGGCCGCCGGCAATGTCGACCAGCGCGTTCGGCTCCTCGACGCCCGCGCCCCAGAGGCCCCGCGGCCGGTGATACTTGAAGCTGCGGGCAAGTACGGAAACGCCGCCGGCAAGCAGTGCCGAGGCGACTGTGTCGCCGGCAAAGCCGTCGATCGCCTTGCCGTCGAAGGTGAAGGCAAGGGGACGTGACCGGTCGATGGCCGTGCCGCCTTCAGTGCGCCATGCCGTCATTGCCGCCTCCTTCCCCGAGCGTGACGGACTGCGCCACGCGGTGGTTCACGGTGTCGCGCTCCATGCGGAAGACCTCGCCGCAGGCCATGTGCATCCAGATTTCGCTTGCCGCCCCGCACCGGTTGTTGCGCTCGTAGAGATAAGCGGCCCATACGCCGTCCGTCACATCGCGAAATCCTTCCGGGCGATGGTTGCCGGCTTCACCCGCGAAATGGAACTCGCTCTCGCTTCTCGGACCGCAGAAGGGGCATGGGAAAAGCTGCATGGAGACCTCCTAGTGGGCGATGCCGGAGCCGGCTGCCTCGTCGATCAACCGCCCGCGCGCAAAACGGTCGAGATCGAAGGGGCGGCTGATATCGTGGTGCTTGCCGGTCGCCAGCAGATGGGCGAGCAGCGTGCCGCCGGCGGGAATGGCCTTGAAGCCGCCCGTTCCCCAGCCGCAGTTGAGGAAAAGGCCCGGCAGCGGGCTTTCCCCGAGGATCGGCGAGGAGTCCGGTGTCACGTCGACGATGCCGGCCCATTGCCGCATCAGCCGAAGCTGGCGGAAGGACGGGAACATTTCGAGAAGGCCGGCGACGACGCCTTCCAGCACCGGCAGGTTGCCGCGCTGGCCATAGGAGGGAACGCGGTCGAGCGCACCGCCGATGACGAGCTCGCCCTTGTCCGACTGGCTGGCATAGGTGCTCGTGCCAGGCGACAGCACGACGGTATCGAGCACCGGCTTGATCGGCTCGGAAACGCAGGCCTGCAGGGCGTAGGAGGTGATCGGCAGGCGGAAGCCGGCCTTGGCAGCGAGATGGGAGGAATGGCCGGCGACGACCATGCCCGTCCGCTCGGCGCGGATCTCGCCACGGCTGGTCTTCACGCCGCGGCAGCGTCCGCCCTCGACCAGGAAGTCCTCCACCTCGTAGGACTGGATGATATCGACGCCCAGCCGGTCGGCGGCGCGGGCATAGCCCCAGGCCACCGCATCGTGTCGTGCCGTGCCGGCCCTTCCCTGCCAGACGCCGCCGAACACCGGATACCGCGCCTCCGGCGAGACATCGAGGAGCGGCAGGACGCGGCGAACATCCTCGGGGCCGAAGAGTTCGGCATCCGTGCCGTTGATCTGCATGGCGTTGACGGTCCGCGCCGCCATTTCCATCTCGGCCTCGCTGTGGGCGAGCGTGACGATACCGCGCTGGGAGAGCATGATGTTGTAGTTGAGGTCCCGGCCGAGCGTCTCGTAGAGGCGGAGCGCCAGATCGTAGAGCGCCGTGCTCTCGGGAAAGAAGTAGTTGGAACGCACGACGGTCGTGTTGCGCCCGGTATTGCCGCCCCCGAGCCAACCCTTCTCGATGACCGCGATGTTGCGGATATCGTGCACCTTGGCAAGGTAGTAGGCCGTCGCCAGGCCATGGCCGCCGCCGCCGATGACGAGGATGTCGTAGCGCGGCTTCGGCTCGGGCGAGCGCCAAGCGAGCTGCCAGCCCTTCTGGCCCCTGAGGCCCTCCTTGAGGAGGGAGAAGGCAGAATAGTGCCGCGTCATCGCGACGTCCTCCTGCGCGTGCCCGCGCCGCGGTGAAATGGCAAAGCTGAATGCTGCTTCATGCGCCGCCCATGAATGGAGGAACCCGCCGAACAGGCACATTGCGCCCGTTCGGGACCATCCGTATTCCTTCTGGACATTAATGTCCAGAAAATTGCATGGAAACACACTGAATGTTGGAGAACCTGCGAGGTTACCCCTTAAATTTCAGGAATTCCAAAACGTACAGACATGCCCATTATTCAGCCATCCGGCTGAACACGCCGCATCAATGTCTCGAATGCCTCGACCTCGCCGTCGGTGGCGTGACGCCCGGTGAAACCGAGGAGATAGGGGCGCAGGAGGCGCAGCCGCATTTCCCGGTCGTCGCGCATGCCGAGCGTGAAGTGGCCGATCTGCGTGAAGTAGAGAATCCGCGCACGGATGAAGGCCTCCGCCTCCGGATAGTCGTAGCGCAGGAACATGCGCGTGATCGCATCGACGCGCTGGTCATCCGCCTGGTCGACAACGCCGCGCACGGCAGCGTCCACCTGCCCCCAGGACCGCACCGCCGCATCGAGACGCGGATCGAACAGGGCCGGATCCACCCAGCATTCGAAGATATGGCACACGGCCTTTGTCACGGTCGGCGCAGGACGGAGGGCGCGCTCGATGATCGGGCTCGTATTCTTGCAAAGCCAATGGTCGAGCAGCTCGCGGTGCAGGTCCTGAAGGTCGGCAAAGAACCAGTAGAAACTGGAGCGCGACACCGCGAGCGCCTTGGCCATGACCTGGATCTTCACATTGGCGATGCCCTCTTCGACAAGCGCGGCGATGCCCGCCTCGATCCAGGCCTCCCGCGTCATGCGACCCGTGGGCTGCCTTGAAGAACCGTGTTTCGCCCGAAGGGGTTTCATCGCACTCACTTGCGCTCCAAAGGCGGACCTGCTCGTCACCGATCTAGAAAATGATCATGTGGCTGAAAGAGAGGCCGATCGCAAGCGCCGCAACGACGCGAGGCGGCACCGTAGCCCGCGAGAGCCACCGGCGCCTGCCTTCGAGCGGACGGAATTCAGGCATGCCCCCGCGACCACGCGTCGCGAACAGCCCACTTCCCTTCCTCACCAGCGATACGTCAAGGTCGCCGTGACGGAGCGATCCGGCCCGTAGTAGCAAACCTCGCCCGCGCAGTTCGAGACGAATTCCTTGCCGAGAAGATTGCTGGCATTCACGTTGAGGACCCACGATCCTGCCCATGGAAACCCCTCTACGCTACAAATGCGTAGGAGCGTCGCGCCCGCCGCCACCGGCAGGCCCCGCATCCCCTCACAGCCAAGGACGTCGCGGCATTTCCGATCTTGCAGCGGGACGCTCAAAAAAGATGACTTGCCGGCTCGATTGAAGCCGGCGCCCATCGGAGGATCGTAACAAGCGGCAGACGAATGGCGCGGACCGGCAGCCCGGCCTTGCCGAAAGCGGGTGCTCTATCGGGAGATTCCGGAAAGGAAGGCGGCCAGCGTTCCGGCGAGGAATGGCGAGACATAACCCCCTTCCTGAACGATGACGGTCGGGATCCGCAGATCCGAGATGTCCTCCGCGATGCGGGCAAAGTCCTCGTCGTTCACCGTCATGCAGGCGAAAGGATCGTTCACGGACGCATCGAGGCCGAGGGCAAGGACCAGGAAGTCGGCGCCGAACCGTCGAACTTCGTCACAGGCCGCCCGCACCGCCGCCCGGTACGCCACGCCGTCGCTGCCGAGCGGAAGGGGGAAATTGCGGTTCCTTCCCGCCCCCGCGCCGGTCCCGGCCTCGTCGGCATAACCGGCATAGTAGGGATAGAGATATGCAGGATCGCCATGCACCGACAGCGTCAGCACGTCACCGCGATCGTAGAACATCGTCTGCGTCCCGTTGCCGTGGTGCACATCGATGTCGAGGATCGCGACGCGCCGCCCCGCCAGGGCCGCCCGTTCGGCGGCAAGGGCGGAATTGTTGAGGTAGCAGAAGCCGCCGGCCTTGTCGCGATACGCATGGTGGCCGGGCGGCCGGCACAGGGCATAGACCATGCCTTCGCCTTCAAGCACGCGCGCCGCGGCATCGAGCGCCGTCAGCGCGCTCGCCCGGGCGGCCTGCCAGGTTCCTTCCACCAGAACGCAGCCCGCATCGGCCTGGTAGAAGCCGGCGCGGCCGAGAAGATCGTCGGGACGCCGGTTCATGTAGATGTTCGGATGGATGCTGGACCGCAGCTCCGGGCCATTGCCCGGGATGGCGCGCCAGGCGGCAAAGCCGTTCTCGAGGAAATCGAGATAGCCGGGATCATGCAAAACACGGATCAGGCCCTCGTCGTCGCCGGCGGGCGCGACGACATCGATACCGGCCAGTGCCAACCCCTCGCGCAGCAGCGCTATGCGCTCGGGAACCTCGAGATTGGGTTTCAGCACGCCGCCCGCAATGCGCGTCAGCGGCCGGTGCAGCGCCTGCCGTTCGTCATGGATCGCCAGCACGATGGCCTCCCCTCATTCGCCGAGCCGGCCGCCGCCGGCAAGGTAGGCATCGAGAGACCTGTCGAGAGCGTCGCGGAACCGCGAGACGACCGCGTCGATCTGCTCCGGCGTGCTGATGAGCGGCGGCGCGAAGGCGATCGCCGTGCCGAGCGAACGGCAGACCAGCCCGTTCTCGAAGGCGCGGTTCTGGATGCCGATGCCGAACTGCATGTCGGCGGGGAAGGCTTCGCGCGTCCGCTTGTCGCGGACGATCTCGACGCCCCACATCAGGCCGACGCCGCGCACCTCGCCGACGAGCGGATGCTCGGCAAGCGGCATCATGCCCTCGGCCATGCGCTCCCCGAGCGCTGCGACACCATCGATGATGCCGTCCTCCTCGTAGATCCTCAGCGCCTCGACACCGACGGCGCAGGCGACAGGATGCGCGCCGTAGGTATAACCATGGCCGAAGACGCCGATCTTCTCGCTTTGCACCTTCATGCCGGCATAAAGCCGCTCGGAAAGCAGCACTGCCGAGAGCGGCATATAGGCGGCGGTCAGCGCCTTGGCGCAGGTGATCATGTCCGGCTCCAGCCCGAAGGTCTGGCTTCCCCACCAGGCGCCGGTGCGCCCGAAGCCGGTGATGACCTCGTCGGCCACGAGCAGGACGTCGTGCTTCTTCAGAACCTTCTGGATCTTCTCGAAATAGGTTTTCGGCGGAATGACGACGCCACCCGTCCCCATGGCCGGCTCGGCGAAGAAGGCCGCAACCGTGTCCGGCCCCTCCGCCACGATCAGCGCATCCAGCTCCTCAGCAAGACGCGTGGCAAAATCCTCCTCCATCTCCCCCGTCCGGCCCTCGCGATAGAAATGCGGGCATGTGACGTGCAGGAAGCCCGGCAGCGGCAGGTTGAACTCCCGGTGCAGGTGCGGCAGGCCGGTAATGCTGGCCGAACCGATCGAGGTTCCGTGATAGCCGCGGTTGCGCGCGATGATCTTCTTCTTTTCCGGCTTGCCCTGGGCGTGGAAATAGTACCAGGCGAGCTTGACGGCGGTGTCGTTCGCCTCCGAGCCGGAGCTCTGGAAGAGCACCTTGGACATCGGCACCGGCGCGATCTTCAGGAGGCGCTCCGAAAGCTCGATCGCCGGCTCCGTCGCGCGATGGGCGAAGTTCTGGTAATAGGGCAAGGTATTGAGCTGGCGCGTCGCCGCATCGACCAGCCGCTTCTCGCTCATGCCGAGCGCCGCGCACCAGAGGCCGGACATGCCCTCGATATATTGCTTGCCGTCGTCGTCATAAACATAGGCGCCCTCGCCGCGGGCCATGATCGTCGGCCCGACGGTCTCGTGGGCGGCAAGATTGGTCTGCGGGTGGATCTGGGACGCGATGTCGCGCATGCGCAGCGAATTGTACATGGTTTCCTCCTGAAATGGGATGCGGGGCGTATCGGACGGCCGTCACGCGTCCTTGCGCTTCACGAACTGGGCGGCGATCAGGACGACGATCGACAGGGCCACCAGCATGGACGAGATGGCGGCGACGGTCGGATCGACCTGGTCGCGGATATTGGCGAACATGCGCTTGGTCAGCGTGGAGTTCGCGCCGCTCGACACGAACAGCGAGACGACGACCTCGTCGAAGGACGTGACGAAGGCGAACAGCATGCCGGAGAAGACCGAGATGCGGATCTGCGGCAGCGTGACGGTGAGAAAGGCCGTCACGGGCGAGGCCCCGAGGCTGCGGGCGGCACGTTCGAGGTTGGGGTCGAAACTCTTCAGCCCGTTGCCGACGGCGATCATGACGAAGGGGATGGCGAGCGTGGTATGCGCCAGGACGAGGCCGGTGATGGTGTTGTTGAGCCCGAAGCGGGCGTAGACGAAGAACACGCCGATAGCGACGAAGATCAGCGGGATCATCATCGGCAGCATCAAGAGGCCCCGGGTAATCGGCGTGAAGAGGCTGGTCGCCTTGTAGAGCCCGTAGGAGGCCAGCGTGCCGAGCACGGTGGCCAGCATCGTCGTGAGGCCCGCGACCTTGAGCGAGACCACCGCGGACTGGATCCATTCCGGCGAGGTGAAGAAGGCTTCGTACCAGCGCAGGCTGAGGCTGCGTGGCGGAAACTCGAGATATTGCGAGTCCGAGAACGACATGGGGATGACGAGGATGCAGGGAATAACCAGGAAGGCCATGACGAGCGCAACCGTCGCATAGAGCCAGAGGCGCTGGCCGTGCGTGACCTGGGTGGAGGTGGCCGGCGTGTTCAGCATCATGGTTTCCCCGCGGAAAAGCTCAAGGCGTCGGTCAGCCTGCGCACGCCCCACAGAACGACGGCCGTCACCACCAGCAGCGCCACGCTGAGGGCGCTTGCCGCGCCCCAGTTGGAGAATTTCGAAACGGCATCGGCGATCTGCGTGGACCACATGGCGACACGGCCGCCGCCGAGAAGGGCCGGCGTCAGATAGAAGCCGAGGCAAAGCACGAAGGTCAGCGCGATGCCCGAGGCAAGGCCGGGCATCGACAACGGCAGGAAGACCTGTCGAAACGCCTGGCTCGGCGAGGCGCCGCAATTGGCCGCCGCGCGCAAAAGCACCGGGTCGATCGCCTTCATGGACGCATAGAGCGGCAGGATCAGGAAGGGCAGCATCACATGCACCATGCCGATGATCGTGCCTGTCAGGTTGTGCACCAGCGCGAGCGGCTCGTCGATCACGCCCATCGAAAGCAGCCAGTCGTTGATGACGCCGTTGCGCTGCAACAGGACCAGCCAGGCATAGGTGCGCACCAGCACCGACGTCCAGAACGGCAGGATGACGAACACCAGGAGGATCTGCGCGGCACGCGCGGAAAGCTGCGACAGGAGATAGGCCACCGGATAGCCGAAGACCACGCACAGCGCCGTCACCAGCCCCGCGACCTTGAAGGTGGTGAGGAAGCTGCCGACATAGGCGGGCCGCAGCAGCCGGGCATAGTTCTGGGTCGAGAGATCGCCGGCGGCATCGAACAGCGACAGCCAGGCAAGCCAGGCGAAGGGGATGAGAAGGATGCAGGCGACGAGGACCAGCGCCGGCAGGGCAAGCCCGCTGAAAATGCGCCGCTCCCGGCGCCTTGCGCTCTTGAGCATGGCGCGATTGAGCGGCATGCCCGGGGCTCCGTCCATGGCGAGCGTCATGGCGCGGCGCTCCCGATGACGAGGCTCGCTTCCGCCGGCAGCCACAGGGCAAGGGTATCGCCGGGCTGCGGCAAGGGTTGCCGTTCCGCCCCCGCATGGCGGATGGCGACCTCATGCCCGCCGGGCAGCGAGACGGAAACCTGGTTGCAATCCCCCCGATAGACGACATCGAGCACCCTGCCCTCGATACGGTTGTCGTGGTCGGCATCGCCCTGCCAGCGCAGCCGCTCCGGGCGGACCATGAGCCAGGCCTCCCCCGTCGATGAGGCGGCCCTCGTATCGGCAAGCCGGAGCGGCCGTCCATCGAGGACATAGGACTGGTCGCGGCGCTCGACGGGCAGGAAGCGGGTCTCGCCCATGAAGCCGGCGACGAACTTGCAGTTCGGGCGGTCGTAGACCGTCGCGGGCACGTCGAGCTGGATGATCCTTCCCTTGTCGAGAACCGCGATGCGGTCCGACATGGTCAGGGCCTCCTGCTGGTCGTGCGTGACATAGATCGTCGTCATGCCGAGCTGCCTGTGCAGCCGCTTGAGCTCGATCTGCATGTGCTCGCGCAGGTTCTTGTCGAGCGCGGAGAGCGGCTCGTCCATCAGCAGCAGGCGCGGTTCGAAGACGAAGGCGCGCGCCAGCGCCACACGCTGGCGCTGGCCGCCCGACAGCGCGGTGATGCGCCGATCGGCAAGGTGCTGCATGTGCACGATCTCCAGCGCATCCATCACCCGCCTGCGGATGGAGGGCCTGTCCACCTTCCGCAGCTTGAGCGGATAGGCAACGTTCGAGAAGACGTCCATGTGAGGGAACAGCGCATAGTTCTGGAACACCATGCCAAGGTCGCGCTTGTGCGGCGGACGCGTAATGAACTCGACGTCATCGACCAGCAAGCTGCCGAGATCGGGCCGCTCGAAGCCGGCGATGACGTTGAGAAGCGTGGTCTTTCCCGAGCCGGAAGGACCGAGAAGCGTCAGGAACTCCCCCGCCTTGATATCCAGGGAAACGCCGTCGAGCGCCCTGAAGCTGCCATAGGCCTTGTGGACCTCGCGAAGGTTGACTCTGCCCGAGCGCATCCTGTCCTCCCGGCTCGTTCGATCAGTTCGACATCAGCAGGCTGTAGTCCTCGCGAACCAGCTCGTTGTTGTCGCGCCACCAGTTGGCATCGAGGAAGGTCTGCTTCTTGACGTTTTCCGGCGACATGTTGGATTGCGCCAGCACCTCCGGCGAAAACGCCTTCACCTCGAAGGCCAGGCTGTTGGTCGGGCCATAATAGGGCATCATTTCCGGAATGCGCGCCTGCACGTCGGGCGACACGACGCCGGCGATGAACTTCTGGGCGCTCGCCGCGTGCGGCGCGCCCTTGAGGATCGCCAGGCAGCCGTAGCCGAGGATCGCATCCTGGTAGGTGAACTTGACGGGTGCCCCGTCCGTGATCACCGACGCCACGCGGCTGCCCCAGATCGCCATCATGTCGACCTCGCCATCCTTGAGGAGCTGGGCGGACTGCGCTCCGGACGACCACCAGACGCCGACATTGGCCTTGATCTTCTCGAGGGCCGCGAGCGCCCGCTCGGTGTCGAGCGGATAGAGGCTGTCCTTGTCGACGCCGTCGGCAATGAGCGCGATCTCCATCATTTCCTGCGGATAGGTGCTGAGCGCGCGACGGCCGGGAAAGGCCTCCACGTTCCAGAAATCCTGCCAGCTTGCCGGCGCCTTGTCCTTGTAGACATCGGTACGCCAGGCCAGGACGACGGAATAGGTGTTCGTCGCGATCCAGTGCTCGCCGTATCCGCGCGCGTCAAAACCCTTCGTGCTGATCGTGCCGTAGTCGAGCGGCTCGAAAAGCCCTTCCTTGCCGCCGACCGCGCATTCGTCCGCGCCGAGATGCACGACATCCCAGGTCGGGGAGCCGGACTGGACCTGCACCCGCACGGCGGCGAGCCCGTCTTGGGTTTCCTCGCGCAGTTCGACGCCTGCGGCATCGGCCGCGGGCTGCCAGATCGTCTTGCGCAGGTCTGTCTGAAGGTTGCCGCCGAAGCCGGCGACGGTGAGGACGTCCTGCGCCGCGGCGACGCCGGCGAAGGAGAGCACGCCCGCTGTCGCGGCGATGGTCAAGAATGCGCGATTACACGATGCCATTACCAAGTTCCTCCTCTGGTGATGCCCGGCCGGAGCCATCCTCCACGGCCCGAATGCATGATCGACATTCCGTTCCCTGCGTGCCAATCTAGTTAATGAGATGAACTATATTGTTCACCTTGTCAACTAAATTTCTGCGCATAAAATGACCCGGCGGGAACCGTGAGGAGCAACCATTTGAATAAGAAAGTCGAAAACATGACGGACCGCTCCGACGGCAGTTTCTTTCGCGGACACCTGGCGCCCCAGAAGAGCGAACCGGACATACGGGACCTGTTCTCCTTCGAGCTGCAGCGGCTGGCCGGGCTTTCCACCCGCATCGCGGCCCTTTCGATCCGGCCGAAATACGGCATCACCGCGCGCGAATGGCGCGCGCTCGCCGTTCTCAAATATCTCGGCGAAGTGCCGCTCCAGGAGCTGGCGAAACACAGCGGACTGCTGAAAAGCCAGATGAGCCGGACGGTTTCTTCGATGATCGAGCGCGGCTACATCCTGAAGACCGCCAATCCCGAGGACGGGCGCAGCATCCTGCTCAAGCTCAGCCCGGAGGGGCTGGACCTGTCGCAGGCGATCCTGGCCGACGCCTTCGAGCGCAACGAAAACATGCTCTCGACCCTCAGCCACGCCGAACGACAGATCCTGATCGAACTGCTGCAGCGGGTGGGACGCAACAGCGCGCACTATTTCCACGACCTGAAAACCAGGGCATCCCAGGAGGATTTGCGCGAACTGGACGAGGAGTGAACATGCATCGCCAGAATTATAGTTGACAATATGAACTAAATTTCGCATCACTACCTCCAAGGAAACCGGGAGGATCGAGATGTCGGAGGCGCTGACAATCTGCGAGTGCTTTGCAAGGGACGGCTTGCAGCACGAAACGACGGACCTTTCCACGCAAACCAAGATTGCCCTGATCGACGCCATTTCCGAAGCCGGCTTCCCGCGCGTGGAAGCGACGAGCTACAGCAGCCCCCGCCATGTGCCGGTTTTCGCCGATGCCAGCGACGTGCTGGCCGGCATCCGCCGCCGGCCGGGCACGGCCTACAAGGCGACCTGTCCCAACCTTCATGCCGTCAGACGGGCGATCGGGGATCGCGAAGCCGGCCATGGACCGGAGGAGATAAGCCTGCTCGTGTCGGCGACACAGGCGCACACCGAGAAGAACTTGCGCACGACGCGCGAGCAGCAATGGCGCAACATTGCCGAGATGGTCGCGCTGGCGGATGGCGGGTTCCGCCTGATCGGCGTGATCTCCATGGCGCTCGGCTGCCCCTTCGAAGGCCGGGTCGACCCGGCATCCGTCATCGGCGACCTGAAGGCCTTCTCCGACCTCGGCGTGCGCCACGTCTCCATCTGCGACACGACCGGCCACGGCACGCCCGGCAGCGTGCGCCGCCTCTTTGCCCGCGCCATGGCCGAGGTGCCCGACGTCACGCCCATCGCCCATTTCCACGACACGCGCGGCACCGGCATCGCCAATTGCATGGCCGCCTACGAGGTCGGCTGCCGCTGGTTCGACAGCGCGATCGGCGGCGTCGGCGGCCATCCCGCCCAGATCCGCTATGGCGGCGGTTATACCGGCAATGTGGCGACGGAAGATCTCGTCAATCTCTTCGAGGCCGAGGGCATTGCGACCGGCATCGACATCGACAGGCTCCAGGCCGCCTCGCTGCAATGCGAGCAGGCGCTTGGGCGCGAGTTGCAGAGCAAGGTGGCGCGCACCGGTTTCGGCCATCTGGCAGCGTAGGATTTCTCATGACACAGACTGACGCTTCACCGATCCTCATCAGCGAAGACCGCGGCCCGGTCCGCATCCTCTCGCTCAACCGGCCCGACAAGCTGAATGCCCTCGACACGGCCCTGACGCAGGCGCTGCATGACGCGCTGCTCGCCGCGGACGCCGACGAGGCCGTGCGGGCGATCGTGCTGACGGGGACGGGACGGGCCTTTTGCGCGGGAGCGGACCTTGCGGAGTTCTCCACCCTGACGCCGGCCAACCAGGACCTCGTGGAAAAGCGCGCCGACCTCACCTGCCGGACCCAGGCGATGATGCAGCGCCTTTCCAAACCGGTCGTTTCGGCCGTGCGCGGCGCGGCCGTCGGCGGCGGCGCCGGACTGGCGATCGGTTGCGACATGATGGTCGCCGGCACCGACCTGAAATTCGGCTATCCCGAGCTGAAGCATTCCATCGTGCCGGCATTGGTGATGACCGGCCTGCAACGCTCGCTCGGCCGCAAGGCGGCCTTCGAGATGGTCAGCCTCGGCCGCCTCATCGAGGCCGAGGAGGCACGCGCCCTCGGCCTCGTCAACCGGATCGTCGCGCCGGAGGCGGTCGTCGAGGCGGCGCTGGAGATCGCCGGTCAATGGGTGGCCGCGCATCCGAAGGCGATGGCCGCCGTCAAGTCGCTGTACTATCGCGTCGCCGACCTCCCCTTTGACGAGGCGATGGCGGCCGGGCGCACCGTCAACACGCAGATGCGCAGCTTCCGGGAGGAGTGCTGATGAAGCCGCTGGAAGGCATCCGCATCCTCGACTTTTCCCGCGTGCTCGCCGGCCCCATGGCGACGCAGATCCTCGCCGAGCTCGGCGCGGAGGTGACGAAGGTCGAGCGGCCGGGCACGGGCGATGAATCCCGCCTGTTCGAGCCCCGGCTGCCCCGCGGCGAAAGCGCCTATTTCTTCGCGTTCAACCGCGCCAAGCGCTCCATGACGCTGAACCTGAAATCGCCGGAAGGACAGGAGATCGCCGCCAGGCTGGCGGAGACGCACGACGTCGTTGTGGAGAACTTCCTGCCCGGCGAGATGGACCGCTTCAATCTCGGCTACGACGTGCTCTCCCGCCGCAATCCCGGCCTCGTCTATGTCTCCAATACCGGCTTCGGGCAGACCGGACCCTATCGCCTGCGCAATGGCTACGACACGATCTTCCAGGCGCTCTCCGGTATCATGCATCTCACCGGCCATCCCGACGCGCCGCCCGCCAAGGCCGGCATTCCGGTCTCGGACATGACCTCCGGCCTGTGGATCGCGATCGCGATCCTTACGGGACTGGTCGGGCGCGGGCGCAGCGGCCGGGGATGCCATGTCGACCTGTCTATGATGGATGTCCAGACGAGCCTCCTGGCGCTTGCCGCCGCCCGCCTCTTCGCGCTGGGCGAGGATATCGGCCGCTCGGGAACGGAGCATCCGGGCCGTGTTCCCTCCGCGGCGTTCCAGTGCGCCGACGGCACATGGCTGCATATCAGCGGCAGCGACCAGCACTGGGACGATATCTGCGGGGTCCTCGGCCTCGACGATCTTTCCGCCGACGCGGCCTTGAAGAAGAACGCCGCCCGCGTCGACGCCCGCGAACGGGTGATGGCGGGCATGCGGCAGGCGATCGCGCAGTGCGAACGCGGACCGCTCGCCGAGGCGCTGAGAGACCGCGGCGTGCCGGCCGGCGAGGTGAACACGGTCCGCGAGATCCTGAGCGATCCCCACAGCGAGGCCCGCGGCGTGGTCGGCACGTTCGACCACCCGGAGGAGGGCACCGTCCGCGCCTTGCGCACGCCGCTGCGCTTTGCGGGTTACGAGGATCCCGCCATCGGCTGCCCGCCGCCGCTCGGTGCGGACACGGCGGCGCTGCTTGCCGGGGAACTGGGCATGCCGGCCGAGACCATAGACCGGCTGAGGAATGAGGGAGTGATCTGATGAGCAAAGCGAAACCCCCGGTTCTCCTGCGGCGCGAGGAGGGTGTCGCCCATGTGGTCCTCGACCGCGCGGAAGCGCGCAACGCCCTCAACCTGCCGATGTGCCTTGCCCTGAAGGAGATTTTCGAGGCGCTCGATGCCGATGCCGATATCCGCGCCGTCGTGCTTTCGGCAAACGGTCCCGTCTTCTGCGCCGGAGCGGACCTGAAGGAGCGCAACGGCCGGGACGAGGCCTGGGTGATCGCCCGGCGGCGCGCCTCCTTCGCCGCCTACGACGCCATTGCCCGCTGCCGCAAGCCGGTGGTCGCGGCAACGCAGGGACCCGTGGTCGGCTCCGGCGGCGAGATCCTGATGAGCTGCGACTTCGTCATCGCATCGGACAGGACGACCTTCCGCTTCCCCGAGCCGCAATGGGGCACGGTCGGCGCAACGCAGCGCCTGCAACGCACGATCGGCAAGATGCGGGCCAAGGAACTCCTGTTCACCGGCCGCACCATGCCGGTCGAGGAGGCCTACCAGCTTGGCCTCGTCGCCCGCATCGTGCCGGCGGAAGCCCTGGCCGAAACCATCGCCGGCATCGCCGAGGCGATCGCCGCCGCGCCGCCGCTTGCCATGGCGCTGACCAAGCAGGCGGTGGATCTCGGCAGCGAAACCGACCTCAACAACGGCATCCGCGTCGAAATGGCCGCGATCGAGCGTTGCCTGGCGGACGGCGGCTGGCGCGACGGCCTGAACCGCTTCGCAAACAGCGTCGGAGGCAAGGAAAACCATGATCTCTGACCATGCCGCGCCCTTCGACATCGACGCGCTCTGCGCAACGACGATCTCCGCCGCACTGGCACGGGCCGCAACGCTTGCCGGCGATGTCGAGGCCGTCGTGGCGGCGGACGGGCGGCTGACCTATGCCGCGCTCGCCGCGGAGGTCGCACGCATCCGCGACGGACTGGCGGCGCAGGGCGTGAGGAAGGGCGAGCACATCGGCCTTTGCCTCGGCAATTCCACGCGCTGGGTGGCGATCTTTCTGGCGATCGGCTCGCTCGGCGCGGTGACCGTGCCGATCAACACCCGTTTCGTCGCCGCCGAGATGGCCTATGCGCTTTCCCAGTCGAAGGTCTCGCGCCTCATCCTGTGCGACCGGTTCCTCAAGATCGATTTCATCGGCCTGCTGCGGCAGATCGACCCCGCGCTCACCGACCGGCTGCCCGCCCCCGCCCTTCCGGATCTCAGGCAACTGATCGTCATCGGAGACAACGTGCCGCCCGCGGCCCTCGCCTGGGAGGCCCTGCTTGCAAGCGGCGCCTCGCCCGCGCAGGCACAGGGCGAGGCCAACGACCCGCTGCTCATCCAGTATACGTCCGGCACCACATCCTTTCCGAAAGGCGTTCTCCTGACCCAGCGCAGCATGCTGGGCAACGCCTTCGTCTCCGGTCATCGCATGGGCCTTCGCGTCGGCGACCGGTTCCATAGCGCCCGGCCGTTCTTCCACGTCGCGGGCACGACGCTCTCCATCCTCTCCTGCCTCCAGCACATGGCGACGCTCGTCTCCATGGACCGGTTCGAACCGGGTGAGGCGCTGCGCCTCATGGAGGCCGAGCGCTGCACGCATTTTTCCGGCAACGACACGATGGCGCTGATGCTGCTCAGCCATCCCGAGCGCCAGGCGCGCCGCCTCGTTCTGCGCGGCGCCTGGCTCGCCGCCTCGCCGACCATCGTCGCCCGCGTCATCGACGAGCTCGGCGCAGGCGAATGCGTCATCGGCTACGGGCTTTCGGAAGCCGCACCGAACGTCGCGCAATCCTCCTGGTGGGAGCCGGAGGCCGTCCGCATATCCGCCGCCATGCGGCCGCAACCGGGCATCGACGTCCGCATCCTGAAGGAAGACGGCGAGGATGCCGCCTGCGGCGAATCGGGGGAAATCCTCGTGCGCGGCTGGAGTGTCATGCGGGAGTATTTCGACAAGCCCGCCGAAACGCGGGCCGCGCTCTCGGCCGACGGCTGGCTGTCCACCGGCGATCTCGGCGCGCTGGACGAGAACGGCAGGCTGACCTTCCTCGGCCGCGCCAAGGAGATCGTACGCGTCGGCGGCGAGAACGTTTCGCCGGCCGACGTGGAGAACGTCCTGCATCGCCATGCGGCGATCCGCCAGGCGGCGGTGGTCGGCGTGCCGGACGAACGCCTCGTCGAGGTGACCGGTGCCTTCGTCATCCTGAAGGAGGGCGCCAAGGCCGAACCGGCGGAGATCATGGACTGGGCGAAGGCCAACATGGCCGGCTTCAAGGTGCCGCGCCATGTCTGGATCGTCGAGAGCTTCGAAGCGATCGGCATGACGGCGAGTTCCAAGATCCAGAAGAAGCAGCTTGCCGAACATGCGCGCAAGCTGATCGGAGCGTGACCCCATGCGGATCGAAACCCCCATGCGGATCGAAACCGATGTGACGCGGCTCCTCGGCATCGACCTGCCGATCATCCAGGCCGGCATGTCATGGGCATCGTCCAACGCGGCCCTGCCGCTTGCCGTTTCGGCCGCCGGCGGTCTCGGCGTGATCGCCGCAGGTCCCATGTATGCACACGACCTCGCCGCGGCGATCGATGCGGTGCGGGCGGGCACGGACAGGCCGTTCGCCGTCAACCTGCCGCTCTATCGCAAGGGCGCCGACGAGATCATGGACCTCCTCGTCGAAAAGCGGGTGCCCGTGCTCATCGCCTCCCAGGGCGGGCCGAAGCGCTACCTCGAGCGGTTCAAGGCCATCGGCACTGTCTGCCTGCATGTGGTCGCCGGTGCGGAGCACGCGGCCAAGGCAGCGGCGGTCGGTGTCGACGGCCTGATCGCCGTCGGCGGGGAAGCCGGCGGCCATCCTCCGCCGGATCTCGTCTCCACGCTCGTTCTCGGCCGTGCGATCGTAAGGGCCGTGCCCGGCGTGCCGCTCATCCTCAGCGGCGGCTTTGCCGATGGATACGGCCTTGCCGCCGCCCTGGCGCTGGGGGCCGGCGCGGCGCAGTTCGGCACGCGCTTCATGCTGTCCTGCGAGGCACGCCTGCACGCCGCCTACAGCCGGCGCCTGCTGTCCGCCTCCGTCACCGACACGATGGTGGTCGGCCATGGCATCGGCATGATCCGCATCCTGCGCAACGACTTTGGCGAACGGATGGGGGCGGCGGAAGCGGAAGGACGGCAATTGGAGGAGCGCAAGGCGCTCTTCGCCGCCGCCTCGCTCAAGGCCGCGGCCTTCGACGGCGATGTCGAGAACGGCAAGGTCGAGGCCGGCCAGAGCGCAGGCCTCGTCAACGACATCCTACCGGCGGCGGACATCGTCGCCGCCATCGCGCGGGACTATGCGGCGGCGCTCGCCGCCCTGCCCCGCCCCATGACACGCTCTCATGAAGGACTGAGCCATGCTGGATAAACCGCTTCTCATCAACGGCGAATGGCGCGCGCCCGCCGGCAACCGATCGGCCGGGGTTCACAATCCGGCAACCGGCGAGCTGATCGCGCAACTGGCCTTGTGCGAACGCGCCGATCTCGACGCGGCGCTGGAAGCGGCGCAGCAGGGTTTCGAAACCTGGCGCAGGACCACCGCCCTCGACCGCGCGAAGATCCTGCACAAGGCGGCCGCCCTCGTGCGAGAGCGTGCCGAAACCATGGCGCAGCTCATGTCCCGGGAGCAGGGAAAGCCGATCGCCGAGGCGCGCGGCGAGGCGAATGCCGCCGCCGAGCACATCGAATGGCATGCCGAGGAGGGCCGGCGCGCCTATGGCCGCGTCATCCCCGCGCGCGTGCCGGGCGCACGCCAGGTCGTCCTGCGCGAGCCCGTGGGCCCGGTCGCCGCGTTCACCCCCTGGAACTTCCCGATCAACCAGCTCGTGCGCAAGGTCTCCGCCGCGCTCGCCAGCGGGTGCTCGATCATCGCCAAGCCGCCGGAGGAGGCGCCGTCCGCCTGTATCGCGCTTGCCCGCGCCTTCCAGGATGCCGGCCTGCCGCCGGGCGTGCTCGGCATCGTCTTCGGCCCGGCCGCCGAGGTTTCCGAGCACCTCATCGCCTCGCCGGTCATCCGCAAGATCTCGTTCACCGGTTCCGTTCCGGTCGGCAAGAAGCTCGGGGCGATGGCCGCGGCCGGGGTCAAGCGCGCGACGATGGAGCTCGGCGGCCATGCGCCCTACATCGTCGCGAAGGACGCGGATGTCGAGGCCGCCGTCAAGCTCGGCCTGATGCTGAAATACCGCAATGCCGGCCAGGTCTGCGCCGCGCCCACCCGCTTCTATATCGAGGAAGACGTCTACGACGCCTTCCGGTCGGGCTTCATGGCCGGTGCGCGCGCCATCAAGGTCGGCGACGGCCTGTCGGACGGCGTGCAGATGGGCCCGCTCACGCACGCCCGGCGGCTCGATGCGATGGCGCGCTTCGTGGACGACGCCGTCTCGCATGGCGCCCGGCTGGACTGCGGCGGCAAGCGCATCGGCAACAGCGGCTATTTCTTCGAGCCGACGGTGCTCGGCGACGTACCGGAAGACGCAGCGGTCATGAATGACGAGCCGTTCGGTCCGCTTGCGGCGCTCGTGCCCGTCTCCGACATCGACGAGGCGATCCGGCGCTCCAACCGCCTGCCCTTCGGCCTCGCCGCCTTCGGCTTCACGCGCTCGCTGGCGACGGCCGACCGGTTTTCGACCGAGCTTGAAGCCGGCATGGTCTCGATCAACCATTTCGGCATCGCCGCCGCGGAAACGCCCTTCGGTGGCCTCAAGGAGAGCGGCTACGGCAGCGAGGGCGGCAGCGAAACGCTCGACGCCTACCTGACGACGAAGTTCGTCAGCCATATTGGCCTGTGAGCGCCCGATGAAAAGCTACGACTACATCATCGCCGGCGGCGGCTCGTCCGGCTGCGTTCTCGCAAACCGGCTCGTGACGGCAGGCAAGAGCGTCCTGCTTCTCGAAGCCGGGCCTGCCGACAACACCCCCTATATCCACATCCCCGCCACCTTCGTGAAGGTTCTCGGCACCCGGCGGACTTTTATGTACGCCACCGAGCCGGAGCCGGGCGCCAACAACCGGGTCCTGCTCGTGCCGCAAGGCAGGACGCTTGGCGGCGGCTCGTCCGTCAACGCGATGATCTACATTCGCGGCCAGGCCGAGGACTATGACACCTGGCGGGACCTCGGCTGCGAGGGCTGGGGATACGAGGATGTCCTGCCGGTCTTCCGCCGTTCGGAGGACAACGAGGTTCTCGCCGACGATTATCACGGCACCGGCGGTCCCCTGAAGGTCTCAGAGCCCCGCTTTCGCCACCCGATCAGCGCGGCCTTCGTCCGGGCCGCGCAGCAGGTCGGCCTTGCCTATTCGCACGATTTCAACGGCGCCCGGCAGGACGGCGTCGGCTTCTACCAGACGACGACGGTGAATGCCCGGCGCGGTTCCACGGCGGTGACCTACCTGAAGGCGGTGCGCCGCTCCCCTCTCCTGGAGATCAGCACGGAGAGCATCGCAACGAAGATCATCCTGGAGAACGGCGCGGCGGCCGGCCTTGCCTATCGCCGGCGGGACGGCAGCATTTTCGAGGCTCGGGCGAGAGAAGAGGTCATCCTTTGCGCCGGGGCGCTCGCCACGCCGAAAATCCTGATGCTGTCCGGCATCGGCCCGGGCGAGATGCTCGCGCGGCATGGCATCCCGGTCGTCCGCGACCTTCCGGGGGTCGGCGAGAACTTCCAGGACCATATCGCCGTCTCCGTCTACGGCATCACCGATCGGCCGATCTCGCTGAAGGACCAGGACAAGGGCCTCAAGGCCGTCGCAAACGGGCTTCGCTATCTGTTCGGGCGGTCCGGACTCTTGTCGTCGAATGTGGTGGAAAGCGGCGGTTTCATCGACACGGGGAGCTGCGGGCGGCCCGACATCCAGATCCACGTCACGCCGACCCTCGTGGGCGATGCCACCCGCGGCCAGATGGAGGGCCATGGCGTCTCGATCAATCCCTGCATCCTGCGTCCCGTCTCGCGCGGCAAGGTTTCGCTGCGCAGCAACCGGGTCGAGGATCCGATCCATTTCGTCGGCAACAACCTGGTCGCCCGGGAAGACGTCGATACCCTGGTGCGCGGCATCAGGCTCTCGCGCGAGATTCTCGCCGCTCCCGCCATGAAGGCCCTCGGCTTCCGGGAACTGGCACCCGGGGACGAGAAGTCGTCCGATGCGGATTTCGAGGCGCATGCGCGGGCCAATGCCAAGACCGTCTACCACCCGGCCGGCACCTGCAGGATGGGCCGCGACCGGCTGTCGGTCGTCGACAACCGGCTGCGGGTGCAGGGTATCCCGCGCCTGCGCATCGCCGACGCCTCGATCATGCCGACACTCGTGAGCGGCAACACGAATGCCCCCTGCATCATGATCGCGGAGCGCTGCGCCGACTTCCTGCTTTCAACGTGAAGAAAACCGCACCTATGGCAGCAGGAGGCCACCGTCGACATGCATGCTTTGCCCGGTGATGTGGCGGGCGTGGGGGGACAGGAGGAATGCGACAAGCGCGGCGATATCGGCATGTTCGCCGAGCGTTCCGTTGGGTGTCACGGCGCGCGCGCTTTCCATGGAGGCGGGGGTGATGGCCCTGTGGCCATCCCTCGCCTTGCGGACGAATCCCGGCACGACGCAGTTCACCGTCACGCCGTCCGGGGCGAGCTGCACGGCCAGCGACTTGGCAAGCGCCTCCAGCGCCGCCTTCGCCGCGCCGGTGGCCGGAAAGTGCATGCCGTTGGTGCCGAAGGCATGGGCAACGAAGGAGCTGATCGCCACGACACGGCCTTGCGGCGAGGCGCGCAGGTCCGCAAGGCCCGCCTTCACGAGATGGAAGAACGCCATCGGCATGGTCGCGAAGGCGGCCTGCAGGTCGTCCGCCTCCAGCGTCTCGAAGCGCGCCTGATGCGCCCGTCCGGCGTTGGAGACGATCTGGTCGAGCCTACCGAAGGCGCCGCGCGCGGCGTCCACCAGCCGCGCCGGCACGGCGGGATCACCGAGATCGCCCGTCTCCACGGCCACCCTCGCGCCCCTGCCGCGCGCCTCGTCGGCCACGGCCTGCAATCCTTCCCTATTGGTGCCCGTATGCAGCAGCAGCGCCACGCCCGGCCCGGCGATGTGCCGGACGATTTCCGCTCCGATACCGCCGGCCGCGCCCGTCACGAGGATTGTCGGTCCCTTTGCCATGGTGATCTCCCGTCGTTCGATTTTCCCTCAGGCGTAGCGGACGTCTTCCGCCTCGATGCTGAGCGGATCCTTGCCGCGCTTGGCCAGCCACGAATAGACCGGCGGAACGCGGTCGGCGATGGATTCGACATGGATGTCGATCAGGCAGGGACCATCCTTATAGGCGAAGGCCTCCGCAAGTGCCGCGTCGAGTTCGCGCGAATTCGTCGCGGTCCAGGCCTTGACGTCGAAGGCCTCGGCGATCGCTTGGCCGCGCGGCGGCAGGAAGTCGACGCCGAAGCACTGGTTGTGCCCCCTGAGGCGATGAAGGCCCTTGATCCAGCCGAAGGTGCCGTTGTTGAACAGCAGCAGGATCGCCGGCACCTGGAGACGGACCAGCGTTTCCAGCTCGCCCACGGACATGCCGAAGGAGCCGTCGCCGAACATGCCGATCGGCCGGCGCTCCTTGTCGGCGAACCACGCGCCGATGGTGGCCGGCAGCGCCGAGCCGAGGCCGCCGAAGGCACGCGGAATGGCAAAGCGGGTGCGCCGGTCCTTCAGCTTGAGGAAACGCGTCATATGCGGCGTCGGCGTGCCGGCGTCGGAATAGATGTGCGCCGGCTTGCCATAGGCCTCCAGCGCCTCGTTGAAGCAGCGCACGGCCCGTTCGGGGCGCAGCGGCGCGGCTTCCGAGCCGAGCAGGGTCTCGGCATTCTCCCAGAAGTCCGCCCGCAGCGCATTGAGTTCGTTCACCCAGTCCTGCGTACGCGCCGCGTCGTTGTCGGCGGGCGCCATGTCGATCAGCCGTTGCAGGACGAGCCGCGCGTCGCCCTGTACGGAGACGGCGTTCTCGTAGTTGTTCGCCATGATCTCCGGATCGATGTCGATCTGGGCGACGCGCTTGTTGAGCGTGATCTTCGGGAAGGTCCAGCCGATCGTCACGACCGAGCCCATGCGCGAGCCGACGAAGAGCACGAAATCCGCGTGTTCCAGCGCCCAGTTGGCATGGGGATGGAAGCCGTTGTCGCCGATGACGCCGACCGCGAGGCGGTGATCGTCCGGCATCGTGCCCTGCCCCGTCATCGTCGTGCAGACGGGGATGTTGAGGCGCTCGGCAAGGGCGGTGACTTCCGGGCCCGCGCAGGAGCGGTTGACGCCGCCGCCGGACACGATGAGCGGACGCTTGCTGGTCATGAGCAGCGACAGCACGCTGTCGAGCTTGTCGGCGGGCGGCAGGGTCGGATAGGCCGGGAAGGTCGCGCATTCGGTTTCCACATGCAGGGAAACGCGTGCCGGATCGACCTCGGCGAGCAGCATGTCTTCCGGGATCTGCAGATGGACCGCGCCGGGCTTGCCCGAGCAGGCGGCGCGGAAGGCGCGGCGGATGATCTCGGGCAGCTTTTCCGGCGACTTCACCTGCACGGACATCTTGGTGACCGGATCGAAGAGCCGGGCGCAATCCAGCTCCGTCAACACGCCGCGCCCTTCGCCGGGCAGCGGAATGTCGATCGTCAGGAGGATGACCGGCACCGAGGACATGTTGGATTCGGCAACCGGGGGCAGGGAATACATGGCGCCCGCGCCCGACGGGCACTCGAAGACGCCCGGCCGGTTGGTGAAGCGCCCGTAGGCATCCGCCATGTAGCCGGCGGACCGCTCGTCGCGGGCCATGACATGGCGGATACTGCCCTCGCGCTGCTGCAACGCTTCGTAGAAGGGAACGTTGGTGTCTCCGGGCACGCCGAAGACGACCTCGACGCCATAGCCTATGAGCATGTCCACAAGGATGTCTGCTCCGCGCATTGCTTTCTCCTGTACTCGTCTGTTCGAAATCGTCGATCTAAGCCCGGCCGAAGCGCCGGGGCGAAAAGGGGGCGAGGTCTCGGCAGCAGGGCCTGCCGCCGATCTGGTCCGCGATCATGCGGCCGGTGACGGGGCCGCTGGCAAAGCCCACATGGCCGTGGCCGAAGGCATGAAGGACATCCGGCGAACGGGTGGACGGGCCGATCACCGGCAGGCCGTCCGGCGTGGAGGGCCGATGCCCCATCCACCGGTCGAGGACGACATCCTCGCGGCCCTTGAGGGACGGATAGGTATGGCGCGCATGCGCGACGAGAATGTCGACGCGGCTCCAGTTCGGCGGCGTGTCGAGCGC
Source organism: Shinella sp. WSD5-1 (assembly GCF_963942435.1). GTDB lineage: Bacteria > Pseudomonadota > Alphaproteobacteria > Rhizobiales > Rhizobiaceae > Shinella > Shinella yambaruensis. The sequence goes on from NZ_OZ012597.1 coordinate 249,551, forward strand.
GGCAAGCTCCACTTGGCCGGACAGGCGCAACCCGGCGAGCGTCGGCGTGTTGGCCATCTTGCCATCGCTCGGCATGATCGGATGGCGCGGCCCCGCCTGGTCCGATGCGACGATGCCGTGATAGCCGCGCTCGGTCTCGAGCGGAACGCGGTCACCCACCATGCGCGCAAGCGTTTTCGACCATGCCCCGCAGGCGATGACGGCGCGCTCGCAGGCGATCGCCCCGGCCTCCGTCCGTACGGCGGCGAGCCGCCCGCCCTCGACATCGAAGCCCGTCGCCTTCGCCCGGACGAGGCTTGCGCCGCGGCTCACGGTCAGCGCGACGATGGCGGCGACATAGGCGCCGGGATCGATGCAATGGGCCCCGTCTTCCGCCAGGACGCCGAACTGGTAATGAGGCGACAATCCGGGCTCGCGCGCTTCGAGTGCGCTCCGGTCGAGCTCCCGCCATGTGAGGCCCGTCATCCGGCGCAGGCGCCAGGCGAGCGCCTCGGCCTCGAAGGCTGCCCTGTCCGGATAGGCGTAGAGCAGGCCCTCCTGGAGAACGAGGTCGGGCCGGCCGATTTCGCCGGCCAGCGCACCGTGCCGCGAAGGGCTGTCCTTCAGGAGGGTTGCGAGCGCACGCGCCGTGCGCTCCACCCGCGTCACCGTCGCGCCGGCCAGCAGGAAGCGGGCGAGCCACGGCAGGAGCTTGAGGATGTACCGCCAGCGAATGACGAGCGGGCCGCACGGATTGAGGAGATAGCCGGGCACCTTCCTCCACAGGCCGGGCATCGACATCGGCACCACGGAGCCGGGGCTGATCCAGCATCCGTGGCCGTAGCTCGCCGCCTGCCGGCCGCCCGGCTCGCCGGCATCGACGATCGTCACCCGATGGCCGTCGCGGACGAGCTCGAGCGCGCAGCAGGCACCGACGATGCCCGCCCCGATCACGACCACATGCTTGGCAACTCCGCTTGGCATTTCCCGTCCTCGACAATCTGCACGACGCTCCCGCCACCGGCGCGCGATGCCGCGCCGGAAAGGAACGTCTCCGAATGATGTTTCGTGTTGCCCGCTATCGCTCGCAGAGGATGCGCGCGTTCTCGCGCAGCGATGCCTGCGAGACGATGACGCCGAGACCCGGCCCGTCCGGGACGACGACCTCGCCGTTGCGGTTCTCGATCTTCGCCTCCAGCACGTCCTCCGTGAGCACGTGATGGGGCATGTAGAATTCGCAGCCGAGCGAGACACCGGGCGTGGCGGCGATGAACTGGGTTCCGGCGGCAAGCGCCACGCCCCCTTCCCAGAGCGTGCCGCCGTAGCCCGGCACATGCGCCAGGTCGGCGAGTGCCATCAGGGCCTGCGCGTTGAACAGGCCGCCGACCTTCATCAGCTTGACGGAAATCGCATCGGCGGCCTGAAGCCTGACGATCTCCATCAGGTCGCGGGCATCGAAGCAGCTTTCGTCGGCAAGGATCGGCGTGTCGAGATCGGCGGCGAAGGAGGCCATGGCCGCAAGGCATTCGCGCGGCACCGGCTGTTCGATGAAGGTGGGGCGGAACCGGTCGACGTCCCGCAGGACGGCGATGGCGCCGAAGGGTTCGAGCGCCTGGTTGTAGTCGAGGCGCAGGTCCACCGCGTCGCCGAAGGCGTTGCGGATCGCCTCCAGATGCCTGAGGTCGTCCCGGTGGGATTTCACCCCGGTCTTGACCTTGAAGAGCCGGTGCCCGTTCGGCACCATCTCCTTCATGCGCTCCATGTCCGCCTCGAAGCTCGGATCGGCGATCGAGAAGGAGAGCGGGATGGTGTCGCGCACGCGCCCGCCGAGGAGATCGGCGATCGACAGGCCGCAGGACTTGCCGAGGATGTCGAACACCGCGGTCTCGATGGCGAGCTTGGCCTCGCCATGGCCGACCAGCGCCTTCTTCATCTTCAGGCTGAGGGCGCGGATGCGGTCGACCGGGGCGCCGATCACCAGCGGCCGGAGATAGACGTCGATGGCGGCGAAGGCGGCTTCGGCCGTGCCGGTGAAGACCTCCCACGGCGCCGCCTCGCCCCAGCCGACGATGCCGGACGAGGAGGTGAGCTCCACCAGGACGCGCTTGACCGTTCCCTTGACGTCGCCGACACCCTGCTGCCGGGCCATCTTGATCGGGCTTTCGATCAGGAAGACCCGAAGTGCGCTGATTGTTTCCATGACCTGTGCCTCGTGCGGGTTGCGCTAGATCGCACCCTTGTGGAAGTGGCTGAGGAAGGTTTTCGTCGCCTCCATCCTCGGTGTATTGATGACCTCGCCCGCCGGCCCCTCCTCGACCACGTATCCGTCGCGCATGAAGACCACCCGGTCGGCGACGTCGCGGGCGAAGGCGATCTCATGGGTGACGATCACCATGGTCATGCCGTCGGCCGCCAGTTGCTGCATGGTCTGCAGCACCTCGCCGACGAGCTCGGGGTCGAGCGCGGAGGTGGCCTCGTCGAACAGCATGACGCTCGGCTCCATCGCCAGCGCCCGGGCGATCGCCACCCGCTGCTTCTGGCCGCCCGAAAGCGTCTGCGGGCGCTGGCTCGCCCGGTCGGCGAGGCCGACCTTCTCGAGCTGCGACATGCCGAGGTCGATCGCGGTCTTGCGGTCGAGCCTGCGTACATGGATGGGCGCTTCGATCACGTTCTCCAGAACCGTCATGTGCGGGAAGAGGTTGAAGTTCTGGAACACCATGCCGGTGCGCGAGCGGAAGGCGGCAAGCGGTTTCGTCCTGGGCCGTTCGGTCGACGCGCCGAACTGGAACGTGGTGTCCCCGACGCGGATGCGGCCGGCATCGGGCACGACCAGGAGGTTCATGCAGCGCAGCAGCGTCGATTTTCCCGATCCCGAGGGACCGAGGAGCGCGACCACGCCACCCGCCTTCACCTGGAGATTGATGTCCTTCAGCACCTCCAGGGGGCCGAAGGATTTGCGCAGGCCCGTGATGTCGATCATGGCGGTTTGGGAGGTCGTCATGTCTCTTCGCTCCTGCGCTCGCGCCAGCGGACGAACAAGGTCAGCGGGAAAAGGATGGCGAAATAGGCCGCGGCCACCGCCGTATAGGTCTCCAGCGGCCGGAAGCTGTCATGCGCCGCCATCTGCCCCTGATAGACGAGATCGGGAACCGCCAGAACGGAGACGAGCGAGGTGTTCTTGAACTGGAGGATCGACTGGTTCATCAGCGGCGGCACCATGCGCCGCAGCGCCTGCGGCAGGATGATCCGCCGCATGGCGAGCGCCGGCGTCATGCCCAGCGCCGAGGCGGCCTCGGACTGTCCGGCATCGATGGAGACGATGCCGCCGCGGATGATCTCCGCATAGAAGGCGCCGCCATAACACGACAGGGCGAGGAGCGAAGCCGTCACGGGCGTCATTTCGACGCCTGCCAGCATCGGCAGGGCATAGTAGCACCAGATCAGTTGCACGAGCACGGGCGTGCAGCGGAAGATTTCGATGAAGCCCAGCGAGATGCCACGCAATATGGCGAAGCGCGACAGGAGGCCGATCGCCGCCGCCAGGCCGACGATCAGGCCGCCGGCGATGATGGCGAGCGTGAAACTCACGGTGACGCCGAGACCCTGCAGGAAAATCCAGCGATAGTCCCACAGGATGGAAAAATCCCATTGATACATGATGCGAACCCGATCTTCGAAAATCCGATGCCGGCGAAGCCGAAGCTTCGCCGGATGAGGGAGGATCAGATCTCGAAATTGGGCGGGAAGTCGCTTTCCTTGACGCCGACGAGGCCCATGTTGCGCACGATCGCATCGCGGACGAAACCGCTCTCGCGGTTGGCGGTGATCCACTGGTCGACGAATTCCTTCCAGGAGCCGTCTTCTTCCCGGCGGAAGCCGGCATTGGAGGTGGTGAAGTCGGGCGGGGTCGGCATGACCAGATCACCGATCGCCGTATTTTTCGCACGCAGCGTCAGAGCCAGGATCAGGACGAGGCATTGCGCGTCGGCGCGGCCGGCCTGAAGGGCGGCCGTGGCGTCGCTCGCCGTCTTCAGCCGGGCGACCTCCGCCTTGGCGGCATGGCGCGAGACCGCCGCATCATGGGAGGAGCCGGCATCGACGGCGATGCGCATCTCGGGCTTGTCGAAGTCCTCCCAGGTCTTCGCCTCCAGCCCCTTGCGCGTGACCATGGTGAAGGCGTTGCGGAAGACGGGGCCGGAGAAATCGATCACCTTCTGGCGCTCGGGCGTGGGGTTCAGGCCGAAGAACACGTCCACCTTGTCGGCCTGCAGGTCGAGGACGGAGTTGCCCCAGGTGGTTTCGAGGATCGACAGCTTCAGGCCGAGGTCGTCCGCCAGCTTCTGGCAGATATCGACATAGAACCCGCGCCAGGAACCGTCCGCCAAACTCTTCTGGTAATAGGGCGCGCCGTCCGCGACGCCGCCGATGCGCAGGACGCCCGATGCCTTGACCCGCTCGAACGAGGTGTTCGCGCTGGCGCGCAGGGCGGGCAGCGAGGCCGCCGCGGAAATCGCGGCCAGCCCCAGGAATTTGTTGAAGTGTCTTCTGTTGATCATGGCATTCCCCTTTTTATGGAGTTTCAGCCGGCCCGTCCGGTTCGCACGGGCCACCTTGAACTTCCTGTTTGGATTATTCTGGAAAGAACCTGACGCATCCCGGGTCGGATGAAAATCATGGAAAAATTCTCTCTTGCATGAGTTTTAGTCATGATTGATAAAACGGGGCATGCGACGCTACCTCCCCTCCCTCTCCGCGCTCCACGCCTTCGAGGCGGCCGCGCGCTACATGAGCTTCACGCGGGCGGCGGAGGATCTCGGGCTGACCCAGAGCGGGATCAGCCGGCAGATCAGGAACCTGGAGAATTTTCTCGGGGTGCCGCTTTTCCACCGCTCCGGGCCGCGGCTGGTCCTGACCGAGGTGGGGGCCACCTACTATCGCGACCTTGCGCTGTCGCTCGACAGGCTGCAGGAAATCTCGATCGACGCGGTGCGGGGACGCAGCGTGGATTCCTCGCTGATGATCGGCACGCACTATACCTTGGCGTCTCGCTGGCTTCCCGAACGGCTGGGCTCCTTCATCGCGGCCCATCCGGACATACCGCTCGAGATCGCGCCGGCCCTTCCGAGCGTCGACTTCGAAACGACACGGCTCGATATCGCCATATTGCGCGGCGCGGGCACGTGGCTTCATGCGCGCGCCATCGAGCTGTTCACGGAGAAGCTTGCCGTCGTTTCCTCTCCCGGCCTGATCCCGCCGGGGACACGGCTCGATCCGCTCGAATTCTCGAAATTCCCGATGCTGCAGAATGCCAGTCGACCCAGCCTTTGGCTGCACTGGCTGCGGGTCGCCGGGCTCAGCTATAGCGGACGGATCCAGGGAACGCGGTTTTCCCATAACGACATGCTCATCAATGCCGCCGTCCATGGTGTCGGGATCGCGGTGATCCCGATCTCGTTCATCGAGCCTGAACTTGCCCAAGGCAAGCTGCATATGCCTTTCGGCGACGCCATCCCCTCGGGCGACTCGTACTTCGTGGTCTACCCGGAACGCAAAGCCCACCAGCCGAGCATCATTCTGTTTCGGGACTGGCTGGTGCGGCAGACACGAAAGTATGACCGGTATGGAGCATCGCGGAAATAGGGCGTTGCGCGAAGCCGCCGATCCGTCCGCCCCCATGGTCAGCCTGATGCTTGAGGCCCGGTCCGGAACGAGAGCGGCAAGGTCTTACCCCGGATCCTCACCGGCATAGACCTCCGCCAGAGTGCCGACGATCTCCGCCATTTTGGCGCGAAGCTCCGGCGGCCCGATCACTTCTGCGTCCGCTCCAAAGCGCAGGATCTCCATCGCGGCGTGAGCGATGGAACCGACCGAAAGGGTTACCCGTCGCCAGCCCCGCGCGTCGGCCTCCTCGGAAACAACGGCGCCGGTGCGGACATAGGGAGGCAGAAGCTCCTCCATCATGCCCATGGCCCAGGGCGACAGCCGGATTTCAGCGCGATTGGGATGAAGGTCCATCTCGTAACGCCTGATGCTCTCGGTCCAATATGCTTCGAGGTCGAACCCTTCCGGATAGTCAAAGCGTTCATCAAGCACCTCCATCTTCCCGACCCGGGAGAGGCGGAAGGTGCGGAAAGCGTTGTCGGCGCGAGCGGCCAGATACCAGGCGCCGCCTTTCAGGACGATTCCAAGAGGCTCGACGCGCCGCTCCCTGTCAGCCTTCCGGCTTTGGTAGCGCATGCGGATAGGACGCTGGTTCCACACGGCATCGGCAACGGCGGGCAGGTGGTCCAGGGCCTCGGCCTCGGCGAACCAGGCCGGCGCATCGAAGTGGAAACGCGCCCTCATCGCCCCGGATCGCATGTTCTCCGGCAAGGCGGCCAGAAGCTTTGTGCGCGCGCTCGCCGCAACGGCGCCCAACCCCAGATCAGCCGCCTGGCGCGTAAGGCCGGCCAGGAACAGCGCCTCGGCTTCGGTCGAGGACAAGCCGTTCAGGCGGACCCGGTAGCCCTCGAGCAGCCGATAGCCTCCGCTGCTGCCCTGCACGCTGTACACCGGAATTCCCGCTGCGCTGAGCGCATCCACATCTCGATAGATCGTGCGCAGCGAAACCTCGCACTCGGCGGCCAGCGCCTGGGCGGTGACATGTCCCTTCGCTTGCAGGGTCGTCAGAATGGACAGAAGGCGGCTTGCACGCATCGAAAAAGCGTAATCCAACCTGACAGAAATTGACAGGTATGGCCGCATAGAATGCGTCGTCGGCCACGAGCAGGCGACATGCCGATGCTCGCTCCGACCTGTCTTAGACCCCAAGGACCAAAATCATGCCACGTGCAACCAAGCATCTGCTCATTGGAGGGCTCATCATCATGGCAACCGGAATCTCCGCTGCGTCGGCCGCGAACGAGCTGACCATCGTCAACCCGCCGACCCTCGGCGACCCGACGCCGAACGGCTACAGCACGGCGGTCATCGTCCCTGCAGGCGCCAGGCTTGCCTATGTCTCCGGACAGGGCGGCCAGGACAGCACGGGGGCCTTGTCGCCCGACTTCGCGGCCCAGGTGAAACAAGCCTACGCAAATTTGCGCGCTGCCCTCGATGCGCTCGGGGCAAGGCCGGATCAGGTCGCCAAGCTCACCGTATTCGTGGTCGATCACGACATGGCGAAGCTTGGGGTGCTGACCCAGAGCGTTAAGGAAATGTTCGGTGAAGCGCTGCCGGCGCAGACCCTCGTTCCCGTTCCCAGGCTTGCGATCGACCCCATGCTTTTCGAGGTGGAAGCCGTGGTCGTCATGAACTAGCGGTCCTGCCGCGGGGCCGCGCAAGCGGCCCAAGCGGAGGGTTGATCGTCGCCTTCATCATACGCCGGTGCTGAAAGAGGGGCCGTCCTCCAGCAGCGCGAAAGTCGAGCGATCGGCGTCGCGGGCGGCAACGACCTGCAGGCTGCCGCCTGCGGCCGGCAGAGCCGCGGCGGGGTGGCCCGTGTGGTCGAAGAGGCAGGTCAGCCGCACCAATCCATAGGTGAAATCCCGTTCCGTCCCCCCGACCGTAAGGCTTTGCGCGTCTTTCGGCGCACGCGCCACCGCGGTCGTCGGGCTCACGATCACCGTGCCGTCCGCAAGGATTGCATCGACGGCGGCCCGCATCTGCTGGCGATCGCGGCAGGCAGCCAGATAAGCCGCCATGGTGATCGAATCCGCATGGTTGACGGCACCTTGCCCCTCGCGCGGCAGCTCGACGCCGGGCGCGACGACGCTGCGATAGAAGGCGGCCGTCTCGACGCAGAAGATCGTGCCGTGCACCGCCGCCACCCGATCGAGCGCGGGCAGGCGCGCCTCGGACACCGCGACACCCTTGCGCGTCAGCGCCGTCAGCGTCTGCCCGAAGGCTGCCTGCACGTCGCCATCGCACTCGGCGATCCAGGCCGGGTCGAAAGCGACACGGCGCGCGGCCGGGCGTGCCGGCATGTCGGGGTCTAGGGCCTCTGCCAGGAGCAGCAGGTCCTCGCCCGTGCGCGCCATCGGTCCGACGTGATCGAGCGAGGGCACGAGCGGCCATACGCCCGAAAGGGACCATCGGCCGGCGCTCGGCTTCAGGCCCGCCACGCCGCACAGCGCGGCCGGCACCCGGATGGAGCCTCCGGTATCGGTGCCGATCGCCGCATGGCAAAGCCCCGCCGCCAGCGCGGCACCCGAGCCGCCCGAAGAACCGCCGACGGAGAGCGCCGGGTCCGCAGGATGCACCACCTCGGCGGTCCGCACCCCGAAGGCGCCCGGATCGCTGATCGTCGTGCCGACGATCGTCGCGCCGAGCGCACGCAATCTCGCGGTGATCCAGCTGTCCTTTACCGCTCTCCGGTCGCGAAGGAAGCGCATGCCGGCACTCGCCAGTGCCGGCACGGTATCGATGTTTTCCTTCACCGCCACGCAGAGCCCGGCAAGCGGCCCGGGATCGCGGCCCGCCATCCTGGCGGCATCCGCGGCACGCGCCTCGGCGAGCGCCGTGCTTTCCAGCGCCTCGCGATAGGCATTGAGGCGGGGATTGTCCCGGGCGATGCCCGCCAGCATCGCCCGGGCCATCTCCTCGGCGCCTGCCGTGCCGGACAGGAAAGCGGCACGTGCCGCTTTCGCCGAGGTGAGGATGTCGTTCAAAGGGTGCATCCAGGCACGTCCGGGTCGATCTGGCCGAAGTTCTCGACGGTTTCCCAATGGCCGTCCGGCGTGCCGCGAGCGAGGATGGAGTTGGTGCGCAGGCAATTGTTGGCGGCGAAGTTGACCTTGCCCTGCGGCGCATCGAACTCCACCTCGCGCAATGCCTTGATGACCGCGTCGCTTTCCGTCGATCCGGCTTTCTCCACGGCGGCGGCATAGAGATGGACGCCGTCATAGGCCGCCTCGCCGATGGCGTTGATGGGCTTGTCCGCGCCGTACTTCTTCGCGAAGGCCTCCGTGAAGGTCTTGTTCCGCGGCGTGTCCAGCTTCATGAAGTAGGCCTGGTTGGACAGCGTGCCGGCCGTCAGTTCCGGATGCGCGAAGGAGAACAGCTCGTCCAGCGCATTCGAGAAGAGCTGCTGCTTGAAGCCGAAGGACTGGTACTGCTTCAGGGCCGTGATGACGTCGGCGCCCGCCACCATCATCCAGATGAAATCCGGATTGGCCGCCCGCGCACGGTCGAAGATCGGCGCGAAGTCCTGCGTGCCGAACGGGGCGAATTCCGCGCCGAGCAGCTTGCCGCCGAGCTTTTCGATCTCCGTTTTGATGACTTCCGTCGAGGCGCGCGGCCAGATGTAGTCGGAGCCGATGACATAGACGGTCTTGCCGGTGTTCTTCGTCAGCCAGCCGAGCGAGGGCACGATCTGCTGGTTCGGCACCTGCCCGGTCGAGAAGAAGCTCTTCTCGCAGACCCCGCCCTCGTAATAGGTCGAGTACATCAGGATATGGTTCGCCGGGCTGGTAACGGAGCGGGCGGCGACGTGCTCTAGCGAAGCGATCATGCCCATGGTCGCGACGACCTCGTCCTCGAACACCAGCTTGCGCGCCTTTTCGATGGCGCCGCGGGTGGTCGTCTGGTCGTCCTCGACGACATATTCGATCTTGCGGCCGCCGATGCCGTTGGCCGCGTTCAGCTCTTCCACCGCAAGCTCGAAGCAGTGGAGTTGCGTTTCGCCGAGAATGGTTTCAAGGCCGGTGAGGCCCGACAGGAAGCCGAGCTTGATCGTGTCGGCTGCACGCAGGATGGACGGCGCGCCGAGCGCCGAGACGGCGGCAATGCCGGCAAGGCCCTGGAGCGTGCGGCGGCGGGTGATAAGCGTCATTTCAGTTCCCCTTTTGGTTCGCCTTGATGCAATCCCGGCCATCCGGGCGTGTTCAGATGGCCAGGTACCGGTGAAGCGTCTCCTCTTCGAGCGTCCGGGGCGTGCTTTCGTGAACGATGCGCCCCTTCTCCATGAACAGCACCCGATCGGCCGCCGAGAGGCCGAGGTCGAGGTTCTGTTCCACCAGGAGCACGCCCAGGCCCTTTTCGGCCGCGAGCTTGCGCAGGATGTCGCCGATCATCTGGACGATGTTCGGCTGGATGCCCTCGGAGGGCTCGTCGAGCAGCAGGAAATCCGGTGCCGAGGCGAGCGCCCGGCCAAGCGCCAGCTGTTGCTGCTGCCCGCCTGAAAGCGTTCCGCCCAGCTGGTGGCGACGCTCGGCAAGGATCGGGAACATTTCGAAGATCTCGGCTGGAATCGTCGCGCTGCCGTCGCGGCGCGCACGCGTGCCCATGGTCAGGTTCTCGATGACGGAGAGCTTGTGGAAGATGCCCCGTCCCTGCGGCACATAGGCAAGGCCCGCCCGCGCGATCCTTTCCGGCGGCAGGCCCGCGGCGGCCTTGCCGTTCAGCGCGACTTGCCCGGCCCAGGGCCTGATGAGGCCGATCAGCGCCTTCATCAGCGTCGTCTTTCCGACGCCGTTGCGGCCGAGGATCGACACGACCTCGCCCTTTCGGACCGACAGGGTGACGCCTTGCAGGACCTCGGTGCTGCTATAACCTGCGCGCAGATCGTTCACGTCCAGCATCACGCCCGCCCCAGATAGATGTCGCGCACCATCGGGTCGCGCTCGATGGCCGAAAAATCGCCTTCCGCAACGAGCCGGCCCTGGTGCATCACCACGGTGCGGGCGGAAAGCGCCCGCACGAAATGCATGTCGTGGTCGATCACCACCACCGTGCATGTGCCGCGCAGCGACAGGAGGAGATCGGCCACCGCCTGGGTCTCCTCCGGCGAGAGGCCGGCCGTCGGCTCGTCGAGCAGCAGGAGGCGTGGCCTGCGGATCAGCCCCATGGCGATTTCCAGCCATTGCTTCTTGCCGTGGGCCAGCACGTCGGCGCGGGTATGGCGCTCGGCCGCAAGTCCGGTGCGCGCCATCACCGCCTCCGCATCGCCGCCGCCCGCCACCACCAGGTTTTCCGCAACCGTCAGCGAACCGAAGACGGAGGGGACCTGGAACTTGCGGGCGATGCCGGCACGGGCGATCGCGTGGCGCGAGAGGCCTTCGACAGGCTTGCCGTCGAACAGGATCCGGCCGGCGCTCGGCGCTATGGCGCCGCAGATCATGTTGAGAAGCGTCGATTTGCCGGCGCCGTTCGGCCCGATCACGCAGGAGACCTCCCCCGCCGCAAAGGTCACGCTGACATCCTCGACGGCAACCAATCCGCCGAAACGACGGCCGAGGCCTTCCGTGCGCAGTTCGCCGCCCGTCATGCCGCGCCCCCTTCCTTCACGCCCTTCCAGCGCGTCCAGAGCTTCTGCGCGGCGGCCGGCAGGCCGTCAGGGAAGAAGAACACCATGGCGAGGAAGAAAGCGCCGATGAACAGCGGCCAGGCCGAAGCGCTGAGCGTGGAAACCTCCTGCTGCAGCCGCCAGACGATCATCGTGCCCGCGACCGCGCCGATGAGCGAGCCGCGCCCGCCGACCGCGACCCACATGATGACCTCGGTGGAGAGCAGGAGCGCGATCATGTCCGGCGCGACGAAACCCGTTCCGGTCACATAGAGCGCGCCGGCGAGCCCCGCGATCAGGCCGGAAAGCACGAAGACGGCGAGCAGGTGAAGCGGCGTGTTGTAGCCGAGCGTCTGGGCCTTGCGCTCGTCGTCCTCGATTGCCCGAAGGACGAGGCCCCGCTGGCCGCGCAGGCCCGCCCAGAGCGCGAGCACGATGCCGAACAGCACGGCGACCACGAGATAATAGAAGACCTTGCCGGTGATCGAGAGGCCGAGCGTGAGCGGCGGAACGCCGATCAGGCCCGCATCCCCGCCGGTGACCGAGGACCAGCCGATGGCGATCTGCTGCGCGATCAGGGTCAAGGCCAGGGTGACGATGGTGAAATAGGCCCCGCGCACGCCGCCGAAGATCACGAAATAGCCGACCGCAAGGGCGATCACGCCGGCAAGGCCGACACCGAAGGCAAGCCCCGCGAGGCTGCTCCAGGCGGCGCCCGGCGCCAGGTGGATCGTCATCACCGCCATGCCGTAGGCACCGGCACCGAAGAAGGTGGCGTGGCCGAAGGAGAGGATGCCGGTGCGTCCCCAGAAGAGATCGAGCGAGACGGCGAAGAGCGCGAAAAGCAGGATGTCGCGAAGGCCGGAGACGCCGGAATAGGAGCCGAAGGCCGGATAGAGGGCGAGCGCCGCCAGGATGGCGAGGGTGATGAAAAGCCAGGTCTTCTCCCGTTGCGTCATGCCGGCACCAGCCCCTGCGGACGGAACCGCACGATGACGACCGCGAGGATCAGCACGCTGGCCTGCGCCACGGTGATCGGCACGGTGGTGGAGAGCAACGATTCCAGCCCGCCCACGAAGGCCGAGCCGGCGACGACGCCGGGGATGGAACCCGCGCCGCCGACGAGGACGACGAAAAAGGAGCGCGCCAGATAGTTGACGCCCATCAGCGCCGTCACGGCGACGAGCGGCGCGATGAGGACGCCGGCGAGGGCGGCGAGCGCCGCGCCGCTGGCGAACGCCCGGCGATAGACCCTTTCGGCATTCACGCCGAGCGCCCGCGCCATGCCCGCATTCTGGATCACCGCCCTGACATCGAGCCCGAACGGCGTCTTGCGGAAGACCAGCACGCAGCCGGCCATCACGGCGAAGGCAAAGACGATCAGGAAGAGCCGATAGGCCGGATATGTGATGCCGAGCACCTGAACAGACGCCTCGAACGGCGCCGTCACCGGCCGCGGCGCGGCGCCATAGGCCAGGATGATCGCCTGCTGCAGGATGAGGCTGAGCCCCCAGGTGGCGAGGATGGTGGAGATGGGCCTGTCGTAGAGGCGCCGGATCACCGTGATTTCAAGCACCGTGCCCAGGAGATAGCCGACGACCGGCGCCACGACGAGCGCCAGCCAGAACGAGCCGCCGGCCGCCTGTACCGTGAACAGCGTATAGGCGCCGATGGTGACGAACTCGCCATGGCTGAGATTGATGATGCCCATCAATCCGTAGATGATCGCAAGACCCAGCGCGACGAGCATGAGAATGCTCATCAGCGTCAGCGCATTGAGGGAAAGGGAGACGATATCCGGCATCACGGCGCTCCCAGCAAGCGGTCGACCGCCTCGGCGGCATCGAGCACGAAGCCGTCTTCCCCACGCGGGCCGACGATCTGCAAGCCGACCGGCAAGCCGTCGGCCAGGCCGCAGAACAGGGTGCAGGCCGGCTGCTGTGACAGGTTGATCGGATAGCTGAACCCGGCCCATTCGGTCCAGCGCGACAGGCTGGAGCCCTCTGGCACCTCCCGTCCGGCCGCAAACGGCAGGCAGGCGGTGGCGGGAGAAAGAAGGAGATCATAGTCCGCAAGCAACTGGTCCATTGCGGCGCCGAAGCGGGCACGGGCCTGTTGCGCCGAGATATAGTCCATCAGGCTGAAGCGGCTCCCCTCCCCGGCCGCATCGATGAAGCCGGGATCCATCGCTTCGCGTGCCGACGGGGGGACGGACGAAAGGCGGCTTGCGGCTCCGGTCATCCAGTGGGCGCAGAACAGGTCGTGCAGGCGTTCGCCGGGCAGCTGGATCGCTTCAACGCGCGCGCCCGCCGCCTCGATCCGGCGGGCCGCATCCAACACCGCGCGCTCGATCGCCGGGTCGAGCGAACCCGTCGGCGGCGACATCCAAAGACCGACCTTGCGCCCCTTCCAGCCGAAGGGCTGCGCATCGAGCGCCGACGCCGCCCCCCATGGCTGGCTCCAGTCCCGAAGGCTCCGCCCGCCCATCGCGGCGAGCATCGCCCGTGCGTCGGCCGGGCTGCGGGTCATCGGGCCGATATGGGCAACCGTGCCGAAGACGCTCGGCGGATCGGCCGGGACACGACCGAAGGTCGGCTTCAGGCCGAAGGTCCCGGTGAAGGCGGCAGGGATCCGGATCGATCCGCCGCCATCGGTGCCGAGATGAAGAACGCCCGCGCCGGTGGCCGAGGCGACCGCTGCCCCGCCCGAAGAGCCGCCGGGCGTGCGGTCCGGGTTCCATGGATTGCGGGTGATGCCGAAGGCGGGGCTGTCCGTCACCGCCTTCCAGCCGAACTCCGGCGTCGTGGTCTGGCCGATGAAGACTGCGCCGGCAGCGCGAAGGCCCGCGACGGCGGGCGCGTCCTGCTTCATCGGCGCGGCATCGGTGACCCGGCTTCCGTAGCGCACGGTCCAGCCCTCGACATGCACGATGTCCTTGAGGGTCGCGGGCACGCCGTCGATCGCCGAGAGCGCCGAGCCCGCCCGCCAGCGCGCCTCGGCGGCGCGCGCCGCCTCCAGCGCGCCGGCGTGATCGATGAAGGTGAAGGCGTTGAAACGCGGCTGGACGGCCTCGGCGCGATCAAGTGCCGCCTGGACGGCCTCCACCGGAGAAAGCGCGCCGGACCGGAAGGCCGCGGTGAGGGCCGCGACATCCATGCGGCACAGGTCCGGCGCATCGGAGATTGGCGAGATGGACTGGCGGCTGTCGTTCACGGCGTCTTCCCACTGCTGAAAACCAGTGAAGACAGCATCGCGCAAACGTTGAATTATATAAAATGCAAAATATGATGCTGCTTGTTACATGGAATAGATGAATGAATCTGACCCTTCGCCAGCTTCGTTACCTCGTGCTCGTCGCAGAGACGGGATCGATATCGGCTGCGGCGCGCACGTGCCGCATCGCGCAATCCTCCATTCTGGCCGCGATGGGCCAGGCGGAAGGCGAGATGCATTCCAGGCTCTTCGAGCGCCGGCCGTCCAAGGGCGTCACGCTTACGCCGGCAGGCGAGCGGTTCGTCGCGTCGGCCCGCCGCCTGCTCGCGGCGGAGGCCGAGTTCGAGCGCACGATGGACAAGTTCACCGCCGGCATGCCCCCGGTCCTGAAGATCGGCTGCTTCGAGCCGTTCGGCGCCCTGTTCATGCCGGAACTCCTGCACCGGTTCGTTGCAGCGAGCGGCACCGAGATCCAGCTCTTCGAGGGCGAGCAACCACAACTGCTGACATGGCTGGAATCGAACATGGTCGATGCGATCGTGGCCTATGACATCGGCCCGGGCCTTCCCTCGGATGCCGTGACCCTCGCCCATGTGCCGGCACATGCGCTGCTTCATGCGAACGATCCGCTTGCGCAAAAGCAATGCCTCAGCCTCGCGGAGCTGGTGACGCGGCCGCTGGTGCTGCTCGACCTGCCGCAGACCTCGGGCTACCTGGTCACGCTTTTCGATCTCGCGGGCCAGCGACCGAAAATCTCGTTCCGGACGCGGGGCTACGATACCGTTCGCGCCGCGGTGGCCTGCGGCTTCGGCATGTCGATCCTCAACATGCGCCCCATCGGGCTTGGAAGCCCGGACAGCGATCGTCTGGTGCGCCGCCCCCTGCTCGAAATCCTGCCGACACCCCGCCTGATGATCGCCGACCGGTACGGAAGCGCAAAACCGGCCTTCCTGCGGCGTTTCATCGAGGTGGCGCGGGAATTTTTCGCGGAGATCGGGCCGGAGCGATTTGCGGTTGCCTTGCCGGAACGGCATGCAAGCCTGGTCGCCGTCTAGCCGGACGCAGATCCCAAGATGCTCAGACCTCGCTGAACGGGATGGAAATGGCGGGATTTTCGCTCGCGTCGAGGAATTCGCGCACCGTCGGGGGAAGCTGCCGCGAGCCTGGCGGCAACACGCCGCAGCGGGACAGCAGCTGGCGCCGGTCGGTATCCGTGCCGAGATGGCGCCAGATGACGCGCGAGGCATAGGGGAGGTTCTGCTTCCGCCAGGAAACACCCATCGTCATGCCCCTCAGATAAATGCGCTGGTGCGTTTCGAAGGGCGTCAGGATCGTCTGCGCGATCATCGGTTCAGGCCCGGTGCTGCGCTCGACGACGAAGATGCGGTTGCGGAGAAACGAGGCGAGGCCGACATATTTCGAGAACTGGCGGATTTCATGCGGCCGGTCCTGGATGCGTTCGATGGATTTCACGCGCACCGCACCTTCGTGCTCGTCCAGCCGGGCACAGGAGCAGACGATCATGCCCGGCCACGAGAGCGAGACATGGTAGGTCTGGTAATAGCCGAGATGCCGGCGAAGCGACGGCAGGTTGCCGGGAAAGCAGGTATGCAGCACGTCCGTGCCGAAGGCTCCGCCGGCCGCGCTCACGAGGCGCAGCTCGAACAGGGCCGGGTCGAGCGAGAAGTCGGCGGGCCTGACGCCGAAGAAGGCCGCGATCCGCGCCAGATTGTGCGGCGAGGGGACCGCCTCGCCGTTCACATAGCGGTTGAACTGCTGGCGGTTGACGCCGAGCTGGCGGCAGATTTCCGACACCGACTTGCGGGTGCTGCAGGCATGCCGGAGATTGATCGGGAAAGACGTCGGCTGCATGGTTCACTCCAGGGAACAGGAGCGTAAAGCAGCGTAAAATCGCGTCAAGTCGTGAAATTCTCTCCCGCCCCCATGTTCGCTACGATTTCCTCGAAAGCTCCGGTGGATGTCCGGAGCCCGCACAAATGGGGAACCGACGACATGACGCGCATCTGGAAGCCTGATGTAAATTCCACCGGCAGCCTCAAACGCCGCGAGTTCCTCGGCGGCGCAGCCGCCCTCGGCGTGCTCGCCGCAACGGCGACAGGCTTTGCGCCGGGGCGCGCGCTCGCGCAGGAGCCGAAGCGCGGCGGGCACCTGAAGCTCGGCCTGAAGGGCGGCGCTGCGACGGATACGCTTGATCCGGCAGGCTACAGCGCCGGCGTCGCCTTCGTGACGGGCCGCTGCTGGGGAGATACGCTGGTCGAATCCCATCCCGATACCGGCGTCGCCGTCCCGGCCCTTGCCGAATCCTGGGAAGCCTCCGCCGATGCCGCGACCTGGACCTTCAAGATCCGCAAGGGCGTCACGTTCCACGACGGCAGCCCGATGACCATCGCCGACGTGCTCGCCACGCTGAAGCGGCACTCCGATGCCGGCTCCAAGTCGGGCGCGCTCGGGCTTCTCGGCTCGATCAGGTCCTTCGAGGACAAGGCCGGCGACCTGGTGATCACGCTCGCCGAAGGGAACGCGGACCTGCCGCTGATCCTCTCGGACTACCACCTGATCATCCAGCCGGGCGGCGGCGTGGAAAACCCCGATGCGGCGGTCGGCACCGGCCCCTACAAGCTGGTCTCCTTCGAGGCGGGCGTGCGCACGACCTTCGAGAAGAACGCGAACGACTGGCGCTCCGACCGCGGCTTCGTCGACAGCGTCGAGATCATCGTCATGAACGACACCACTGCGCGCATTGCGGCGCTGTCCTCCGGCCAAGTCCACTTCATCAGCGCGGTAGAGCCCAAGACCGTCGAACTCCTGAAGCGCGCGCCGATCGTCGAGATCCTCCAGACCGGCGGCAAGGGCTTCTACAGCTTCCTGATGCATTGCGACACGGCACCGTTCGACAACAACGATCTGCGCCTCGCGCTCAAATACGCCATCGACCGCCAGGAGATCCTCGACCGGGTGCTCAGCGGCTACGGCACCCTCGGCAACGACTATCCGGTCAACATGGCCTATGCCCTCGCCCCGGACGGTATCGAGCAGCGCGCCTTCGACCCGGACAAGGCCGCCTTCCACTACAAGAAATCCGGCCATTCCGGCCCGGTTCTCCTGCGCACTGCCGAAGCCGCCTTCCCCGGCGCGGTCGATGCCGCCGTGCTCTTCCAGGAGAGCGCCAAGAAGGCGGGCATCGCCATCGACGTCAAGCGCGAGCCGGATGACGGCTACTGGACGAACGTCTGGAACGTCCAGCCCTTCTCCGCATCCTACTGGGGCGGGCGCCCGACGCAGGATTCGCGCTATTCCACCTCCTATGTCTCCAACGCCGAATGGAACGACACGCGCTTCAAGCGGCCGGATTTCGACAAGCTGGTTCTCCAGGCAAGGGCCGAGCTCGACGAAACCAAGCGCCGCGCGCTCTACAAGACCATGGCGCTCATCGTGCGCGACGAGGGCGGCCTGATCCTGCCGGTCTTCAACGACTACCTCAATGCCTGCTCCAAGCAGGTGAAGGGCTATGTCCACGACATCGGCAACGACGTCTCCAACGGCTATGTCGCAAGCCGGGTCTGGCTCGACGCCTGACGTTATGCCTCTATATCCATGACCGGATGCAGCGCCGCGCGCTGCATCCGGTCAGTCAAATCCGCCTCTCCCGCCAAACGGACGCCCGCCATGCCTCGCCCCTTCACCGTCATCGAAAACCAGTGGATCACGCTTGCCGACGGCACGTGGCTTGCCGCGCGCATCTGGATGCCGGACGGGGCCGAGGCGGACCCCGTGCCCGCCGTCTTCGAATTCCTGCCCTACCGCAAGCGCGACGGCACGTGCATGCGCGATGAATCGACCTATCCCGTCTTCGCCGCCGCCGGCATTGCCGGCGTGCGTGTCGATATCCGCGGCTCGGGCGAATCCGACGGCGTCATCGACGGGGAATATACGCCGCTGGAGCTGGCGAACGCCTGCGAGCTCATCGCCTGGATCGCGGCACAGCCCTGGTCGAACGGCGCGGTCGGGATGATGGGCATCTCCTGGGGCGGCTTCAACTGCCTGCAGGTCGCCGCGCTGAAGCCGCCGGCGCTGAAGGCCGTCATCTCCATCGCCTCCACCGTCGACCGGTACAACGACGACATCCACTACAAGAACGGCACCCATCTTTCCGCCCAGTTGTCCTGGGCCGCCACCATGCTCGCCTATCAGTCACGCTCGCCCGACCCCGACATCGTCGGCGAGCGCTGGAAGGCGATGTGGCTGGAGCGGCTGGAAAACGAGCCCTTCTTCATGGAGGAATGGCTGCAGCACCAGCGCCGCGACGCCTTCTGGAAACACGGTTCCATCTGCGAGGATTTCGCCGGCTTCCCCGTCCCCGCCCTCGTCATCGCCGGCTGGGCGGACGGTTATCGCAGCACGCCGCTCAAGGCCGTCGAAGGCCTTGGCGACAAGGCGAAGGCGCTGATCGGCCCCTGGGTTCACAAATACCCGCATTTCGCCTGGCCGAAGCCGCGCATGGATTTCCACACGGAAGCCATCGCCTGGTGGAACCGCTGGCTGCGCGGTGAGGAGAATGGCGCGGAGAAGACGCCGCAGGTGCGCGCCTATATCCAGGACGCCGCCCGCCCGGCGCTGCGCCGCGAGGCCGATCCCGGCTTCTGGGTCGCCAAGGATCGCTGGGAGGCGCCCGACATGGCGACCTTCTACGTCGAGCAATACGGCACGCTGGCGCCCGGCATGCCGATTGCCGGCGCCACCGGGCACGACCGCACCCTGAAGTCGCCGCTCGACACCGGCATCATGGCCGGCGAGTGGTTCACGCTGAAGCCGGACGCGGAAATGGCGCTCGACCAGCGCCTCGACGATGCCGGCTCGCTTGTCATCGAGACGCCGCCGCTCTCGGAAGCCCAGGACTTCCTCGGCCAGCCGGTGCTGGAGCTCGACCTCTCGACGGAGGCCGATATCGCCAATCTCTGCGCCCGCCTCGTCGATATCCATCCCGATGGCACGGCGACCCGCGTGACCTTCGGCGTCCTCAACCTCGCCCATCGCGACGGCAATGCCGAACCGAAGGCGATGCCCAGAGGGGAGAAGGTCCGTGTCCGCCTCGTGCTCGATGCCATGGGCTATCGCTTCCGCGCCGGCCACCGCATCCGCCTGTCGCTCTCGACATCCTACTGGCCGATGGTGCTGCCGCCGCCGGTGGATGCCGGCGTGACGGTCGATCTCGCCTCGCTCGGCCTTTCCCTGCCGAAACTCGGCGCGCACCGGGTCGTCTCTCTTCCCGAGCCGGCCAATCCCGACCCGTTGCCGAAATATACGGAGCTCGCTCCGGGCGAAACGGCGCGCGGCGTGGAACGGGACCTGACGAACGGCCTGACCGAATATTCGATCTACGAGGATACCGGCCTCAACGAGCATCCCGGCACGGGCCTCGCCACCCGCCAGGTCCGCGACGAACTCTGGTCGATCGCCGAAAACGACCCGCTCTCGATGACGGGCACGGCCGTCTGGACCTGCGACATGCAGCGCCCCGGCTGGTTCGTACGCACCGTCTCGACCGCCACCATCGCCTGCACCGCGACGCACTGGCTGATCTCGGCCAATGTCCGCGCCTTCGAGGGCGAAACGAAGATCTTCGAGAAGACGTTCGAAAAAGCGGTTCCGCGCGACTTCATGTAGCCTTCCAGCCGCATTCCGATCGCCCGCAGGCCGCTGGTTGCCTCTTTGCCGCTTTTCGGTTTGAATGAAACCAATTCTGGTGAACGGGCGACGAACGGCGGGAATAGAACGTCCGCGATGTTCATGCGTGCAAGGCGGAGTTGAGGCATGCGGGCTGTTCCTGGAAGAAATGCAATCCGGCATTTTCTCGCCGCGCTCGTCTGCCTGCTTTTCCTTCCTGCCGGATCGCCGGCCATGGCACAGGTGTCAGCATCGCACGGTGCCTTCGACGGGGTTGCCCTGGTGATCGGAAACGCGGACTACCGGTCGGTGGCCCGGCTCGCCAATCCGGCGAACGATGCGCGGGCCATGGCGGAAAAACTGGGCGGCCTCGGCTTTCGCCTCCATGTCGCCATCGACCAGCCGACAAGCGCCTTGCAGGAGACGATCCGGCGGTTCGCCGGCGACGTGTCCGGTGCGGACGTGATCTTCGTCTTCTATGCAGGCCACGGCCTTCAGCTCGACGGCCGCAACTTCCTCGTTCCGGTCGATCTTGCGAAAGGCGGGCAGCGGGACGACCTGATCGCGGTCGACCTGATCCTTTCGGCCATCGAGGAGAAGGCCAAGCCGGATGCCGCCAAGATCATCGTGCTCGATGCCTGCCGGAACAATCCGTTCAGCGACCTCTTCCACGGCGCGGACGGATCGCGCGGTCTTGCGCGCATCGACCTGCCCAAGCCGGCCGGCGCTGAGGCGAGTGCCGGTTATTATCGCCTGGTCGCCTTCGCCACGGCTGCCGGCCAAGTGGCATCCGATGGCGAAAGGGAGCACAGCCCCTATACGGAAAGCCTGCTGCGCTTCATCGATCAGCCCGGGCTCGAAGTGTCCGAAATGTTTCGCCTTGCGGCAGGCGACGTGCTTGCCAGCACGAACGGCATGCAGAAGCCCGAATATCTGGTTCAGACGAGTCGCACGCTCTTCTTTCGTCCACCCAACATAACCGAATGCGACCGGCTCGCCGTCGACGCGCGTAATTTCATCGGCGTGAAGGGCATCGCCTTCGAGGACATCGACGCCGTGAAGGCCGTGCCCGCCTGCCTTGATGCCGTCGCGGCCGAGCCGGAAAGCGCCCGGCTCAAGCACAACCTTGCCCGCAGCCTCGAAAAGGCCGAGCGGCTTTCCGAGGCGCTGGAACAATACCAGGCGGCGGCGGACAAAGGGCATCCGGCCGCTATCAATGCGCTCGGCATCATGTATCTGGCCGGATGCGGCATGGCCAGGCCCGATATCGCCCGCGCGCTGCAGCTCATCTCGCGGGCGCGCGATCTCGGCGATCTCGAAGCGGCATCCACGCTTACCGCCCACGACTTGCTGCCCTACCTTTCGGACGGCGGCAAGGCAACGCTGGCCCAGGCACTTGGACAAGCGGGCGTGACCGTCCGCGGCCCGGACGGGCTTTCGGCCGCGGTCGGCGCGTTTCAGCAGCAGGCCCGGCTGAAGGCCGGCGGACTGACGCTCGAGACGGTCCATGCCCTGAAAATCTACGATACCGTGCCGGCGGGCTTCCGCTGCCACTGACGGCATCACGGGAAGGGAAGAGGATGAAACGCCTTTTTATCGCTGCGCTGCTGGGCATCCTGCCGGAAACGGCGGCTGCCGGCGGGATCGTCGAGAATTTCGAGACGCCGGCCGAATGCACGGACAGGGGTGACCTGAAGATCGAAGCCTGCCTCGCAGCCCTTGGCGGAGGGCTGGACGGCGAGGTGGAAAGCCGGCTTGCGGCCGTGCTGGCCGCCTCCGCGCAGCCTGATGCGGTGCGCGCCGCCCAGGACGCCTGGCTTTCCTATCGCAAAGCGACCTGCGATTATTTTGCCGGGCAGGAGGGCATCGTCGGCGTCATCCAGGGCCTTCAATGCCTGCGCTGGACATCGTGGCGCCGGATGAAGGAACTCGACGCGC
This sequence comes from Shinella sp. WSD5-1, assembly GCF_963942435.1. Lineage (GTDB taxonomy): Bacteria > Pseudomonadota > Alphaproteobacteria > Rhizobiales > Rhizobiaceae > Shinella > Shinella yambaruensis. The sequence continues at coordinate 271,629 of NZ_OZ012597.1, forward strand.
TGCTGGGCGTCGCTCCATCGGAGGACGGCGACGAAAGCCAGGCCGAGGGCGGGCTCGAACCGGACTTCAACACGCTCGCCGATTCGCACTATTCCATGCGCGCCTTCGCCTTCGGCGATTACAGCTGGTACATCAAGAAGCGCTATGGCGCCGCCCTGATCGAGAAGGCGCTGGCGGCACGCGGCTTCGAGGCGGAAACGGCAAAGGCCATTTCGGCGGATTGGGACGCCTGGCGATATCACCCGGAAAACGGCCAGCCCCTGCTGGAGAGCGCGCCCATGAGCGCCAGCGATGCCGACATGCAGTTGCTTGCGGCCCGTTTTCCTGCCTGCATGCGCGATCTCGGCACGGCGAATTGCCGCATGGCCTATTCGATCGAACTCGGCTGCCGGCTCGACCCGCCTGTCGCGAAGGCATGCCAGGGCGTCTTCGATGTCAGCCGGTCCATCGCTGCCGGCTATCGGCGCGACGGCCGCACCGCCTCGCCTTTTTCCGGTTTCCAGGGCAATTCGGTATACGCCATGGCCGGCTGCATCGCGGAAGGCGGCAAGGGGGCGGGCCTCGCGGTCTTCGCCCCGGACAATGCCGAGACCGTCACCAAGCTCACCTTTATCGCACAGCCGGCAGGCGGCAGCGCCGTCGCCCAACCGGTCGACATCGAGACGCTTCCCGAGCGGCAGGCGGAGCTTTGCAGCGCGCTCATCGGCTGGACGTTCGACGAGAGCGGCAATCCGATCGCTGCGGGCGGCACGATCGAGCTTTATGCCGTTTCCCCCGAAAGCGTGTTCGCGCAATATCGGGAGGATGCGCAGGCGGCCGACCCGGCACGCGATCCCGACTACGCCGACCACCTGCGACGCGTGGCCAACGCACTCGATGAGGCCGCACAATGAGCCGTCTTGCATTAAGTCTCCTCTCCGTGGCCGTCTTGTCGGGCACGGCGACATTCGCCGAAGCACAGGACCAAGCCGACTGCGCGCGAAACGCGCTGACGCCCGGCCTCTGCCAGGCATGGCGGATCGCGGTGCAAACGGAATCGCTTTCGCAAACCCTCCGGCTGCTCGACGGCGAGATCGAGGCCCGCGCCGCCGCAGGCGGGATCGCGCAGGAGAAGGCGGCGGACCAGCAGGCACGGCTTGCCGCATCGCAAGCCGCCTGGGAGACCTTCCGCGATCACCAATGCGCCCTTGCCGGCGCCCACCCGGACGGTACCGAGGCATGCCGCCGGTCGATGGCGGAGGAGCGGCTCGCCGAGCTGCAGAACCCCGACATTGCGGAAGCGGGCGCGGAGGGCGAGAGCTGGTCCGAACGGCGGGTCAGTCAAAGTCCCTTCCACACGGATGCCTGGGTCATGCTGCGGCTCGGCGGGCCGCCAATGCGCACCATTGCTGATCGCGTCGCTCTCGCGACCGGGCCGCGCCAGGCGCAGGACTGGAGCTTTCGCAAATGGGTCAGCGATTTCCAGGCGAAGATCCGTGCGGCAAGCGGCTACGGCCCGCTGACCTCCGGCTTCGTCGCCGCCGAATGGGACATGCTGCGCTATGATCCCGAAAGCGGCGTGCGGCTGCATGCGGCGCCGGAAACGATTGCGGGCAGCCCCGCCGACAACAGCTGGGACAAGGACGAGGCCGGAGCCTTTGCCGCGCGCCTGCCCTCCTGCCTGAAGAACCTCGCGGATCCTCAATGCCGCGTGCAGTATTCCACCGAACTGGGTTGCCGCTATGACGCCGACATGGCGGCGTTCTGCCAGCAAAAACTCGATGGATTGCGCGGCGTCTTCCAATCCTATGCCCTGGACGATCCGCAGCACCGGGACGATTTCTACAAGGCGGTCGCCTGCCTGACGCCGGTTCCCATCGACACCACTTTCTCCCAGACCTTCCTTGCCGGCAGGAACCTGGCCTCGAACCCCGCAGGTGCCGAAGGCAGGCCCTGTTCGGAGCTGGGCTTTACGGCCGACGGCAAAGGCTGGTCCGCCCGGGACGTGCCGCTTTTCGGCACGAGGATGGATCTGGAAATTCGCTAGACATGTCGTTCCAGCGGCAACACCGCATCCATTCATCCTGAACCTCGGGAAGAGGATGCCCGGTCGGCCTACAGCCTGCCGCCGGCGGCGCTCATGGTCATCGACCATCCTCCGCGCCGGCTGGCCGGGCGCCAATGCGCATCGACGCATGCGCCGCCTCCTGTAGAGCACGCTCCAATCGTCCGACAGAGGGGCGTTGCGGCCTGTCCTGTGGCTGTTCGAGATAGTAGTTTCCCGGACCCGGCGTTCTCGGCACGAACGGGCAAACGACGAGGCCGAGGGCGGCGGCAATCGGGCCGCAAACCGGCAGGTGGCCGATCGCAAGGCCAAGCCCCTGGCTGACCATCATCAGGGACAGCGGCGTCGTGTCAACGGTTTCGAGCTTGAGGTGCCGGCCCGGCTGCGGGCCGAAATTGTGATTGAGAAGGGCAGTCCAGCCAATGGCGTGGGACGCCACGTCATAGAGGCGAAACGACAGCAGGTCCTCCAGGCTGCCGATGCGCGCCGTGTCCTCCTTCCGGCACATGACGACATGGGACATGCCCATCAGCCAGGTAGGGTGCCGCACGAGGTGCGGCTCCTCTCCGAACCGGATCACCAGGTCCGGATCCACCTTGCGCTGCGTGCCCTCCACCAGAAGGTCGACGCGGATCGCCGGGTTCGCCGCTTCGAAATCCGCCAGCACGCGCGGCAGCCAGCTCATCGCCATCAACTGGCTCGCCAACAGCGTAACGCGGTCGATCCGCTGCCGCGCGAAGAGGGACTCGGCCTTGCTTTCGATCGCCCCGAGGGACGCCTGGACCGTCGGAAGGAAATCGCCTCCTTCCGACGTCAGGTTGATCCGGTTTGCGGCGCGTTCGAACAGCGGACGTCCCAGATGTGTCTCGAGCGCAAGGATCTGCTGACTGACGGCGGCAGCGGACATGCTTAGTTCTTTTCCGGCCCGGGCGAAGCTCTGGTGCCGCGCGGCTGCCTCGAACACGCGGAGCCAGTTCAACGAGGGGATTTTCGCGATACGCATTGCATCAGGCTAAGTCCAGCTTAGCCTCAGGTCAATCAGATACCGTATCCAAACATGCTTCGCTCTTTGGCATAGTCGCATGACGGGTTGCTCAAAACCCGATGAACAACACCAAGGGAACGAAGATATGCTCAGACGCCATATGCTGCTTGCTCTCGCCCTGACGCCGCTTCTGGCTGGCGCGGCGACCGCTCAGAACCTGCCCGACCACATCACCGTCGCGACCGAGGGCGCCTATCCTCCGTGGAATTTCAGCAATGCCGATGGCTCCCTCGGCGGCTATGAAATCGAGCTGACGCAGGCGCTCTGTGAGCGCATGAAGATCAAATGCGATCTCATCGCCCAGGAGTGGAACGGCATCATCCCGGGCCTCACGGTCGGCAAGTATGATGCCATCATCGCGTCGATGGGCGTGACTGAAGAGCGCAAGAAAGTCATCGGCTTCTCGAAGCCCTATGCGAAGGCGCCCAACGGGTTCCTCACGGCGGGCGACAACGCGCTCAAGGATCTTCCGGAAGCCGGCCGCTCCTTCGACCTCGCAAAGGCTCCGCAGGAGTCCGAGGCGGCGCTCGCAGCCCTGAAGGAAAAGCTCTCCGGCAAGACCATCGGCGTTCAGACCGGTTCCACCGCGGCCACCTTCGCCGGCGAATACTTCAACGGCCTCGATATCCGCGAATATCCCTCCTTCGAACAGCTCGGCCTGGAGCTCACCGCCGGGCGCATCGACCTCGCCGTGGCCAATGTGACGGCCTTCAAGGCGGTGATCGACGCGAACCCGGCAGGGACGCTGGTCTTTACCGGCCCCACCTTCGCCGGCGGCGTGCTTGGGCTCGGCACCATCAATGTCGCCCTGCGTCCGGGCGACGAGGCGCTGCGGGCAGCCTTTGACGCAGCCATCACGGACATCAACAGGGACGGGACCAACAAGGCCCTGACCGAAAAGTGGTTCGGCGTGGATATCTCCATCCATGAATAGCCCGCTCCCCCTCCCTCGTCGGGAGGGGGCGATCGCCGCGCGGCCCTCCTCCCGAACCAGCCGTTTCAACGATGCACAGGTAGCACCATGTTCGCGCCCATCGGCTCCACCGAGGCAACGATGACCATTTATCTGGATGGCCGGGCGATACCGGCGCGGGCCGGCGAAACCATCGCGGCCTGCCTTCTGCGCGCCGGTGTCGGCCACTTCCGCACGACGCCGGTCAGCGGCGCGAGACGACTGCCCTATTGCATGATCGGACACTGTTTCGACTGCCTGATCGAGATCGACGGCGTCGGAAGCCGCCAGGCCTGCCTGAGCGAGGTCGAGGATGGCATGAGGCTTCACACCCAGGATGGGCCTGCCGCCATCGCCGGCATGGAATTCCAATGACCCCGGCCCCCGATGCAGACGTGATCGTCATAGGGGCAGGTCCTGCCGGAATGTCGTCCGCAATCGAGCTGGCGTCTGCGGGATGCAGGGTAATCGTGCTCGACATGCAGCCCTTACCCGGCGGGCAGATCTTTCGTTCGCTGGAAGCCAACATGCAGGCACGCCCCCGGACGGACGCGCTGCTCTCCGCCCTCGGGCCGGCCTACAGGGCCGGCCTTGCCCTGATCGAGCGGTTTCGGGCAACGCCCGGCATCGATTTCCGGCCCGGCACCACGGTCTGGGATCTGCGGGCAGACGGTACGGTCGGCTGGCTCAGGGGCAACGCGGCCGGCTACCTGCGTGCGCCGCATGTCGTGCTCGCCAGCGGCGCGGTGGAGCGCCCGACGCCGTTTCCGGGATGGACGCTGCCCGGCGTGATGACCGCCGGGGCGGTTCAGACCCTGATGAAGGCCGGACGCCTCAAGCCGGAGGGAAGGATCGTCCTGGCCGGAACCGGCCCGCTGATCTTTCTGCTTGCCGACCAGCTGCGGCGTCTCGGCGTCAAGCCGGTGTTGATTGCCCGCACGGACCGGCTCGGGGACAAGCTTGCCGCTCTCAAACGGGTTCGACCGGCCGGGATCCCGGCCCTCGCCAAGGGGGTGGGCTGGCTTGCCCGGTTGCGGCTTGCGGGCATCCCGATGCGGACCGGCATATCCGGGCTTCAGGCGCTGGGCGGCGAACATCTCGAATCCGTCCGCCTGCTTGCCGGCGGAAAAACCATGGATATTCCCTGCGACCTCCTCCTGGTGCACGACGGCATCGTACCGTCAACGGACCTGGCGCATGCCGCCGGGCTTGCTCTCGAGTGGAAACGGGACGATGCGAGCTGGCGCCCCAGGACGGCGCACGATGGTCGGGCGCGGATGGCGCCCTGCCCATCGTTCACGACGGGCCCCTGCAGGATACGGATCACAGGCGACGCACGCCGGATCGGCGGCGCCGACGCCGCGGCCGCGCACGGGCGTCATGCCGCGCGAGCCATCCTCGCCGACTTCGGCCGCATCACCGGGAGACAGGGGGGGCCGGATCGGACCGAAGCCGAGGTGCTACGCACCCTGGCAGCACGCCCCTTCCTCGACGCAGCGTTTCCGCCCGGCCTGGCGGCACGGCTGCCCGATGACGCGACCATCGTCTGTCGCTGCGAAGAAATCACGGCGGGTTCGCTACGTGTCGCGATCCGGAACGGGGCTGCCGACATGAATCTGATCCGCGGGCTCCTGCGCTGCGGCATGGGGCCTTGCCAAGGCCGAAACTGCGCGGCGACGCTGGCCCGGCTTCTCGCGGAAGCAGAGCCCGGCCGACCGATGCCGCCGAGCCCGTTCCGCGCAAGGCCACCGCTGCGGCCTCTTCCGCTCGGCGCGCTGGCCGGCATGACGGGGCTCGATCCGGCGCTGGCGCAGGTCGAGTCGCTGGACGACAAGCCGGAAGAGATCACCGGAGACGACGTCCATGCATAGGAACGGCTGCGATGCCCTCATTATCGGCGGCGGCTTGCAGGGATGCTCGATTGCCCTGTTTCTCGCGCGTGCCGGTTGGCAGGTCACCCTGGTCGAGAAGAACCTGGCGGGGCGGCATGCCTCGGGTGTCAATGCGGGTGGCCTTCGGTCACTGATGCGCGATATCCGTGAATATCCGCTTTCCCTGCGGGCCATGGACATGTGGGCCAATCTTGCGGACTTCGTGGGGAAGGACGCGGCCGAAGCCTGCGAGGTCCGGCTCGGCACATCGCAGATTGCGCTGGCGATGGATGCGGCCGAGCTGCAATGGTGCGGGGCACGGGCGCGGACGATGCGCGGCCGTGGAATAGATTCCGAAGAGCTGATCGCGCCCGACGAGCTTCACCGGCTCCTGCCCGGCCTTGCCGGCTCCGCACATGGTGGCCTGATTTCCCGGCGCGACGGGCACGCAAACCCCGCCAATTCCGCACGCGCTTTCCGCAAGGCTGCGGAAGGTGCCGGCGTCCGGATTCTTGAGCGGTGCACCGTGCGCGACCTCTCCGCCAAACCCCTCGGCGGATGGCGCGTCGACACGGATGCGGGCAGGATCGAGGCGGAGTGGGTGCTCAACTGCGCCGGCGCCTGGGGATCGGACATCGCGGCACGCCTCGGCGAGACGCTGCCGATCACGGTCCTGGCCCTTTCCATGATGGTGACGGCGCGGGTGAAACCATTCATCGCCCCTGTCGTCATCGGCATCGACCAGCCCCTCTCCTTCAAGCAGAGCGCGGTCGGCTCGCTGGTCATCGGCGGCGGGATACTCGGCAAGCCCTGCCTGAGCGAAGACACCTCGTTCACCGTCATGGACCGGATGGCATCGAGCGCCGCGGCCACGGTTGCGGCCTTTCCGGGCCTGGCGGGCGTGCCCGTCGTGCGGACCTGGACCGGCCTCGAAGGGGCGACCGACGACGGAATACCCTTCATCGGTCCCAGCCGCCTGCATCCCGGCCTCTGGCATGTGTTTGGCTTCTGCGGCCACGGTTTCCAGCTTGCCCCCGCCGTTGGGGAAGCGGTGGCGCGTTCGCTTGTCTCCGGAAGCCTGGAGGCGACGCTCGCTCCCTTCGCGGTCGACCGCTTGCACCGGCCGCAGCGCAAAGACGAGGCTGTTCCATGATGTCGAGCATATTCGAATTGCTGGGCTTCGGGCCGCAAGGCTGGGGATTGCCGCTGCTCAAGGCCGCAGGCGTCACGATCGCCGCTGCCCTTTGCGGCTTCCTGCTGGGAAGCGTTTTCGGAATTGGCGGGGCGACCCTCAAGCTCGCCCGGCCGCGCGCCCTGCGCCTGATCGGCCAGGCCTATACCACGGTCTTCCGAGGCGTGCCCGAGATCCTCGTGGTGTATCTCTTCTATTTCGGCGGCAGCGTCATCCTGACGACGCTCATGAACACGGGAGGATTTCCCGGCTTCTATTCTCTGCCGTCCTTCGTCATCGGCGTCCTTGCGATCGGGATCGTATCCGGTGCCTACCAGACGGAAGCCTATCGGTCCGCATATCTTCGGCTGGACCGCGGCCAGATCGAGGCGGGCACCGCGTGCGGCATGTCGAAACTCCTGCTCCTGCGCCGCATCGTCGCTCCCCAGACGCTGCGTTTCGCCCTGCCTGCGCTCGGCAACATCTGGCAGTCCGCGCTCAAGGAAACATCGCTCCTGTCGGTCATCGGGCTGACGGAGCTGCTGCGCCAGGCCGGTACCGCCGCGGGTTCGACCCGCCAGCCTCTCCTGTTCTACGCCATTGCGGCCGCGGTGTTCCTGGTCATCGGGCGCGCCACGGGCGCCGGGCTGAACCGGATGGAAAGCCACCTCGCCAAACCCTGGAGACGCTGATGCTGGATTGGCCCTTTCTGACGGATGTCCTCGGCCAGCTGCTGTCGGGTTTGCCGCTGACGCTCCAGCTTGCGGCACTGTCCCTCTCGATCGGCTTCGCCCTCGCCGTCTTCGCCGCTGGCGCCGCCGGCAGCGCCTTCTCGCCGCTGCGATGGGCCGCGAAGGCCCATGTCGAACTCTTTCGTGGAACCCCTCTCCTGCTGCAGATCTTCCTGATCTACTACGGCCTGGGTCAGATCGCCCCGCTGCGCCACTCGGCCCTCTGGCCCTTCCTTCGCGAACCCTACTGGTGCGCCATCCTCGCCCTTGCGCTCAACACCTCGGCCTATACGGCCGAGATCATCCGCGGCGCGATCCAGGCCGTGCCGGCACACGAGATCGAGGCGGGGCGCGCCTGCGGCATGTCGGGCCTCCTGCTGCGCCGTCGCATCATCTGGCCCATCGCCCTCCGCCAGGGCCTGGCCGTCTACGGCAGCGAAGCCATCCTGATGATCAAGGCGACCTCGCTGGCAAGCATCATCACCCTGACGGAGCTGACCGGCATCGCGCACAAGCTGATTTCCTCGACCTATCGCATCTTCGAGATCTTCATCGTCACCGGAGCGATCTATCTCGCCCTGACCTTCCTGATGAGCGCGGCCTTCGCGCTTCTCGAACGGCAACTCCAGGCCCACCACGCCCATCGTCGCGCCTGACCTCGTCCACACGGAGAAACCAGATGGCTTCCGCCTCCCGCCCGGCTGCTGCCGACAATGCTTCCACGGCTCCCGCCATCGCGGTCGATGGCCTCCACAAGCGCTATGGCGCGATCGAGGTGCTGAAAGGCATCGACTTCCGCGCCCATGAGGGCGAGGTCATCTCCATCCTGGGTGCATCCGGCTCGGGCAAGTCGACCTTCCTGCGCTGTCTCAACCTCCTGGAGCTTCCGTCAGCGGGGCGGCTGCAGATCTTCGGCGAACAGGTCGATCTGCGGCAAAGCGGCGACGCCCTCCATATCGGCAATCGCAGGCAGGTGGATCGCCTGCGAACCCAGGTGGCGATGGTGTTCCAGAATTTCTGCCTCTGGAGCCACATGACCGTGCTCGAAAACCTGATGGAGGCGCCCCTCCATGTCCAACGGCGCGGTCGCGGCGAGGTGCGCGAGGAGGCGGAAGCCATGTTGCGGCGCGTCGGCTTGATCGATCGGGCAAAAGCCTATCCGGCCCAGCTGTCCGGCGGCCAGCAGCAGAGGGCGGCCATAGCGCGCGCCCTGGTCATGAAGCCCCGGGGCCTCCTCTTCGACGAACCCACCTCCGCGCTCGATCCCGAGCTCGTTGGCGAAGTGCTGAAGGTCATGCGGGATCTGGCGGCGGAAGGACGCACGATGCTGATCGTGACGCACGAAATGGCCTTCGCCCGAGACGTATCGAGCCGGATCATGTTCCTGGAGCAGGGCCGGATCAAAGCCGAAGGCCCGCCGCTGGACTTGTTCCGCGGCGGCGTCAATGAGCGCTTTGATCAATTCATCTCGCGGTTCAACCAGGCTTGAGGAATGCACGCGGCCGGGTATAGCCCGGCCTGCAGCCGCTCGATCCCGCTCACGCCTCGACGGTCAGGCCCTTGGCCTTCAGCACGGCTTCGAGCTTGCTGACCTCGATGACCGACTTGCCGGCCTTGTAGTCGGCGATGTATCCGGCTTCGGCGTCTTCGCGGGCCTGCGAGAGCCTCGCCACCTCAAGCGCCTCCCTGCGGCGCACGACGACCAGGCCGTCGGCGTCGCCGACGATGATGTCGCCGGGATGAATGAGTTCGCCGCCGACGACGATCGGGTCGTTGGTGGAGGTCAGCGTCTCCTTGACGGTGCCCTTGATGCAGACGCTGAGCGAGAATACCGGGAAGCCCAGCTCGCGCAGCTGCAGCGAGTCGCGCACGCCGCTGTCGGTCACAAGGCCGCCGATGCCCTTGGCGAGGCAGGCATTGGCGAGCACGTCGCCGAAGGAGCCGGCCTCCTCGTATTCGCCGCCCGAAACCACGATGATATCGCCGGGCTGAGCGTAGTTGATCGCGAGCTGCAGCATGATGTTGTCACGCGGCGCGCAGCGCACGGTAAAGGCCGGGCCGCAAAGCTTCATGCGGTAGTCGACCGGCTTGATGCGCGAGGAAAGCGCCCCGCGGCGACCCTGCGCCTCGTGAATGGTCGCCGGCGAGAATTTCGCAAGCGCCTCGATCTCGGCGGCGCTCGGACGAACGGGCATTTTCTTGATATGCGTCATGATTTTTCCCATGGGTAATCGTTGCGGCGGGCGCGGCGCCCGCCGCCGGGTTGCTCGATTCATGCCGGAAAGGAGGCCGCTTGCGCGCGAACCCTTACGGGATCTGGTCGAACTTCAGTTCGGAAAGCGGCACGACCTTGTCGGTGCGGGTCATCTTGTATTCGGTGTCCGGGCCGAGCCACTTGTCCCAGATCTTGTTGAGCTCGCCGCTTTCGTCCAGCTTGCGCAGGACCTCGTTGATCTTGGCCGTCAGCGCCGGCTGGTCCTGCTGCATGCCGATGCCGATCGGCTGGAACAGCATGGGCTCTTCGATCATGCGCATCTCGCGGCCCTTGGTCTTGGACTCGTTGACCAGCTTGGTCGTCGTCATGGTGTTGGCGACCATGCCGCGCGCCTTGCCCTGCTGGGCGGCGAGATAGGCGGATGCCGTGTCCTGGAACGTCAGCGGCTCGGACTTGTTGAGCTTGATCGACATTTCCGAGGTCGAGCCCTTGGTGGAGGCGATGCGCTGGCCGACATAGTCGGCTTTCGACGTGCCGGGATCATCGGCCGGAACGATCAGCATTTCCTTGGCGAGGTAATAGGGATCGCTGAACTGGATCTGCTCGGCACGGCTCTGGGTATAGGCGAGGTTCGCAACGGTGATGTCGACGCGGCCGAGCTTGACCTCCGGCACGCGGGCCTCCACCGAAACCGGCTTGATCTCGGCCTTCACGCCGAGTTCACGGGCAATGGCGCCGCACAGGTCGACGTCGAAGCCGACCATTTCGCGGGTCTGCGTATCCGGCGCGGCAAAAGGCGGCACGTCGGCGAAGGTCGCGCAGCGCAGCGTCTTGTTGGCGAGGATGTCGTCGAGCTGATCGGCCCTGGCAGGGCCGGCAAGCGCGGCGGCCGCGACGGTCGCTGCGAGGATGAGATGCTGATACGTCATTGGCTGTTCTCCTTCGTTGCTTGGTATTAGTGGCGCAGGTCCGCGAGGAAGCGCTGCGCGCGGGGATGCTTCGGGTTCTTGAAGAATTCGTCCGGCGTCGCCGTCTCGATGATCCGGCCGCCGTCGATGAACCAGATGCGGTCGGCGACGTCGCGGGCAAAGCCCATTTCGTGCGTCACGCACATCATGGTCATGCCTTCCGCCGCCAGCGACTTCATGACGCTCAGCACCTCGCCGACCATTTCCGGATCGAGCGCGCTGGTCGGCTCGTCGAAGAGCATGACGGGCGGCTCCATGGCGAGCGCCCGGGCGATGGCGACGCGCTGCTGCTGGCCGCCGGAAAGCTGCGCGGGATAGGAATTGGCCTTTTCGCGCAGGCCCACCCGGTCGAGCAGCTTCAACGCCTTCTCATGCGCCTCGGCCGCGGGCACGCCCTTCACCCGGATCGGCGACATGGCGACATTGTCGACCGCCGACAGGTGCGGGAAGAGGTTGAAGCTCTGGAAGACGAAGCCGATACGGCTGCGCAGGCGGTTCAGCTCGCGGCCCTTGAGCGGCGCGTGGATATCCTGGCCCTCGAAGAAGATCGAGCCGCTGTTGATCTCCTCCAGCCGGTTGACGGTGCGGATGAGCGTCGATTTTCCCGAGCCGGAGGGGCCGCAGATGACGACCACCTCGCCGCGCGAGACCGTGGCGTCGATGCCCTTCAGCACGTCGAAGTCTCCATAGCTCTTGCGGACATCGGCAAGCCGGATCGTCTGATCCTTCGCGGGGGCGGATACTGAAGCGGTCATGGCTGCTCCGTGGCGTTGGTGGTCAGGGAAAGCTGGCGCCGCGGGGCGGCGAGGCCGGCGCGGCGGCGGGTGATGCGCCGCTCCACGACATTGGTGAGCGCGGTCAGCGACCAGCAGATCACGTAGTAGGTGAGCGCGAGGATCAGGAAGACCTGGAAGGGCTGGGTGAGCAGTTGGTTGTTGACCTGGCTGGCGGCGAAGGTGAGGTCCGGCACGTTGATGACATAGCCGAGCGTCGTGTCCTTGATGGTCGCGACGAAGGTCGACAGCATGCTCGGGATCATGTTGTAGAGCGCCTGCGGCAGGATGACGTAGCGCATGGCGCCGAACCAGCCGTGGCCGAGGGCACGGGCCGCATCCATCTGCCCCGGTCCGAGCGCCACGATGCCGGCGCGGATGATCTCGCTGAGGAACGCCCCCTGGTAGACGACCAGCGTCGTCAGCATGGTCAGGAAGCTCGGCACGTCCGCGCCGGTCAGCAGCGGCACGAGGAAATAGCTCCACAGCACCAGCATCAGCAGCGGCACGCCGCGCGTCACATAGACCAGGACCGTGACCGGCCAGTGCAGCACGCGGTATTTCGAAAGCCGCGCAAAGGCGAGCAGGATGGCGAAGGGGAAGGCGATGACGATGCTGAGCGCCGAGAGGATCAGCGTGTTGGCAAGGCCGCCGAGCGGACCGTTCGGATATTGGCCGATGAGGAGCAGCAGCCAGTATTCGTCGATGATGGCTATGATGTCGTGGATCATCGTGCGGCTCCGTTCAGCGGGTCTGCGCGCCAGGTGAGCCAGGCTCCCCCGGCCATGATGATCAGGGAGAAGACGAGGTAGAGGACCGTGCCGATCAGGTAGATCTCGAAGGTGCGGAAGGAGAGGTTCTCGATCTCCTTGACCGCATGGCTGAGCTCCGGCGCGCCGATGACGATCGCAAGGCTCGAATTCTTGAACAGCGAGACACTGTGGTTGACGAGCGCCGGCAGCGCGTTGCGCCCCCCCTGCGGGATCAGCACGTTACGCATGGCCGAGATATAGCCGTGGCCGAGCGCGCGGGCCGCTTCCATCTGGCCGGGGCTGATCGAGCGCAGGCCGGAGCGCAGGTCCTCGCTGAAATAGGCCGCCTGGCAGAGGCCGAGGCCGACGATCGCGAAGATCATTTCCGCCGAATGGGCCGTCAGCCAGTCGGACAAGGCCGAGGGCAGGATCGTGAAAATGCCGAAATACCAGAGCATGAGCTGCACCAGCGTCGGCACGTTGCGGTGATAGGAAACGTAAGCCGCCACGATCGAATTGCCGATGCGGCCCGGCGAGAAGCGGATAGCGAGCAGCACGAGCGCAAGGCTCATCGCCAGCAGCCACGAGCAGATCGCGATGATGAAGGTCATCTCGATGCCGTGCGCCAGCATGGCCATGTATTCGGGGTTGCCGAGGATGGCGGTGAGGTCGAAGCCCTTCACGGCTGGCGCTCCTGCGGGCGGGCTGTCTGGAGTCCCCCCATCACCTGGAGCGTCGGGGTGATTTCCATATGGCCGATATTGACGGCGACGGGGGCGGCGATGGCGAAGGCGATGGCATCGGCGATGTCGGAAGCCTGGGGCAGCTCGAAGCCGTCGATGAAGCGCTCGCGGATCGACGGATCGTCGCCATGCACATGGTTGAAGATGTCGGTCGCCACACGGCCGGGGCAGATCTCCGTCACCCGCACGCGCTTGCCGAAGGTGTCGAGGCGCAGCTGGTTGGAGAGCATGGCGACGCCGGCCTTGGTGGCGTGATAGATGGAATTGCCGCCGAAATTGTAGTTGCCGGCGATCGAGGTGATGTTGACGACATGGCCGCGGTCGCGCGCCGCCATGCCGGGAGCGATCAGCCGGCAGAGGTGGAGGACGGCACGCAGGTTGACGTCGACGAGAAGGTCGATGTCGCCATCCTCCGCCTCCAGGAATTTCTTCGGCCGGTCGACGCCGGCATTGTTGACGAGGATGTCGAACTCGACCTCGCCGCAGAGCCTTGCGAGCGCCGCGCGGTCCGTGACGTCGATGGCATGGGAAATGCAGCCCGTGCGCGCGGCAAGGTCCTGCAGGGCACCCGCGCTGCGGGCGACGGCATGCACTTCGAGGCCCTCGCGACGGAGCCGTTCGACGACCGCAGCGCCGATCCCGGAGGAAGCACCGGTCACGAGCGCGGTTCTGTAGTCGGAAAAGGACATTGTGGTTCCCCTGTTGTTGAAAGCGAGAGTAGCGAAGCTTTCCGGCTCTGGATAAGACCGTTTGAATCTGGATGGATAAGGAAGCCTTATGGGCTTGCTCCCGCCCCTCGGGCCTGTAACATGCGGCACCATTCGTCACAGGCTCGGCATATGGATATCAGGCGTCTCAGATCCTTCATTGTCATCGTCGATACCGGCAGCATCACGCGCGCCGCCGACGTGCTGCACATCGCCCAACCCGCGCTCAGCCAGCAGCTTGCCGCGCTGGAGGATCATTTCCGCCAGAAGCTCCTGATCCGCAGCCAGCAGGGCGTCTCCATGACGGAGGCGGGCAAGGCGGTCTATCGCCATGCCCAGATCATCCTGCGCCAGATGGACCAGGCGCAGGCGGACGTGACGGCGGCCGGCTCCACGCTGGTCGGGCGCGTCTCGGTCGGCCTGGTGCCGTTTTCGAGCGCGGCGACGCTCTCCGTCGATCTTCTCACCGAAACGCGCAAACGCCATCCCGGCATCCTCCTGCACCTTACCGAAAGCGTCGGCCAGACCTACAGCCAGATGATCATGAACGGCCGGCTGGAAATGGCGTTGATCCACGGCACCGGGCCGATCAAGGGCGTGCGTTTCGAGCCGGTCTTCACGGAGGAATTCCATCTCGTCGCCCACAGCGATTTCGGCATGGAACCGGGCGAAACGCCGCTGCCGGTGAGCGCGCTGAACGACCTCCCCCTCCTTCTGCCGCCGCCCTACAATTTCGTGCGCCGCGCCATCGACCTCGCCTTCACCCGCGGCCGCCTGTCGCTGAACGTCGTGGCGGAAGTGGAGATCGTGCGCACGCTGGGCCGTGCCGTCAGCCGGGGCGTCGGGGCAACGATCATGCCGCGCGCCATTGCCGAGCGCATCGTCGCCGAATCCTCCGAGCCGATCGTCTCGCGCGTGTTGACGCCGCGGATTGAGGAGACGCTTTCCCTGTGCGTTTCCGACCAGAGCGAACTCTCCGAGCCCGCCCTGGCGGTGCGGTCGATCCTCATGGAGCTGACCGCACGCCTCAAGAGCCAGGGTTAGCGCAGACCCCTGCAGAATTCCGCGATGCGCCCGCAGGCCTCGTCGAGCTGCTCCATGCCGGTGGCATAGGAGATGCGGAAGAACGGGCTCATGCCATAGGCCGCGCCCTGCACGGTCGTGACGTGGTGCTCGTCGAGCAGGGCCAGCACGAAATCCGTGTCCGTCTCGATCCTGCGCCCGCCCTTGCTCGTCCTGCCGATGAGTTCGGCGATGTTCGGGAAGACGTAGAAGGCCCCTTCCGGCTTGTGGCAGCGGATGCCCTCGATCTCGCCGAGCCGTTCCACGACGAAGTCGCGCCGTGTCTTGTAGATCGCCGCCCGCTCCTTCAGGAGATCCTGCGGCCCGTCGAGCACGGCCGCGACGGCAGCCTGCGTGATGGTCGAGGTGCCGCCGCTGTTCTGGCCGTTGACATTGCTGATCGCCCTGATGAGATCCTTCGGCCCGCCGCAGAAGCCGAGGCGCCAGCCGGTCATCGCATAGGCCTTGGACGCGCCGTTGACCGTCAGCACGCGATCCTTCAGCAGCGGCTCCACCTCGGCGATGGTGCAGAACTCGAAGCCGTCATAGATCAGGTGCTCGTACATGTCGTCGGTCATGATCCAGACATGCGGGTGCTTCAGCATCACCTCGGCGATGGCCTTCATTTCCGCCCGCGAGCAGGCGGCGCCCGTCGGATTGTTCGGAAAATTGAGGAACAGCCATTTGGTGCGCGGCGTGATCGCGGCGTCAAGGTCCTCGGCGCGCAGCTTGAAGCCGTTCTGCTGCGGGCAGTCGACCGGCACCGGCACGCCGCCGGAAAATTTCACGATATCCGCGTAGCTAATCCAGGAGGGCGACGGGATGACGACTTCGTCACCCGGATTGCAGGTGGCCATGACGGCGTTGAAGATGATCTGCTTGCCGCCGCCGGCAACGACGATCTCCGAGGGGTCGTAGTCGAGATTGTTGTCCCGCTTGAACTTGCGGGAAATCGCCTGGCGCAGCGCCGGCGTGCCGTCGAGCGGCGGGTACTTCGTATCGCCGGCCAGCGCCGCGGCATGGCCCGCCTCGATGGCGTTGGCGGGGGTCGCGAAATCTGGCTCGCCGGAGGACAGGCTGATGACCCTGACACCCTTGGCCGCGAGGTCGCGGGCGCGCTGGGTCATGGCGGCGGAGGCGGAGACGGAAACGTTCTTCAGACGGTCGGCAATGGCGGGCATGGCAGTTGCTTTCGATGGAGCGGAGAAAAGATCAGCGCAGAAGCTTCGAGACGGGCGTTATAGTGCCGCCGGCCGCCTCGATTTCGCTGCGCACGGTGCGGGCAAGCTCGAGCGAGCCGGGCGTATCGCTGTGGACGAGGATGGACCGCGCCCGCATGGGGATGACGGTCCCGTCGATGGCCGTGACGGTGCCATGAAGGAGGAATTGCCGCACGCGGGCGCGAACCGAAGCCTCGTCCTTGACGAGCGCGCCGGGCTGGCCGCGCGGCACGAGTGCGCCTTTCGCGTCATAGGCGCGGTCGGCGAGGAAGAGGGTCAGCGTCTTCAGCCCGGCCTCGATGGCCGCGCCCTCGATCACGCTGCCCGCCGTGGCGAAGACGATGAGGTCGTCATCGACCATGCGGATCGCCTGCATCATCGCGGCGGCGAGCGCCGGGTCGCGGTTGACCATGTTTCCCATGGCCGCATGGAAGCTGACATGGGAGACCGTGACGCCCTCGGCCTTGGCGATCGCGGTCAGCGCACCGAGCTGATAGAGCATCTGCTGGCGCAGCTCGTCCGGCCCGAAAGGCAGTTCCCGGCGGCCGAATCCCTGGCGATCCGGCAGGCCGGGATGGGCACCGACATCGACGCCCCTTTCCCGTGCCAGACGAACCATGCGCACCATCGTGTCGGGATCGCCGGCATGGAAGCCGCAGGCGATGTTGGCGGAGGTGACGACACCCATCATCGCCGCGTCGTCGCAGAGCCGGTAGGGGCCGAAGCCCTCGCCCATGTCGGAATTGAGGTCGACCTGCATGTTTATCTCCTAAGCCATGCCTGCAAGCGCCTGGCGCACCAGCCGGGCAGTCTTGTGCACATCTGCGATATAGGCCGCGAGCGCCCGTTCCGCGGCCCTTGCTTCCGCATGCGTCGCCGGGACGAAGCGCAGCAGCGAGCCGATGCGCGCCTGCCCGAGCCGCCACAGGTCGGCTTCGATGACGCCCGCGATCTTGGGATAGCCGCCCGCCGTGTTGGCGTCGCTCATCTGGACGATGGGTTCGCCCGCCGGCGGCACCTGGATGACGCCGGGCACGACGCCGTGCGAGCGCATCTCCACCACCTCGGTGGGATGGATCGGGTCGCCGCTCAGCCGATAGCCGGTGCGGTCGCTGCGCGCGGAAATCTTCCACACCTGGCGCCAGAAGCGCTGCGCGTCCGCGCCGAACAGATCATGCTCGCCGGCAGGCAACGCACGAATGAGCAATGCACCGCCCTCCGCGACGGGGAAGGCATCCTTCAGCGCCACTGCCGGCGGCACGACCCCGAAGCCGCCCTTGGGCAGGAAGCCATCGGCGGCCCTGTCCGTCGCGACATGGTCGCCCGTTGCAAGCACCCGGCCCTGAAGCCCGCCGAAGCCGCCGCGCAGCGACGTGCTGCGCGAGCCCATGACCGGTGCCACAGCCACCCCGCCGGCAAGGCAGAGATAGGCCCGCGCATCCTTCAGCGGCGGGAAGAGCTCCAGCATCTGGCCCGGCGCCGCCCCGGCCGTCCACCAGGGCGGCAGCGGCACGCCATCGAGCGTCGCGCGGCAGTCCGCGCCGGTGATGGCAAAAGCACCGCCCTCCGAAAAGCGCACCCGGAAGGGAAAGGTCTGCACTTCGATGCCGGCTGCGCCGGGCGCGTTGCCGAGAAGCACATTGCCGATCCTGAGCGCGAGCGGGTCCATTGCACCTGAGGCCGTGACGCCGATGTTGCGGTAACCGGGCCGGCCGAGGTCCTGGACCGTGTTCAACGGTCCCGTTGCGACGATCTCGATCACAGCTCGATCCTTTCGGGGCGGAAACGCACGGTATCGCCGGGGGCCATGACCGCCGGGGCCGCGGCCATGGGATCGAACATCTGGAGCTCGGCAAAGCCGATGGAATTCCAGCCGTTCGGCCCGGTCAGCACGGCAACGCCCGTCTGCATGCCGCCGATGGTCACCGAGCCGCGCGCCATGTGGAGCGATGGCACGGTCTTGCGCGGCATGTGGATGCGCGGATCGAGCCCGTGCAGGTAGCCGAAGCCCGGCGCGCTGCCGAGCGCGAAGACACGGTAGGTACCCTCATGGTGGATGCGCACCACCTCCCGGTCGGAAAGGCCCGAAAGGTCGCACAAGGCCGGCAGGTCGCCCGCATGCTCGCCGCCATAAGTGACGGCGATCTCGATTTCGCGGCCCGCAAGATCGACGCCCCGCGCACGCCGCCATTCCTCCTGCAACGCATGGACGACCGCCTCCGGCGTTTCCGGCGTCTCCTTGAGGATGACCAGCAGGTTCGTCATGCCCGGCACGATCTCGGCTACCTCCGGACGGGTTTCGAGCGCATGGGAGAGCGCCCAGATGCGCCGCTGGGTCGGCAGGTCGAAGGCGCCGGGCGCCTCGATGAGGAAGGCGCGCGTGCCGATGAAGGAGATTCTTGCCAGTTCGTCCGTATCCGGCACGATGGACGCGGGTGCGGCTTGCTGAAAGCTCATCGGGAAGGCTCCATCGTCAGGACGGCGTCGCCGTAGCCGATCAGGCCGTCGGCACGGGCATGGATTTCGCCGACCATCCCGGCCTTGGAGGCGATCACCGGCAACAATACCGGGCCGACCTCGACAAAGCCGGCAATGGCGCCGGCTTCGAGCGCCCTGCCCGCGCCGGCAAGCGGCCCGGTCTCCATAGCGGCGGGATGCCTGTCGCGGAAGAGGCCCGCCATCGGCGCCCTGACGGCATGGCCTTCCGGGCGAACCGCCGGCGCTTCGGGCACAGTTTCGGCGATGCGCACGGCGCGCGCGCCGGCAGCAAGAACGATCTTCAGCCCGCCGCCATCCGGCGTGACGATTTCAAGCGCGTTCGCGCCGGAGCCTTCCAGCCAGCCGGCCAAGGTGGAGATAAGGGCGGGATCGGAGAGATCGCCGATCGTGTTCCGACCCGTCGAGCGGTCACGCCTCGCCACGGGGTTCCTCCCTCAGCCGCTTTTCAAGATGATGGATATCGACGCAGCCGCGCACGAAATCGGGATCGGCAAAGATCCGTTCGTGCAGCGGAAGATTGGTCGCGATGCCTTCGATGCGGGTCTGGGACAGGGCCACCTGCATGCGGCGGACGGCATCTTCACGGGTCGGCGCATGGACGATCACCTTGGCGATCAGCGAATCGTAATAGGGCGAAACGCGATATCCTGCGGAGACATGCGTATCGACGCGGATGCCCGGACCGCTCGGGAAGCGCACCGCGGTGATGCGCCCCGGCGCGGCGACGAAGGTTTCGGGGTCCTCGGCATTGACGCGGCACTCGAAGGCATGGCCGCGCGCCGTGCCGGCAAAGCGGCTTGCCTCCAGCACCGCGCCCTGCGCCACGCGCAGCTGCTCGTGCACGAGATCGACGCCCGCCGTCATCTCGGTGACGGGATGTTCGACCTGCAGGCGGGTGTTCATCTCGATGAAATAGAACTCGCCGTTCTCGTAGAGGAACTCGAAGGTGCCGACGCCGCGATAGCCGATCTGCCGGCAGGCCTCCGCGCAGCGCGCGCCGATCCGCTCGGCAAGCTCGGGCGCGATGCCCGGCGCCGGCGCTTCCTCCACCACCTTCTGGTGGCGGCGCTGGACGGAGCAGTCGCGATGGCCGACCCAGACGGCATTGCCGTGATTGTCGCAGAGCACCTGGAATTCGACGTGGCGCGGATGCTCCAGGAATTTCTCCATGTAGAGCTCGGGCCTGCCGAAGGCGCGCCGCGCTTCCTCGCGGGTGATGGCGACGGCATCGGCCACCTCGGCGCTCTCGCGCACGACGCGCATGCCCCGTCCGCCTCCCCCGCCGGCAGCCTTGATGATGACCGGATAGCCGATCTCCCCGGCAATCGCCCGCACCGCCTCGACACGCTCCGGCAACGGTTCGCCCGGCCCCGGCACGCAGGGCACGCCGGCCGCCATCATCGCCCGCTTGGCGGCGATCTTGTCGCCCATGATGCGGATCGCGGAAGCCGGCGGGCCGATGAAGATGAGCCCCGCCGCTTCCACCGCCTCGGCGAAGTCGGCATTTTCCGACAGGAACCCGTAGCCCGGATGGACCGCCTCGGCGCCTGTCACACGGGCTGCGAGCAGAATCGCCGCCTGGTTGAGATAGCTGCGCGACGGCGCGGAGGGCCCGATGGCCAGCGGCCCGCCCTCGTCCGGCCTGGCGCGGCCCGCCCTGTCCGCCTCGGAAGCGATGAGGACCGGCCGCAGCCCGAGCTCCAGGCAGGCACGCTCGACGCGTACGGCGATCTCGCCGCGATTGGCGATGAGAACGGAGGTGAAGGGCGCGCCCATCAGACGATCTCCACGAGCGGATCGCCGAAGCCGACATCCTGCCCGTCTTCGAAAAAGATGCGCTTGACCTTTCCTCCGAAGGGCGCACTCACCGTGGTGAAGACCTTCATCGCCTCGACGATACAGAGCGGCTGGCCCGCCCCGACCGCGTCGCCGACGGCGATCAGCGGCGCAGCACCGGGATTCGCGGCCTGATGGAGGACGCCGGCCATGGCCGAACGCACGATCCGCGCATCCTCCTCATCGTTTTTCTCGGCCGGCTCTGCCGAGGTGGAGGCGGACGAAGCCTGCGGTTCCAGCACCCCAGGCACACGATCGGCCGCCGCCGTCTGCGAAGCGTTCCGAATGACGACCGTCGTGCCTGCTTCACTGACCGTCAGTTCCGAGATACGCGAGCGACCGACGAAATCGAGAAGCGTCTTGATCTTTTCAAGATCCATGGTTTTCCCCAGGGCACGGCAGAACCGGCACATGGCCACAGCGGCCAACCCTCCGGTCCGATTGGGAAAACCTTACACAGCATCGCGATTGATGGGGGCAGACAAACTTTCAATATCGATGCGAATGAACTCGACCGCCGCACCGGCATCCACAACCGGGCGCACAAGGCGCAAGGCAAATGGGCCAGCGTCATGGCCCACCTCAAATTTGCGCTGCCGTTGCGGATGGTTCACCCGGCCGGGCATCGTCATTGCCCGCCCCTGCATTCTGCTCTAAGCATGTTTCAAGCGCGCAAACGGCTTTGGCAGCCCGACCGCTGCCTTGGCGTCTTGCCCTGCCAAAAAAACATGATAGTTTTAATCATCTTTTTTAAGGGGCATAGCGCGCCCAGCAGCGGGGTCGTCGCGCTCCGCCTGACCCAAACGCATGGAGACATGCGAGGACTGCTCGAACATGGGTGGCTTTGAACGGTGAACTACCAGCACGCAATGACCTGCCATACAGAAGGCATCAAGGTGCTCGCGCCGGTGAAATGGCGCAGCCTCGATGGGCTGGTGGGCGTCTTCTGGGATGCGGAGGGCTATTCCGGCGCGCGAGGCTACTACCTTTCGCCCGATCCGCGCATCGTGATCTTCTTCAACGACGTGTCGCCGCACATCAAGATGACCAACCGCGAAGGCGGCATGATCGAGCATTCCCGCCCGATGACCCGGGCCGTCTACGTGCCGGCCGGCGTGCCGCTCTGGACGAGCTTCACCTCCGCGCACCGCTTCTCCCATCTCGACCTGCACCTCCACAAGGACCGCATGCTGCGCTTCCTGTCGCCCGCGGTCGGCACGTCGGCGGCACTCGCCGCCTTGCGCCGGCCGGTGGAGATCCAGGATGTCGGGGCGATCGAGACGCTGGCAGGCCTCCTGGTCGACGAAGTGTCGAACCCGGCGAAACACGCGCTCTATGCCGAGAGCCTGGTCGGCACGATCGTCAGCGGCCTGCTCGACATCCAGGACCTCGGCGGCGAGCTGCAGAACGGCCGGCTCACCCAGGCGCAGATGAACCGGCTGGTCGCCCGCGTCAACGCCCGCAGCGACGGCCGGCTGACCGTCGCGGAAATGGCCGAGACGGTCGGCCTCTCGGAGAGCTGGTTCGCCAATGTCTTCAAGCAGACGACCGGCAAGACGCCGCTGCAGTGGCAGCTCGGCAAGCGCATCGACCTTGCGCAGAAACTGCTGGTCGAAAGCGAGCTGACCATCGCCGACATCGCCGCCCAGCTCGGCTTTTCCGATCAGGCGCACCTCACCAAGGCTTTCCGGCAGATCGCCGGCGAGACACCCGCCGCCTGGCGGCGGGTGCAGCAGGGCCGCTGACCTGTTTCACCAGGTCTGGCGCAGCGTCGCCGAGATCGAGCGGCCCGGATTGTAGAAGTCTGCGCCGAAGCCGCCGTAATCGACATGCTTGCGGTCGAAGAGGTTGGAGACGTTCACTTCGAGGGAGGTGTTCTCGAACACCTTGTAGGTGAAGGCCGCGTCGACGACGAAGTTGCTGCCCGTCTTCACCGTGTTCGCGTCGTTGAAGTAGTAGGAACCGGTATAGCGGCCTCCGAGGCCGAAGGTCATGTCGCCGCGCTTGCCGTCGCCTTCGAGCAGGTAGTTGACCCAGAGCGAGGCGGTATGCTTGGGCACATGGTAGGGCCGGTTGCCTTCGTTGCCGGCCGTGCCGTTCTCGACGATCTCGGCGTCGAGATAGGAGTAGCCGGCCGTCAGGCTCCAGTTCGGCGTCAGCTCCGCCTTCGCCTCAAGATCGAAGCCCCGCACCCGCACCTCGCCGATCGTCTCCTGCAGGTTCGTCGCCGGGTTGGTGCGCGTGATGTTGTTCTTCGTCAGGTCGTAGATCGAGGCCGTGATGAGCGCCGGGAAGGCGTTCGGCTGGTATTTCACCCCAAGCTCGATCTGTTCGCCGCGCTCCGGCTCGATGCCAATGGAGGGCGCCGCGACGGATTCGGCATAGCTGACGAAGGGCGCGATCTCGTCGGTGACGCGATAGGTGAGGCCGATGCGCTTCGTCAGCTCGCTGAAGTCGCCCTCGCTCTCCACGCCCGTCAGCCTGTTCGTCTCGCTGAGGTCGAGCCAGTCGTTTCGAAGGCCCGCCGTGACGATGAACTTGTCCCAGAAGGTCAGTTCCTGCTGGATATAGAGCGCCTTGCCCGTCTGGTCGCTGCGCGTGCTGGCGATCAGCGGCAGGTCGGTGGGCCGACCCGTATAGGTCGGGTTCGTCCAGTCGATGCCGGGCGCCGGCCCCCACCAGGTGCCGTTGTCGCCCTTCATGTCGTTGTATTCGACGCCGACCAGGGTGCGGCTGCCCACCGCGTCGAAACTCGCCTCGTATTGCAGATGCGCGTCGATGATGAACTGCCGGTTCGTGGCCTCGTTGCCGAAGAAGGCACGCGACGCCGTCGTCGAGCCGTCCGTCGGCGTCGCGGAAATATAGGCGTAGCCGAAATCGGTGTCGGACTTGCTGTAGCGTGCATTCGCGCCGAAGGTCAGGCCCGAGCCGAAATCATGATCGAACATCACGCTGACCGTGTCGCGGTTCGTACCGCGATAATTGTAGTCCGGTTCGCCGAAGAAGCGGCTGCGGTCGAAATCCGTGCCGACCGGATGGCCGCCGCTGCCGGGCACGCCGTCCTTGTTCAGATGATCGTAGACGATGGTGAGGCTGGTCGCGTCCGTCGGACGCCAGGTGAGCCCGCCCATGAAGAACTTCTCGTCGTCCCGCGAGTGGTCGTATTCCGCGTCCGCATCGCGCAGCTTGCCGGTGAAGCGATAGGAAAGCGTGTCGTCGGCCGTCAGGTTATCGCCGAAGTCGAAGCCCACTTCCTTGCGGCCGAACGAGCCGCCGGTGACATAGGCCTCGCCGAATTTCTCGCTTCTCGGACGCTTCGTCACATAGTTCACGGCGCCGCCGGGATCGGAGACGCCGAAGGTCGTGGAGTTCGCGCCCTTCAGCACCTCGACCCGTTCGAAGGCATAGGCCTCCTCCCGCACGCCGCCGAAGGGACGGCCGAGAATGAGCCCGTCGCGGTAGGTCGTCGCGTCGAAGCCGCGGATCTTGAAGAAATCGTAGCGGTCATCCGAACCATAGAAGTCCGTGGTGACGCCGGCCGTATATTGCAGCACTTCCTCGACGGTCTCGGCGCCGCGCAGCTGGATTTCCTTGGCCGTGATGACGGAAACCGTCGCCGGCGTGTTCAGGATCTCCGTCGCCATCCGCCCGCCCGCGGTCGTCTTCTTCGCGACGATCGACTTGGCATCATTGTCGACGCCCGCGGCGGAGCCGTCGCCATCGACGGTGATCGTCTCGAGAACCGTGGTGGAGCCCGCCTCCGCCTGCTGGGCTAACGAAACGGAAGGCGCAAGGGCGACGAGCGCGGTGCAGCCAAGAAGGACCGCGGTCCTCAAGCGGGTGAGAGGCTGTCGATTGGCGGCGCCGGTCGTCTTGATGTCCATCATCGTGTTCCAGAAATTGAAGTTGCGCTCGCCGGCGCACGGCAGGCCATGCCGGACACCAGCCGGAACAAGGATAAACCCCGCGCATCCAGAACCCCCTCAGGTCGATGCGACTGTCCCTTGGAAATCGGCAATAACTTGAGACGTATTATCCAGTATTGTAGATTTCCATGGTTTTGTACGAAACCCCGGAAACTTCGCCGCTCTCCCGCCGCAAGGTACGCGTTCGCCTTGACGCCGCCCGATGAACCTGAAACGGAAACTCCACTTTAAACGCCCTGGAGGGTTTCGCCAATGTCGCGGCTTTCGCGCTTTCCCCTGATCCTTCTCGCCGCCTGCCTCTGGATCGTGACGACAGTGCGGGCCGCGGACGAAACCACCTATCCGATCGTCATAGAACATGCCTTCGGAACGACGACGATCGCCAGGAAGCCGGAGCGCGTGGCGACGGTCGCCTGGGCGAACCATGAAGTGCCGCTGGCGCTCGGCGTCGTGCCTGTCGGCTTTGCCGCGGCCAATTTCGGCGACGACGACGGCGACGGCCTGCTGCCCTGGGTGGCGGAGAAGCTGAAGGAACTCGGCGGCGAAAAACCCGTCCTGTTCGACGAAGGCGACGGCATCGATTTCGAGGCTGTCGCCGCCACAAGGCCGGACGTCATCCTTGCCGCCTATTCCGGCCTCAGCCAGGCGGATTACGAGACGCTGAGCCAGATCGCCCCCGTCGTCGCCTATCCGCAATCGGCCTGGTCGACCGACTGGCGCGAGATGATCCGGCTCAACAGCACCGGGCTCGGCATGGCGAAGGACGGCGAGGCGCTGATCGTGCGCATCGAGAAGGAGATCGCCGATACGGTCGCGGGCTACCCGGTCCTCAAGGGCAAGTCGGCGATCTTCGTCACGCATCTCGATGCGACCGACCTCAGCACCGTGAATTTCTACACCGCCAACGACACGCGCATAAAATTCTTCGGCGATCTCGGGCTCATCTCCCCGAAAAGCGTGCTGGCTGCAACGAAGCCGGGGCAGTTCGCCGCCAGCGTCAGCGCCGAACAGGTCGACGCCTTCGACGATGTCGATATCGTGGTTAGCTATGGCGGCATGCCGCTGCTCGACGCCGTGAAGGCCGATCTCCTGCTCTCGCGCATGCCGGCCGTCAGCAAGGATGCGCTCGTCATGCTCGGCCGCGACCCGGTCGGCACCGCGGCCAACCCGACGCCGCTGTCGATCTCCTGGGTGCTGAAGGACTATGTCGCGCTTCTTGCCGAAGCCGCCGGGAAGGCGAAATGAGGCCTGACGCCGCCACGGCGCGCAGCGTGCCGGCGCCCGCCGGGCGCCTCCGCCGGCTGCGCTCCCTGTGGCTACTGCTGGTCGCCGCCGCACTCCTCGTGCTCGTCGCGCTGTCCGTCGCGATCGGCACGCGGGACGTTGGCCTCGGCGATATTACCTCGGCGCTCGGCGGCAAGGTCGAGACGATCGGCGAGGCGGCAGTGGCGATGCGCATTCCCCGCACGTTCCTGGCGCTTCTCGCCGGGGCGGCGCTCGGCCTCGCCGGCGCGATCATGCAAGGCGTCACGCGCAATCCGCTTGCCGATCCCGGTATCCTGGGCGTCAACATGGGCGCATCGCTCGCGGTGGTGGTCGGCGTCGCGTGGTTCCACATCGAAACCGCCCATGCCTATATCGTCACCGCCATCCTCGGCGCGGGGGCGGCAGCGATCTTCGTCTACGTCATCGGCTCGCTCGGACGCGGCGGCGCGACGCCGCTGAAACTGGCGCTTGCCGGCGCCGCGACGTCCGTCGCCTTCTCCTCGCTGGTCATCGCGGTCGTGCTGCCGCGAGCCGACATCGCCGGCGGCGTGCGTGCCTGGCAGATCGGCGGCGTCGGCGGAGCGACCTTCGAGCGGATCTATCCGATCCTGCCGTTCCTTGCGGCCGGCTTCGTCATCAGCCTCCTCTCCGCCCGCAAGCTGAACGCGCTCGCGCTCGGCGACGAGCTCGCCGCCGGCCTCGGCGAACACGTCGCAACGACCCGCGCCGTCGCCGCCTTCGGCGCGATCCTGCTGTGCGGCGCGACGACGGCGGTCTGCGGGCCGATCGGCTTCCTCGGCCTTGTCGTACCGCATCTCGCCCGTCTTCTGACCGGCAGCGACCATCGCTGGCTGCTGCCCTTTTCCGCCCTCGGCGGTGCCTGCCTGCTGATCGCCGCCGATATCGTCGGGCGCATCGTGGCGCGGCCGGCCGAACTCGACGTCGGCATCGTGACGGCCCTTCTCGGCGCGCCGTTCTTCATCTGGATCGTTCGCCGCCAGCGGGTGCGGGACCTTTGACCATGCTTGCGCCCCTCGTCGATTCCATCGTCCTGAACCGCCGCCGCCGCGCCCGACGGCATCGGCTCGTCATCGGCCTCCTCCTTGTGCTGGTCGCCGCGACCTTCGTGCTGACCCTGCTGCTCGGCCAGTCCTTCACCCCGCCGCGGGACATTCTTCGCACGCTGATGGGCGAGGACGTGCCGGGCGTCGCCTTCACGGTCGGCCAGCTCCGGCTGCCGCGCGCCATCCTCGCCATCCTCGCCGGCCTCAGCTTCGGCCTCGGCGGCGTCGCCTTCCAGATCATGCTGCGCAACCCGCTGGCCAGCCCCGACATCATCGGCATCAGCTGGGGCGCGAGCGCCGCGGCGGTGTTCGCGATCGTCGTGCTCGGCCTCTCGGGGCCGATCGTGTCGATCCTCGCCGTTTCCGCCGGGCTCGGCGTGGCGCTCCTGGTCTACGCCCTCTCCTTCCGCAACGGCGTTGCCGGCACGCGGCTCATCCTCGTCGGCATCGGCGTCTCGGCCATGCTGGAGAGCGTCATCGCCTACATCCTCTCCACCGCCCCCGCCTGGACCCTGCAGGAAGCCCTGCGCTGGCTGACCGGCAGCGTCAACGGCGCGCAGCTCGGCCAGACCCTGCCGCTCCTCGTCGCGCTCGCCCTCTTCGGCGGCCTGCTGCTCTCCCGCGCCCGCGATCTCGAAGCCCTGCGGCTCGGCGACGACACGGCCGCCGCGCTCGGCGTCCGGGTCGGCCGCACCCGCGTGCTGATCATCATCGCCGCCGTCGGCATGATCGCAAGCGCCACCGCCATTTCGGGGCCGATCGCCTTCGTCGCCTTCCTCTCCGGGCCGATCGCCGCCCGTATCGTCGGCAACAACGGTTCGCTGCTCGTTCCCGCCGCGCTCACCGGCGCGGCGCTGGTGCTGGTCGGGGATTACTGCGGCCAGTTCCTGCTGCCGAGCCGCTATCCCGTCGGCGTCGTCACCGGCGCGCTCGGCGCGCCCTACCTGATTTTCCTGATCGTGCGCGTCAACCGGTCCGGAGGTTCCCTATGAAACCGCACACCCTCCTCGCCAGCGGCCTTTCGGCCGGCTATGGCGAAACCCTCATCCTCGACGGGCTGGATCTTGCCGTGCCGCCGGGCAGGATCACCGTCATCGTCGGGGCGAACGCCTGCGGCAAGTCCACGCTGCTGCGCACCCTGTCGCGCCTGCTGCCGGCCAGGAAGGGCCAGGTGCTGCTCGACGGCAAGTCGATCCACCGCATCCCCTCGCGTGACCTTGCCCGCACGCTCGGCCTCCTGCCGCAATCGCCGATCGCGCCAGAGGGCATCACCGTCGCCGACCTCGTCAGCCGCGGGCGGCATCCGCACCAGGGCGTCTTCTCCCGCTGGACGCGCGAGGACGACGAAGCGGTGGCCGCCGCGCTTGCGGCAACGAAGACCGACGATCTTTCGGAACGGCCGATCGACGAGCTTTCCGGCGGCCAGCGCCAGCGCGTCTGGATCGCCATGGCGCTCGCCCAGCAGACGGACCTCCTGTTGCTCGACGAACCGACCACCTTCCTCGACATCAGCCACCAGATCGAGGTGCTGGACCTTTTGACCGATCTCAACCAGACGCGCGGCACGACCATCGTCATGGTGCTGCACGACCTCAACCTCGCCGCCCGCTACGCCGACCATCTCGTCGCGATGGCGAAGGGCCGGCTGCATGTCGCCGGCCCGCCGGAGGCCGTGCTGACCGAAGACCATGTGCGGCAGGTTTTCGGCCTCGAAAGCCGCATCATCACCGACCCGACCTCGGGCCGCCCGACCATGCTGCCGATCGGCCGTCACCGCATGATCGCCCCAGCCATCAAGGAGCCCCTATGAACGCCCTCCCGGAATTCAAGCTCACCGGTGTCGCGCTGCCGAAGGATGCGCCCAAGATGCTCGACGAGGTGTGCGAACATTTCGTCGAACATGCCGAGGTGCGACGCACGGAAAACGCCGCGACGCTGACAAGCGAGATCGGCGTCGCCCATATGCGCCTCGACGGCGGCCGGCTCTTCATCGACCTCGCCTGCCCGAGCGACGGGGCGCTCCAGATGAGCCGCACGGTCATCGCCGAGCATCTCTTCTATTTCGCCGGCGAGGACCCGCTGGAGCTCACCTGGTCCGAGCCGGCGACGCGCACGCGGCTCGCCAATCTCCATGAGGTGACGGTCGTCTCCGCCGAGGACGTGACGCCGCATATGCGGCGCGTCGTCTTCGCCTGCGCGGACGTCAACCCCTTCATCGGCGGCGGCATGCATGTGCGCCTGCTCGTTCCGCCGAAAGGCCGGGCGCCGGTCTGGCCGGGATTGCGCGACGACGGCCGCATCGCCTGGCCGGAAGGCGAGGACGCGCTTCTCGTGCGCGTCTACACGATCCACGCCGTCGACGCCGAGCGCGGCGAACTCTGGATCGACTTTCTCCAGCATCCCGTGCCCGGCGTTCCGACGCCCGGCGCCGATTTCGCCCGCGATGCGCAGCCGGGGGACAGGCTCGCCCTGCTCGGCCCCGGCGGCGGTGACCTGCCGCAGGCCGGGACCATCTTCCTTGCCGGCGACGAAAGCGCCCTGCCCGCCATCGCCCGCATCGCCGCCGAAGTTCCGGCAGGCACCCGCATGCAGGCGATCATCGAGGTGGCGGATGCCGCGGAGGAACAGCCGCTGCCCACCGCCGGAACGCTCGACGTGCGCTGGCTGCATCGCACGACCTATGCCGCGGGCGCCAGAAACGTGCTCGCGCGGACGACGATAGAAGCACTTTCCGCCGTCGACGGCGACACCTTCGTATGGGTCGCCTGCGAGCGGGAGGACGTCCGGCTCGTCCGCGCCTTCCTCAAGGGCCGCGAACACGACCGCAAGCGCATCTACGCCGCATGGTACTGGGAGCGCGAAAACACCTGACGGCGGGCCTTCTTCCCGCCGGCCACGCTATTCGTCTTCCTCCTCCTCGTCGGAAGACAGCAGATCGACGAGCATGGCCACCCTGCCCGACGGCAGATGCCGGCCCTCTCCCATGAAGGCCTCGTCATTGTTGATCCACGCCCATGCCTCGGCAAGCTCGGCTTGCGTGGCTCCCGTCGCAACGACCTCGGTCACGAGCGTTTGATCGACCGGACCAAGGACGGCGGCGACGTCCTGCGAAGTCATCGTCATTTCCCGTTCTCCCTTGTAGCATCCGCGATACCTGTCGAATATGGCGCCGCCAGCCCGAAAGTCCATTTTCTCGCGCCTGGAAATTCGGCCGCGACGCCGAGCGCTGCGGTCGGCTCGTCGATGAGGGTCAGCGTAATGGCGACGCGCTGGGACGAAGGCATCCGCCCGGCGCGTCACGGGCTGGAACCGGCCTGCACCACCGTGACGGCGATCATGTGGAAGACGTCGTCGGCATTGCAGCCGCGCGAGAGGTCGTTGGCGGGCTTGGCAAGGCCCTGCAGGATCGGGCCGATGGCGGTGGCACCGCCGATGCGCTGGGCGATCTTGTAGCCAATATTGGCGGCATCGAGGTTCGGGAAGACGAAGACATTGGCCCCGCCGTTGAGGGCCGACCGCGGCGCCTTGGCGGCGCTGACGGCCTCGACGAAGGCGGTATCGAACTGCAATTCGCCGTCGATGACGAGGCCGGGCGCGGTTTCCTGCGCGAGCCGCGTTGCCTCCACCACCTTGGAGACGCGCTCATGCGCGGCGCTGCCGGCCGTCGAGAAGGAAAGCATCGCCACCTTCGCCGGCTTGCCGGCCAGCGCCTCGAAGGAGCGCGCCGAGCTGACGGCGATATCGGCAAGGCCCGCGGCATCGGGATCGACTACGAGGCCGCAATCGGCAAAGACGAAAGCACCCTTCTTCACATGGTGCGAGGCGCACAGCATCATCAGGAAGAAACTCGACACCAGGCCGACACCGGGCGCGCGGCCGATGGTCTGGAGCGCGGCACGCACCGTATCGGCGGTGGTCGCGACCGCCCCGCCCACCGTGCCGTCCGCCTCATCCTCGCGCACCATCATGGCGGCGAAGACGAGTGGCGTGCGCACCGCCGCGGCCGCCGCCGCTTCGTCCACGCCCTTGCTCCTGCGGAGCGCGTGATAGGCGGCGGCAAGACGCGGCGTGAGCGCGGACGATGCCGGGTCCTCGATGCGGATCTCCTCCGTCCCGGCGCCGGCCGCCGCCAGCCGCTCTTCGACGGTTTTCCGATTGCCGACGAGCGTGATCGCGGCAATGCCGGCGCGCACGGCGCGCAAGGCCGCCTCGACGACGCGCGGATCCTCCCCCTCGGCGAGCACGATGTGGCGCGGCGCGGCTTTCGCGGCTTCGAGAATGCGGTCGAGCGGTTTCATCAGGCGTGTCCCAGATAGTGAATGCCGACGAGGATGAAGAGGGCGATGAAGACGGTCTCGGCAACGATGAGCGCGACGGCATCGCCGCCGACATCCAGCACCCGGCGCAGCGACGTGCGCATGCCGACGGCGACGATGCCGGCAAGCAGCGCCCAGCGCGAGGTCTCCATGCCGGCCGTCGCGACCAGTTCGGGAACGAGGCCGAAGGAGTTGAGCGCGGCGAAGACCAGGAAGGCGACGACGAAGCCGGGCAAGAGCGGCGGGCGTTTTCCCGCCTCGCCTTCCAGCTGCGGCACGCTGCGCAGCGAGAGCGAATAGAACAGCACGACCGGCGCCAGCATGGTGACGCGGATCAGCTTGACCAGCGTCGCCGTCTCCCCCGCTTCCGGCGAGACGGAAAAGCCGGCACCGACGACCTGCGCCACGTCATGGATCGTGCCACCGAAGAAGATGCCGGTCGCCCGCGCGTCGAGCCCCATGGTCTGGGCGATGATCGGATAGGCGATCATGGCGAGCGTCGAGAGCACGGTGACGGAGAGCACGGTGAAGATCAGGTTGCGCTCGGAGAACTCGTTCTTCGGCAGCACGGCGGCGATCGCCATCGCCGCGGAAGCGCCGCAAATCGCGACGGATCCGCTGGTGAGCAAGGCAAGCCGCCAGCCGCGGCCGAGCAATTTCGCCGCAAGCAGGCCGAAGCCGATGGTGGCGACGAGCGCCGAGACGAGCAGCAGGATGGTGCCGGCGCCGAGTCCGATCAGGAGATCGACGCTGATGCGCATGCCGAGCAGCGCGACGCCGATGCGCAGCACATGCTTGGCGCAAAAATCGATGCCGGCGACGCAGCGCCCCTCTTCCGAGAGGAAATGGAAGGCAATGCCGAGCAGGAGCGCCATCAGCATGGCCGGTGCGCCGTAGTGATCGGAGAGGAACTGCGCGGCGACGGCCACGGCAGCGGTGACGGCAAAGCCCGGCCAGTAGGCGGCAAAGCCGGAGGGCATGCCGCGGAAACGGTCTTGGACGGAGGCGGCGAAGGTCATGATGTCGTTCCGTTCGCTTGCGGAAACCTCACCCGCCCGGATTTCCCGGGCGGGACATGGATCATGGGGCGATCAGGCCCGCTTCTGCGGGCGCATGTCGGCGCGGTCGATGCCGGCGACCGGCACCGGCTTCTTCATGGCGTCGCGGCGGAAGGGTTCGCCGAGTTCCTGGTTGAGGATGACCTCGACGAAGGTCGTCACGCCGTTCTTCTGGTCGGCGATGGCATTCGCCAGCGCCTCGGTGAGGGCCGCCGGCGTATCGACGGCGACGCCCTTCAGCCCGCAGCCCTCGGCCACCTTGGCGTAGCTGAGATTGGGGTTGAGCTCCGTGCCGACGAAGTTGTTGGCGTACCACAGCGTCGTGTTGCGCTTTTCCGCGCCCCACTGGTAGTTGCGGAAGATCACCATGGTGATCGCCGGCCAGCCCTCGCGGCCGATCGAGCCCATCTCGTTCATCGAGATGCCGAAGGCGCCGTCGCCGGCGAAGCCGACGACCGGCACGTCCGGGCAGCCGATCTTGGCGCCGACGATCGACGGGAAACCGTAGCCGCAGGGGCCGAACATCCCGGGCGCGAGATATTTCCGTCCCTGTTCGAAGGTCGGATAGGCATTGCCGATCGCGCAATTGTTGCCGATGTCGGTGGAGATGATCGCCTCCTTCGGCAGCGCCGCCTGGATCGCCCGCCAGGCCTGGCGCGGCGACATGCGGTTCGGCTCGCGGTTGCGGGCGCTCTCGTTCCATTCCGTGCCGACATCGTCGTCCTCGTGGTCCATCGAGGAGAGCTGCTGCTGCCAGGCCGAGCGGGTCTGGTGGATCGCCGCCTTGCGTTCCTCACGGCCGGCATCGCCGGCGGAGGGGGAGAGCTGTTCCAAGATCTGGCCGGCGACCTGTTTCGCGTCGCCGCAGATGCCGACCGTCACCTTCTTGGTGAGGCCGATGCGGTCGGCGTTGATGTCGACCTGGATGATCGCGGCATCCTTCGGCCAGTAGTCGATGCCGTAGCCCGGCAGGGTGGAGAAGGGATTGAGGCGCGTGCCGAGCGCCAGCACGACGTCGGCCTTCGAGATCAGTTCCATCGCCGCCTTCGAGCCGTTGTAGCCGAGCGGGCCGACCGCGAGGCGATGGCTACCCGGGAAGGCGTCGTTGTGCTGGTAGCCGCAGCAGACCGGCGCATCGAGCCGTTCGGCGAGCTTCATCGACGCGCCGATCGCCCCGCCGATGACGACGCCTGCCCCGTTGAGGATGACCGGGAACTTCGCCTCCGACAGCAACCTTGCCGCTTCGGCGATCGCCTGCGGGCCGCCGGCCGGGCGCTCGAAGCGCACGATGGCCGGCAGATCGACGTCGATCACCTGGGTCCAGTAGTCGCGCGGGATGTTGATCTGCGCCGGGGCACAGCCGCGCCAGGCCTTCTCGATGACGCGGTTCAGCACTTCGGGAATGCGCGAGGGATCACGCACCTCCTCCTGGTAGCAGACCATCTCCTTGAACATCGCCATCTGGTCGACTTCCTGGAAGCCGCCCTGGCCGATCGTCTTGTTGGCGGCCTGGGGCGTCACCATCAGCAACGGCGTGTGGTTCCAGTAGGCGGTCTTGATGGCCGTGATGAAGCCGGTGACGCCGGGGCCGTTCTGGCCGATGGCGATCGACATGGTGCCCGTCGCGCGGCTGAAGCCATCGGCCATCATGCCGGCATTGGTCTCGTGCGCGCAGTCCCAGAATGTGATGCCGGCCTTGGGAAACAGGTCCGACACCGGCATCATGGCCGAGCCGATGATGCCGAAGGCATGTTCGAGCCCATGCATCTGGAGGACTTTGACGAAGGCTTCCTCGGTGGTCATTTTCATGGCTGCTTCCTTTCCTTCGGAATTGGTTTCAATGGGTTAGAGGATTTCGTCGCGCAGGTAGTACCAGCGGTACATGCCCCACTGGCCGAGCCTACGGAACGGCGTCAGGAGCCCGTGGCTCGGCAGCGGCGAGGTGAAGATGGGAAGGTCGAGGCCGGCACCCTTGCCGGCGACCATTTGCGCCATGCGGCGTCCGGCCTGCGCCGAATACATGACGCCGTTGCCGCCATAGCCCATGGCGTAGAACAGTTTCTGCGCGGGGTCCGGCTGGAAGATGCGGGGCATCATGTCGTGGCTGACATCCACCCAGCCCCACCAGGAATAATCGATCCCGATGCCGCGCAGGATCGGGAACTTGCGGTAGAGCCCGTCGAGCAGCAGCGCGAGGTGTTTCGGGTTTGCAGCGTCGCGCCCGGTGATGGCGCTGCGGCTGCCGATCTGCACCCGGCCGTCCGGCAGCATGCGGTAATAGTGGCGGAGCGTGCGCGTGTCGGTGAGCGGAATGCGCGCCCTGAAGTTCAGCGCCTGCTGCTCGCTCTCCGTCAGCGGCCGGGTGACGACCGAGTTCGACAGGATCGGCATCAGTCGGCGCCGGGTCAGCACGTTCATGCCGGGGGACGTGTAGCCGGCCGTGGCGATGCAGACGGCGCGGGCGCGCACCGTGCCACCGGGCGTGCGAAGATAATGCACGCCGCCCTTCACCGTGCAGTCGAGCACCGGGCTCGACGTGTGCACCCTCGCGCCGAGCCGCCGCGCCAGGCGGAGATAGCCGAAGGCCAGCTTTGCGGCGTGGATGCCCATGCCGTCCGGCTCGTACATGGCGCCGCGCGCCTCCGCATCGCGCACGAAATCGCTGTGGATCTCCCCGCGCGAGACCATGCGGGCGCGATAGCCGAAGGTCTCGTTGAGGACGCGGACCTCGCTTTCCAGCGCCGGCAGCACCTTGTCGCGATGGGCGATATAGAGATGGCCGCCGTCCTGCGGGTCGCAGTCGATCCCGGGTTCACGGACCAGCGACCGGAACAGGTCGAACCCCTCGGCGATTTCCGCATGCATCCTGCGGGCGACGTCGACGCCCCAGCGGGCGATCCATTGCGAGCGCTTCAGGCGGCCGGCGGAAATCTGCGCCTGCCCGCCATTGCGGGTGCTGCATCCCCAGGCAACCCCGTTGGCCTCCAGCACCGTCGCCTTGATGCCGTGCTCGCGGGCGAGATGGATGGCGCAGGAAAGGCCGGTATAGCCGGAGCCGATGATCGCGACATCGA
Source organism: Shinella sp. WSD5-1 (assembly GCF_963942435.1). Classification (GTDB taxonomy): domain Bacteria; phylum Pseudomonadota; class Alphaproteobacteria; order Rhizobiales; family Rhizobiaceae; genus Shinella; species Shinella yambaruensis. The sequence goes on from NZ_OZ012597.1 coordinate 306,922, forward strand.
CGTCCATGTCGCGCGTGACGGGGCCGTCGTCCTCCGGCTCGGGGCCGGCCGTGCCGATCCAGTAGGTCGGCGCGTAGTCCTTGCCGGTGCCCGGGGTCGGAGCCGTTTCCGGATCATAGGCGGGATCGAACGGCGCCCTGCCGGTCTTGGGAGGAATGGTGCGCAATTGCATGGCCGTGCTCCGAGCGTTCAGTACCGGGGTTGCAGGACCGGCCGGTTCTTCCGGAAAGCCTGCTTGCGGACGATCTTGCCGTTCGCGAAGGTGAAGAGGTCGCAGCCTTCCGCCTCGATGCGGCTGCCGTCGGCCGCCGTGCCGCGGAAGGTCCATTCGGAGACACCCCGGTCGCCGGCCGTAAAATGGCTGTGACCGGCCCATTCGGCATCCGGCATCGCCGTCCAGACGCCGCTGAAAGCGTCGGCGATCGCCCTGGCGCCCTCGATGCGGTTGCCGTGGACGTCCGGGCCACCGACCGCGTTGAACACGCAGTCCTCGGCGAAGAAGTGCATGACCCCATCGATGTCATGCCGGTTGAAGGCGTCGAACAGGGTTTTGAGATCGGTTGCGCTGAGTGTCATTGGGCAGTCCTCTGGCTTGTCGCAAGGCATGGCTCCGCCGGAGACGGGAAAGACCGTCTTCAAGGGCCGTCGGGGCCGGGTCGTTGGAGTGTCGGGCTGTCCGCCGCCGGTTAGATGCGCCCCTTCCAGGGGATCAGTGTCTTTTTGAGGTAGCGGATCAGGAGATCGAAGGCGAAGGCGAAGAGGCCGATGATGAAGATGCCCATGATCACCGTATCGCTTTCGAGGTTTTCGGCGGCGTTCAGCACCATGAAGCCGAGACCGCGGTTCGCGGCGACCATTTCGGCGGCCACCAGCGTCGTCCAGCCGACGCCGATGCCGATGCGCATGCCGGTGAAGATCTCCGGCAGGGCCGCCTTCATGATCACCTGGCCGATGACCTGGCCGCGGGTGGCGCCCATCGCATAGGCGGCGTGGATTTGCTCCGTCGAGACCGAACGCACCCCGGCCCTCGCGGCGATCGCCATCGGCGCGAAGATCGCCAGATAGATCAGAAACACCTTCGGGAACTCGCCGATGCCGAGCCAGATGATGACGAGCGGCAGGTAGGCGAGCGGCGGCAGCGGGCGGTAGAACTCGATGATGGGATCGAAGAGGCCGCGCACGAAGCGGTTGACGCCCATCAGGATGCCGATCGGCACCGCCGTGACCAGGGCCAGCAGGAAGGCGCCGAAGACGCGGCCGATACTGGCCATCGTGTGCTGCATCAGCGTGGAGTTCGAGACCCCTTCCGTCATCGCCAGCCAGAACTTCTCCCAGACCGAGAGCGGCGAGGGCAGGAAGAGCGGCTTGACCCAGCCGGATTCCGTCACGAGGAACCACAGTGCGACGAGCACGGCCGCCGTCACGAAGCTGATCAGGCCGCTGCTGCCATCGCCCGGGGCGCCGAAGATCTTGCCGGCCTTGGCGGGCTTGGCGCGTGTCACTCTGTCAAGCATGGGCCACCTCCGGGTTGCCGGACGCACGTTCGTCGCCGTAGATGATGCCGAGCACTTCCTCGCGCATGCGGATGAATTCCGGGCTCGACTTGATCGCGCGGGCATTGCCTTCGGCAAGGAAGCGGCGGTTGAAGTCGAGTTCGTAGGTATGGGTGATGCGGCCGGGGCGCGGCGACATGACGATCAGCCGCGAGCCGAGGAACAGCGCCTCCTCGACGCTGTGCGTGATGAAGAAGAACATCTTGTTGGTGAGTTGCCAGACCTCCAGCAGGAGTTCCTGGATAGTTTCGCGCGTCAGCGCGTCGAGTGCCGCCATCGGCTCGTCCATCAGAAGCATGGCGGGGTCGCAGGTCAGCGCCCGCGCGATGCCGACGCGCTGCTGCATGCCGCCCGACAGGTGATAGATCATGTGGCGGTGGAAATCCTGCAGGCCGACGAGGGCAAGGTTCTTGGTCGCGATCTCCCGCCGCGTCGCCTTGTCGACGCCGCGCAGCTTCAGGCCGAATTCGGTGTTCTCGATGACGTTGAGCCAGGGCAGCAGCGCATGCTTCTGGAAGACCACGCCGCGCTCGGCGCCCGGCCCGTTGACCCGGTGGTTGCCGAGCGAGATATCGCCTTCCGAGGGGGCCATGAAGCCCGCCATGAGGTTGAGCAGCGTGGTCTTCCCGCAGCCCGAAGCGCCGAGCGCGACGACGAAATCTCCGCTCTTGATGGTAAGGTTGACGTCTTTCAGGGCGATCACCGCCTGGTCCGAGTACAAGCCCGGATAGGTCAGACTGATGTTCCTGACGCTGAGTGTTTCCATGAGAAATGCCTCCCTGCACCTCGGTCACGGGTCTGGTGGACACACCGGCCGCGAAAGGCGGCCGGTGCAAGCGGCAAGACTATGCTATTTCGCAGCCGCCTCGGCGAAGCTCCCATTCACGTAGGGCGCATAGTCGTCCAGCGACTTGCCGATCTGCTTCTGCTCGACGAGGAACTTCGCGCTCTCGGTAAGCGCGCGGGTCGCCCCGCCGCCGAGCCATGTGTCCGAGGCCTGCTCGTCCGCGTTCGGGAAGGAGAGCAGCTCCAGCGCCTCCACCGTGCTCGGACCGTCGCCGCCGATGAGCTTGACGATACCCTGCACCTGCGGCGAATCCACCGTCCAGGCGGCCTTGTTGGCATTGTAGTCGGCGTAGGATTCGGCAAGAACCCTGGTGAAGGCCTCCATCAGCTTGGGGTTCTCCGCGGCCCAGGCCTTATCGACCACCAGCCCGTCGAAGGTCGGCACGCTGGCAGCGCCGATGACCTCGGAATCGGAGATCACCTTGCCGGTCTTCAGGATTTCCGACAGGGCCGGCGGCCAGACATAGGCGGCGTCGATATCGCCGCGCTGCCAGGCCGCGACGATCTGCGGCGGCTTCAGGTTGAGGATCTCCACCTCGCGCGGATCGATGTTCCACACCTTGTTCATGCCGACGAGCAGGTGGAAATGCGAGGTCGAGACGAAGGGCACGGCGACCTTCTTGCCCTTGAGATCCGCCGGCGTCTCGATGCCCGAGCCGTCACGGGCGACCAGCGCCTCGGACTTGCCGATATTGTCGAGGATCCAGAAAAGCTGGAGCTCGACGCCGCGCGTGGCCGCCGCCGCCGTGCCGGTCGAGCCGATCACGCCGATCGGCACGTCGCCCGAGGCGAGCGCCGTCGTGATGTCACCGGCCGACGAGAACTGGCGCCAGTCGATCGTATAACCCGCCTCCTTGGCGGCCGCGTCGAAGCGGCCATCGGCGATGGCGGCGACGAACGGGCCGACGATCTGCTGATAGCCGACGACCAGACTGGTTTGTGCGTAAGCGGCGCCTGACGCAAGAAGGCCTGCCAGAAGGCCGGCAGTGGTGGCCAGGCGATTGAAATTCTTGAAAAGCATCATCGTTCTCCTCATCGATTGGTGCTTGAGCCGGTTGCCCCGGTCTTCTTGACAAAAGTGATAAATGCGGCACCCCGCTTGCGTTATATCCAGTTTGGAAGTTGAATAAATCCAGATTGCCTCCCCGCAGCACGGACGCCATGCGCACCAACGTTTCCGAGACGATCTTCTTCATCGACCGGGAGAGCGGGCTGGGCCTGCAGGCACAGTTGCGGGAAACCGTGGTCTCCGCCGTGCTTGCGGGCCGCGTCCAGCCCGGCGCGCACCTGCCCTCGACCCGCAAGCTCGCCGACTACCTCCATATCTCGCGCATCACGATAACGCTCGCCTATCAGGAGCTGGTGTCGCAGGGCTATGTGGAGGCCGCGAACCGCAGCTCCTACCGCATCGCGAGCAATCCGCCGGGCAAGGGCCTGGAAAACGACCGTCCGTCGTCCGGTTCAGCCCCGGTGGACTGGGCGGGGAAGATGAAGATGGGGTTTGCGGTCGTACGCCAGGTGTCGAAACCGCTCGACTGGCGGCGCTACCCCTATCCCTTCCTCTATGGCCAGATGGACCCGTCGCTGTTCGACCTCAACGCCTGGCGCGATTGCGCCCGCCGGGCGCTGGCGCGCGAGGATTTCATCCTGATGGCAAGCGATTTCGCCGCTGCCGACGATGTCAGGCTCGTCAACTACATCTGCTCGCGCACCCTGCCCCGGCGGGGCATCCATGCGAACCCGGACGAGGTCCTCATCACCGTCGGCGCGCAGAACGCCTTGTGGATCGTCACCCGCCTGATCCTGGACAAGGGGTCCAGGGCGGTCTGCGAAAACCCCTGCCACCCCGATATCAGCGCCTCGCTGCTGCTCAGCGGCGCCAGGGTCACGACCGTCGACGTCGACGGCGAGGGCCTGCCGCCGGACGACCTGCCGGAGGATACCGACGCGGTCTTCGTCACGCCGAGCCACCATTCGCCAACGGGCGCGACCATGCCGATCGACCGGCGCACGCGGCTGCTGCAGGCCGCGGCGGAAAAGGACTTCGTCATCGTCGAGGACGACTACGAGTTCGAGATCAGCTATCTTGCCCCGCCCTCGCCGGCGCTGAAGGCCTTCGATTCCACCGGGCGCGTGCTCTATATCGGCAGCTTCTCGAAATCGCTGTTTCCCGGCCTGCGGCTGGGCTACCTCGTCGCGCCCGCCTCGTTCATCCGCGAGGCGCGCGCGCTCCGCTCCCTGATGCTGCGCCATCCGCCCGGCCACCTGCAACGCACCAGCGCCTATTTCCTCGCGCTCGGCCATTACGACGCCGTGCTGCACCGCATGCGCACGGAATACCACAAGCGCCACGTCCTCATGGCCGAGGCGCTGCGGCGGGAGGGACTGACGATCGCCGGGTCCTCCGCCTTCGGCGGCACGTCCTTCTGGATGGAGGGGCCGGAAGGGCTGGACGCCGACCGGCTGGTGCACGAACTGCGCCAGGACGGCGTGCTCGTCGAATCCGGCTCGCCGTTCTTTCCGGAGAGCGACAGGCCCTGCCGCTATTTCCGCATGGGCTATTCCTCGATCCCGCGCGCCAACATCGTCGAGGGCGTTTCGCGCGTACGGGCCTGCATCGACCGCCTTGCAGGCGGGTAAGCCGCCGGCCCGGCAGACGCTTGCCCACCGGGTTCCTATGAAAGCGCGGACTTGGCCGGCCCCGCGGCACCCTGCTGGCCGGCCCGGGCCTTCTCGCGGAATTCGCCCGGCGGCACGCCGAACTCGGCCTTGAAGACGCGGGAGAACTGCGTCTGGTCGCCGAAACCCCAGCGATAGGCGATCTCCGCAGCCGTCTGGAAATTGCCCGGATCTTCCAGCGCTTCCCGGCAAGCCATCAGCCTCTGGTCGCGGATCCAGCTGCGAACCGTCTGGCCCGTATCGCGGAACAGTTCGTGCAGGTAGCGGGTGGAAATGCCGCAGGCCCGCGCGATGCGCTCCGGGTCGAGGCGGAAATCCTGGAGATTGGCGCGCATATAGGCCTCGATGCGGGCGAGATGCGCGCCGCGCACGGTGGAATTGCCCGAAGTCAGCACCCGGTCGTCCGCCTTGATCGCCAGCACGAGCAGATCGACGAGCTGGCGGCCGACGGTCACGCGCGCCTCCTGCGTCATGCCGTCGAAACGGGCGGGCAGGAGATGCAGCATGTCGGTGAAGAGGCCGCCGGCCCCGTTGTTCGCCTCGAATTGCAGGGTGCAGAAGCGGTCCGGCGCGCGCATGCGGCCGGCCAGCGCATCGGCCTCCACCTTCAGCACCCACATGTCCGCCGGCTCGGCATGGCTGAACTGGTAGGGCTCGCTGCTGCGCTCCAGGAAGAAGCCGCCGGGCGGGCACTTGATGTCCTTGCCGCACTGGGAAAAGAACACTTCCGCCTTGGCCGGCACCGTGACCAGGAATTCCTCGTCGCGCGCGGCGCGGAAGTGATGCGGCAGGCGATGGTACTGCAAGGCGTCTGATGTGAGGCGCGAGATCGAGACGTCGCCGAACTGCCAGGTCGTCAGGTCGCCGGAAAACCGGTCGGCGTCACGAAAGCGCAGGTCGAGCGGAAAATAGGCCGAGGCGATGGCCTCGTGCCAGTGGCGGCTGCGGTCCGGCGCGCGTGTCGCGCTTGTGGTGATGCTCGTCTTCATGCGGCTTGCCCTCTTCGAACAAAGGTACGCACATGATTTTCGCCAGGCAACGAAAATGACAGCTTGTGCGCCCGCGCGCAATTCGTCGTTCCCGCGCTGCAAAGACCGGAGCGGAAAACTCTGCCTAGATTGACCCCGGCTTCAACGGTGCGACAGATACCGGCGGCTCAAGGGAACAGTCACATCAGCACTTCCAACGGTTTCCAGGCCGTCGGTTCTCGCCCTCAACCAGCGTGAACACGATGAACCATACCCAGACTTCAAAGGTAGACCCGATCACCCTTTCGGTCGTGCGCGGCATGCTCGAGACGACCCAGCGCGAAATGACGCTCGCGCTCGAAAAGACGGCGCGCTCGTCGGTCTTCAACCTGGCGCACGATTATTCGACGGCGCTGTTCAACGCCCGGCCGGAGATGATCCTGCAGGGCCAGGACATCCCGATCCATCTCGGCTCGCTCATCCCCGCCATGAAGGCGGTCGCCGCCTTCTTCGGCGACGACATCCACGAGGGCGACCTGTTCCTGCACAACGACCCGGCCTTCGGCGGCAGCCACGCCATCGACACCTGCATGTACAAGCCGGTCTTCTACAAGGGCGAGCTCGTCTACTGGACCGTCTGCAAGGGGCATCTCACCGACATCGGCGGGCCTGTTCCCGCCGGCTACAACCCCAACGCCACCGAGATCTACGCCGAGTGCCTGCGCATTCCGCCGGTCAAGATCTGGGACCGCGGCACGCCGCGCAACGACGTGCTCAACATGATCCTCACCAACATGCGCGCCCGCCGCGACCAGGAGGGCGACTTCCGGGCGCTGATCGGCGCCTGCCAGGTCGGCGAGCGCAACCTCATCGCCATGCTCGACAAATACGGCAAGGAGCAGGTCGACGCCTGCGTCGACACCTTGCTCGACATGGCCGACCGGCACATGCGCGCGCTGATCGCGACCGTGCCCGACGGCACCTACGAGGGCTCAGCCATCCTGGAGGATGCCGGCCACGGTTTCGGGGATTTCGAGATCAAGGCGACGGTGACGGTCACGGGCGACAGCTGCCACATCGCGATCGCCAGCCCGCCGCAGGTCCCCTATTTCATCAATTCCTACGAAGGCAACTCCCATTCCGGCGTCTATCTCGGCCTGATGATGTTCGCCGCCCTGCCACCACCCTACAACGAAGGCCTCTATCGCTGCGTCAGCCTCGATTTCGGGCCGAAGGGCACGCTCTGCAATGCGCAGGAACCCGCCCCGCACATGAACTGCACGACGACGCCGATGGAGACGCTGACCGACGCCGTGCGCCTCGCCTTCGAAAAGGCCATGCCTTCGAAGGTCTCCGCCTCCTGGGGCCACGCCAACGGCCTCAACATCGCCGGCCGCGATTCCCGCACCAACGAGGAATTCGTCACCATGGTGCTCGCCACCATCATCTCCGGCGGCGGCGCGACGCCCAAGCAGGACGGCTGGCATGCCGTCGGCCCGGAATGCTGCTTCGGTGCGCTCACCTCCGGCGACGTCGAACTGCTGGAATATTCCTACCCCATCGTCATCCACCGCTATTCGCTGATGACCGATTCCGGCGGAGCGGGAAAATTCCGCGGCGGCTCCGGCACCGCCTGGGAGGTGGAACCGCTCAACGGCGACATGCTGTGCATCGGTTTCGGCGAAGGCCGGCGCATTCCGGCGATGGGCGCGGCCGGCGCAAGATCGGCGATGCTCGACACCAAGGTCGGCCGCGTGGAGCTGCGCCGCGGCGGCAAGGTCGAGGTGGAGCGCAAGAACATCATTGAGACCATCAAGCCGGGCGAGACCATCACCAACCTCAACCCGGGCGGCGGAGGCTACGGCAATCCCTTCGAGCGGCCGGTTGAGAAGGTCGTGTGGGACGTGCGCAACGGCCTCGTCTCCATCGAAGGCGCGCGCGCCGATTACGGCGTCGCCATCGCCAACCCGCAAACCCTCGCCGTCGACGTCGCCGAGACCGCGCGGCTGCGCGCCAGTGAATAAAGGAAGACCAGACATGACCATGCATTCCTACCGTCTCGGTATCGACGCCGGCGGCACCTTCACCGACTTCGTCATCGCCGACCGCGCCAGCGGGGAGGTCAAGCTGTTCAAGGCGCTCTCCACGCCCACCGACCCGACGAAGGCCATCGAGAACGGCCTCGGCCTCATCGCCGCCGATCTCAGGAAGCCGATCGAGGAGATCATTGCGAGCTGCGACCTCTGCATCAACGGCACGACCGTCGGCCTGAACGCGCTGATCACCCATCGCGGCGGCAAGACGGGGCTGATCTGCACCGCCGGCCATGAGGATTCCATCGAGATCCGCAACGGCCACAAGGAGGACGGTTTCCGATACGACCCGGATTATCCGGCCGCGACCATGCTCGTGCCGCGCTATCTCCGACGCGGCGTGCGCGAGCGCATCCTGTCCGACGGCTCGGTACGCACCCCGCTGCACGAGGAGGACGTACGCGAGGCCTGCCGCCTGTTCCTGAAGGAGGGTGTCGAGACCGTCGCCATTTCCTTCGTCTGGTCGGTGCTCGACCCGAGCCACGAACGGCGCGCGGCGGAAATCGTGCGCGAAATGATGCCGGAGGCCATCCTCACCGTCGGCGGCGAGCTTTACCCGCAGGTGCGCGAATACACCCGCACCTCCACAGCCGTCACCAACGCCTATCTCGCCCCCGTCATGCGCCGCTACGTCGCCGCCGTCGACGCCTATTTCCGCACGCTCGGCGCCAAGCAGCCGGTGCGCTACTTCCAGTCGAACGGAGGGCTTGCGGTCGGCCAGGTGATGACCGACCGCTCCGTCTACGCCATCAATTCCGGCCCGGCCTCCGCGCCGCAGGCGGGGCTCTATGCCGGTGCGCCCTTCGACCACAAGAACGTCATCACCGTCGACATGGGCGGCACCTCCTTCGACATCACGCTCACCCGCAACGGCCAGACCAACCTCAACAAGAACATCGACTTCCTGCGCTACCGCATCGGCGTGCCGATGATCCAGGTCGAGACGCTGGGCGCAGGCGGCGGCTCCATCGGCTGGATCGATCCGCTCGGCCTCTTGCAGGTCGGTCCGCAATCGGCAGGCTCCGAGCCCGGCCCCGCCTGCTACGGCCGCGGCGGCACGGAGCCGACCACCTCGGATGCCAATCTCGTGCTCGGCTACCTCAACCCGGAGGGCCTGCTCGGCGGCAAGCTGCCGCTCGATATCGAGAAGGCGCGCGCGGCGGTGGCGCGCGTTGCAGAACCGCTCGGCATCTCCGTCGAGCAGGCGGCCTACGGCATGTTCGCCATCATCAACAACAGCATGGTCAACGGCATCCGCCGCGTCTCCGTCGAGCGCGGCTATGATCCGCGCGATTTCGTGCTGGTCGGCGCGGGCGGGGCGACGGCGGCGCATATCACGGCGCTGGCGGGCGAGATGGGCATCGACACGATCATCCTGCCGAAACTTGCCTCCGGCCTCTGCGCCTTCGGCCAGATCATCTCCGACGTCAAATACAACTACATGGCTCCCGCCCCGGTGCGCCTCGACAATGCGAGCGCCTACCCGCGCATCGACAGCCTGTTCCGCGAGATCGAGGAGAAGGGCGTCGCGCATCTGAAGGCGGACGGTTTTGCCGACGACGCGATCGCCATCAAGCGCTCCATCGACATGCGCTATGTCGGCCAGGTGCATGAATGCACGGTCGATATCGGCACGTTCCCGATCGACGAGACGACCATCGAAAAGGTCAAGGACGCCTTCCACGCCCGCCACGAGGAACTCTACACCTATGCCGAACGCCACAGCGCGGTCGAGGTCGTGAACCTCGAATCCACCGTCTACGGCCTCATCGAGAAGGTCCGCCCGCCGAAACTCGCCGAAGGCGGCGATGCGAAGGCGGCGCTCAAGGGCTACCGCGAGGCGATCTTCGACCAGTCCGGCAAGGCGATCTCCACGCCGATCTATGACGGCGCGAAACTTGGCGCGGGCGCCCGCATCGCGGGGCCGGCGATCATCGAGGAGGTGACGACGACCATCGTCATCGAGCCCGGCTGGACGAGCGTGCTGCATGAAAGCGGCAGCTACCTGCTGACGCGCACCTGAGCCAATGGCCCCGCCGCCACCGGCAGGGCCGCATCACCTGCAACAATCGAGGGGAACAAGATGGCAGGCAACCTATCGGCCACCGAAGCCGACAATTCGGATTTTTCCAACGTGGCGGTGCCGCCGCATGCCCGTATGCCCAGGGGCGCCTTGACCATGGCCTGGTGGGCGGTGTGCAGCGCCGTCTTCTATATCGTCGTCGGCGCGGCGATGGCGCTGAATTTCGGCACGCGCAACGCCATCATCGGCATCGTGCTGTCGGTCGTCGCCTATGGCGTCGTCAATGCGGTGCTGAGCCGCTTCGCCATCCGCACGGGGCTTTCCGTGGCGCTGTTCTCGCGCGTCCTCTTCGGCAATGTCGGGGCGGGGCTGGCAACGCTGATCTTCTGCGCCACGGCGATCTACTACGCCGTCTTCGAGGGCTCGGTCATCGCCGTCGGCATCAACACCGTGCTGCCGTCGATCTCCTATCCGCTCGCAGCCCTGATCGTCGTGCTCTACAGCGTGCCTCTGATCTTCGGCAGCATCCAGACCTGGCTCGACAAGTTCAACGGCGTGCTGCTGCCCTTCTACATCCTCGGCCTGATCGTCGCCGTCGCGCTCGCCATCGGCGAATACGGCTACAGCGACAAGTGGCTGAACCTCGGCCCGGAAACCGGCGCGCCGGCCGGCGGCTGGTGGTCCTGCTTCGTCTATTACATGGGCGTCTGGGTGCTGATGATGTTCACCTTCGACTATGCCCGCTTCGGCCGGCAGGAGGACGCCGGCTATCATGCCTGGTTCAACTTCGGCACGCCCTTCTATGCCGTCGCCTTCCTGGTCAGCGGGCTTTTCGGCATGTTCATGATCGGCACCGTGCCGGATCTCGGCGCACTCTCGGAGGTCAGCGTGCTGCTGGCGCTCCTGAAGCTCATGGGCATCTGGGGCCTCGCCTTCGTCTGGGTCACCCAGACGCGCATCAACACGGCGAACTACTACCTTGCCGCCGTCAACCTCGAAGCGCTGGTGCAACTCTTCGGCCGCCTGCCCTTCGGACGCGTTGGCTGGGCGATCGCGGTCGGCGTCATCGTCTATCTCCTGATGCTGGCCGACGTCTTCGCCTACCTGCTCCAGGCCCTCGCCTACCAGGGCATCTTCGTCGTCGCCTGGGTCGCCGTCGCCATGGCGCATATCCTGATCGACCGCTACAGCACGCTGGTGGGGCCTGCCATCGAATACCGCTCCAGCCATGTGCCGGCCTTCAACCCGCTCGGCATCAGCGCCTGGTTCATCGCCGCAGCGGTCGGCATCGCGCTGCATGTCTGGGGTGGCACCTATGCGGAGCTCTCGGCGCCGGCGACCGCGGTCCTCGCCTTCTCCATCTATGCCGCGGGGCTAATGCAGGCGCGTCGCTCCTGGTTCCTAGTGGCGGGCTGAGCCCAACGGCCGTGCCCCATTTGCGGGGCACGGTCCCTTATTCGCCCCGTCCGGCTGCCGGGCGCTGATGCGACATGCTACCGGCCGCCCTGCGTCCCCAGCAGCCGCTGTGCGACGCCCGCGAACAGCGCCACGCCGGTTTCCAGCGACGCCTCGTCGATATCGAAATCGGCGGCGTGGTGCACGGCAGGAATGTCGCTGCCGATGATGCAATAGGCGGCCGAACCGCCGTTCTCCCGCACGCGGCGGATCATCAGGCAGGCATCGTCGCCGCCGCCGATCGACCATTCCGGCAGCACCTCGGTTACGCCGGGCAGGCCCCGGGCGACCGCGGCGATGAGCTCGGCGGCGTCCCGGCTGTTCTCGTTGCCGGGCATATGGCTCTTGCGCACGATCTCCACGTCGCACTGCTGCATGGCGGCGGCACCCTCGATGACCGCGTGCAGCCGCTCGACCATGTAGTCATGCGCCGCACGGTCGTCGGCCCGCACCTCCACCAGCATCTCGCAGGTATCGGCAACGATGTTGAAGGCCGTGCCGGCGGTGAGCATACCGACATTGACGAAGGTCTCTGCACCGGCAAAACGCGAAACGCCGTGCAGGCCAAGCGCTGCCGCGGCGCCCGCCAGCAGCGCGTTGCGCCCCTCCTGCGGGCCCATCGCCGCATGGGCAACGGCGCCGCGGAACGTGACGACGAAGCGGCTCGAGAACAGGAAGCCGACGGCGCTGGCGCCGATCTTGCCGGAGGGCAGCAGGCAGCCGAGATGACCGACGAAGAGATGATCGACCCCTTCGACCGCGCCGCCCGCCACCATGGGCGCGGCGCCGCGCGCACTCTCCTCGGCCGGCTGGAAGATCAGGCGCAGGGTGCCGGAAAGCCCCTTTTCCCGGCTGAGCCGTCGGGCAAGGGCAAGGCCGATGCCGACATGCCCGTCATGGCCGCAGGCATGCATGCGCCCGGCAAAGCGGGAACGGTAGTCCTCCGCGTTCGGCCGGTGCTCCGCCGCCTCGGTCTCGCTGACCGGCAGGGCATCCATGTCGAAGCGGAAGGCGACGACGGGACCTTCGCCAAAACGGTAGTCGGCGACGACGCCCGTCAGGCCGTCCGGCATGCGCTCCATCCAGGCGGGGTCCCCGCCCGCGGCAAGCGCCGCCCGCCTCGCATCCGCCACCTGCCCGGCCGACGGCGGATCGATGACCGCGTCGTAGTCCATCACCTCGCGGCCGGTGCGCACGGCAAAACCGAGATGATCGAGATAGGCAGCGATGCGCGAGGCCGTGCGGTATTCGAGGAAGGCGGTTTCCGGATGGCGATGCAGGTCGCGGCGCACGAGCACGGCGGGCGCATTGCTGGCGGCGATCATCTCGGCAAGGGTCATGGTGGTTCCTGTCGGTTTAGCCGCGGCTGGCGAGGGAGACGCCGAGCGTCGCGATGGAAAGACCGGCGATCTGGACGATGGTCAGGCTTTCGCCGAAACCGATCCAGGCCATCAGGGCCGAGACGCCGGGCACGAGGAAGAAGAGCGAGGACACTTTCGACAGCGCCCCGCGGCGGATCATGTGCAGGAGCAGGAGGATCGCCCCGAGCGACATGCCGAAGACCGACCAGGCAAGGCCGATCCACAATGGCACCGCCGTCGCATCGAAGCCCGGGCCGCCGACGAAGGGCACGAGGACGGCCGTCGGAACCAGCGCGCCGATATATTGCACGGCCGTGTTGGTCAGCGGATCGGCGGTGATCTTCGTGCGTTTCACCAGAATGGAGCCGGTGGTGATGGCAAGAACCCCGGCAAGGCAGACGAGAAGCGGCACGAGGGGGATGCCGCCGGCATCCGTCGCGCCGAGCTTCGGCGCCAGCGTGACCAGCGTGCCGACGGCACCGATGACGATGCCGATGGCGCCGCGCCGCGACATGCGCTCGCCGAGCACCCGCCCCGCAAGAAGCGTCACGAGCAGCGGCTGCATGCCCGCCATCAGCGCAGAGATCGCCGTCGGCAGGCCGTTCGCCACCGACCAGAAGACACCGCCGAGATAGACGCCGTGGATCAGCACGCCGGCCATCAGCGCCTGCCGCCATTCAAGACGCGAGCGCGGCCAGGCCGCGCCCTTCCAGAGCGCGATGGCGGCAAGCGCCAGGAAGGCGAGAAAGAAGCGCACGGCAAGGAAGGTCAGCGGCTCCGCATGGGGCGCGACGAGCCGCGCCAGCACGAAGCCGCTCGACCAGAGCGGCACGAAGACCGCCGGCAGCAGCAGGCCGGTGCTGGCCGATGGGACGATGGCGTTGGCAGGCGTGCTCACGAGAGGCCCCGGATGCTCAGGACCGGGCTTTCGAGCAGCGCGCCGGTCGTGCCGTCGGCAATGCCGCGGTCGGTCTGGTGCGGGCCGGCATTGCAGGCGAGCGTCGCGCCGAAGACGGCCTTGAACACCAGATAGGGCGGCTGCCAGTCGACGATGCCGTCTGCCGCGGCGCGCAGCGCCGAGAAGGCGCCGGCCACATCCTCGAGCGGCGCATCCGAGATCAGGCCGGAAAGCGGCAGCGCGAGCAGCGCCAAAACCCTCCCATCGGCCGCGACGGCCATGCCGCCACCAGCCGCGATCACCGCATTGGCGGCGACGGCCATGTCCCGCGCATTGCCGCCGAAGACCGTAAGGTTGTGGCTGTCATGCGAGACGGTGGTGGCAAGCGCGCCGCGCCATTCGCCCCAGCCCGAGAGGAAGCCGACACGCGGGCGCGCATCCGCCTTGCCGTGCCGGTGCGCCACGGCGATGAGCGTGGTGCCGACGGGGGGGACGACGAAACCGTTCTCGACCCGTGCGACGGCCTCGGCCCATTCGGTGAAGCGCGGTCTTGCGATGACGGCGACGGTCGCCTCGCTGCCCGCGCAGGGAATGCGGAAATCATTTTCCGCAAGCGGCGAGAGATGCATGGAGCCGCGGAGCGGCGCCGCATCGACTTCCTCCGCCGCTTCGATGAGCGCACCATCGCGGGCGACGAGACGGCCGCTGCAAAAGACCAGTTTCGCGTGGAAATCGGCAAGGTCCCGGAAAAGCACGATGTCGGCGCGGCGGCCGGGGGCGATGAGGCCGAGGTCGGTGCGGCCGATGCGGCGGGCGGCGTTCAGCGTTGCGGCCTGCAGAGCCGATTCCGGCTTCATTCCGTAGCGCACGAGGCGGCGCACCACGTCGTCGAGGCCGCCGGCATGGAAAAGATCGTCCGGGAAGACGTCGTCGGTGCACAGCGTCACCGTCTGCGGGAATTGCGGCAGCACATTGAGGGCGGCGACGCATTCGGGCAGCAGGTGATCGTGCGAGCCGCGCAGCTCGATGGTGAGGCCGGCACGCAGCTTCTGCAGGAGGTCCTCGCCCGAGACGATCTCGTGATCGGAGCTGATGCCCGACGTGACGAAGGCCTGCAGGTCGGCGCCTTCCAGGCTGCGGGCATGGCCGTGGATCGGCTTGCCGGAGCGGCGGCCGGCGGCGAGGATGGCGCTCATGCGCGCCCGCCCCTCGATGACGGCGCGCATGTCCATGACCTCGGCGATGCCGCCGATCTCCGGGCGGGCGAGCAGCGCGGCGATGGTTTCGGCCGGAAGATCGGCGCCGGCCAGTTCCAGGCCCGGCGCCGACGGCACGCAGGAGGGCGCGAGCAGCACATGGCGCTGCGCCAGCACGCGCGCCGCCTCCGCCGCCCAGTCGACGCCGGCGACGCCGTGCACATTGCCGAGCTCGTGCGGATCCCAGACGAGCGTCGTGACGCCGCGCGGCAGGATCGCCGCGGCATAGCGGGCGGGCGTGATCATCGAGCTTTCGACATGCATATGCGTGTCGATGAGGCCGGGCGAGACGAAAAGCCCGACGGCATCGATCGTTTCCGCGGCATCCCGGCGGGCATCCGGCGCATGGACGCTGGCGATCAGCGGGCCGACGAGACCGATATCGGCGGGACGTTGCTCGCCCGTCACCATGTCGACCAGCATGCCGCCACGGATAAGGATGTCGAAGGGGCGGTCGCCACGGGCGGCCGCGACGGCGTTTTCCCTCAAGGTTTCGTCGTCGAGATCGCGGGCGTCGGTCCGGCCGGTCATCGCCGCGCCTCCGCGATCAGCGCGCCGAGGATGAGGGCACGGGCAGCGTCCACGTCGATATCGGAGGCGAAGGCGGCGTTGCGCCTTTCCTCGGGTGCACGGACATCCACCACGGTGCGGCCCCGGGTCAGCGCGCCGGAAAGCTCCGCGTCGATGCGGGCCGCGGTGAAGGTCACGGCCTCCGGCCGCACGAAAACGACAGCGGCGCACGGATCGTAGATCGCCATGCCGGGGCGGCCGCGGCTCGTCCCTATGGAGATGTATCCGGCGAGAAGGTCGGCCAGCAGCTCGGCATTCCGGCCACCCGCGGCACGGACGGGCGCGACGTCGTCCAGATAGGCGATGACCTTGCGGCAGAGGTCGAGATCGACCATGCGGAGCGGCAGGCCATGGGCGAGCACGATGGCGAGCGCTTCCGGGTCGGCGAACGCATTGAATTCGGCAGAGGCCGTGTGGTTGCCGGCGGTGACGCCGCCGCCCATCCAGGTGAGATCGCCGATCTTCTTCGCAAGGTCCGGCCGCGCGAGCGCCAGGGCGGCGATGTTGGTGAGCGGGCCGAGGGCGAGGATGCGGCGCGGGCTTTGCGCCGTCTCCAGCCAATGGCAGAGGGCGGTGAAGGCATCGCTTTCCGGCAACAACGGGGCGGCGGGCAGGCTGCGGCCGGCGGTCAGCATGCCGGCTTCGGAGAGGATGTTTTCCGCGGTTTCGAGACGGCCCAGGACCGGTAGGGCGCGGCCGTCGTGGATGGGAAAGGTCCAGCCGAAGGCGGCGGCCGCCGAGGCCGCGTTCTGGCGCACCCGCGCAAAACCGGAATTGCCGAAGACCAGCGAAACGCCGTCGATGGGCTCCTTCGCGTGCGCCACCACGAGGATGGCGGCGATGTCGTCGAAACCCATATCCGTATCGATCCAGACGCCCATGGCGGTCACGCGAAGCGCTGGAGCGGCGCGGCCGCCTTCAGCGGCAGGTCGAAGGAAAGTTCCGTGCCGAGTTCATGGACCGGCAGCGCGGCGCTGACCTCGGCGGTGATGGGTCCGAGCGGCGTGTCGAGCAGGTATTCGCGCAGATTCCCGGTGAAGGAGACGCTCTTCACCC
This sequence comes from Shinella sp. WSD5-1, assembly GCF_963942435.1. Taxonomy (GTDB): domain Bacteria; phylum Pseudomonadota; class Alphaproteobacteria; order Rhizobiales; family Rhizobiaceae; genus Shinella; species Shinella yambaruensis. Next base: position 323,680 of record NZ_OZ012597.1, read on the forward strand.
GGCCCTTGAACGGGCCCGTATCCAGCGCCACGCCGGCGGGACGCCAGGCGAAGCCGGCGGCGTTCCGGGGCAGTGTCTCGTGGAGGGCGACCGCGCCGGCGGGGGTGGCGAGCTTGCCGTCCTTCAGCGCGAACACGTTCTCGAAGCCGACGAAATCGGCGACGAAGGAGGAGACGGGAGTGTTGTAGATCTCCTCCGGCGTGCCGATCTGCTCGATCAGGCCCTCGCGCATGACCACGATGCGGTCGGCGAGCGACAGGGCCTCGGCCTGGTCGTGGGTGACGAAGATCATGGTGACGCCGGTCTCCTTCTGCACGCGCTGCAGTTCGGCGCGCATCTCGACGCGCAGGCGCGCATCGAGGTTGGAGAGCGGTTCGTCGAGCAAGAGCACCTTCGGCTCCATCACCATGGAGCGGGCGAGCGCCACGCGCTGCTGCTGGCCGCCGGAGAGTTCGGCGGGCTTGCGGCCGGAGAAGGCGGAAAGGCCGACGGATTTCAAGCCGGCGGTGACGCGCGCCTCGATATCGGCGGCCGGCATGCGCTTCAAACGCAGGCCGAAGGCGACGTTCTCGAAGACCGTCAGGTGCGGGAAGAGCGCGTAGGACTGGAAGACCAGCCCGACATTGCGCTTGTTGGCGGAGACGCGGGTGATGTCCGTGCCGTCGAGCGTGATGCGGCCGGAGGTCGGCGTGAGAAGGCCGGCGATCGAGCGCATGGTCGTCGTCTTGCCGCAGCCGGAGGGGCCGAGGAAGGCGACGAGCTCGCCCTTTCTGATATCCAGGTTGAATTTATCGACGGCGATCGAGTTGCCGTAGGAGAGCGTCAGGTTTTCAAGCGAGAGGAAGGCGCGATCAGACATAGCGGGAGAATCCAAGGAAGCGTTCTGCGAGGAAGACGATGCCGATCGACATCAGGGCGAGAAGCGCCGACAGCGCAGCAACGGAGGGATCGTAGGTGGTTTCCATGTAGGAGAGCATGTCGATGGGCAGCGTGCGCACGCCGGGCCCCGAGAGGAACAGCGAGACGGGCACCTGGTTGAAGCTCGTCACGAAGCCGAGGATGAAGGCGGCAAGGATGCCCGCCCGGATATTCGGCAGCACCACCATGAAGAACGCGCCGAGACGGGTGGCGCCGAGCAGCACCGCCGCCTCCTCCATGTCGGAGCGCAGGTTGTTGAAGGAAGAGGAGACGACGCGCACCGTATAGGGCAGCACGAGGGCCGTATGGGCAAGGAACAGCGCGACCCCGATCGAGAAGCTGAAGGGCACGACGAGGTAGCGCAGGAGCGCGAGGCCCACGATGATGCCCGGCACGATGATCGGCAGGGTGACGACGGTGCTCACCACCTCGCCGAAGGGCAGCTTGTAGCGCGACAGCGCATAGGCCGCCGGCACGCCGAGCAGGAGCGCGACGAAGGTGCCGCCGACCGCAAGGATCATCGACATGATGAAGCTGTCGCGGAAGCTCTCGACGGTGAAGACCTTGACGATCCATCGCAGCGACAGGCCCTGCGGCGGGAAGGCGAGCGTATCGCCGGCCGAAAGCGAGGCGGCGACGATGATCAGGAACGGGCCGATCAGGAAGACGATCAGCGCGGTGAGGATGGAGAAGGAAAGCGTGCGGTTCATCGCTTGTTCCTCGCGGTGGCGAGCCGTTTCAGGAGAAGGTTCGCGGCAAAGCACATGGCGATCAGGATGAAGGCGATGACGCTTGCGGAGACGAAATCGTTGGCGACGGTGACGCGCTGGAAGAGCAGCGTCTCCAGCATCAGCACCTTGGAGCCGCCGAGGATGGCAGGCGTGATATAGGCCGTCAGCGAGCCGGTGAAGACCAGGGTGCCGCCGACGACGAGGCCTTCGCGCGTCAAGGGCAGGATGACCTTCCAGAACACCTGGAACCAGTTGGCGCCGAGCACACGGGCGGCGAGGATGGCATCCTTCGGCATGTTTTCCAGCGCGCTGATCAGCGACAGGATCATCAGCGGCAGGAAGAGCTGCAGGAGGCCGATGAAGACCGCCGTCTCGGTGAAGAGCAGGCGGATCGGCTCGTCGCTGAGGCCGACGGCCTGCAGCGCCTGGTTGACGATGCCGGTGCGGCCGAGGATGACGATCCAGGCATAGGTGCGCGCGACCGGCGAGATCATCAGCGGCAGCGAGATGAGGCCGATCATGCGGCCCTTGCCGGACGCGCTGAGATTGACGATGGCGAAGGCGGCGGCATAGCCGATGATGGCGGACACCACGGTCACAGCGATGCCGAGCTTGAACGTGCGCACCAGCACGAGCCGGTTCAGCGGCTCGGAGAAGAAGTTGGTGTAGGCGGAAAGCGTCCAGCCGGCCGGGCTGCGGAAGCCCTCTGCCAGCACGATGACGACCGGCACCAGGAAGATGACGGTGGCGAAGACGGCGGCCGGCAAGGCCAGCGCCAGGGCTTCAGCGCGATTTTGAAACATGCGTGCTCCTGCCGAAAGGGGGCAGCGTTCGGGGTGGTGGGAAGCGCAGGAACGATCGCATGTGGAGATTGCCCCTCATCCGGCCTGCCGGTCACCTTCTCCCCGCAGGCGGGGCGAAGGAGATATGCCGTACCGGTTTCCCCAGTTCCTCAACGGTTCGTGGGGCAAGTCCCCTCTCCCCGCTTGCGGGGAGAGGGTTAGGGTGAGGGGCAATTTAATGCGATCGCCTTCGGTTCAGGACGCCTTTACTGCGCGACCGCCGTGTTCCACTCGGCGAGCCACTTCTCGCGGTAGTCGAGGGTCGTCGCGGCCGGCAGGAAGGTCAGCTTGTTGGCGACGTCGGCGCCGTAGGTAAGCTTCTCGGCGATTTCCGGCGCGACCACGACTTCCTTGTTCGCCGGGCTGTCGATCAGCATTTCGGCGATCTTCGTCTGCATCGGCGTCGAGAGCCAGAAGTCCATGAACTTCAGCGCCAGTTCCTGGTTCTTCGAGCCCTTGACGAGCACCATGGCGTTCATGTCGCCCGCGTCGCCTTCCTTGGTGGCGGCCCAGCCGATCGGCAGGTCCAGCTTGGAAATGCCGGCCCAGGAGAAGTGGCCCATCGGCGCGGCCCAGATCTCTTCCTGCTGCATGAGCTGCACGAGCTGCGAGCTCTTGACGTAGAAGGTGACGAACGCGTCGCGCTTCTCGCCGACGGCGGCCATGGCGTCCTTGAGGTCGGGCGAGTCCTTGCTGAGCGCCTTGCCGATCATGTTCAGCACCGGCCCGCCCTGGTTGGTGGTGATGTTCGGCAGGGCGACGTGATCGGCATATTCGTCCTTCAGCAGGTCCGCCCAGGATTCGACCGTCATCTTGTCGGTGCGATAGGCGATGCCGGTCTTGTAGATGGTGTAGCCGACGCTCATGCCGTCGCCGTTCGGGTCCTTGGCGAAATCGTAGAGCTTGTCGTAGTTGGAGAGCTTCGCCGTATCGATCTTGTCGGTCAGGCCCTTGCGCGCGGCGGAAAGCGCGTCGGCGAGCGAGAAGACGGCCATGTCGATGACCGGGGCATCCTTGTTGGCTTCGAGCTTGGCAAGGCGTTCGATGCTGTTGCCGGTTTCCACGACCAGCTTGCAGCCGCATTCCGCCTCGAAGGGCTTGTAGAGCGCTTCGGTGAATTCCTCCTGGACGAAGCCATAGACGGAAATGGTCAGCGTCTGCTCCTCGGCGGATGCGAGCGCACCGCTCATGAGCCAGAAGACGCTGGCGGCCAGTACTTTCTTATGCATGCTTGGACTCCTCCTGGGAAAAACCGGCAGATGGCGCGGGACCACTGGAACGGCGGATGACAAGCTCCATCGGCACGGCGGCCTTTCGAGCGGTGACGGGCGGGCTCGGCGTGTCGTCCGAGGTCTCGCGGGACTGGATCGCCTCGACCAGCGCATCGAGCGCCAGCGTCGCGATTTCCGGCATGTTCATCTTCACGGTCGTCAGCGGCGGCGAGATGAAGGACGACCATTGCAGATTGTCGAATCCGGTGATGCTGGCCGCCGCCGGAATGGCGATGCCGGCCGATTGCAGCTCCGTGAGCGCGCGCAGCGCATGGGGATCGGAAACGCAGGCGAAGGCGGTAAAGCCGCGCTTGCGCCAGTCCGCGAGCCCGAGCGCGCAGCCCTTGCCGTGCCGGGCCTCGAGTTCGACGATCCAGATGGTTTCCGTCTCGACGCCCGACAGCTTCGAGTGCATGCCGCTGATGCGGGCGTTCTGCACATTCGAGCTCGGATCGTCGCCGATCAGAAGGACCTTGCCGTGCCCGAGCGCCGCAAGGTGGCCGGCGACCTCGGCGCCGCCGGCGAAATGGTCCGCCGAGACGGTGTTGCGCGGCGTCGTCGGCGTGTCGATGATGGCGATGGGGCAGCGCGTTTCCGGCACCGTCGTGCCGCGGCGGGGAACGATGACGATGCCGTCGACGCCGCGCTCGATGAGCTGGAAGATCGCCTTGTCCTGCGCGGCGATCTCGTCGCGCGAATTGGCGATCAGCACGCCGTAGCCCGCCCCCGTCGCCACGCGCTCGATTTCCTGCGCGATCTCCGGATAGAGCGGATTGCCGATATCGGGCAGGACGAGGCCGAGCACGCCGCTGCGGCCGGTGCGTAGCGCCCTGCCCGCCTGACTCGGCACATAGCCGAGCTTATCCGCCGCATCGCGGATGCGCCTTGCGAGTTCCGGCGACAGGCGCCCCTTGCCCGACAGTGCATTCGATACCGTCGCGATCGACACCCCGAGGTGGCGCGCCAGTTCCGAAAGGTTGGGTCGCGAAGGCTTCACGGCTGCTCACCGATGTGATTAAACGTTTAATCACATTAGCACAGTTTAAAACATTGTCAATTGCCGCTGTTTCCTGCCGGTGGAAAACAGTCTTCGCTTGCACCCCAGCCGACGCGGGCCACCGGCGGATGGCCGGGGGCTCAGATTGTCCCCGTCACCGCAAGGCCTTCAGAATCCAGCGGAAAAACCGGACGGCGAAGACGCGTATAGGTCCGGCGTGCAAGATCCGGCGAACTCAGCCCGCCGGCATCCGTCACGATCATGCGCGCGGCGATCGGCCCGAACGCGCCCTTGAAGTGCTGCATGGATTTCACCGCGAGGATCGCCCTTTCGGTCGGCTCGATGCCGACGGCGCGGAAGATGTTCTTGTCCAGCATCTGCATGCGCTCGGAAACGATCATGATGTCGAGCCCGCCGACGCGCAGGCAAACGCTCCTGCCGCAGGTGCCGGGCAGGCCGGTGAACATCGGCCCCTCGAAGACGAACCTGCCGTCGGTAACCGCCATCACCGTGCCGGTCACCGTCAGGGGACCGCCGCCGACCGCCGGATCCGTGCGCCCGCCGATCGTCACCGTGACCTCGGCCCCGACGCCGGCCGCCGCGATCTCGCGCACCGCTTCCGGATCGAGCAGCGCCCCGGCCGCGGCATTGGTGAGCCGCGCCTCCAGCATGGCGGCGATCAGCGCCGTGCAGTCGCTGTAGGCGCCCGACCCGGGATTGTCGGAAAAATCCGCCACCACGACGATGCCGTCCCTGGGATCGGCGGCCTTCAGCGCCGCGATGCATTCGGCCAGCGGCACCGGCTGCGTCCATTCGTTGCGGAAGGACCAGATGGCCGCGCAGAGCCTTTCGCCGACGCCCTCGGCCGCCGTATCGGGCACAATGGCGCTGTCATAGGTGACGACGACGCTCGGCCCGGCGGCCCAGACATCGGCATCGGTGAAGCCGGCATTGATCGAGACGGCGAGCATGCCCGGCGCGGCCGCTTCCGCCGCGGCCCTTTCCAGGAGGCGGCACATCGGCCCGTTGTCCGTCGTGCGCCCGTCGTCGCAGCCGAGCAGCATGGGCGGGCGGCGGATGGCGAGCTTCGGCGCGATCTCGCCGGCCATCGCCCGGTGCAGCAGGTCGCAGGCCTCGACGCCGACCTCCCGCATGTCGATATGCGGATAGGTGCGGAAGGAGACGGAGATCTGCGCGAGATCGGCCAGCTCGTCGAAGACATTGGCGTGCAGGTCCAGCGTGATGGCGACCGGCACCGCATACCCGGCCACCGCACGGATTTCGCGCAGGAACTGGCAGTCGCCGTCCTCGTCCGTCTCCGTCACCATCGCACCGTGCAGCGCCACGAAGATCCCGTCGAACGGTCCGCTTTCCTTCAGCCGGCGCAGGCATTCCTGCGTGATCTCCGCCCGTGCCGCTTCAAGGATGATGCCGTTCGGCTCGGCATGGGCGGCGACGATGTAGACCGGCGTCCAGCCCCTCGCACGCGCAACCTCGATCGCCCCGCCCACTTCCGATCCCGTACCCTCGAAATTCAGCGGGATCTCGCCGCCCTTGAAATAATGCGAGGCATGGAAATCGTCGATCCCGGTCCGCTTCCGCGTGAAGGTGTTGGATTCGTTGATGAACTCGATGATGGCGACACGATAGGACATGAATATCCTTCCCGCCCTCGCCGGGCGGGCAATGAAAGAGATAAGAGAGCGGATCGTGCCCCGATCCGGGCAGGCAGCGACGGCGGACGAGGCCCGCTGGCGGACCTCGTCCCGTCAGAGCCGGTTATCCGCCGAAGAGCGCGCTCGCATTCTTCGGCTTCTCGCGGATGTCGAAGTCGAAATACGTCTTGCGGATCGTCTCATAGGTGCCGTTGCGCACCAGTTCGGCAAGGGCGGCATTCACCCGCTCGCGCAGGGCATCGTCATCCTTGCGGAAGGCGAGGCCCGCACCGAGCGTACCGTCCTGCAGGAACTCCTCCCCGACGAAGACACAACAATCCTCGCCATCAGCCAGCCAGTCGGCGATGGCGATCTTCGATTCGACCAGGAGATCGAGGCGGCTGGTCTTCATGTCGAGGAAGGCTTCGCCGAGCGTCGGATAAAGCTTGACCTCGTTGTCCGGGAAGAAGTCCTTCAGCATGTCGGTGGCGATCGAGCCGGATTGCGTGCCGATCACCAGGTCCTTGACGGCATCGGGCTTGACCTCATGGAGGTTCAGCTCCTTCAGGGCGACGAAACGCATGGCGTTGAAATAGTAGGGATCGGAAAAGCTCACCTGCTCCATGCGCGCCTTGGTGATCGCCATGGAGGAGGCGATGATATCGAACTTGCCGGCCTGGAGCGCCGGTATGATGCCGTCCCACTCGTTGGTGCTCCATTCGCATTCGGCCTTCAGCTCGGCGCAGATCGCATTGCCGATATCGATGTCGAAGCCCTTGAGCTGGCCGTCCTCGGCGACGTAGTTGAAGGGCGGATAGGCCCCCTCCGCGCCCATGCGGATCGTCTCGGCCGCGGCCGACGCCACTCCCGACAGGATGATCGCGGCCGCCGTGCACGCATGGAGCGCCATTTTTCTCATCATCGTTCCCTCATCGTGTTTGTGTCGCCGGCTTGCCTCGCCCACAGCCCCGCCCTCCGGCGCAAAACGCCAAGGCAAAAGAAATAACCTGAATTTCCTGGGTCTTGGTGAACGATGCATCCGGTCGGTTTCGTTCTGCCCGTGTAGGATTACCGTTGAGCCGGCGGCGCAACAATGCAAAAGATATATTCCCAATCATTAGTTTTCCTCATGGTTCGATGACAGACCGGCACCATCGGCGACACTTGGCCAATCTGCGCGCGCTGCGCGCCTTCGAGGCCGTGGGCCATCACCGGAGCTTCACGGCGGCGGCGAGCGAGCTCTCCGTCAGCCAGGGCGCCGTCAGCCATCAGGTCAAGCAGCTCGAGGAACGGCTCGGCCGGCGCCTCTTGGAGCGCAATTCGCGCGGCGTCAGCCTCACCGCGGAAGGCAGCCTGCTGCTCGACGCCTGCGCCCGCGCCTTCGATGATGTCGCCAATGTGCTCTCGCTCATCGGCCAGGAGACGGAGACGAAGGTCCTGCGCATCCGCACCGGCCCCTTCTTCGCCATGGAGGTGCTGGTGCCCCGCATGGCCGGCTTCCTGGAGCAGAATCCCGGCATCCAGCTCCATCTCAGCAATCTGGAGGCGCGCAGCGGCGCGGTCGAGCGCGAGGACGCACAGATCAAGTACTGCATCCATCCGCCGGCGGGAGACTACGCCGTCGAGGTGCTGCGCGAGCGCCTCGTCCCGGTGTGCAGCCCGGCGATGCTCGCCAGCGTGAAACAGGCCAGCGACCTGCTCTTCAGCCGCAGCGTCGCGCGCCTGCACTATCGCAATGCCGATGACTGGAAGAACTGGCTGACCCACAACAACCTGCAGGAAACGCAGACGAACGCCAACCTGTTCTTCGACGACCAGCACACGCTGCTTGCCGCCGCGCGCTCCGGCCATGGCATCGGCTTCTCGCACCGCGCCTTCGTCGAGGCGGACATTGCGCGTGGCACCCTGTGCGTGCTTTCGGAAGAAACCTTCCAGCCGGAGGAATCCTACAAGTTCATCTGCCCGAAGGAGAGCATGGAGGCAAACCCCGCCCTCGCCCGGTTCCGCGACTGGCTGCTCCGGGAAATCGAAACCGTGCGCTGACGTCAAAAGCTGGGCGGGCTGATCGCCCAGAGCACGACGGCATCGCGGCTTCCCGGATTGCGATAGCGATGCGGCTCGCCGGCGGAGTAGGAGAAGCTGTCGCCCTCGCGCAGGTGGAAGTGCCGCGCGCCCACCCATATTTCCAGCTCGCCGGCCATGACGATCCCCACGGCATCGCCGGCATGGCTATAGCTCTCCGCGCTCTCGCTGCCCGACGGCAGGCGCGTGTGGATCATCTCGACCTGAAGGCTCATCTTCGGCGTCAGCAGCTCGTCGACGATGCCGCCGTCATACTGGATGCGCAGGCGATTGCCGTGGCGGATGACATAGCCCTGCTCGGCCTGCGGCACCGGCGCCGCGCCGCCGAAGAACCACTGCACGGTGACTCCCAGGCTGCGGGCGATGCCGACCAGCGCGGGAATGGACGGATAGGCAAGGTTGCGTTCGATCTGGCTGATATAGCCGGTCGAGAGGTCGCAGCTTTCGGCCAGCTGGGCGAGCGTCATCCCGCGCCGCTTGCGCAGGCCGCGGATGCGCTCGCCGAGCACCGGATCCTCGCCGGCCGCGGCCCCGCCGCCATGCGCCCCCGAAACGTTCTCGTCCACCATCGCCGCCTTCCTTCCCGCGCCGCGCCGGCGCATCGGCTCACAAGGTTGTCCAGAATGCGCCTCATGGCAACATATTTTGCCTTCAGTAAAAAAATTCGTCGATTTTTTACTTTGAATAAAATATAAGCACCTCGTTTCGCTCGCTCGGGATGGGAGGACTGAATGATCGGGATCGTGCATACCATGCGCCACTGTCGCAACACCGGGAGCGCCGCATGAGCGCGCCCGCCGCCTTCCCGCACCTGTTCCAGCCCCTCACGATCCGCGGCGTGCGGCTGAAGAACCGCATCATGTCGACCGGCCACGACACGACGCTGCCGACGGACGGGCGCGTCAACGAGGCCCTTATCGCCTATCACGCGGCGCGGGCGAAGGGCGGCGTCGGCCTCATCGTCAGCCAGGTGGCCGGCGTGCACGAGACGGCCCGCTACACCTCGCATATGCTGATGGCGACGGACGACGGCTGCATCGACGGCTACCGCAGGCTGGCGGAGACCTGCCATGCCCATGGCTGTGCGCTCTTCTCGCAGCTCTTCCATCCGGGCCGGGAGATCATGGAAGGCGGCGACGGGCTGCTGACGGTCGCCTATGCGCCCTCCGTCACGCCCAACGAGCGGTTTCGCGTGATGCCGCGCGCGCTCGACCAGGCGATGATCGACGAGATCGTCGCCGGCTACGGCGCGGCGGCCCGGCGCATGCATGAAGCCGGTGTCGACGGCGTGGAACTGGTGGCGAGCCACGGCTACCTGCCGGCCCAGTTCCTGAACCCGCGCGTCAACCGGCGGACGGACGGCTATGGCGGATCGCTGGAGAACCGGCTGCGTTTTGCCGCGGAAGCGCTGAAGGCGATCCGTGCGGCGACATCGGAGGATTTCGTCGTCGGCCTGCGCATCAGTGCCGGGGACCGCGACGAGAACGGCCTGACGCCCGATGAGGCGCTGGAGGGCTGTCGCCTGCTCGAACCGCTGGTCGACTATGTCAACGTCACGGCCGGCACCTCCGCCTCGCTCGGCGGCGCGGTGCATATCGTGCCGCCCATGGCCTATCGCAACGCCTACCTTTCCAGCGACGCCGCCCGCTTCCGCCAAGCGCTGAAGGTGCCGGTCTTCGTCGCCGGCCGCATCAACCAGCCGCACGAGGCCGAGGCGGTCATCGCCGCGGGCGCGGCCGATGTCTGCGGCATGACGCGCGCGCTGATCTGCGATCCCGAGATGCCGGCAAAGGCCGAGGAGGGCCGCACCGACGACATCCGCGCCTGCATCGCCTGCAACCAGGCCTGCATCGGCCACTTTCACCGCGGCGTGCCGATCTCCTGCATCCAGCACCCGGAGACCGGCCGCGAGCTGGCCTTCGGCACGCTGGTGTCGGCGGCCGCACCGAAGAAGGTCATGGTGATCGGCGGCGGGCCGGGCGGCATGAAGGCGGCCGCGATCGCCGCCGCCCGCGGCCATCAGGTCACGCTCTATGAAGCCGCGAACCAGCTCGGCGGCCAGGCGCTGCTCGCCCAGCAATTGCCGCGCCGCGCCGAATTCGGCGGCATCATCACCAATCTTTCGCGTGAACTGGAACTGGCGCAGGTGCGCGTGGTCAAGGGCGTTCGCGTCGATGCGGCCTTGGTCGAGCGCGAAAAGCCCGATGCCGTCGTGCTCGCGACCGGTGCCACGCCCTACATGCCCGAAATCCCCGCCGACGACAGCGTCCAGGTGGTCGATGCCTGGCAGGTGCTGCGCCGGGAGGTCAAGACCGGCGGCCGCGTCGTCGTCGCCGACTGGCGCTGCGACTGGATCGGCCCCGGCATCGCCGAGTTGCTCGTCGACAACGGCTGCAGCGTCGAGCTCGCCGTCAACGGCACCCATCCCGGCGAGCTGCTGCCGCTCTACGTGCGCGACAACATCGCCGCCGAACTGCACAGGAAGGGTGTCGGCATCACGCCCTATGCCCGGCTCTACGGCTGCGACAGCGGCACCGTCTACCTGCAACACACCGTCAGCGAGCAGCCGATCGTCTTCGAAGGCATCGATACGCTCGTGCTCTGTCTCGGGCATACGCCGGCGGACGAACTGCGGGCGATGCTTGCCGGGCTGGTGCCGGAGGTTCATCTCATCGGCGACTGTCTGGCGCCACGCACCGCGGAAGAAGCGGTCTATGACGGGCTGAAGGTGGGCACCGCCCTGTAAGGCGCCCTCAGCTTGCCGGAGACGGATCCGGCACGGCCACAGAAAAATCGTCGCCCGTCGATTTTAGCGGTTGCCAAAATGTCGTTCACTTAATACCTTGTTAAGTGAGGGAGCGAGGCCATGGACGACATCGCGGTTGCGACGAAGAATCAGGCTGCCGTCGGCGAGAAGGTGAAGGCCTTCCGCACCGCCCGCCGCATGTCTTTGCGCACGCTGGGCGAGGCCACCGGCACGACCGCAAGCTTCCTGAGCCAGCTGGAACGCGGGCTCAGCGGGGTCAATATCAGCACGCTGATGCGCATTGCCGGCGCGCTCGGCATCAGCCTGACGGACCTCTTCGAGGAAGCGGCCCCGCCTGTCGGACGCGTGCTGCGCAAGCATGAACGCCCGGCGCTGCCGCCGGCCGAGGGCTATCGAAAGATGCTGTTGTCGCGGCGGCCGATCCGCGACATGGAAGTCTATATCGGCGAATTCGATCCGGGCGGCTCGACGGGGGAAAAACCCTACAGCCACGGGGATTCGCATGAACTCTTCTTCGTCCTGCGCGGTGAGGTGGAACTCACGCTCGGCGAGGAGCGCCATGTGCTGTCGGCCGGCGACAGCATCGAATATCCGACCTCGGTTCCGCACAAGACCGTGAATATCGGCGCGGAACCGGCCGAAGTCCTGTGGATGATCGCGCCGCCGACCAGCGTCGCCGACGACCTCGACAAATACCTGCCACGGGCGGGCTCGTAACCGCGGCAGGAACAACGCACGCGAGCGCTACTGGGAGTATCGATGATGAAAAAATTTGCGGGGGCTTTCGCCCTGACGATGACGTGCGCCCTGGCCTTGCCGGTATTCGCACAGGAAAAGCCGGTCGCCGGCGCGGTGGAGGAAGGCTCGCTCAAGGGCAAGACGCTGACCTTCGTCTCCTACGGCGGCATCTACCAGGACGGCCAGGTGGCCGCCCTCCAGGAATTCGTGGAGAAATCCGGCGTGACGCTGCTCAATGACGGCCCGACGGAGATCGCCAAGCTGAAGGCGCAGGTCGATGCCGGCAACGTCACCTGGGATGTGGTCGACACCGCCGACCTGCCGCCCTACGTCCATTGCGGCACGCTGTTCCAGAAGCTCGACTTCTCCAAGCTCGACGTCTCGAAAATCCCGCCCGGACAGGTCGGCGAGTGCTCGGTCCCGGCAATGAACTATGGCGTCATCTTCATGTACAAGACCGAGACCTACAAGGACAATCCGCCGCAGAACTGGGTGGACTTCTTCGATACGGAGAAATTCCCGGGCTCGCGCGCCATCGACGGCAGCGGCGATCCGACCGGCGGCCTGATCGAGCAGGCCTTCAAGGCGACGGGCGGCGACCCGAAGGCGATGACGCCGGACGACATCGAGAAGGGCATCCAGAAGCTGCGCGACCTCGGCCCCGACACGATCTACTGGAAGACCGGCGCCGAATCCCAGCAGCTCGCCGAATCCGGCGAGGCCGACATGATCATGATGTGGACCGGCCGCGCGATGACCGCCGCGAAGAACGGCGCGGCCTATACCCCCGTCTGGCAGGACTGGCTGGTCGTCATGGACCAGATGACCATCCCGGTCGGCGTCAAGGACACGGATGCGGCCTATGCGCTGCTCAACGCCTATCTCGGCCAGCGTTCGCAGGAGATCCTGACCGAGAAGACCTCCTACACGCCGATCCACATGGACGCCAAACCGCAGGTCGACGAGATCACCGCGTCGTTCCTCACCTCGACGCCCGAGCGCATCGCGCAGGGCTACCAGCAGAACATCCCGTTCTGGGTGAAGAATTTCGACCTCGCCGCCGAGAAGTGGAACGCACTGCTTTCCGGCAATTGAGGCGTCTTCCGAAAAGGGGAAGGGAAGGCAAGACGTCGCCTTCCTGTCCCTTTCCCCTCTGGTCTCCCGCCGTAGGCTAGGGCAACCGCATATGAAATTCGACGTCGCCGTTTCTCCCTTCTCCCCCGCGGGGAGAAGGTGGCCCGAAGGGTCGGATGAGGGGGTTGTGCGGATAGATCATTTCGATCTTTTGCGCCTTCGACCTCCCCCTCATCCGCCTGCCGGCACCTTCTCCCCGCGGGGGAGAAGGGAACGTGGCAACGGCGAATTCCAAATGCGACGCCCTGCGCAAATGCCAGAACCCAACCGAACCACAGGAGACGACCGTGACCGACATGCCTGACAGGCCCGCTCTCCTCACGCGATGGCGACCTCGCGGTGCGGTTTGGCTCGCCGCTCCCGCCGTGCTGGTGCTGCTCCTCGCGCTTGCCTATCCGCTGGCGATCGTCGTGGTGCGCAGCTTCACCGATCCCGCCCCCGGCCTCGACAACTACGTCTGGTTCTTCCAGTCCGCGGTAAACCGCACCGTCCTGCAACGCACCTTCGTCGTCGCCGCCTGGGTGACGCTCGTCTCGCTCATCTGCGCCTACCCCTACGCCTATGCCATGACCATCGTCGGCAGGAACCTGCGGCTGGCGCTCATCCTTTGCGTTCTCGTGCCCTTCTGGCTGAGCGGCGTGGTGCGCACGCTCGCCTGGGTCATCCTGCTGCAGGATTCCGGCGTCATCAACTCGTTCCTGCGCGGCCTCGGCCTCCCCCCGGTCAAGCTGATCCGCACGCTCCCCGGCGTCGTCATCGGCATGACGCAGGTGCTGCTGCCCTTCATGATCCTGCCGATCTATTCCGTGATGAAGGGCATCGACACGCGCCTGCTCCAGGCCGCCCGCAGCCTCGGCGCGAAACCCTGGAGAGCCTTCCTGCAGATCTACGTGCCGCTGTCGCTGCCCGGCGTCTATGCCGGCGCGATCATCGTCTTCATCCTGTCGCTCGGCTTCTACATCACGCCGGCCCTGCTCGGCGGGCCGCGCAGCATCCTGCTCTCCTCGCTGGTGCAGAACCAGGTGCTGAGCCTGCTCAACTGGGGCCGCGGCGGCGCGATGGGCGTCGTTCTCCTCGTCGCAACCTTCGTGCTTCTCGCCATCGCCGCCCCGCTGATGCGCCAGAAACATTCCTCGACCCGCAGGGAGGCGTAAAAATGCCCTCCTTCCCCCGCGTCGTCCTCGGCCTGTTCTGCCTGCTCGTCGCGGTGCTGCTCTTAGCGCCGACACTGGTCGTCATCCCGATGTCGTTCAACGGCAACAAGTCGCTCGCCTTCCCGCCGGTCGGCTTCTCCTGGCAATGGTACGACAACTTCTTCCGCAATCCCGACTGGACGACGAGCTTTTCCAATTCGCTGATCATCGCGCTGATCGTCGCGGTGGTGGCGACGGTGGTCGGCACGCTCGCCGCCTTCGGCGTCTCCCGCGCGGCGGCGCGCACCGGCGGCCTGCTGCGCGCCCTCCTCATCACGCCGATGGTCGTGCCGGGCGTGGTGCTGGCGATCGGCATCTACGCGGTCTACCTCGATACGCATCTGGTGGGCACGGTCACCGGCTTCGTGCTGGCGCACACCATGCTCGCCATTCCCTTCGTGCTGATCGCCGTGCAGGCAAGCCTCGAAGTCTTCGACCGGCGGCTCGAAACCGCCGCCGCCAGCCTCGGCGCCGGCCGGCTGACCGTCTTCCGCACCGTGACGCTGCCGCTCATCCTGCCCGGCATCCTCTCCGGCGCACTCTTCGCCTTCATCACCTCGTTCGACGAGATCATCGTGGCGCTGTTCATCACCAGCCCCTATCTCAAGACGCTGCCGGTGCAGATCTACACCTCTATCACCCGCGACGCCGACCCGACCGTCGCGGCCGTCGGCACGCTGCTCTTCCTCGCGACCTCGCTCATCATCATCGCCGGCCTGCTTCTCGGCATGCGCCGCGCAAGGACCTGACCCATGACCGCATCCGCTGGCGCCGCCATCGAAATCCGCAAGGCATCGAAACGCTACGGCGCGTTCACCGCCCTCAACGACATCGACCTCCATATCCGCCCCGGCGAGTTCATGACGCTGCTCGGCCCCTCCGGCTCCGGCAAGACGACGACGCTGAACCTCATCGCCGGCTTCACCGACATCAGCTCCGGCACGCTCGAAATCGGCGGCAGGAGCGTCACCGGCCTGCCCTCGCACAAGCGCAACATCGGCGTCGTCTTCCAGCACTACGCCCTCTTCCCGCACATGACGGTCGGCAGGAACGTCGCCTATCCGCTGACGCTGCGCGGCATAAGGGGCGAGGAACGCGACCGCCGGGTGAAACGCGCCCTCGACATGGTGAAGATGGCCGATTTCGCCCATCGCTACCCGAACGAACTCTCCGGCGGCCAGCAGCAGCGCGTGGCGCTCGCCCGCGCCCTCGTCTTCGATCCGCCGCTGCTCCTGATGGACGAACCGCTCGGCGCGCTCGACAAGAAGCTGCGCGAATGGCTGCAACTCGAAATCAAGCGCATCCACCGCGAGCTCGGCACCACCTTCGTCTACGTCACCCACGACCAGGAGGAAGCGCTCGTCCTCTCCGACCGCATCGCCGTCTTCAACGGCGGGCGCATCGAGCAGATCGGCACGGGCCGCGAACTCTACGATCATCCCGCGACGCTCTTCGTCGGCCGCTTCATCGGCGAATCCACCGTCCTGCGCGGCAAGGCCGAAACCGCCGGCGACGGCACGACGATGACCATCGGCGGCCAGAGGATCTTCGCCCAGGGCCGCCTTCCCGGCGAGGCCCGCCCGGTCATCCTGCTCCGGCCTGAGCG
Organism: Shinella sp. WSD5-1; assembly: GCF_963942435.1. Classification (GTDB taxonomy): domain Bacteria; phylum Pseudomonadota; class Alphaproteobacteria; order Rhizobiales; family Rhizobiaceae; genus Shinella; species Shinella yambaruensis. The sequence continues at coordinate 339,614 of NZ_OZ012597.1, forward strand.
CGTGGGGCTGAAGCGCCCCGGCGCGGACGCCGCGACGGGCGAAAACCGCCTTTCCGGCACGGTCACCGAGGCGATCTATCTCGGCTCCGGCTCGAAATACGAGGTGCGGCTGGCGGACGGAACGGTCGCCGTGGTGCGCAGCCCCCTCGGCGCGGCCGATTTTGCCATCGGCGATACCGTCGACATCGCCTTCCTGCCCACCGACCTCACCCTTCTCCCCGATGATGCCAGCGCCGACGTGACGCTGACCTGAACCCCGAAAGCCTTTCCCATGGACGTCAAGACCAACGGTGACATTTCCTTCTGGTATGCCGATATCGGCGGCATCCCGCAAAAGCGCCCTCCCCTGCCCGGCGACCGCGAGGCCGATGTCTGCATCATCGGCGCGGGCTATACCGGCCTGTGGACGGCCTACTACCTGAAGAAGGCCGACCCCTCGCTCAACATCGTCGTGCTCGAACGGGAGTTCGCCGGCTTCGGCGCCTCCGGGCGCAACGGCGGCTGGCTTTCCGGCGGCTTCAGCTGGTCGCGGGAAAAATACGAGAAGACCTCCAGCCGCGGCGCGGTCGTCGATCTGCAGAACGCCATGGCGGGCACGGTCGACGAGGTCGAGCGCGTCACCAAGGCCGAAGGCATCGACGCGGACCTCATCCGCGTCGACAAGCTCGTCGTCGCCACCAATGCGGCCCAGCTCGAACGGGTGCGCGAGGAATACCGGTTCGGCCTCGACTGGCAGATCCCGCCGGAGCGCCTGCAGCTGCTCTCGGCGGAGGATGCCGCAAAGCGCATCCGCATCGCCGATCTCAAGGGCGCCGTGCTCTACCGCAACATGGCGCGCGTGCAGCCGGCCAAGCTGGTACGCGGCCTCGCCAGGGTGGTCGAGGGCCTCGGCGTGTCGATCTGCGAGGGCACGACCGTCACCCGCTTCGAACAGGGCCGCGTTACGACCGACCGCGGCACGGTGCGTGCGCCAAAAATCATCCGCGCCACGGAGGGGTTTTCCGCCGGCCTGCCCGGCTTCGAGCGCACCTGGCTGGCACTGAACAGCGCGCAGATCGTCACCGAGCCCGTGCCGGACGCATTGTGGAAGGAGATCGGCTGGGAAGGCCATGAACTGCTCGGCGATGCGGCGCATGCCTATTGCTACGCCCAGCGCACCCGCGAGGGCCGCATCACCATGGGCGGACGCGGCGTGCCCTATCGCTACGGCTCGGCGACCGACGTCAACGGCCAGACGCAGCAGGCGACGATCGATGCGCTCCATGCCATCCTGACCCGCCTCCTGCCGCAGACGAAAGCGCTGAAGATCGACCATGCCTGGTGCGGCGTGCTCGGCGTGCCGCGCGACTGGTGCACGACGGCGGGCTTCGACCGAACGACGGGCATCGGCTGGGCCGGCGGCTATGTCGGCCTCGGCGTCTCCAGCTCGAACCTGGCCGGCCGCACGCTCTGCGACCTGGTGCTGGACCGCAAGACGGAACTGACCGGCCTGCCCTGGGTCAACCGCACGGTGCGCAAATGGGAGCCGGAGCCCTTCCGCTGGCTCGGCGTGCATTCGATGTACCAGCTCTACCGCATGGCGGACGACCGGGAGTTTTCCGGCCTCTCGCGCACCTCCAAACTCGCGGCGCTCGCCGACAGCATCACCGGCCACTGAGCCAGATACGGGACAGACCATGATCAGCTTCGAAAACTTCGGCGACCTCCTCCAGCGCGACATCGGCGCCTTCGCGCCCAAGCCGACCTCCATCGAGGGCGAGCAGCAGGAGGCCACCCTGCCCCTCTGGACGAGCCCGGACGGCAAGATGGAAACCGGCATATGGGAATGCACGCCCGGCCGCTTCACCGCCGACCGCAGCGAGATCGCGGAGATCTGCCATATCCTTTCTGGCCGCGTGACGCTGCACAACGGCGACGGCACGAGCCGTCAGATCGGCCCGGGCGAGATGTTCGTCCTGCCGCTCGGCTGGCGCGGCGAATGGACGATCCACGAGCGGACCCGCAAGATCTATACGATGGTGGCAAGGGGCGTCTGAAGGCGCCTGCCCTGAATTTTCACTGTAGTATCCCCTTAGTACCCGCTCGCATGCCGTCCTTGCTAAACTCCTCCCATTGGTTTTGGGAGGAACAGATGCCAGCTTCGAAAATTCTGATGATCACCGGCGACTTCACCGAGGACTATGAAACCATGGTCCCGTTCCAGACGCTGCTTGCCTGCGGCTATACCGTGCATGCCGCCTGCCCCGGCAAGAATGCAGGCCAGACGGTCGCGACCGCCATCCATGATTTCGAGGGCGACCAGACCTATTCCGAAAAGCGCGGCCACAATTTCACGCTCAACGCCACCTTCTCCAGCATCCGCGCCGAGGACTACGACGCGCTTGTCATCCCCGGCGGCCGGGCGCCCGAATATCTGCGCCTCAACCCTGATGTCATCAAGGCCGTGCGGCACTTCTTCGAGGCCGGCAAGCCGGTGGCGGCCATCTGCCACGGCGCGCAGCTTCTCGCGGCGGCCGGCGTCCTCACGGGCCGCACCTGCTCGGCCTATCCCGCCTGCCGCCCGGAAGTGGAGCTTGCCGGCGGCATCTATGCGGATATCGCGATCGATGACGCGGTCTCGGACGGCAATCTCGTCACCGCGCCCGCATGGCCGGCGCACCCCTCCTGGCTGCGCCAGTTCATGGCTGTGCTGAACGCCGCGTCCCTGCTACAAACGGACGCCGCCTGAGGAGACAGGCAAGGGAGGCCGGGATGTGTGAACTGTTCATCAAGGCGGATGCGAGGCTCTGGGAGAGCACCACGCGTTCGCTGCGGATCGACGGCATGGTGACGAGCGTGCGGCTGGAGAATTTCTTCTGGTCGAAGCTCGAGGAGATCGCGCGCCGCGATCGCATGAACGTCACGCAGCTGATCACCAGGCTGCATCATGAATCGATCGACGCAGGCCACGACCTCGGCAACTTCACGTCCTTCCTGCGGGTGTGCTGCGCGCGTTATCTCGATCTCCAGCTGACCGGCGACATCCCGGCGGACGTCAACCAACCGATCGCCGGGCTGAACGCACCGGCGATCCTCGTGCGCGAGCGGGAAAAGTACCACTGACGCCCCTTCCCGTTCACGCGGTAATTTCACCCGCCATGCCCTCGATTGCATCCGCCCGGCCGCGTGAAGAGAGCCGGGACATGGGGCGCCACAAGGAGCGGCTCCCAACCATCACGGATCCGCCAGCGTGCGGTTATATACCCATACGATCAAAAAACCGCACAGGGCGCAGAGAGTTTCTTTGGAATGCCGAGGGCAAGGCTATCCTTCCTGAAATCCAAATAACCGTCCGTGCAAGCGACAGGGCATAGCGCGCCGCAGCCTCGACCGGCGTGAAAGCGCCAAACGGTGAACGCTGCGTTCTCGTTCCACACCTTTCCAAGCCCTGTCCGATACCCCATCTTCGCCGGCGACACCCATCCCAACGGACGCCCCGGCGTCGAGGTAAAGATCCATGAAGAAAATCGGTTTCCTTTCCTTCGGGCATTGGACCCCCTCCCCGCAATCCGAGACCCGCTCGGCCGGCGATACGCTGCTCCAGTCGATCGACCTTGCCGTCGCGGCCGAAGAGCTCGGCGCCGACGGCGCCTATTTCCGGGTGCATCATTTCGCCCGGCAGCTCGCCTCCCCCTTCCCGCTTCTCGCCGCCACCGGCGCCAAGACGAAGACGATCGAGATCGGCACGGCCGTCATCGACATGCGCTACGAGAACCCGCTCTACATGGCCGAGGATGCCGGCGCCGCGGACCTCATTTCCGGCGGGCGCCTGCAGCTCGGCATCAGCCGCGGCTCGCCCGAGCAGGTCATCGACGGCTGGCGCTACTTCGGCTACCAGCCGCAGGAGGGCATGAACGACGCCGACATGGGCCGAAGGCATGCCGAGGTGTTCCTGGACATCCTGAAGGGCGAAGGCTTCGCACAACCGAACCCGCGACCGATGTTCCCCAACCCGCCCGGCCTCCTGCGCCTCGAACCTCATTCGGAGGGCCTGCGCGAGCGCATCTGGTGGGGCGCGAGCTCGAATGCCACGGCCGTCTGGGCCGCGAAGCTCGGCATGAACCTGCAGAGCTCGACGCTGAAGAACGACGAGACGGGCGAGCCGTTCCATATCCAGCAGGCCGCGCAGATCCGCGCCTACCGCGAGGCCTGGAAGGAGGCCGGCCACAGCCGCACGCCGCGTGTTTCGGTCAGCCGCAGCATCTTCGCGCTCGTCGACGATCGCGACCGGGCCTATTTCGGCCGCGGCGGCAAGGAAGCGGATTCGATCGGCTTCATCGACGACAGAACGCGGGCGATCTTCGGCCGTTCCTATGCCGACGAGCCGGACAAGCTCATCGAGCAGCTTGCCGCCGACGAGGCGATCCGGGAGGCCGATACGCTGCTTCTGACCGTACCGAACCAGCTGGGCGTCGAATACAACGCCCATGTCATCGAGGCGATCCTGAAACACGTCGCACCTGCCCTGGGCTGGCGCTAGGCGCGCTTTCCATTGTGAGCGCCACGGATATACCACATAAAATGAGGAAAGCGCGCCAGGGACGCCCTGACGCGCTTTTTGTCTTTGTTCCTCAGGCAGGATCAAAAGGACGTGCTTGCCTTCAGCATGAACGTGCGCCCCGCGCCGTAGCCGCAGGAGTTCGCGCCCTGGCAGGTCGCAACATATTCCTTGTCGAACAGGTTGGAGACGTTCAGCGCGACACCCCAGTTGTCCTTCTCGTAGCGGATGGCCGCATCGACCAGCGTGGCGGAAGGAACGCGGAGCGTGTTCTCGCGGTCCGCCCAGGACTTGCCGATGTGGCGTACGCCCGCTGCAACGCTCACGCCCTGAAGCATATCGTTCTGGAACGAATAGTCCGCCCAGAGCGAAGCCGTCAGTTCCGGAACCTGGATCGGCGTGTTGCCGGCAGGCGTGCCGTCGAATGCGCCGCCGGTCGCCTTGGTGACTTCCATGTCGAGATAGGTCAGCGCACCGATGAGCTTCAGCCCCTCCGTGACATTTGCCTGGATCGACGTTTCGAAGCCGCGGGCCTCCACCTCGCCGATGGCGGCCGTCTGGGGAATGCCGTTGACCGTGATCGTGCTGGGCACGTTCTCGCGCGTGATGTCGAAATAGGCGGCCGTGATGAGGGCATCCATGAAGTCCGGCTGATACTTGACGCCGACTTCCCACTGCTTTGCCGTTTCCGACTTCAAGAGGTTGCCGTCATTGTCCGTCGAGGTCGTCGGATTGAACGAGGTCGAATAACTGACATAGGGCGTCAGGCCGTTTGCGAATTCATAGGCGAGTGCCGCGCGCCAGGTGAATTCGCCTTCGTCGCTCTCGGTGGAGTTGGCAGCGTTGATATTGTCGTCAAGCTCGGTCTTCACGAAGTCGTAACGGCCGTTGAGCGTGGCGATCCACCCGCCGCCGAACTTGATCTGGTCCTGCGCATAAATGCCGAGCTGGTCGCGGCGCAGGTTCTGATCCAGATACGGATTTCCGAGCGCCGGAATATCGACACCGTAAACCGGGTTAAGCGGATCGAGATCCAGGTTGCCGAAGCCGACGGCCTGGGCCTGGTCGATCGAGTAGTACCGGTAGTCCAGTCCAAGAAGAAGATTGTGATCCAGCGCCCCTGTCGCAAATTCCCCTTCGAGCTGGTTGTCGACCGTGAAGATATCGACATCCGTGTCATGCGCGAAGCGATAACGGGCCAGCTTCGTGGGATCGGCCAGCGACCACCCGTTGGCATAGAGCGCGTCTTCCTTGAGCGAGACGCTTGCGTAGCGCAGGTTCTGGCGAACCGTCCAGTTGTTGTCGAACGTATGTTCGAACTCGTAGCCGATCATGGCTTGCTGGCGATCGTATTCGTCAAGGCTCTTATCGCCGTAGAACAGGTCGGTCGGGATCCGTCCCACGCCGGGCGCATCGACGACCGTGCCGAGATACGGCAGGAAACCCGTGCTGGTGTGCGTCAGGTCGATATGCTGGTAGGAGCTGAGGAAGGTAAGGCTCGTTCCCTCATCCGGCTTCCATGTGAAGCTGGGCGCGATCGTGCCGCGGAAATCCTCCGACTTGTCCGTCTCCCAGCCGCCGCCGGAGATCTTCCCGGTCAGGCGGTAGCGCAGGACGTCGTCGCTGCCGAGCTTGTCGCTGAAATCCACGCCCAGATAGCCGTTGCCGAAGCTGTTGATGCCCGTCTCGACGTAACGCAGCGGCTCATCGGTGGGGCGCTTGCTGACGAAATTGACGAAGCCGCCCGGATTGGCGCCACCGTAGAGCGCGGAGCTCGGTCCCTTGATGACTTCGATGCGCTCCAGGAAGAACGGATCGACGAGGAACGTCCCGAAGCCGGTCTGGAACAGCGAAAGCCCGTCGAGGAAGACGCCGGTCTGCTCGGCCTGGAAGCCGCGGATGAAGAGCCAGTCGGTGTCGGAATCGGTTCCGTAGGTGGATGCATTCACCCCGGCGACGTAGCGCAGCGCCTCATCGATCTTCTGGGGGCTCTGATCGTCCATCTGCTCGCGCCCGACGACGGAGACCGACTGCGGGATCTCGTTGAGGTCCGTCGCCGCCTTGCTGCCGGTACGCGTCGATTTTGCGACGATGCCGCGTACGGGTTCGACACCGGTGTCAGCGACCGCGTTGGGATCGCCCTGCTCGACCCGGACCTCTTCCAGCCGTGTCGTGCCTTCCGCGTCCTGTGCGAACGTGGAAAGCGGCGCCAACAGGCCGATTGCCGCCGTGCCGCACGCAAGCGTCAACCTCAGCCGCCGCTGGTTCTTCGACTTCATCATCATCTGCGCATACCCCACTCGTCCCGCTCGCCTGCCTGAGCGGCCTTCCAACAATAAGATGAGTGCTTAACTCAGTTTTAACGATCGGGCTTGTCGCATTCCGCGAAAATTGTACGTTCTTGGGCAATTTTCCGTGCGATGAACAATCGCCCGTTCGCCGGCGTCAGGCGAGCTGCGCCTTCTGCCAATGGGCGGGCGTCGTGCCGAAATTCTTGCGGAAGACGCGGGTGAAATGCGCCTGGTCGGCAAATCCGGTCTCGGCGGCGATCTCGGTCAGAGGATGGTTGCCCTGCAAAAGCAATTGCTTGGCACGACGCAGGCGGGCATTCACCTGCCATTGATGGGGCGCGACGCCGGTCGAGGCCTTGAAGGCGTGGCTGAAATGGGATTGCGACAGGCCGATAAGGTTGGCAAGCTCCTCGAGGCGGATGTTGCGCAAGCAGTTTTCTTCAATGAAATCGGTCGCGCGGCGCAACTGCCAGGCGGCCAGCTTGCCGCGCTTGCGGCCCGGCGCCTTGCCGAGCTTCATGACGTCGATGATCAGCGCCAGCGCCAGCCCGTCGCCATAGAGATCGTGCAGCGGCTGCGGATTGGTGCACTCGGCGGCGATCAGCTGCGCCAGCGAGAGCAGGCGGCTATCGGAGAAGAACAGCTGCGGGGTGGCAAGCCGCTCCGGGTCGAGGTCCTCCGCCAGCCGCCGGCTGACCGTCTCCACGTCGAAATGCAGATCGAGATGGCGCAGGAACTGATGATCGGCCAGGTCCGCCCAGAGCTCGAAATTCGCGGGGATATAGGCAATCGGGCAATGCCGCCAGTCCTCGACGGACTCCGCCCCGCCCGGTGCCAGGCGGATGCGGGAATCGCCCGGTCCCCGCTTGTCGAGCAGGATGAAGAGCCGCGGGTCCCGCCCGACATAATAACCGCCGGCACGGGCCGCGCATTCCACGTCCCAGACATCGGCGACAATGCCGTTCCAGTGCCGGCGGTTGAGACCGCCGACGACGGAGAAGCCCTCGATCCTGTTCTGCATGCGCGGCTGGAACGTCATCTTGCCCTGCGACTATTCCTTCTATTTTTTGTCAAGTTTTACCCCGATTTCCGCCGCAATGCAACATCACTAAAATAAAGGGAGGAGCAGTTCGTCGCCGCTCCTCCCCTCCCCCGCAGGTTTTCCTGTTTTCAGTCTTCTTCTTGGAAAACCTCTTCACGCTTCTTCTTGACCGAAGGCAGGAAGACGATGATGAGGACCGCCAGCGCCAGTGCCAGCAGGAACGCGCTGATCGGACGCGTGACGAAGGTGCTCGGATCGCCGCGCGACAGGATCATGGCGCGGCGCAGGTTCTCCTCCAGCAGCGGCCCGAGCACGAAGCCGAGCAGCAGCGGCGCCGGCTCGCAGCGCAGCTTCACCAGCAGGTAACCGCCGAGGCCGAACAGCGCGACCGCATAGAGGTCGTAGACATTCGAGTTCACGCTGTAGACGCCGATCGAGCAGAAGGCCATGATGATCGGGAAAAGCACGTAATAGGGCACCGTCAGCAGCTTCACCCAGAGGCCGATCAGCGGCAGGTTCAGCACAACGAGCATCAGGTTGCCGATCCACATCGAGGCGATGATGCCCCAGAACAGCGTCGGCTGTTCGGTCGCGACATTCGGCCCGGGCACGATGCCCTGGATGATCATCGCCCCCACCATCAGCGCCATGACCGGATTGGCCGGGATGCCGAGCGTCAACAGCGGGATGAACGAGGTCTGCGCGCCCGCATTGTTGGCCGATTCCGGCCCCGCGACACCGGCGACCGCACCCTGGCCGAACTCCCGGGGGTTATCCGAGACACGCTTCTCCACCGTGTAGGAGGCGAAGGCGGCAAGGATAGCCCCTCCCCCCGGCAGGATGCCGAGCGCCGAGCCGATGGCCGTGCCGCGCAGCACCGGTCCCATCATGCGCCGGAAATCGTCCTTCGTCGGCCAAAGGCCGGAGACCTTGGCCATCAGCAGGCTGCGCGTCTTCTCGCCTTCGAGGTTGCGCAGGATCTCGGCGATGCCGAAGACGCCGACGGCGACCGCGACGAAGTTGAGCCCGTCGGCATATTCGCGGATGCCGAGGGTGAAGCGCGGCGTACCGGTATAGATGTCCGTGCCGACGAGGCCGAGCAAAAGCCCCAGCGCCACCATGGCCAGCGCCTTGACGATCGAGCCATGCGCCAGCGCGATGGACGAGACGAGGCCGACGACCATCAGCGAGAAATATTCGGCGGCGCCGAATTCGAGCGCGATGGCCGTCAGGGGAATGGCGAAGATCGCGACGAGGAAGGTCGAGACCGTGCCGGCGAAGAAGGAGCCGAGCGCGGCAATGGAAAGCGCCGCCCCCGCCCTGCCCTTGCGCGCCATCTGGTAGCCGTCGATGGCGGTCACGGCGGACGAGGATTCGCCCGGCATGTTGATCAGGATCGCCGTGGTCGAGCCGCCATATTGCGCGCCGTAATAGATGCCGGCGAGCATGATCAGCGAGGAGACCGGCTCCAGCTTGAAAGTGATCGGCAGGAGCATGGCGATGGTTGCCGTCGCGCCGATGCCGGGCAGAACGCCGATCAGCGTTCCGAGCAGCACGCCGATGAGGCAGAAGGCAAGGTTCTCCGGCGAGAGCGCCGTGGAGAAGCCGAGCGCAAGATTGCTGACAAGATCCATGCGCGCCTCCTAAAGCCGGGTCCAGGGGCCGAAGCGCTCGAACGGCAGCCCGAGGGCGTAGCTGAACACCAGGACGGAAAAGAGCGTGATCGCCCCGGCCAGCAGCACCGCCAAGAGCGGCTTCATGCGCGAGGAGGCGAAAGCGGCGATGAGCGCGGCGAAGAACAGCGACGGCACGAAGCCGAGGCCGCGCACCGTCAGCCCGAAGAAGACGGGAGCCGGCAGGATGAACAGCATGCCGCGCAGCGCCAGCGGCCCCATGGGCTCGCCCTGCACCCGCGTCGCCTGCACCAGCACGACGACGCCGAGCAGCGTCAGGATCGCGGCGAGGATCAGCGGGAAATAGCCCGGCCCCATGCGGAAGGCCGTGCCGAGGTCGAGATCAAGGCATTGATAGATAAAGAAGCCGCCGAGCGCGATAAAGGTCAGGCCGCAGATCGCATTGGTGCTGTCGAACTGTAGTTGTTTCATGGGTTCCCCTCTTCCAGCGGCCGGAACGGCCGCGCGGGCGGTCAGGGCACATGGCGGCAGCCGATGCCGCCATGTGCCGGTCCGTGCGCCGGCAGGCCGCTTCCGCCGTTATCGACGGAAACGCCGTGCGGCATTTACGGGTTGACCTCAGTCAGCGTACTGGCCGGCGGCCTCGATGACGGGCTTCCAGCGCGTGATCTCGCCTTCGAGCTTCGCCTTGAGGGCGGCCGGCGTCGCCTCCTCTTCCGCTGACGGCGCCGTGCCGAGCTCGGCAAAGCGGGCGACGACGTTGGGATCCTTCAGGGCGACCTGCAGCGACTTGGAAAGCCGCTCCGTCACGTCTGCCGGCGTGCCCTTCGGCGCATAGATGCCGTGCCAGATGCCGACCTGGAAGCCGGACAGGCCGGCTTCTTCCGCCGTCGGAACGTCCGGCAGGTTGTCGAGGCGGGCAGGGGACGTCACCGCATAGGCCTTGATCGTGCCGCCCTGGATCTGCTTCGTCGTGTTGGTCGTCTGGTCGCACATGACGTCGACCTGTCCGCCGAGCAGGTCGGTCATCGCCGGGCCGGTGCCCTTGTAGGGAACGGTGACGAACTGCGTCTCCATGGCGCTCATCAAGAGCATGCCGCACAGATGCGAGGCCGCGCCGATGCCGGCATTGGCCACGGTCACCGTGTCCTTGTTCGCCTTCATGTAGTCGATCAGGCCCTTGAGGTCCGTCGGCTCGAGGTCCTTGCGGGCGACGATGGTCATCGGCACGTCGGTGACGAGGCCGACATATTCGAAGGCATTCAGCGTGTCATAGGCGAGCTTGCGATAGAGCGTCGCGCTGGTCGCCATGCCGATATGGTGGAGCAGCAGCGTGTAGCCGTCCGGGTCGGCGCTCGCCACGCGGCCTGCGCCGAGCGTGCCGCCGGCGCCGCCGACATTCTCGACGACGATCTGCTGGCCGAGATTCTTCGACATGGCTTCGGCGACGAGGCGGGTCACCGTATCGGTCGGGCCGCCGGCGGAGAAGGGCACCACCATGGTGATGGTGCGCTCCGGATAGGTCTGGCCGAGCGCAGACGTGGCGAGCAGCGATACGGCGAGTGCGGCCGAAACGCCGAACAGGGCTTTCAAGGTGTTCATCAAATCCTCCCGATGAGATGCCCGGCCGGCGTGGCTCCTCCCGCGCCGGTCCTGGATGGCCTAGAAGGGCCTCCGCGACCGCGAGTCGGCAAGCGGCGAGGGGACTTTCCGGGCGAGTTTACGGCGGTAAACTCGGTTCGATGGGTGGAGACGGGAACAAAGTGGCGCAGCGATGGGTGGAATTCCACCCATCTGCCCCTCAAAAGTCGTCCTGAAGCAGGCTGGAACCCAGGTTTTTATCCAGTCCGTACTTCTGCATCTTCTCGTAAAGCGTCTTGCGGGAGACGCCAAGCTGCTCGTAAACCGGCTTCAAGCTACCGCCGTGGGCTGCCAGCGCCGAGGCGATCAGCCCCCGCTCATAGGCCGCGACCTTGTCCGCGAGGCGTTGCGGGCCGGCTTCAGGAGCGGCTTCATCCGGCGCCGTGTCCAGCCCCAGCACGAGGCGATCGGCGAAATTGCGCAGCTCCCGCACATTGCCCGGCCAGCTCCGGCCGGCAATGTCCGCCGTCAACTCCGGCGGCACGTCGATATCGCTGCGGCCGTAACGCGCCGCCGCCTCGCGCACAAGCTGGAGGAAGAGCAGGGGGATGTCGGCCCGGCGCTGCGCCAGCGAAGGCACATGCAGCGTCGCGACATTGAGCCTGTAGAGGAGGTCCGCCCGGAAGCGCCCGGCCGCCACCTCCGCCGCCAGGTCCACCTTGCTGGTCGCGATGAAGCGAACATCGAGCGGCACGGGCTCGTTGGAGCCGAGGCGGGTGATGACGCGTTCCTGCAGCACGCGCAGGAACTTCGCCTGCAGGTCGAAGGGCATGGAGCCGATCTCGTCCAGCAGGATCGTGCCGCCGCGCCCGTGCTCGAACTTGCCGAACCGCGGCCGCAGGGCGCCGGGAAATGCCCCCGCCTCATGGCCGAAAAGCTCGCTCTCGATCAGGTTCTCCGGCAGGGCCGCGCAGTTGATGGCGATGAAGGGACGGTTCGCCCGGGCGCTGATATCGTGCAGCGCGCGCGCCACCACCTCCTTGCCCACGCCGGTCTCGCCGATGATGAGCGTGTCGGCATCCGTCGCGCCGATCGCCCGCAGCCTGTAGCGCAGGTCCACCATGACCTGCGTCCGCCCCGGCAGCCGGGCCTCGATATCGTCCCGCTTGCCGGCGACCGCGCGCAGGCGGCGGTTCTCCAGCACCAGGCTGCGGCGGTCCATCGCACGGCGGATGATGCCGGCGAGGTGCTGCGCCGTGAACGGCTTTTCCAGGAAGTCGTAGACGCCGGCCCGCATGGCGCTGACCGCGAGCTGCACATCCGCATGCCCGGTCACCAGAATGACCGGCACCTCCGGGTCCACCTCGCGGATGCGCTGCAGCAGCGTCATGCCGTCCATGCCCGGCATGCGGATATCGCTGACCACCACGCCATCGAAAGCATAGCCGATGAGCTCCAGCACCGGCTCCGCACTGGCGAAGGTATCCACCGTCAGGTCGAACAGCTCCAGGGCCTGCGCCGAGGACCGCCGCATCTCCTCTTCGTCGTCGATCAGCAGGATGCGCGGCCCGCTCATTCGGCCGCCTCCTGCGCACGGGCCGCCACGTCGAGCACGATGCGGAAGACGGCGCCACCGTCAGGATGGTTCGTGACGGAGAGGTTTCCGCCGAAGTCCTTGATAATATTGTAGGAAATCGAAAGGCCCAAGCCGAGTCCCTTGCCCACGCCCTTGGTCGTGAAGAAGGGATCGAAGATGCGGTCGGCGATTGCGGCCGGGACGCCGGGCCCGTGATCACGCACCTCGATGACGACCAGGTCGCCCTCCCGCCGCGCGGAAAGCCGGATCCGCCGGTCATCCAGCCCCTCGACGGCGTCGGCCGCGTTGCTGATGATGTTGACAAGCACCTGCTGCAGGCGGACCGGGCCGGCACGGACGATGAAGGCCTGTTCGTCGAGCTCGATCGCCAGATCCGCATCCGCCGCCTTCAGCCGCGGAGTGACGATCTCCATCGTGTCCGCGATGACGTCGGGCAGGGGGACCGCTCCGAGTTTCTCATTCGGCTTGCGGGCGAAATTGCGTAAGTGGCGGCTTATGGAAGCCATGCGGTCGACGAGGGCGGAGATGCGGCGCACATTGTCCTGCGCCTCCGGCACGCGGCCGCGATCGATCAGCAGGGCCGCGCTGTCCGCATAGGTTTTCGCCGCGGCGAGCGGCTGGTTGAATTCGTGGGAGAGGGCGGCCGACATCTGGCCGAGGCCGGCAAGCTTTCCGGCCTGGATGAGGTCGGCCTGGGTCTTGCGCAGTTCCTGCTCGGTCAGCCGCCGCTCGGCGATTTCGAGCTCGATCTGTTCATTGACGCGGGCGAGGTCGGCGGTGCGCTCCGCGACGCGATGCTCCAGCTCGTTGCGGGCTTCCTCCTGCAGGCGCAGCCGCTCCACGACGCGGGCGCGGCGCTGCCAGAGCACGGCAAGCCCCAGGCCGGCAAGGCAAATGAACAGCAGGATGGCGATGAGGGTGGTGCGGGCCTGCGCGCGCACCGAGGCCGTGTCGAGCAGCACGTTCACGGTCCAATCCGCCTCGGGCATGTAGTGCGAGAGCCGGAGATATTCCCGCGTCGCGCCTTCGCTGGCGATCCGCATCAGATGTTGACCGTAGTAAACACTTTCGGCAACGGGCAGCGGCTTCAATTCGGCCTCGGCATAGCGGCGGGAGGCCTGGGTGCGGGCGAGGCGAGGGGCATCGAGCGGGAGAATGCCGTTATAGAGCCATGTCTCGTTCCCCGTCATGAAGATGATGCCCTCGGGATCGGCGACGAAGATCTCGTATTCACCGCCGCGCCATGAGGCCTCGATGGTGTCGATGTCGACCTTGAAGACGATGACGCCAAGGATCGTGCCGCCGACTTCCACCGGCGAGGAGAAATAGTAGCCCCGCTTCAGCGATGTCGTGCCGAGCGCGTAGAACCGCGCCTGCTGGCCGGCGATCGCCTCCTGGAAATAAGGACGATAGTCGAAATTCTGGCCGATGAAGGTGCCGGGCGCTTCGTAATTGCTGGCGGCGATCGTATTGCCGTCCGGTGTCATGACATAGATGTCGGACGACTCCAGCAGGCCATTGATCTCCTTGAGATATTGGTTGGCAGTTCGGTGCAGGTCCGGGTCGGCCGGCGATTGGAGCAAGGCTTCGATATCGTCGTGATCGGCGATCAGCGCGGGCAGGGGCTCGTAGCGGCTGAGGTGCCCGCCGAGCGCTGCAACCGCAAGACGAAGCGTCGTGCCGGCCTGCAAGGAGGCTTCGTTCATATAGCTGCGGGTCAGCAGCGCGCCGCCTTGCAGGATGGTGAGCACCACGAGGATCGGCAGGATCACGAAGGCCAGGGCATGACGCAATTTCACGGAACGACGGCTCCTCTCCGCTTCCCTGCGGCCGAATGGCCGCGGCCCATCCTACTGAGCCGGGCGCGTCTTTCCTAGAGGGGAGGGGAGGGGTCGCTAGTCCGGCAACCGGCTGTCGCCAAGGTCGATGTTCAGGAAGCCGGCGATCGCATCGGTGACGATGGCATGATCGATGCGCTGCGGCACGCCGGAGACGGTGACCGCGCCGACGCAGCCGAGATCGGCGACGAAGATCGGAAAGCCGCCGCCATGCACCGCGAAGTCGGCGAGGGAAAGATTGTGCGCATCCCCCTGGTCCCGTCCGGACAGGGCCAGCCGCCGGCCGACGAGATAGGAGGAATGCCAGAGCCGCAGCACGGTGTTGCGCTTGCGACGGATCCACTCGGCGTTATCTGTCGAGGTGCCGGGGAGGGCGCAATGGAACAGCGCCCGGTCACGCAGGGAAATGTCGATAGCGATGCCGGCGCCGCGCGCAAGCGCCGTTTCGCGCAGCCGGTTGCCGAGCGCCCAGGCGTCGTCCGGGCTGAACCGGCTGAACCGAAGAAGACGTTCCTGCTCCTCCAGCCGGCGAATGTCGTCCGCGATCGTCTCCGTCATCGTCCTCTCCCTCACATGGTTGAGGGACGATCCTTACCCGGACTTCGTCCGCCGGGAAAGATGCCCCGCTCTTGACGGAGATCAAGGCCGCGGTGCAGGAAGACCCTAGGGTGGAACCGACCAGACCATTCCTGCCCGTGGGATTCTCATGCCGGACAGCTTTTTCGTCTTCGCCATTCTCGCGCTCCTGCTCACGCCCGGGCCGACCAATACATTGCTGACGGTCGGCGCCGCCGCCCGGGGGTTCCGGTCAAGCCTTCCGCTGCTCGTCGGGGAGCTTGCGGGCTATCTCGTGGTCGTCGTGCCGCTGGCGACCATTGCCGCTTCGCTCCTGGAGGGAAGGCCGGCTCTTGCCAATGCTCTCCGCCTTGCGGCCGCTTTGTGGGTGCTGTTCCTCGCCGTCCGGCTTTGGCGCGTTTCGGCTGTTCAGGAGAACAGCAACACGTCGTCACCGGTGACGGTCGGCCAGGTTTTCCTGACGACGGTTCTCAATCCGAAGGCGCCGATCATCGGTCTCGTCATCATGCCGCATGGTACGCTCGCGCAGATCGCGCCGGCCATCGGGCTGTTCAGCCTCCTGGTTGCCGGCGCCGGCACGAGCTTCCTCGTTCTCGGCAGTCTTATCGGCCGCGCGCCGGTCCTCTCGCCGCAGCTGGTCTACCGCGTTGCGGCGGTCTGCCTCGGCGTCTTCTCGCTCGGCCTTGCCGGAACGGCTTCCGGGCTTATCTGAAATCAGGCCTCGTCGGCCTGGTGCAGGCGCATGAGTTCCTGCTGCACCTCGTCCTGGAAGGCGAAGACGGCGGCCCGGGCCTGGTTTTCGCTCGATCCGAGCTTCTGCAGTTCGACCGCAAGTTCACGGCATACCTTCAGCCAATAGAGCCGTGCCTCCTCGCCATGCAGGCCGTCCAGTTCTCCGGCGCAGCGGCGAACATGCGCCGTACGGCGTTCGGCAGGAAACGGGACGACCGGTCCATTCTCGTTGGCAACGGAACGGCGGCGCGGCTGGATCGCGGCAACTGGGGGCATTGATTCGGGCTTCCTTGTCTTTCCCCCATGATTAGGGAGGCCATGGTTAATGCCCGGTTTCCAAAGTGAATTTCCTGTGCCGCCATGACATCGTCACCCCACCTGCCGCGCCGGTTTCTCATTTGCCCGGACGAGCGCCATCAGCATCGGCCCGAGCGAAAACTCGCCGCGTTCCGCCCGGCGGGTGAGGTCGCGCAGATAACCGCCCGCCGAGTTGATATGCCCGGCCCGCTCGAGAATGCAGGCGATGACCGTCGCCGCATTCTCCGGCCCGAGGATCGCGCAGGCATTCTCATAGGCCGAGGCGCTGACCGCCAGCATCGAGCGCACCACCACGGCCGCCGTCATCAGATCGCGCCAGCTTGAAATCGCGCCGCCCGGGCCGAAAGCCACGATTTCCGGGCAGGCTTGCAGCACAAGGCCCAGCGGATAGGGTTTGAGCGCATCCGAAATATTCGCCGGCTGTGGATGAACCCCTTTTGCCGGGGTCGGCAGGTCCACGGGCCATTGCGAATAGCGCCCGTTCCTCTTTTCATCCCCACTGCCGTCGTCCCCAGCCAGCTCTTCCCGTCTGGTCTCGCCATCGCGACCCTGCTTCGTTTCGAAGCTAGGTTCAAAGTCAGAAGATGAGTCGGGTTTTGAATTCTGTTTGTGCCGCTCAGTTTGGCCGGCATTGCCCGCCGGTTTTTGCAGAATAATCTGTTGTTCCAGATGCTTGACGATTTCCGCACGCAGCGCTTCGAGGGAAGAAAGGGCCGGTGTCAGATTTTCCGGCGTCGGCACGCGCGGCAGGGCGGTGACAAGCACGCGGAAATCCGTCTCATACCGCATCCAGTCGCCTGGAAGGCTGTCTTCCAGCGCAGTCTCGATCAGCTTGGCAATGTCTCGGCGCATGAGCGTCACGCGTTCGCGCAGCCGTTGCAGCAACAGGCGGTCGGCGACCACCTCGGCGGCAAGCTGCTCGATTTCCTCGGCACGGGCGAGCAGCGGGGCCAGCGAAAAGCCGAAGGCCTCGTCGATCGACCCCTGCTGGTCGCGCCGCACGTAGCGCTTGCCGTTCGGGCTGTCGCGTCGCGTGAGGAGGCCGCTTTCCACGAGCGCGGCGAGATGCCGGCGCAGCGTCGTCTCCGCCATGCCATGCGTGCGCAGCGAGAGCTGGGCGTTGGAGGGAAACACCACCAGCCCGTCGCTGCCGAGGAGATCGGCCTTCGGGTAGAAGCTCATCAGCGCATTCAGCACCGAAAGCGCCCGGTCGCTGATGCCCAGCTTCGGCCGCGCTTCGCAAAGCCAGCGGTACAGTTTCCACTTGTCCACGCTCGCATCCGGCGGGACTGTCTTTGCGATCGCCTGGCTTGCGAGCATGCCAAGCGTCATCGCCCGCCGCCCGAAGGGCGTCGTTATGCCGTCCGTCTCCATGTCTCTTCACCTTTCAACAGGCAAAAGAGACCCCATCACCGGAACCGGCGCCAAAAAGGCTTGACTGTGATTCGGGGAAGTGCGATTCTCAGGCTGCTAAACGATGAGAAGGGCTTCCGCGACGGTAACGTTGAGGGGGCCTTTTTCTTTTGCGGATCAATCTCCTGATTTCTGTGCATTTTCCGTCCGGAACGCCTCGTAGAGACGGTCCAGGTTCTGGGTTATGTAGGCGCCGAATGCCGCGGCGTCCGCGGATTTCAGCGCAATCGTGTACTGGCGGCCGGTGGTCTTGATGCTGGCGCGCACGGGGCCATCCTTGCGCACCCACTCGGCCGGCGCAGGCCTGGCAACGGCCTCCGGCGCCTCCTTGCGGGCAAGATGGCTGCTGACGAGGTTGAAGCGATCCTCCGGCGCCCGGGTCTTCACCCGCTCGCGTGCCAGGAATTCCACCGCCTTGTCCTCGTTTTCGGGCGCGTCGAAGCGGGTTGCCAGTTCGTGCCAGCGGTCGCGGCCGATGGCGAGCGCCGGGCCGATGCCGGCCCGCACCGCCTTGGGAATGCGGTTCACCACCGAGAGCATCTTGGACACGGTCGTCTTGTCGGCGCTCAGCGCCGCCATGATCGTCTCGCGGTCGAAGCCGCGCGCCTCCAGTTCGCCGGCAAAGGTCGCCCGTTCGAGGAAGGAAAGATCGGCGCGCGCACTGTTTTCCTGGCCCTGCGCGATGACATGGTCGCGGTCGGTGAGTGCCTTGACGACAGCGCGGACGGGCCGCCCGAGCAGGCGGGCGGCCTTGGCGCGGCGGTGGCCGAAGGCGATCTGGTAGATGCCGCTCTTCGTCGGGTGCGGACGCACGAGGATCGGCGAATCCTGCCCGCGCACGCGCATCGCCTCGACCAGTTCGCGGAACTGCTCGTCCGAATGAACGAGACGGTCGGAGATGAAGGATTCCTCGATCTGGTCCGGCTCGAGCTCGATGACGACCTCGCCGGCCGTCAGCTTCGCCTCGATTTCCTTCGCCGCATCCGCCTTGGCGGCCAGCGCATCGATGCTGCGCGTGACGGCGCCGAGCGCGCCGATGCCCTTGTAGGTCACGTGCTGGCGCGGCTCGTCATTGACGGGGTTTACCGGCGTCAACTTTTCCGAGGCCGGCGACATCAGGTTGGAAAGAACGTTCTTGCGCGCCATGGTCAACGCCCCCATGCCTTGTGGATCAGTTCGACGATCTCCGCATTGACCGCCTCCAGGGATTCGAGCGCTCGGTCATAGGTGGCACGCGTGAACTGGCTCCGGTCGACCTCGTAGAGCGTCTGGTTGGTCAGCGCCGCATCGGCGATGGCGACGCTTCGCACCATCGGATTGGTCAGGACATGCTGCTTGAACAGCGAGCGCATGAAGGCGACCATCTGGGTCTGCGGCCCGTCGGCCGGGTCATAGCGGGTGACGAGGTAGCGCAGCCAGTCGAGGTTCATGTTGCCGCCCGCGCTCTTCAGCGTGTTCAGTACCTCGCCCAGCATCTGCAGGAACTGGCACATGGACATGACGTCCAGCATCTGCGGGTGCACCGTGATCAGGACCGCCGTCGCGCCGCAGATCGCGCTCATCGTCAGGAAGCCGAGCTGCGGCGGGCAGTCGATCACCACCACGTCATAGTCGTCGGCCACGGACGACAACGCCTCGTCGAGCCGCGCGAAGAAGATGCGGCCGTAGTCGCTCCGGTCACCCTGCGCCAGGACACGCGGCGTATCGTGCTCGAACTCCATGAGCTCGAGATTGCCCGGCACGATGTCGAGCCCCGGGAAGTTCGTCTTGCGGATGATCTCCTTCAGCGGCCGCCGCTGGTCGTCGTAGCGGATGGCGCCATAGAGCGTCTCGTTCTCGTTGACGTCGAATTCCGGCTGGAAGCCGTGCACCGCAGAAAGGCTCGCCTGCGGGTCGAGATCGACCGCGAGGACCCGGTGCCCGGTGAGCGCGAGATGCTGGGCAAGGTGCGCCGTCGTCGTCGTCTTGCCGGAGCCGCCCTTGAAGTTGACGACGGCGATGACCTGAAGGTGCTCGCCGCCGCGCCGGCGCGGCACGTAACGCTGGCCGCCGCGCCCGTTCTGCTCCAGATATTCGCGCATCTCCTGCAACTGCTCGGCCGAATAGGACCGGCGGCCGGAGGGCGTGACCTGCGGCAAAGGCCCCTTGGATTCCAGCGAGAGATTGCGCAGGTAGCCGCTGGTGACGCCCAGGAACCGGGCGGCCTCGCTCAGCTGGAACTGGCGCAGGCTCTTCTGTGCGACGGGAGGAAACATCTCCAGCCGGTGCTGCTTCAGCTTGTCTGACAGTTCGTGCGCCTGTCCGATGATCAGTTGATCGACCTCGGAAATTGCCCGTCCGAACGTTGCGGCCATATTCATATCGAGAATCTCAAAATGCGATTTCAAACCCATTTGCAGGTTTAAAACGCATTTAGACGCGATTCTGATTCGAGGGCAAGGCAAAAAGGGTTAACGCGCCAGCCGCGGGACGGGGCTGGCACCACATAAACCGGACTTTACCCTATTGACCATTTGCCGGCTATCGGCGTCACTCGATTCGGCTGGGGAAAACCCAAGAAAGTTCATTCTTTTGCGTGCTGCTTTGCCGAACCGTGCCGGTTACGCCTCGACGTAGCCCCGCTTGCGCCGAAGCGCGACCTGCCGGGCAAGCATCGTCTCCGCCTCCACCAGGGTGGGATAGAGGCTCAGCGCCTGCCGGCCGCGGCTGCCGATGCGCCCCCAATGACACAGCACCGCGACTTCCCCGAAAAGCGTCGGCTCCAGCGACAGCATGTAGAAGCGTGCCATGTTGCGCGCTGCATCGATGCGGCGAAAACGATAGGTGGGCAGCAGGGCAGGGGGTATCTTCGGCATGGAAGGAGTCTGCCGAAGCCGCGAATCCTCGTCCAACGAAAGATATGAATCGATCCTGCCCGATCGTTTCACGGGATTGATGGATCGTCAGTCCTTTGGCGCGCGGCGGCGTGCCGGTACCGCCAGCTTCGCCTCGATGGCCGCAAGGCCCGCCTCCAGTTGCCGCAGGCCGCCGGCTCCCAGAAGCCCGACAAGGTCCCGCTCGTAGTCGTGCGCCAGCACGACCATCTCGCCATAGATGCGCCGTCCCGCCGGCGTCAGCTCCAGATGCTCGATCCGGCGGTCGTCCAGGTCCTCGCTGCGCTTCAGCCAGCGCTTTTCCTCCAGCGCCCGTACGGCCCGCGACACCTTCGTCTTGTGCATGCTGGAATTGGCGCCGATCTCCGTCGCCGTCATGCGCCCGTAGGAGCCGAGCGCGGCGAGCGCCCGCCATTCCGGCCGCGTCATGCGATAGCGCGCGCGGTATTGCGCGGCAAAGCGCTGGCTGACCAGCTCGGCCGCGAGGTTGAGCCGGTAGGGCAGGAATGTTTCGAGCTTGAAGTCCATGGCATGCCTTGATGGTTACAAAATGGACAGTTACATCTGCAACCACTTGAGGACAAGCGCCTTGCAGGAGGAGGATTAGCCATGCCGGATCACGCCGCCAACAGCCTGAAATACATGCCGGGCTTCGGCAACGACTTCGAGACGGAAGCGCTCCCCGGTGCCCTGCCGCAGGGCCAGAACAGCCCCCAGAAATGCGAATACGGCCTTTATGCCGAGCAGCTTTCCGGCTCGCCCTTCACCGCCCCGCGCGGCACCAACGAACGCTCCTGGCTCTACCGCATCCGCCCGAGCGTGCGCCACACCCGTCGCTTCTCCAATGCCAGCTACCCGCACTGGAAGACGGCGCCCTGCCTAGACGACCATTCCCTGCCGCTCGGCCAGCTGCGCTGGAATCCGCTGCCGGCACCGGCCGAGACGCAGAACTTCCTTGAGGGGATCCGCACCATGACGACGGCCGGCGACGTGCTGACCCAGGTCGGCATGGCCGCGCATGCCTATACGTTCAATGCCGACATGGTGGACGACTACTTCTTCAATGCCGACGGCGAGCTCCTGGTCGTGCCGCAGCTCGGCGCCGTCCGCATCTTCACCGAGATGGGCATCATGGATGTCGAGCCGCTGGAGATCTGCCTCATCCCGCGCGGCATGATGTTCAAGGTCTCGCGCATCGGCGAGGGCGACATCTGGCGCGGCTATGTCTGCGAGAACTACGGCGCGAAATTCACCCTGCCGGACCGCGGGCCGATCGGCGCCAACTGCCTTGCCAACCCGCGCGACTTCAAGACGCCCGTCGCCGCCTACGAGGACAAGGAGACGCCCTGCCGGGTCAACGTCAAATGGTGCGGCAAGTTCTATGTCACCGAGATCGGCCATTCCCCGCTCGACGTCGTCGCCTGGCACGGCAACTACACGCCGTTCAAATACGACCTCAGGACCTATTCGCCGGTCGGCGCGATCCTCTTCGACCATCCCGACCCGTCGATCTTCACCGTGCTGACGGCCCCGACCGAGGAGGCCGGCACGGCGAACATCGATTTCGTCATCTTCCCGCCGCGCTGGATGGTGGCCGAACACACCTTCCGCCCGCCGTGGTATCACCGCAATATCATGAGCGAATTCATGGGGTTGATCCATGGTCAATACGACGCCAAGGAAGAGGGCTTCGTGCCCGGCGGCATGAGCCTGCACAACATGATGCTGCCGCACGGGCCGGATGCGACGGGCTTCGAAAAGGCCTCGAACAGCGAGCTGAAGCCCGTGAAGCTCGACCACACCATGGCCTTCATGTTCGAGACGCGCTTTCCCCAGCAGCTCACGAGATTCGCGGCCGAGCTGGAGACCCTGCAGGACAACTATCTCGAATGCTGGGATGGGCTGGAGCGCAGGTTCGACGGCACGCCTGGCATCAAATGACGTCACCCGCCCTGCCAGGCCTTCACCGCCTCCAGCGGCCAGACGAGCATCAGGATGTTGAGCGCCAGGCCATCGCGGATGAGCCAGGTGGTTGTCGCCTCGAAGACGATGATGATCGCGACGCTGGCCCAGACGGGCAGGCGCGCGGCGAGGAAGAAGCCGACCACCATGGCGAGGATGTCCGCGCTCGAATTGATCACGCTGTCGCCGAAATAGTCGAGCGAGATCGTCGATTCGCGATAGCGATTGATGATCATGTCGGTGTTTTCGAGAATCTCCCAGGCGCATTCCAGCACCAGCGAAAGGGCAAGCCGGAGGTTGAGGCTCGCCTTCCTCAGGATCAGCGTGAAGAGGCCGAAGAACAGGATGCCGTGGATAATATGGCTCGGCGTGTACCAGTCGGACAGATGCTGCGAGTTTTCCGAAGAAATCACCACGCCATGCCAGAGTTTGACATATCCGCACTTGCAGATGAGCGGCTGACCCATCGTATAAAGGATGATGGCCGTCGCGCCGATGAAGCCGGCGGCCAGCAGCAGGGAATTCAGCACCGTACGGTTCAAGACGGGATTTCCTCGGAAATGCGATGCGCCGGCACGACCGGCGCACGAGGGTGGAGACAGGCGGCCGGTAGATGACACGATCGCACGGCCGGAAACAAGATCGGGAGTAGGACGCATGAAGCTTGCGACACTGAAAAATTCCACCCGCGACGGCCGTCTGGTCGTCGTCTCGCGCGACCTGACGCGCTGCTCGGAAGTGGGGCACATCGCCCGCACCCTGCAGGATGCGCTGGATGACTGGGAACACGTCGCGCCGCGGCTGGAAAGGGTCGCCGAGGGGCTTGAGACCGGCTCGCAGCCGACCGCCCGCTTCCACGAGCACGACGCCGCCTCGCCGCTGCCGCGCGCCTACCAGTGGGCGGACGGCTCGGCCTATGTCAACCATGTCGAACTGGTGCGCAAGGCGCGCAATGCCGAGATGCCGGAAAGCTTCTGGACCGATCCGCTGATGTACCAGGGCGGCTCCGACAGCTTCCTCGGACCGCGGGACCCGATCCTTGCGGCGGACGAAGCCTTCGGCATCGACATGGAGGGCGAGATCGCCGTCATCGTTGACGACGTGCCGATGGGAGCGAGCGTCGAGGAGGCGCGGCAGGCGATCAAGCTCGTCATGCTCGTCAACGACGTCTCGCTGCGCGGCCTCATCCCGGGCGAGCTCGCCAAGGGATTCGGCTTCTTCCAGTCCAAACCCTCCTCGGCCTTCTCGCCGGTCGCGGTCACGCCCGACGAACTGGGCGAGGCCTGGGACGGCGGCCGGCTGCACCTGCCGCTCCTCGTCTCGCTGAACGGCAAGCCTTTCGGCAGGGCCGATGCCGGCGTCGACATGACCTTCGATTTCGCCGAGCTCGTTGCCCATGCCGCCAGGACCCGGCCGCTCGTCGCCGGCTCGATCATCGGTTCCGGCACCGTTTCCAACAAGCTCGACGGCGGCCCCGGCAAGCCGGTCGCCGAAGGCGGGGCGGGCTATTCCTGCATCGCCGAAATCCGCACCATCGAGACGATCACGTCCGGCGCGCCCAAGACCCCCTTCATGAAGTTCGGCGACACCGTGCGCATCGAGATGAAGGACAAGGCGGGCCATTCGATCTTCGGCGCGATCGAGCAGACCGTCGAACGGTACGAGAAGGACTGAGCCGGTGCAGGACGAGATCATCCTCTACGACTACTGGCGGTCCTCCGCCAGCTATCGCGTGCGCATCGCGCTGGAAAGCCTCGGTCTTGCCTATCGGCGCAAGTCCATCGACCTTCTGGCCGGACAGCAACGGTCGCCGGAGCACCGCGCCCGCAACCCGCAGGGCCTCGTGCCGGCGCTGTCGATCGACGGGCACACGCTGACGCAGTCGCTGGCGATCATCGAATACCTCGCCGAAACGCGCCCCGAGGCGCGTTTCCTGCCCGCCGATCCGCTCGGCCGGCAGCGGGTGCGCACGCTCTCCTATGCCATCGCCATGGAAATCCACGCCGTCTGCAACACGGGTGTCATCGGCCATGTCATGACGCTCACGGGGGGAGGGGAGGAGACCCGCGTCGACTGGATGAAGAAATTCATCGGCGAGGGTCTTCTCGCTGTCGAGAAACTCCTCGACGCCCCGGCAACCGGCGCCTTCTGCCATGGCGACACGCTCACCATGGCGGATTTCTGCCTCGTCCCGCAGGTCTACAATGCCGAGCGCTGGGGCGTCGACCTGTCGGGTCTCGAACGGGTGCGGCGCATCGCCGAAACCTGCCGCGCCCTCCCGGCCTTCCAGGCCGCGCATCCTGACGCGGTGAAGCCGGCCTGATCTTTCAGGCAAGGTGCCGGCGTGGTATATATACCTTCGAACGAGGAAGGATATACCATGCCGCTCTATGTCAAGGACCAGGAGGTCGTCCGGCTTGCCGAACGGCTGTCCACGCTGCGCAAGGTCAGCAAGACCGAGGCGGTGCGGCAGGCGCTGGTGCATGAATTGCAGCGCGCGGAAAGCGAGCCGACGCTGGTCGAGAAGGCCAAGGCCTTCGTTCGCGACCTGGATGCGAAATATCCCAAGAAAGGGCCGCCCGCGGACAAGGCCTTCATCGACAGTCTCTATGAGGACAATTGATGTTCGTCGATGCGTCGGCGCTCGTTGCGATCCTGGCTTCAGAAGAGGGTGCCGATGCACTTCTGGCGCGGCTTCAACAGGCAGACATCCGGTACACATCACCCATGGCGGTTTGGGAGACGTCCCTCGCGCTGGCCCGTGAACGTCAGATAGCGCCGACCGACGCGCTTCAGCTCGTCACAGATTTCCTCACGCTGCTTTCCATCGCGGTCGAGCCAATCGATCGACGCGTGGGGGATCTGGCGGTCATCGTCCATCAACGTTTCGGCAAGGGCCGCCATCCCGCAAGCCTCAACTTCGGCGACTGCTTTGCCTATGCCTGCGCAAGACAGTTCGACGTCCCGCTGCTCTACAAGGGCGACGACTTTCCGCAGACGGATATCGAGACCGCATGAGGACCGCCCCGCTGACGCGGGGCGATCCGGTGTCATCAGGCGACGTCGCCCATGCAGACATATTTCAGTTCGAGATAATCGTCGGCGCCATGGGCGGAGCCCTCGCGGCCGAGACCGGACTGCTTGATGCCGCCGAAGGGCGCGGCCTCGGAGGAGATGAGGCCGGTATTGACGCCGACCATGCCGTATTCCAGCGCTTCCGCCACCTTCCAGACCTTCTTGAGGTCACCGGCGAAGAAGTAGGCGGCAAGGCCGAATTCGGTGTCGTTCGCCTGCTCGATCACGTCCTCGACGGTATCGAAGCGGAAGAGCGGGGCGACCGGACCGAAGGTCTCCTCGCGGGCGACCGTCATGCCGCGGGCGACGTTCTTCAGCACGGTCGGCTGGAAGAATGTGCCCTTGCCCTCGACGCGCTTGCCGCCGGCCACCACCGAGGCGCCCTTGGAGACGGCATCGGCGATGTGCGCCTCGACCTTGTCGATCGCGGCTTCCTCGATCAGCGGGCCGATGGTCGTGCCCTTGTCGAAGCCGTCGCCGACCGAAAGCTCGGCGACCTTCTTCGCCAGCTTCTCGGCAAAGACGTCATAGACGTTCGACTGCACATAGAGACGGTTGGCGCACACGCAGGTCTGGCCCGCATTGCGATATTTCGAGGCCATGGCCCCTTCCACGGCCGCGTCGATATTCGCGTCGTCGAAGACGATGAAGGGCGCATTGCCGCCGAGTTCCAGGCTCACCTTCTTGATCTGGTCGGAGCACTGGCGCATCAGGATGCGGCCGACCTCCGTCGAGCCCGTGAAGGAGATTTTCCGGACCTTCGGATTGTAGCAGAGCTCCTTGCCGATCGCCGGGCCGTCCGTGCCGAGGATGATGTTGAAGACGCCTGCGGGAAGGCCGGCCTTTTCGGCGAGCACGGCAAGGGCGATGGCGGAAAGCGGCGTCTGCTCGGCCGGCTTGGAGACCACCGTGCAGCCGACGGCGAGCGCCGGCGCCACCTTGCGGGCGATCATCGCGGCCGGGAAGTTCCACGGCGTGATCGTGCCGACGACGCCGACCGGCTGCTTGATGACCAGCATGCGCTTGTCGATCGACGGGGCGGGGATCGTCTCGCCGTTGATGCGCTTAGCCTCTTCCGCATACCATTCGACATAGGAGGCGGCGTAGAGGATTTCGCCCTTGGCTTCCGGCAGCGGCTTGCCCATTTCGGCGGTGAGGATCGCGGCCAGCTCGTCCGCGTTCGCGACGATCAGGTCGTTCCACTTGCGCAGGAGGGTGCTGCGGTCCTTGGCCGGGCGGGCGGCCCAGGCCTGCTGCGCCGCATGGGCGGCGTCGATGGCCGCGGCCGTTTCGCCGGCGCCCATTTCCGGCAGCGTCGCGAGTTTCTCGCCGGTGGCCGGGTTGAAGACGTCGAAGGTCGCGGCGCCGTTGCCGCCGATCCAGTTGCCGTTGACATAGCCGGCATCGCGCAGGAATTCGGTCGACTTCAGGTGCCGGGTGAGCGCATCGTAGAAAGCCATGGTGTCCTTCCTTTCGGACATGGAAGGCCGTTCACCCGGAGCTGAGCTCCGGGTGTCGCCTTGGGAGGATGTGTATCGGTGTTGCGCGACGCCGGTCAGGCGGCGCGGGCTTCGATCATCGCGCTTTCGAGAATGTCGAGCGCTTCGGCGAACACCTCGTCCTGGATGGTGATCGGCGCGAGGAAGCGGATGACATTGCCGTGCACGCCGCAGGTCAAGAGGATCAGGCCTTTTTCGAGGGCCTTCAGGCGTACCTTGTTGGCGAACTCGGCGCTCGGCTGCTTCGTCGAAACGTCGTTGAACTCGACGGCGTTCATGAAGCCCGGGCCGCGGATGTCGACGATCTCGGGAACCTTGTCCTGCAGCGAGGCGAGGCGCTGCTTGAGGCGGGCACCGAGGTTTTCGGCGCGGTTGCAGAGGTCCTCGTCCTTGATGACGTCGAGAACGGCATGAGCCGCCGCAACGCCGATCGGGCTGCCGGCATAGGTGCCGCCGAGGCCGCCCGGGCCGGGCGCGTCCATGATCTCCGCGCGGCCGGTGACGGCCGCGATCGGGAAGCCGCCGCCGAGGCCCTTGGCCATGGTCATGATGTCGGCCGCGATGCCGTAGTGCTCCATGGCGAACAGCTTGCCGGTGCGGGCAAAGCCGGTCTGCACCTCATCGGCGATGAGCAGGATGCCGTGCTGGTCGCAGATCTCGCGCAGCGCCTTCATGAAATTGACGGGAACCGGATAGAAGCCGCCTTCGCCCTGCACCGGCTCGACGATGATCGCCGCGACGCGGTTCGGATCGACATCGGCGGCAAAGAGCTTCTTCAGCACGCCGAGCGACTGCTCGACGGTCGTGCCGTGCATCTCGACCGGGAAGGGCGCATGGAAGACGTCGCCCGGCATGGCGCCGAAGCCGACCTTGTAGGGCACGACCTTGCCGGTCAGCGCCATGCCCATGAAGGTGCGTCCGTGGAAGCCGCCGGAAAAGGCGATGACGGCCTGCCGGCCGGTGGCGGCGCGGGCGATCTTCACGGCGTTCTCGACAGCTTCCGCGCCGGTCGTGACGAAGATCGTCTTCTTGGCGAAGTTGCCGGGGGTGATGGCGTTCAGGCGCTCGGCGAGCTCGACATAGTTCTCGTAGGGCACGACCTGGTGGCAGGTGTGGGTGAAACGGTCGAGCTGGTTCTTGACGGCCTCGATGACGCGCGGATGGCGGTGGCCGGTGTTGACGACGGCGATGCCGGCGGCAAAGTCGATATAGCGATTGCCTTCCTTGTCCCAGATCTCCGCATTCTCCGCACGGTCGGCGTAGATCTGCGTGGTCATGCCGACGCCGCGCGAGATGGCGGCGTTCTTGCGGTCTGTGAGGGGCGTTGCGGTCATGGCGCTATCCTGAATCTGGAGGCTTCTGATAATGGAGCTTTCACGCAGTTCCGGACGCTCGCACTTTGCCGGAACCGCATTAACTTGCATTTTTTCTGCAAGTCTCAAGTGGAATTCCTACATTTTTTCTGCAAGAATGCAACGGGCATTTTACGGCGGCGACGCGACGGTTTTTCGAGCCGGCCACCGTCGTCGGAATGCTATAGAGAACACTACACAGAATCAGGGATTGGCGCGATGGGTTCGCAAGAACCGGTGCACTACAAGGTGGCGGAGGCCGCGCGGCTTGCCGGCGTTTCGGCCTCCACGCTCAGGCTTTGGGAAACGCAGGGCCTCGTCGTTCCGGGGCGCTCCGAAACCGGCCATCGCCAGTACAGCGCCGACGACGTCGCGCGGCTGAAGCGCATTGCCTGGTACAGGACCGAGCGCGGCCTCAACCCGGCCGCCATCCGCGAGGCGCTCGAGGCAGAGGAACCCGCCAACGATACTCCGTCCTCCGAGGGCGAGGCGCACCAGGGCGTCGGGCGCAAGCTGCGGAGCCTGCGCCATGCCGCCGGCAAGACGCTCGACCAGGTGGCGGGCGATATCGGCGTCGCGACGTCGGTGCTCTCCACCTTCGAGCGCACCTCGCAGGGCGTGACCTTTCGCGTGCTGCACGACCTTGCCGACTATTACGGCACGACCGTCTCGAAACTTTCCGGCGAGGAGGAACAGGAAAACCGTTCGGTCGTGCGGGCAGGGGAGTGGAAGTTCTGGCCCGAGACCTCTCCCGGCGTCACCATCCAGGTGCTGGCCGACGGGCGCAACATGATGGACTGCCACCGCTTCGTGCTCGCGCCCGGCGCCTCCTCCGACGGCGCCTACAAGCATGAGGGCGAGGAATTCGTCCACGTCCTCTCCGGCCGCATCGAAATGGTCCTCGACGGCCACGAATTCCACGATCTAGGTCCCGGTGACAGCCTCTATTTCGAAAGCTGCCGCCGCCACGCCTGGCGCAACCGCCACGACGGCGAAACCGTGCTGATCTGGATCAACACGCCGCCGACCTTCTAGGCTGCGTTGGGCATCCGGCATAGTTCACAATTTCAGTAGAAAATATTTTCCGCCTCGCCTCGATTTCCCGGAGCGAAAATTTCCGTTTCCGCCTGCCCAACAAACCGCCATTCGTTGTCCACAAAAGCGGCATTTGCGATTTTACGGGCAGAAACAGCGATGTTTCGCAGCCGATCCTCCCAATCGCGAAAGCAGGCCAGCATGTCGAAAACCAACAAGAAACTTCTCGCAAGCACTCTCTTCACCCGCCGCGCCGCCCTTGCGGCCCTTGCGGTGGCAGCCGCCGCCGTCTCCACCTTCTCGCTTCCCGCACCCGGCCTTGCCGAGGACAAGAAGGAGCTGAAGGTCGGCATCATCTCCGGCGAGGACGAGGATGTCTGGCGCGTCGTGATCGCGGAAGCCGCCAAGAAGGGCCTCACCATCGAGGCGGTCGTCTTCAACGACTATACCCAGCCGAACGAGGCGCTTGCCCGCGGCGAGATCGATGCCAACGCCTTCCAGCATCTTCCCTATCTGGAAAACCAGGTCCAGCAGCACGGCTACAAGATCGTTCCGGTCGGCTACACGGCCGTCTGGCCGATCGGCCTCTACTCCAAGAAGCACGCCAAGGTCGCCGACCTTCCGGACGGCGCCGCCATCGGCGTGCCGAACGACCCGTCCAACGAGGGCCGGGCGCTGCGCGTTCTCCAGAACGAAGGCCTGATCAAGCTGAAGGACGGCACCGGCATCCTCGCCACGATCGCCGACATCGCCGAAAACCCGAAGAACCTCGAGATCAAGGAACTCGATGCCGGCATCGTCGGTCGCTCGGTCGATGACCTCGACGCGGCGATCGTCAACACCGACTGGGCGCTGAAGAGCGGTCTCACCCCGGAAAACCGCATCGCGCAGGAGCCGGTCGACGATAACCCGTACCGCAACTTCATCGCCGTGCGCGAGGAATCGAAGGACGAGCCCTGGGTCAAGCCGCTGGTCGAAGCCTACCAGAACGATGTCGTGAAGGCGGAGTTCGACCGGGTCTACAAGGGCACGGGCATCAGCGCCTACTAAGGCCGCCATCCAACCAGCAAGACAGCTCGCGATGCGCCTCCGGCCGCCGCGGGCTGTCTCGCCGTTTCCGGAATGGAACCGCAAATGAACACCCATGTGACAAGACAGCTGGCCGAGGCCGCCGCGCGGGAAGACGATGTCGTCCGTCTTGCCGACGTGCGCCGCCGCTTCGGCGCGACCGCGGCGCTGGACGGCGTTTCGCTCACGGTGCGCCGCGGCGAGATCCTCGGCATCATCGGCCGCAGCGGCGCGGGCAAGTCGACGCTCATCCGCTGCCTCAACGGCCTCGAACGGCCGGACAGCGGCAGCATCGCGATCGAAGGCCGCGAGATCACCGGCCTTGGCGAGGCCGAGCTGCAGCCGCTGCGCCGCCGCATCGGCATGATCTTCCAGCATTTCAACCTGCTCTCGGCCAAGACCGTCGAGGAGAATGTCGCCCTGCCGCTGAAGATCGAGGGCTGGACGAAGGCGAAGCGTCTGGCGCGCGCGGCCGAACTCATCGACCTCGTCGGCCTCAAGGGCAAGGCGAAGGCCTATCCGTCGGAGCTATCCGGCGGCCAGAAGCAGCGCGTCGGCATTGCCCGGGCGCTCGCCGCAAGCCCGGCGCTGCTGCTTTCCGACGAGGCGACCTCGGCCCTCGACCCGGAAACGACCCGCGCGATCCTCACGCTGCTGAAGGACATCAACCGCAAGCTCGGTCTCACCATCCTGCTCATCACCCACGAGATGGAGGTGGTGCGCTCCATCGCCGACCGCGTGACGGTGCTCGATGCCGGCCGCATCGTCGAGGAGGGGCCGGTCTGGCAGGTCTTCGCGATGCCGCAGGCGCAGACGACGAAGAGCCTGCTCAGCGGCATTCGCCCGCAGCTGCCCACCCATATCACCCGTAAGCTTGTCGCGGACGTAACAGGCGAGGCCATCCTTGGCGTCGACATTGCCGGCCCCGCGGCCACCGGCCCGCTCTTCCAGCAGCTTTCCGCCGAACTTCCGGATGGCTACCGGCTGGTCCATGGCGGCGTCGACCATATCCAGGAACAGGCGGTCGGCCGTTTCTTCATCGCCGTGCCGGCCGAGGCCGCCGCGCGTTTCACAACCCTGGCAGAGCGCTTCGGCGCGCAGGTGGAGGTCCTCGGCCATGTCGCCGGTCATGCTTGAACTTCTCGTCCGCTCGCTGTGGGAAACCGTCGTCATGACGGCCGCCTCCGGCGTCATCTCGCTCGTCTTCGGCCTGCCGCTCGGCCTTGCGCTGGTCGCCACCGCGCGCGGCGGCATTGCGGAAAACCTCTGGATCAACCGTGTGCTGGGCGCCGTCATCAACGGTTTCCGTTCCGTGCCCTTCATCATCCTGCTGGTGGCGCTCATTCCGGTCACGCGTTTTATCGTCGGCACGTCGATCGGCACCTGGGCGGCCATCGTGCCGCTCGCCATCGCCGCGACGCCCTACTATGCGCGCATCGCCGAGGTTTCCCTGCGTGAAGTCGATCGCGGCCTGATCGAGGCGGTGCGGGCGATGGGCGGCAACCGCTGGACCATCGTGCGCGAGGTGCTGATCCCCGAAGCGCTGCCCGGCATCGTCGCGGGCTTCACCGTCACGCTCGTCACGCTGATCGGCGCCTCCGCCATGGCCGGCGCCATCGGCGCGGGCGGCCTCGGCGACCTGGCCATCCGCTACGGCTACCAGCGCTTCGAGACCTCGGTGATGGTGGCTGTGGTCGCCGTGCTGATCGTGCTCGTCTGCGGCATCCAGTGGCTGGGCGACCGCCTGACGGCCCGTCTCGATCATCGCGGATGAGGCCAGAGGGCGGCCAAGTCCTCCTCCGTCATCCTCGGGCTTGACCCGAGGAGCCATGCCACAAACTCAACATGTACCGTGACGCGTGGATCCTCGGGTCAAGCCCGAGGATGACGATTGGCGGATGGGGCGATGCATGTCACCAAACCGGCGGCACCCCTTCCAAATCACGAAGCGGCCGTCTCGATTTCGTGCCTCGCCCGATCCCTCAACGATGCGCCGCCCAGGGCACCAGGCGCCGCTCGATCTGCCGGGCGACATATTCCAGCAGGATGGCGATCAGCGCGATGACGACGATGCCGGCGATCACGATGTCGGTAACGAGGAACTGCGCCGCCGACTGGATCATGAAGCCGATGCCGCTCGTCGCGGCCACCAGTTCGGCCGCCACCAGCGTCGTCCAGCCCGCGCCGAGCGCGATGCGCACGCCGGTGAGGATCGACGGCACGGCGCTCGGCAGCACCACCTCGCGCAGCACCTGCCGCCGGCTCGCCCCGAGCGAACGGGCGGCATTGACATGGTCCTTCGAGACCCCGCGCACGCCGGCTGAGGTCGACAGGATGATCGAGGGCAGCATGGAAAGCGCGATCACCGTGATCTTCGAGGCTTCGCCGATGCCGACCCAGATGATGATCAGCGGCAGGTAGGCGAGGGGCGGCAGCGGCCGCAGGAATTCCACGATCGGGTCGAGAATGCCGCGGCCGAGACGGCTTGTGCCGATGGCGATGCCGGCAGGAATGCCGATGAGGATGGAGGCGATGAGGGCGCCGAAGATGCGATAGAGGCTGGCGCCGACATGCTCGGCCAGCGTCGCATCGACGAAGCCCGTGACGACGAGATTGTAGAGGGCGAGCACGACCTGGCGCGGCGAGGGCAGGAAGACCGGCGAGACGAGGGCATAGGCGGAGGCGAGCCCCCAGGCGGCGATGATCACGCCGATGGTGATGGCCGAGATGACGGCGACCGGCAGCGGCCGCGCTTTCAGCGGGCGTTCCGCCTCCCCCTTTTCCGCCACCTGCGGCAGGGTCTCGATGTCGGTCGAAAGTGTCATGCGGCGATCTCCTCTTCCGCGGAGGCGTGGATAAGGCCGGTCAGGCCGGCATGCATGCGCTTGAAGATCGGCGAGGCCTTCACGGCGGCGACCGAGGCGCCGTTCAACACTTCGGCATTGAAGTCCGCCTCGATCTCGGCGGTCAGGCGGCCCGGATTGGGCGACAGCACGACGATGCGCGTGCCGAGCAGCAGCGCCTCCTCGATGCTGTGCGTGATGAGCAGCGCGCCCGCCCCGCTTTCCGCCTTGATGCGCAGCAGGAACTCCTGCATGCGCGTGCGGGTGAGGGCGTCGAGCGCGCCGAGCGGCTCGTCGAGCAACAGGAAACGCGGTTCGGCGGCCAGCGCCCGCGCAATGCCGACCCGCTGGCGCATGCCGCCGGAGAGCTCCCAGATGCGCCGGTCGCCGGCATCCGCAAGGCCGACGCGGGCGAGAAGCTGCTCCGCCCGCGCGCGGCGCTCGGCAAGCGGCACGCCCTTCAGCTTGAAGGGAAGGGCGATATTGTCCCTGGCGTCGAGCCAGGGATAGAGCGCATCGTCCTGGAAGACGACCGCGCGGTCGGCGCTCGGCCCGTCGACGGGCACGCCGTCCACGGTAATGGTGCCGGCGGTCGGTTCCAGGAAACCGGCGGCGAGATTGAGCAGGCTCGTCTTGCCGGAGCCGGAGCGCCCGATGACGGCGACCAGCTCGTGCGAGGCGACCTGCAGGTTGATGCCGTCGAGGACCAGTTTTTCGCCGGCGCCGGCGCGGCCCGCCCTCGGCGGATAACGCAGCGAAACATTGCGGAATGTCAGCGTGCTCATGAAACCTCCAGGAGCGTGGAGCCACTTGGAACGTTCCGCTTCCCGAAGCGCGAAAACACTCCAACCTTTTGTTTTTCCGCAATTCCGGGTGCAAAACCGCTTCGCACTTCTGCTGGAATTGCTCTGGCGGGCAATGGCCCGACAGCGCGGATCACGCTGCCGGGCCCTTCCGCCGCAGGATTGTTTCGCCCGATCAGTAGGCGAGCTTCGTCGCGTCCGTCACCCAGCGGGTGGAGACGTAGGGCGTGTAGTCGGAGAGCGCGGCCGGGATCTTGCCCTGCTCCAGCAGGAAGGCCGACGTATCGGCCACCGCCTTCACCGTGCCGCCGCCGAGCAGCGCCTCGCCGGCCTGCTCTTCCAGCGTCGGGAAGATGTAGCCCTTGAGGAGCGCCGGCACCTCGTCCTGCTTGGCCCCGGTCAGGCGCGCGATCTTCTCGGCTTCCGGCGAGGCGGCGTTCCAGTCCTCGGGATTGGCGCGATAGGCCGCCGTCGCATCGCCCGTCACCTTCACGAAGGCCGTCACGACATCCGGATGCGCCTCGGCGAATGTCTTGCTGACGATCCAGGCGTCGAAGGTCGGGCCGCCCCATTCGGCGACGTCCGCCGAGGTGGCGAGCACCGTGCCGCTCTTCTTCAGCTGCGCCAGCACCGGATCCCAGACATAGGCGCCGTCGATGTCGCCGCGCTCCCAGGCGGCCGCGATTTCCGGCGGACGCAGGTTGAGGATTTCCACCGACTTGGGATCGACCTTCCAGTGCTTCAGCGCCGTCAGCAGGCTGTAATGCGCGGTGGAGACGAAAGGCGTCGCAATCTTCTTGCCGGCAAGATCCTCCGGCTTCTCGATGGATTTCACGGCAAGCGCCTCGGCCTCGCTGATGAGGCCGACGACGAAGATCGTCTCGATCGGCAGCTCGCGGCTGGAGGCGGCGGCCAGCGGCGAGGAGCCGACATAGCCGATATCCAGCGAGCCCGACGCGATGGCGGCGATCACGTCGGCGCCGCCGTCGAATTTCTGCCAGTTGATCTTGGCGCCCGTCACCTTCTCGTAGGTGCCGTCGGCCTGCGGCACGCGGGAGGGCTCTACGATCGGCTGGTAGCCGATGTTCAGCGTCACCTCCTCGGCAAAAGCGGTGGTGAAGGATGCGGCAAGGGCAAGGGCGGCCGTCGCGGCAAGCAGGGTTCTGCGGGTCGTGCTCATGGGTCTCTCCTCAAAAATCCGTCGCCCGGGATCTGCCGCGGGCCGATGATTCAAGGCTATATATTCAATAAATTTAGTAGAGAAATATTCGCCTCAATTTGGCGGCGTCTTTGCGATTGGTTTTGCGTTTTCCGGCAGTGTGATTGAAACGAGTCGCATGCCCGCCGAAAGTCAGCGCAAGGCTCCGCAAAACGAAGGACGGGCAGAAAAGGCCCATCGAAGCAAAAAATGGTGCCAAATGGGCACGCCCGGGCGGAAAAACCGCATAAGCGCTTGGCAAAAATACCCAATTTCCTTGCCGTAACGCTGATAAATAAATTACATTGTTTTTATATGTTTTTCGCACTTCGGTGCCAAGAATGAGCCAGAATCACCCGTCATGGGTGAACCGATCGATCTTCCCGAGGACGACGGACGGAAACCGAGCGGGACGCGATGCGCGTTCGCGCAGCCGGGCATATCCGGTGATGCACATATGCTGATGGAAAGCAGGCCGACATGCTGACGAAAAAGGGAAAATATGGACTGAAGGCCCTGGTGGACCTGGCCCGGCTGGCGCCTGGCCAAACCGCTTTCGTCAGCGAGATCGCGCTTCGCAACAACATTCCGAAGAAGTTCCTCGACACGATCCTCCTGGAACTGCGCAATGCCGGCATGCTTCGCTCCAAGAAGGGGCCGGGCGGCGGCTATTCGCTCTCGCATCCCGCGTCGGAGATCCGCATCGGCCACGCCATCCGCGTGCTCGACGGTCCCTTGGCGCCGATCCGTTGCGCGAGCCGCACGGCCTATGAAGCCTGCGAGGACTGCGCCGATCCGGAAGCCTGTCAGGTCCGCCGCGCCATGACCGACGTGCGCGACGCCATCGCCGCCATCCTCGACACGATGACCCTCGAACAGTTCGTCGCCGTGCCCGGTGCCAGCGCGATGATCGAAGAGGAAGAGCTGGAAAAGCGCGTCGGATAAACCGCGCGCTTTCACCGCCCTCGACCGGACCGGGCTGCAGCGGCAGGGCGGGGAACTTTTTCCTCGCGGCGCTCGCATCGACGGTGAACCTTCCGCCAGATCGTGCCAAGCCATCGGGCGCCCATTCAGACGATACCGAAACGGTAGCCTTTCGCATCGCGCGGGCGACGTCCCTCGATCCGTGAGGGCAATCGCATATGGAATTCAACTTTGCCGCTCCTTCCTTCTCCCCCGCGGGGAGAAGGTGGCCCGAAGGGTCGGATGAGGGGGTGGCTCGGACGGTTCGGTTGCGCCTTCAGCCCCCCCTTCATCCGCCTGCCGGCACCTTCTCCTCGCAGGGGAGAAGGGGATGGGGCAGCGCTTTCCCTCCATAGGCGATGGACGTCTCGCGATTCATGGGGAGCCGCGAGCACACGGAGGGGCTGCTGCAAAACCGCCGCACGCCGTTCCGCAACGTGCCTCAGCCTTCCTGCTCCGGCGGATGCGGATGCCCCTGGCGCCGCAGCCTGCCGCTTTCCCGCAGGGCGGCGGCCAGAGACGGCGGCAAGTCTGCCGGCTGCGCGTTCCGGTCCGCCGCCATGCGCACATGGCCCGCGGCCTCGTGCGCCACGGCGAGGGCGGCGGTGGCGGCGAGGAAGGCGTTCGTCCGGTGCTGGTCCGCAAGGCCGATCTGGGCCGCGTCGATGGCGCGACCGGCTTCGGCCATCATGGCCTGCGCGGCGGCGAGACGGGCGGACAGCAGCCCGATATCGCGGGTATCGTCGTGGTCTGAGGCCAGCCGGCGCTCGAATGCACGCCGGCCGCCGCCGAGCTGCCGGGCGGCTTCGAGAAGAAGCTCGAGCGACTGCGGCACCGCCGCCTCGACGGGCGGATGCAGCACCGCGTCCGCATCGACGGCAACGTCCTTGAAGAGAACGTGCTCGGCGGAGGGGGCGGCCCTGTCCACCGGCTCGCAACTGTTGGCGACATAGTGCAGGCCCTCGATGCGCGTCGCCAGCAGGACGCCCGCCATCCGGCCGCCGTCGCTACGCGCCGGCACGAGCAGCCAGTCCGCATGGCGGGTGCAGGGCGTACAGAGCGCTTCGCCGCTCAGACGCCAGGCAAGGCCGCTTGCGGCAAGCGGCAGGGCGTCGGCATCCTGCCCGTTGCGCCGGGCTGTCGCCCGGCAGAGCCGGGCACCGGCAAGGGCGGCGGAAAACACCACGGAGCGGTGGCCGTCCGTGCCGTAGCTGCGCAGCTGCTCCAGCGCCACGAAATGGGCGGCCAGGATATCGGCCAGCGTTGTCGACTGCGCGGCGGCGGCGGCACAGACATCCGCGAGCACGGTGTTGGAAACGTCGATGCCGCCGTGCTCGGTCGGCACGGAGATGCCGAACAGGCCGGAACGGGAGAGGAGATCGAGACGGGCCTGCGCTGTCTGCGCCGCATCCCCGTTCGCGAAAATGCCGGCAATCGTGCCGGCAACGGTCAACGCCTCGTCTTCGCTGCCGATGACGGCGGCGGTTCGCGACGGACGGTCGAGCGCTGATGAAATCATACCCATGTCGTCTGCTCCTCGCGGATTGGCGTTTCAGGGCGCACAGGCTTAACCGGTCAAAAAGATCACATTCTATAGAGATTGTATAGATTGATTTTCACGCGACGATCCCGTCGGCGGACCGTACGGTATCACGAACCAAGGCGATCGCCTCCCGAAAATTTCGCCGTGCCGCCGCACGCTTTCGGCAAGGACCGCGCCGTCGCTCAACGATGAATGGCCGCTCCGAAAAAGCCGAGGGCGGCCTCCTTGACCGCCTCGCTGTGCGTCGGGTGGGCGTGGCAGGTATAGGCGATATCCTCCGCCGTCGCGCCGAACTCCATCGCCTGGGCGACCTCGGCGATCATCGTGCCGGCCATCGTCCCGACCATATGGGCGCCGAGCACGACGCCGCTCGCCTCCTCTGCCAGCAGCTTGACGAACCCCTCCGTGCCGCCGCTCGCCTTCGCCCGGCTGTTGGCGCTCATCGGGAAGGTCGAGGCGTGATAGGCGATCCCCTCCGCCGTCAGCATCTGCTCGGTCCGGCCGACGGAAGCCACCTCCGGATCGGTGTAGACGACCACCGGGACGATGGCGGGATTGACCATGCCGGGCCGGCCGGCGAGCCGCTCGGCAACGGCGATGCCCTCGTCCTCCGCCCGGTGGGCCAGCATGGGCCCGCGCGTCACGTCGCCGATCGCGTGGATCCCGTCCGCTCCCGTCCGCCCACACGCATCGACCGGTATGAAACCGCCCGCATCCGGGGTGATGCCGACCGTCTCCAGCCCGAGATCGCCCGTGTTCGGCCGCCGCCCCGTGGCGACCAGCACGACGTCGGCCGCCAGCGCCGACGCCTTGCCGTCCGCCCCCTTCAGCTGCAGGGTGGCGCCGTCCTCGCGGATATCGGCACTGGCAACGGCGGTCGAGGCGAGGATCGTCATGCCCTGGCGCGCCAGGAGCTGCGTCATCGTCGCGCGGATATCGGCATCCATGCCGGGCAGGATGCCGTCGGCCACTTCCACGATCGTCACTTGAGCGCCAAGACGCCGCCAGACCGAGCCCAGCTCAAGGCCGATCACCCCGCCGCCGATGACGGCGAGCCGTTCGGGTATGCGGGGGAGGGACAGCGCGCCGGACGAATCGACCACGACCCCGGCTTCGTTGTCCGCCGGCACGCCGGCCAGCGCCGCCGGCAGCGAGCCCGTGGCAATGACGATCGCCGACGCGGCGAACATCCTGCCGTCGATATCGACGCGCCCCGGCCCGGCAAGGCGCGCGCGCCCCGGCAGGCGGGCGACGCCGTTCTTGCGGAACAGGAAATCGATGCCGCCCGCCAGCGAGGCGACGGTCGCCTCCTTGCGCGCCATCAGCCGTGCGAGGTCGATGGAGACCGGCCCGGTGTCGATGCCGAAGCCGGCCATATGGCCATCGCGGGCGAGCTCCAGCAGATGCGTCGCATGCAGCAGCGTCTTGGAGGGAATGCAGCCGACATTGAGGCAGGTGCCGCCGAGCGTCGGCCGCGCCTCGACGCAGGCCGCCTTCAGGCCGAGTTGCGCAGCGCGGATCGCACAGGCATAGCCGCCGGGACCGCCGCCGATCACCAGCACGTCATAGTCGCCGGAAACATTCATTGCGGCCAGCCTTCCAGCGCCGCGACGAAGCGGGTGAGCCATGTATTGGTCTGGTGGCCGTCGAGCGCGCGGTGGTCGATGGTCAGCGAGACATAGGCCATGGGCCGGATCTGGATCGTATCGATGCCGTCGACCTCGCGCACCACCACGCGCTTTTCCAGCTTGCCGACGCCGAGGATCGCCGATTGCGGCTGGTTGATGATGATGGGCGTGGCGAGAAGCGAGCCGGAGACACCGTGGTTGGAGATGGTGAAGGTGCCGCCGCGCATGTCGGCCGGCGTCAGCGTCTTCGCCCGGGCGCGGGCCGTGAGGTCCTGCAAGCGCGCCGCGATGCCTGAAAGCGAAAGGTCCTGCGCCGCGCGGATGACGGGCACCACCAGCCCGTCATTGCCGAGCGCCGTGCCGATGCCGATATTGACGTCGTCGAACACCTCAAGGCGGTCATCGAACCAGCGGCTGTTGACCTCCGGCACCGCCTTCATCGCCGCCACGCAGGCCGAGACGATGTAGGCCGTGTAGGAGAGCGGCACGCCGGACGCGGCAAAGGCCTGCCGGTTCATCTCGCGGTGCCGCATGACGGCGGTGAAATCCGCCTCGAACACCGCCGTGACATGCGGCGTGGTGGAGACGGACATCTGCATGTGCTCGGCGATGGCAAGCCGCATCGGCGAATGCCGGATCGCCCGCGAGCCTCCTTCGACAGGCGTCGTCTCCGGCCTGGATGGCGTGACGGGCTCCGGCGAAGGCCGCGCCCCGCGCGCCGCCTCGTGCGCGGCATCCATGTCGGCCCGCGTCACCCGCCCGCCCTTGCCGGAGCCGTCTACCGTCGCGGGGTCGATGCCGTATTCCTCCGCCGCACGCCGCACGGCCGGTGAATAATGGGCCGCGGCCGCCGGCATCCTCCTGGGTTCCGGCCGGGCGGCAGCGACAACGGGCTCGGAGGCTGCAGCCTCTTCCTGCCGGATCCGGCCGAGCACGGCGCCGGGTTCGGCCTTTTCGCCGCCCTGCATCAGGATCTCGCTAAGGATGCCGGCGACGGGGGCGGGGATCTCCTGCGTCACCTTGTCGGTTTCGAGCTCCACGAGCGGATCGTCGGGCGCCACCCTCTCGCCCACCGCCTTCAGCCAGTTGCGCACGACCGCCTTGGTGCCCTCCTGCTCGACAGGCGCGAGAACGTCGATCATCACCCCCGCCATCGTTCAGAACTCCAGCAGGGCATCGATCTTGGCCCGGATCCGCCCCGCCGAGGGCACCGCCCAGTCGAGCAGGACCGGATTGTGCGGGCTCGGAATGTCGGGCATCGTCAGCCGCGAGACGGGCGCATCGAGATCCATGAAGGCCTCGTCGGCAACGACGGCGGCGATCTCCGCGCCGAAGCCGGCGGTGCCGAGATCCTCGTGCACGATGAGGCAGCGGCGCGTGCGCCGGACGGAGGACAGCACCGCCTCCCTGTCCCAAGGCATCAGGGTGCGCAGGTCGATGACATCGGCGGAAACACCCTCCGCCGCGTCCTCGCAGCGATGCACCATGGCGCCCCAGGTGACAAGCGTGATCGCCTCGCCGCGGCGCGTGAAACTCGCCTTGCCGAAGGGCAACGCGAAATCGTCGCCCGGATAGGGCCGCCGCGCCCAGGCATGATCCAGCATGGCGCGGTGCTCGAAGAAGATCACCGGATCGTTGCCGCGAAGGCCGGTGCGCAGCAGCCCGACCGCATCGGCGGCATTGGAGGGGACGGCCACCTTCCAGCCGGGCTGGTGCACGAAGGCCACCTCGTTCGTCTGGCTGTGCCAGGGGTCGCCGCATTTGAAATAGCCGCCGGGCATGCGCAGCACCATCGGCGCGGCAAAGCGGTTGTTGGTGCGCCAGCGGATCGTGCCGCAATCGTTGATCTGCTCGGTGGCGGGCTCGGCATATTTGCGGAACTGGATCTCCGGCACCGGCATCAGCCCCGCCAGCGCCATGCCCACCGCCCGGCCGACAATGCCTTCCTCCGAGAGCGACGTATCGAACACCCGCGCGCGGCCGAACTTTTCCTGGAGGCCGAGCGTGACCGCATGCACGCCCCCCTTGAGGCCGATATCCTCGCCGAACAGCACGACGCGCTCGTTGATCGAAAGCTCGTGGTCGAGCGTGCGGCGGATGGCGGTGACCATGTTGATGCGCTGGCCTTCAGATGCCGCCACCGTGGTGGTTTGCGGCGGCGTGTAGCCATGGCACACCTGCCCGCCCATCACCTGCACCTCGCCCTCGAAGAAGACATGCCGCGTCACCGTCTCGGGAACGGCGGCCGGGCGGGCCTCGGCAGCAATGCGCGCGGTTTCCGCCGCCTTTCTTGCATCCGCATCGGCCGCCACCCATTCCGCCTCGCTGAGCACGGCCGGCACGACATAGTCCTTCAGGCGCGGCAGCGGGTCCCGCGCCCATTCGCTGCGCACGACCGCCTCGCTCTTGTAGGCCTGCGTATCCTGGAAACTGTGGCCCTGAAGGCGCGGCACGGTAAGGCGCAGCAGCGCCGGCGCGCGCGCCTCGCGCACATGCTCGACCGCAGCGGCGGTCAGCCGGGCGGCAGCGGCCGGATCGGTGCCGTCGCCCTCGAAGATCGTCAGGTTCTGCCAGCCGGAAAGGTTGGCCGCGATATTGCCGCCGGGCGTCTGGATCGTCGAGGGAACGGAGATGCCGTAGCCGTTGTCCTCGATGTAGAACAGCATCGGCAGGGTCTGCGTGGTGGCGATGGTCAGCGCCGACCAGAAGCCGTTCGAGGCGACCGAGCCGTCGCCGCCGAGCACCACGGCGATGCTCCGTTCGTAGTCCGTCTTGCCCAGCGTCTCGGCATAATATTTCACCGCCTGTGCCCAGCCGGCCGTCGGCGTATA
Organism: Shinella sp. WSD5-1; assembly: GCF_963942435.1. Lineage (GTDB taxonomy): Bacteria > Pseudomonadota > Alphaproteobacteria > Rhizobiales > Rhizobiaceae > Shinella > Shinella yambaruensis. The sequence goes on from NZ_OZ012597.1 coordinate 381,846, forward strand.
CTGCGCCCCGACGCCGCCGCACATCGGCAGGGCGGAGGCGCCGTCGCGGTTCGGATGGTTGAAGACGACGCCGATGTCGCGCCCGTCGGAATAGCCGCCGGCCCGGCCCATGGCGGAACCGAGCGCATCCGCGGGATCGACGCCGAGCGAAAGCAGCAGCGGGCGGGAGCGGTAATAGCCGCAGGTCGCGTCATGCCGGTCGGTCAGCAGGCAGCCGAGCATGATCTGCGCCATGTCGTGGCCGCGCGCGGAAAACTGGTAGAGCACCTTCTTTTCCGGCACGAGACGGGTTTCCTCCATCTCGTCCAGCGCGCGCGACAGATGCAAGAGATAGGCGACGCGCTTCCAGTCGACGGTATCGTCCGGCGCATTCCTGGCAGCGGACCTGACGACGGTTTTGAGTGCGACCTGCGCCATGGTTTCCTCCCGCAGATATACAATGGTGGAAAGTATAGGCCGCTTCAGCCGAAAAATCGTTTCAAACAGGTGGTTTTTTGCGATAGAAATGAAACATACCCATCACATTCATGGGATTTCCGATGAGTTCCATTCAGCTTGACGCCATCGACAAGAAGATCCTGAAGGTGCTGCAGCGGCGGGGCGACATCAGCCATGCGGCGCTCGCCGAAGAGGTGGGCGCTTCCAGCGCCTCCTGCTGGCGGCGCATCAAGGCGCTGGAGGAGGCTGGCGTGCTCGGCCCGACCGTGCGGCTGCTCGATCCCGACCGCATCGGCCGCGGCCTCAACGTCTTCTGCCAGGTGCGCATGAAATCGCACGATCCGGGGGCCCGGCGCGATTTCGAGCGTTTCGTGCAGACCCATGAGGAGGTGCTGGAATGCTATTCCATGTCCGGCGAATGGGATTACCTGATCCGCGTCGTGGTCAAGGACGTGCGGGATTACGAACAATTGCTGATGCAGGCGATCCTGACGCATGAGGCGGTGGCAAACTCCTCCTCGCATTTCGCGCTGAAGAGCGTGAAATACACAACGGAACTGCCGCTGTGACGGGTCGGCCGCTCAGGCGCGGCCGCGGCGCTTCAGATGCTGCTCGCGGAAGAAGATGAAGAGGCCGGAGGCGACGATGAAGCCGGCGCCGACCAGCATGGCCGGGCGCGGCGCGTCGCCGAAGAACATCCAGCCGAAGATGACGGCCCAGAGCAGCAGCGAATATTGCAGCGGCACGACGGTCGCCGCATCCGCCAGCTTCAGCGAGCGGTTGACCAGCATGTGCGCGCTCATCGCCACGATGCCGAGCAGGCTGAGGAGGCCGAAATCGACGCCGCTGACCGGCGCCCAGCCGGTCGGGTCGGCAAGGCACCAGACGCCGGCGAAGATCGCCGCGCCCGCCACCTGCCAGAAGACCAGCGTCGTGTCCGGCGCCGCGCGCAGCGTGCGGCCGAGCACCATGGCGAAGCTGAAGGCGAGGCTGCCGGCAAGCGCGATGAGGGCCGGCAGGGTGAACGTGTCCTTCGACGGCTCCAGCGCGATCACCACGCCGACGAAGCCGACGATGATCGCCGTCCAGCGCCGCCAGCCCACCTTTTCGCCGAGCAGAAGCGGCGACATGGCGGCGACGTAGATCGGCGCGGCGAGCCAGTAGGTCATGGCGTCGGCAAGCGGCATGTAGGCGACGGCGAAGTAGAAGCCGGAGGCCTCGAAGGCGAAGAGGCCGGACCGCAGGAGATGCAGCTTCGGCCGCTCTACGTCCACTAGCCGGCGCCAGCCGACCTTCCAGAAGAACGGCGCGAGCACCACCATCGCGGCGAGGCTGCGGATCAGCATGAGCTGGCCGACGGAATAGGTCGCGACGAGCCATTTGCCGAGCACGTCGTTCAGCGAGAACATCACCATGCCGAGCAGCATCAGGAGCACGCCGAGGCGGGCGGTGCCCGTAGCGGGGGAGGAGGCGGTGATGTCGGTCATGACGGGAACCCGGGAACTGAGATGGAAGGGCTGTGACACATTCCGCCCGGCCGATCCAGTCAGCAATATTGATAGCTGCATAAAGCAACGCACTGCATCGCCGGCCGGTTGATTGCACGAGGCGGCGGTGGAAGAGTGCGCCTCGATATTCTTGGCGAGGTTCATTTCATGACGGACGAAAAGATGGGCAAACGGCGGCTGCGCTCTCAGGACTGGTTCGACAACCGCGAGCATGTCGACATGGCGGCACTCTATCTCGAGCGCTTCATGAACTACGGCATCACGCCGGAGGAGCTGCGGTCCGGCAAGCCGGTGATCGGCATCGCCCAGAGCGGCAGCGACCTGACCCCCTGCAACCGCCACCATGTCGAGCTCGCCCGGCGCGTGCGCGACGGCATCCGCGATGCCGGCGGCATCCCGATCGAATTCCCGACCCACCCGATCTTCGAGAACTGCAAGCGGCCGACGGCGGCGCTCGACCGCAACCTCGCCTATCTCGGCCTCGTCGAGATCCTCTACGGCTACCCGCTCGACGGCGTCGTCCTGACGACGGGCTGCGACAAGACCACGCCCTCGGCGCTGATGGCCGCCTCCACGGTCGATATTCCCGCGATCGTGCTCTCCGGCGGACCGATGCTCGACGGCTGGCACGAGGGCGACCTCGTCGGCTCCGGCACGGTGATCTGGCGCGCGCGCCGCAAGCTCGCCGCCGGCACGATCGACGAGGAGGAATTCCTGCAGTCGGCAATGGACTCGGCACCCTCCATCGGCCATTGCAACACGATGGGCACCGCCTCGACGATGAACGCACTCGCCGAGGCGCTCGGCATGTCGCTGACCGGCTGCGCGGCCATCCCCGCCGCGTACCGCGAACGCGGCCAGATGGCCTATCGCACCGGCCGGCGCGCGGTGGAGCTGGTGCTGGAGGATATCCGCCCCTCGTCGATCCTGACGCGGAAGGCCTTCCTCAACGCGATCCGCGTCAACTCGGCCATCGGCGGCTCGACCAACGCCCAGCCGCATCTGATGGCGATGGCGAAACATGCCGGCGTGGAGCTGGAACCCGAGGACTGGCAGGTGCACGGCTACGACATCCCGCTGCTTGCCGACGTGCAGCCGGCCGGCCGTTTCCTCGGCGAACGCTTCCACCGGGCCGGCGGCGTGCCGGCGATCATGCGCGAGCTGCTCGATGCGGGAAAGCTCGACGGCGACTGTCCGACCGTGACGGGGCGCAGCATGGCGGAAAACCTCGAAGGGCGCGCGGCCAGCGACCGCGAGGTCATCCGCCCCTATGGCGAGCCGCTGAGGGAGCGGGCGGGATTCCTCGTCCTGAAGGGCAACCTCTTCGACTTCGCCATCATGAAGACCTCGGTCATCTCGCAGGAATTCCGCGCGCGCTACCTGAGCGAGCCGGGCCGCGAGGGCATCTTCGAGGGGAGGGCGGTTGTCTTCGACGGCTCGGAGGACTACCACAGGCGCATCAACGATCCGGCGCTCGGCATTGACGAGCGCACCATCCTCGTCATCCGCGGCGCGGGGCCGCTCGGCTGGCCGGGCTCGGCCGAGGTGGTCAACATGCAGCCGCCGGACCATCTGCTCAAGCGCGGCATCACCAGCCTGCCGACGATCGGCGACGGGCGCCAGTCCGGTACGGCGGACAGCCCGTCGATCCTCAACGCCTCGCCGGAAAGCGCCGCCGGCGGCGGTCTCGCCTTCCTGCGCACCGGCGACGTCATCCGCATCGACCTCACGCAGGGGCGGTGCGACATGCTGGTGGAGGCGGCGGAGATCGAACGGCGCAAGGCGGACGGCATTCCGCCGGTGCCGGCCGATGCGACGCCCTGGCAGCGGATCTACCGCAGGACCGTCACCCAGCTCTCGGACGGCGCGGTCATCGACGGCGCGGCCGATTTCCGCGGGATCGCCCAGACGCCGCCGCGGCACAATCACTAACCATATCCGGTCGCCGGACAGGCCGGAGGCCGAACGCTATCCGCGGCGGGCGACGAGGATGCCGGCAAGCACGATCGCCCCGCCGACCGCCTGCATCGCACCGACGGGCTCGGCGAGCACGATCCAGGCGAGGATGGCGGCGACGACCGGCTGCAGCAGCAGCGTCAGCGAGGAGAAGGCCGTCGGCAGATAGGCGAGCGCATAGGTGACGAGGCCCTGCCCGCCGACATGGCTGATGAAGGCAAGGCCGAACAGCATGGCCCAGCCGAAGAGCGTGGCGGGCACCATGTCGACCTCGAAGAACAATGCGACAGGCAGGATGCAGATGACCGCGGAAAGGGTCGTCCAGACCATGATGCGCAGCGTGGAGAACCGCGAGCGGACATGGCCGAGCGACAGCATGTAGCAGGCGTAGAAGAAGGCCGCGACGATGGACGTCGCATCGCCGGCGAGTTGCCCGCCGCCGAGCGCCGACGGCCCGCCCTTCAGGACGAGCACGCCGATCAGCGCCAGCCCGAGGCCCGCCAGGAAGACCGGCGTGATGCGCGTGCGAAAGAGCAGCCAGGAGCCGAGCGTCACGAAGACCGGCGCCAGATTGGCCAGGAGCGTCGCATTGGCGACGGAGGTCATGTGCAGCGACAGGTGCCAGGCGGCAAGGTCGGCGGCGAGGAACACGCCCGGCAGCAGCAGGAAGAGGTGGTCGCGCGGCCCCGCCGGCCGCTCCTCGCCCTGCTTCGTCGCCCGCCAGAGCAGCACGAACGGCAGCAGGGCCAGCGCGACGCGCCAGAAGGCCGTCGCCATCGGCCCGATTTCGGAGAGGCGCACGAAGATCGGCGAACCGCCGATGGCGACCCCGCCGGCGAGGAGGGCGATCAGGGCAAGGCGGCTTTTCGGGGAGGCGGTAATCGGCGACAAGGCGGCGGTCCGGATATCAGTCGTGGCAGCGAGCTATCAGACCGCCTCCGCTTCAACCAGACGGGCAGCGCTAATTTAGAGGAAAAGTTTGGGGCATGTGAAAAGACGGCGCCCTTTCGGCACCCCGCAATGCCAAAGCCCACCCGCTTTCTCAGCCGGCAATACTCACCCAGCCTCTCCTCCGTCATGGTCGGGCTTGACCCGACCATCCACGCTCCGGTCACGCCGGTGGATCCTCGGGTCAAGCCCGAGGATGACGTCTTTCTTTGTGGGCGCCGCCGCGCGCCTCAGGCCGCGTCCGGCCGGTGCACCGTCTTCACCTCGAGGAAATCCTCCAGGCCGAAGAGACCGCCCTCGCGGCCGTTACCGGACTGCTTGTAGCCGCCGAACGGGCTGCCGTAGCGGTGCGGCCCCCCGTTGATGTGCACCATGCCGGCGCGAAGGCGGGCGGCGACGCGCTCGGCGCGCTCCGGATCGCCGGTCTGGAGATAGGCGGCAAGGCCGTAGGCGGTGTCGTTGGCGATCGCGATCGCCTCTTCTTCCGTGTCGAAGGGCATGATCGAGAGCACCGGGCCGAACACTTCCTCGCGCGCGATGCGCATGTCGTTGTTGACGTCGGCGAAGATCGTCGGCTTGACGAAGTAGCCGGTCTCGAAGCCCTCCGGCTTGCCCGGGCCGCCGACCAGCACGCGCGCGCCCTCGGCAACGCCCGCCTCGATCAGCGCCTGCACGCGGCCGAACTGGATGTGCGAGACGAGCGGGCCGATATGCTCGCCTTCCTCCTCCGGATTGCCGACCTTGGCTTCCTTCCCCGTACGCTCGGCGATCTCGACCACCTTGTCATAGACCGAGCGCTCGACCAGCATGCGGGTCGGCGCATCGCAGGACTGGCCGGAATTGTTGAAGCACTCGCGCACGCTGCCGGCGACGCGGTCTTCGAGGTCCGCATCGGCGAAGACGAGGTTCGGCGACTTGCCGCCGAGCTCCAGCGTCACGCGCTTGACCGTATCGGCCGCGTCCTTGCTGACGGCGATGCCGGCACGGGTGGAGCCGGTAAAGGACATCATGTCGACGTCCCTGTGCCTGGAAAGCGCCGCGCCGCATTCGGGACCGTCGCCGTTGACGAGGTTGAACGTGCCGGCCGGGAAGCCTGCCTCATGCACCATCTCCGCATAGAGAAGGGCGTTGAGCGGGGTGAATTCGGACGGCTTCAGCACGCAGGTCGAGCCCGTCGCCAGCGCCGGAACCACCTTCAGCGCGATCTGGTTGATCGGCCAGTTCCAGGGCGTGATGAGGCCGCAGACGCCGATCGGCTCGCGGCGCACCACGTCGCCGTTCGCCAGCACCTCGCGGCTCTTCAGCCGCTTCAGCCCGTCGATGAAGCCCTGCAGGTGGCCGACGCCGACATCTGCCTGCTGCTCGGTGCTCATGGTGATCGGCGCGCCGAGCTCCTGCGTGATGGTGCGCGCCATCTCCTCATAGCGGCGCTTGTAGATCTCGAGCAGCTTTTCGAGCAGCGCCAGGCGCTCCTCGACGCTGGTCTGGCTGTAGGTCGCGAAAGCCTTCTTGGCAGCGGCAACGGCGCGGTCGATATCGGCGGCGGTGCCCATGGAGATGACCGCGATCGGCTGTTCCGTCGCCGGGTTGATCACCGGAAGGTCGTTGGGCTTCAGCGGGTCCACCCACTGGCCGTCGATGTAGAACTTGCGCTTGTCGAGCATGCTTTTCTCCCGTCACTTCTGTTTTTCATCGAGCCAGCCCCGGATGAGCTGGCGGTAGCGATCGCCACCGAAACTTGGAAAATGGCCGCCATGCACCAGCCGCACCGGCAGGGTCAGGAGGCGCTCCATCGAGGCGAGATAGTCCGCCGCGTCGGAATGGTAGGTATCCTCGATCAGCGGGCCATCGTAGACGATGTCGCCCGAGAAGAGAATTTCGGTCGCCTTCTCGTGGAGCGCAATACCCCCCGGGGAGTGGCCCGGCGTGTGGATGACCTCGAACCGCCGGTCGCCGAGATCGATGACGTCGCCGTCCTCCAGGATCCGCGTCGCCGGCGCCTTCTTCACCGCATAGCACTTCGAGCAATAGGGCTCGGGCGGCAGCGCATCGAAGATTTCGTCGGTGACATAGGGGTCTGCGAGCGTGTTCTGTCGTGTCGGGCTGGCGAGGAGATCGGCCTCGGCGGCGTGCACGGCCCGGCACTCGAATTCGTGATGGCAGCCGATATGGTCGAAATGCGTATGGCTCGCCACGGCGATCAGGTCGCGCTCGGTGACGAGCGGCACCCATTCGCGCAAGGAGACGACGCCCATGCCGCTGTCGACCAGCATGTCCCGGTCGCGGCCGCGCACATGCCAGACATTGCAGCGGTAGAATTCCTGGATATAGGGCTCGCTTATAGCGGTCACGCCGTCGTCGAGGCGACGCACGCTGTACCAATCCTCCGGGCGGATGCGCTGCATGTGACCCTCAAACTCCCGCTCCGTCCTGAAGCACGACGATGCTATCCGCCTTCAGCCGAAGGTCAAGCTCCGTGCCGACCTCCGGATTGTCGGTCTGCGGCAGGTGGGCGGTGAGCACCGTGCCGTCCGCCGCGACATGGCAGCGGTGATGCGTGCCGAAGAAGGCGCTGCCGGTGATGCGGCCGCGCCCGAGCGAGACGGTCGGCACCGACGCACCGGCACCGCGGAAATGTTCCGGGCGGATGCAGAGCGTGACGTCGCGGCCCGCAGCCGGCACGCCGGACACGAAGGCGGACGCGGGCAGGGCGACCCGGCCGAGGGCGGTTTCCACTTCCGCCTCGTTGGCCGCCGCGCCGCGCATCCTGGCGGGCAGGAAATTCACCTCGCCCATGAAGCCGGCGGAAAACAGCGAGCGCGGCCGCATGTAGATCGAGGCGGGCGTGCCGACATCCTCGATGCGGCCCTTGTTCATCACGACGATGCGGTCGGCGATCGCCATCGCCTCCTCCTGGTCGTGGGTGACGTGCACGAAGGTCGTGCCGACGCGCTTCTGGATGGCCTTCAGCTCGTCCTGCATCTGGCGGCGCAGCTTCAGGTCGAGCGCCCCGAGCGGCTCGTCGAGCAGCAGCACGTCGGGATCGACCGCCAGCGCCCGGGCAAGCGCTACACGCTGCCGCTGGCCGCCCGACAGTTCGTGCGGCTTCTTCGCCGAGGAGGCCCTGAGACCGACGAGATCGAGATAGGAAAACGCCTTCTCGTAGCGTTCCGCCTTGCCCATGCCGCGCATGCGCAACCCGAAGCCGACATTGTCGCGCAGGCACATATGCGGGAAGAGCGCATAGTCCTGGAACATCGTGGTCGTCGGCCGTTTCGCGGGGGAGACGTGCGTCATGTCGCGCCCGCCGATCGCGATCGTGCCCGAGGTCGGTTCGACGAAGCCGCCGAGGATGGAGAGCAGGGTGGTCTTGCCGCAGCCGGAGGGGCCGAGCAGCACGATGAACTCGCCCGCGGCGATATCGAGCGAGACGTCGTCGAGCGCCCGGAAAGCACCGAAGACCTTCGTGGCATTGCGGATGGAGACGTCGGCGGTCATGAGGATTTCCCGGTTTTGCGGAAGACGGCGAGTTCCATGACGATGAGGAACGCGACCGAGATGAGGAAGACGACGGAGCCGATGGCATTGGTCCTGGGATCGAGGCCGGAGCGCAGCATGCTCCAGATCTCGACCGGCAGCGTCACGTCGAAGCGCGACAGGAGGAAGGCGACGATGAACTCGTCCCAGCTGAAGGTGACGGAGAGGAAGAAGGCCGCAAGGATCGACGGCAGCAGCATGGGGGCCGTGACGAGCAGCATGACCTGCCAGTCCCTCGCGCCGAGATCGCGCGCCGCCCGCTCGATGTTCACCTGGTGCCCGCCCATCGAGGCATAGATGATGGCAAAGCAGAGCGGCAGGTTGATCACCACATGGCCGATGCCGACCGTGACGAGCGAGAGGCGCAGGCCCGTGAGGTTCAGCACCGAAAGCAGGCCGAGGCCGATGATCAGCGTGCTCACTGTCATCGGCGCGACGATGAGGCCGCGCAGGAGGGCGGAGGCGGGGAGCGTGTAGCGCGCGAAGGCATAGGCGGCGAGGAAGCCGAGCAGGCAGGCGATCGCCGAGGAGACGACGGCGACGACGAGCGAGTTGCCGAGGGCGGCCATCAGCTTGCCGTCGGAAAAGACCGCCTCGTACCAGCGCAGCGTCAGGCCGTTCAGCGGCGGCACGGGCAGCGTGCCGTCCTGGAAAGAAAAGAGCACGAGCACGACGACGGGCAGGAAGATGAAGAGATAGAGAAGGCCGGCATAGAGCGCGGCAAGCGCCGTAGTGAGATGCCGCATGGTCAGGTCCTCTCCATCTTCAGCCAGCGCGCGCAGGCGATGTAGGCGAGCGTGACGACGACCATCAGCACCAGCGAGAGCGCGGCCGCCATCGGGAAATCCGCCCGCCGGCCGAGCTGCAGCATGATGACCTGCGGCAGGACCAGCTCGTTGTTGCCGCCGAGGATCTGCGGCGTGATGTAGTCGCCGATGCACAGGACGAAGGTCAGGAACGCGCCGACCATGATGCCGGGCAGCGTCAGCGGCAGCACGACATGCCAGAATGTCTGGAAGGCGTTCGCGCCAAGGTCTGCCGCCGCGCGGCGATAGTTCGGCGAAAGCTGGATGAGGTTGGCATAGATCGTCAGCGTCAGCAGCATGACGAAGAAATGCACGAAGCCGATGATCGTGCCGGTACGGTTTGCCGACAGTTCCAGCGGCTCGGCGATGATGCCGAGGGCGAGAAGCGCCTGGTTGACGACACCGCCCTTGGAGAGCACCAGCAGCCAGGAATAGGAGCGCACGACATAGGAGGTCCAGAAAGGCAGGATCGCCATGACGAGGGCAAAACGCTGCCATTTCTTCGGCACCCGCTCGGCGATGATCCAGGCGAGCGGATAGGCGAGCAGCACGGAGATGACGGTGACGGCCGCCGTGATCTCCAGCGAGACGACCAGCCCCTTGAAGAGATGCGCCTTCTCGAAGAAGGCGATGTAGTTGTCCAGCGTCCAGGTCGCGACGATCTCCCGCCCCTGCCGCGTCCAGAAGCTGATCGCGGCCATGTAGGCGAAGGGCACGAGGAAGAAGAAGCCCGTCCAGAGAAGCGCCGGCAGGGCAAAGACCCAGGCCTTGCGGCGCTCCGCGCGTTCGAGGGCAGAGGCGGTCATGGGGTCGGTCTCCGTTCGCGCTCTCTATATTGGGCGAGGCGCTCGTTGCCTGCCCCTCATCCGCCTGCCGGCACCTTCTCCCCGCAAGCGGGGCGAAGGGGATATGCCTCGCTGGCTTCCTCAACCAATGACCGGTTCGTGGGGCAAGTCCCCTCTCCCCGCTTGCGGGGAGAGGGTTAGGGTGAGGGGCGAACCTAATGCAATCGCCCAGAGGGCGCGGACGACTGCGCTCCATCAAGCCCTTACTGCTGCAGCATCTCCGTCCAGACATCCTGCATCGCCGCATCCATGTCGGCGTCCGCCACCGGATAGAGCTGCGAGTTCTTCAGGTAGTCCGGCTGCCTGTCCCAGCGCAGCGCCGTCTTCTGCTGGTCGGTCAGGTGCTCGCCCGCCTTGGCGTTCGCCGGCATCGCCCAGTAGCAGGAGGAGGTAGCAAGCCGGGCCTGCCCCTCGGGGCTGACGATGTACTGCACGAATTTCAGCGCGAGATCCTGCTTTTCGGAATCCTTGAAGACGCCGATCGACTGCGCCCAGCGCAGCGCGCCCTGCTTCGGGATCGTCCAGTCGAGGTTCGGCTTTTCCGCCGAAAGGCCGGCCGTCAGCCATTCGCCGCCCCCGACGACGATGTCCACCTCGCCGGTCGCCAGCGCCGTCTGCGAGGCGACGACGTCGCTCACCTGGCGGGCGACCTTCTTCATCTCGAACAGCTTTTCCTTGATCGCCGGCAGGTCGCCCTGCGTCAGGTCCGCCGTCTTCTTGCCGATGCCGACGCCGGTGAGGCCAACCATCGGCAGGTAGTAGTCATAGAGCGCGATGCGGCCCTTGTACTTCTCCGACCAGATGACCGAGAGATCGTCCATGTCGGCGGGATCGACCTTCGTCTTGTCGTAGGAGATCGTGTTGTAGCCGAACTTTTCCGTGACGGCGTAGACCTTGCCGTCCTTGGTGGTCGTTTCCTCCATGCGCACTTCAGGGAAGAGGTCGCCGAGCGGCAGTTGATCGGCCGGCATCTCGCCGAGGATCTCCATGTCGATGGCGCGCGGCACGTCGACGGCGTCGATGACCAGCACGTCCCAGTCGCCCGGACGGGACTGCTCGATGATCGAGATCGCCGCGCCCGTGCCCTCGTATTCCTTGAGGTTGACCTTGACATTGTTGGCTTTCTCGAACGGCTCGACCAGCGCGGGGTCGGTGTGGTCGCACCAGACGAGCGCGTTCAGCTCGTCCTGCGCCAGGGCGCCGGCCGGCGACAGCGTGATGGCGGCTGCGGTGGCAAGGAGCATGCGGCGGACGAGCCCGCCCGAAACGGTTGTCTTCATCGTCTTTCCCTCTGGCTGCAGGCTTTCGGCCTGGCGGATGACACTCATTGGCGGTGCCTTGAGAAAAAGATTGAACGAGTTCATTTTTTAAGTCAATCTCATTTTTGAGGAGATTCCAACGGAGGTTCCATGGCCGGATTGCGCGCGAAACAGAAGGCGGACAGGACACGCCGCATCCTCGAAGCCGCGACCACGCTGTTCCGCCGCGAGGGCTACGACAGCGCGCGCATCGAGGACATCGCCGAGATGGCGGAGGTCTCCGTCGGCACACTCTACAACTATTACCAGAACAAGGGCGACATCCTCGTCGCCACCGTCGCCATGGAGGTGACGGAGGTGCTGGAGGGCGGCGCGCGCATCGTCGCCAACCCGCCGCTGAACGTGGCCGAGGCGCTGCGCACGCTGATCGAGCAGTATTATGACCACTCGCTCTACTATCTCTCCAAGGAGATGTGGCGCACCGCCATGGCGATCTCCATCCAGCAGCCCGACACGCCGCTCTCCCGGCGCTATACCGAGCTCGACGGCCAGCTCTGCGCACAGGTCATCCGCCTGGTGGAGACATTGCAGGCCCGCGGCGTCGTCCAGGCCGGCGTCGACGCCAAGGCGATGGGCGAGGTGTTCTTCAACAATCTCAACATGATGTTCATCGAGTTCTGCAAGGTGGACGCCATGCCGCTGGAAGAGCTGAAGGCGCGCGTCAACGCCCAGCACGAGCCCATCGCCGCCCTCATCAGCAGCATCAAGATCGTCTGAGCGACAGGAAGCCTCCCGCATGACCGAACCGCAATCCGCCGTCCTCGCCGCCGCCGACGCGCTGGTCGCCGCCTTCGCGCGGCATGACCGCACGGCCTATTTCGCCGCCTTCGCCGAGGAGGCGAGCTTCCTCTTCTACAATCTCGACCGCCGCCTCGAAAGCCGCGCCGCCTACGAAGCCGAATGGACGCTGTGGGAGGAGCGCGACGGTTTCCGCGTGCTCGCCTGCCGCTCGACGGACCGCAACGTGCAGTTCGCCGGCGATGCCGCGATCTTCACCCACGCCGTCGAGACCGACCTTTCCATCGGCGGCGAAACGGTGACGAACAACGAGCGCGAGACCATCGTCTTCTCCCGCGACCCCTCCGGCCGCTGGCTCGCCGTCCACGAGCACCTGTCGCCCGCGGCCTGAATCAGCAACATTTCTCCTCGGCCATGCCGGTCGCAAGCTGTTCGAGGATCGGGCAGTCCGGCCGGTCGTCGCCGTGGCAATGGGCGGAAAGGTGTTCCAGCGTGTGCACCATCTCCTGCAGCAGGCGCATCTTTTCCTTCATTTCCGCGACATGCTCGCTGGCGATGCGCTTGACGTCGCCGGAGGCGCGCGCGCGGTCCTGCCAGAGCGCCAGGAGGTCGCGGATCTGGGCGATGGAGAAGCCGAGGTCGCGCGCCCGGCGGATGAAGGAGAGCGTCGAGAGGTCCTTCGGGCCATAGACGCGGTAGCCGGAGCCCGTGCGGCCGGCGGCGCGGATGAGGCCGATCTGCTCGTAGTGCCGGATCATCTTGGCGGTGACGCCCGTCGCCTCCGCCGCTTCGCCGATGTTCATGCGCGATCTCCCTTGCCGAACGCGGGACGGAAGCGCTTCAGCCGCAGCGCATTCGAGACGACGAACACGCTGGAAAGCGCCATGGCGCCGGCGGCGAGCGCCGGCGAAAGCTGGATGCCGAAGGCCGGATAGAGCAGGCCCGCGGCGACCGGAATGAGCGCGATATTGTAGCCGAAGGCCCAGAACAGGTTTTCGCGGATGTTGCGCATCGTCGCCCGCGAGATCGCAATGCCCGCCGCCACCCCGCGCATGTCGCCGGCCATCAGCACCACGTCGGCGCTTTCGATGGCGACATCCGTGCCCGTGCCGATCGCGATGCCCGTGTCGGCCGCGGCAAGGGCCGGCGCGTCGTTGATGCCGTCGCCGACGAAGGCGACCTTCCTGCCGCCGTCGGCCGAAAGCGCGCGCACGGCGGCCACCTTGCCGTCCGGCAGCACCTCGGCCATCACCCGGTCGATGCCGAGCTTCTCCGCCACGGCCTCGGCGGTGCGGCGGTTGTCGCCGGTGATCATCGCCACCTCGATGCCGAGCTGCTTCAGCGCGGCGATCGCCTCCTTCGTCGTCGGCTTGACCGGGTCGGTGACGGCGAAAAGGGCGGCCAGCCGGCCGTCGATGGCGGCGTAGAGCGGCGAGGCGCCGTCGGCGGCCAGCCGCTCGGCATGGGCGGCGAAGGGGGCGACGTCGAGCCCGAGCGAGCGCATGAAGCCGACGGAGCCCGCCTCCACCGTGCGGCCGGAGACCGTGGCGGAGAAGCCCTGGCCGGAAATCGCCACGAAGCCGCTGGCCGCCGCAAGGTCGATGCCCTCGACCACCGCCCCCTCATGGATGGCCGCGGCGATGGGATGCTCCGAATGCACCTCCGCGGCCGCGACCAGGGCCAGCACCTCCTCGCGGACGAACCCGTCCGCCGGCACGATCTCCGTCAGCGTCGGATGGCCGAGCGTCAGCGTCCCGGTCTTGTCGACGGCGACGATGTCGGTGCCTTCGAGCGTCTGCAAGGCCGTGCCCTGCCGGAAGAGCACGCCGAGTTCGGCGGCACGCCCCGTGCCGGTGATGATGGAGGTCGGCGTCGCGAGCCCCATGGCGCAGGGGCAGGCGATGATCAGCACCGCGACGGCATTGACCAGCGCATGGGCGAGAACGGGGCTCGGGCCGAGGGCGAGCCAGAGGCCGAAGGTCAGGAGCGCGATGGCCATGACGGCCGGCACGAACCATTGCGTCACGCGGTCGACGAGCGCCTGGATCGGCAGTTTCGCCGCCTGCGCATCCTCGACCATGCGGATGATCTGCGAGAGCACCGTATCGGCACCGACGCGGGTGGCGCGGAAGGTCAGCGAACCGGTCGTGTTGACCGTGCCGCCGGTCACCGTGTCGCCGGTCGTGCGGGCGACGGGCATCGGCTCGCCGGTGATCATGGATTCGTCGATATAGGACAGCCCCTCCGTCACCTTGCCGTCGACCGGCACCTTCTCGCCCGGCCGCACCAGCACGATATCGCCGGGAACGACGTCCCCCAGCGGCACGTCCTCGGCCTTGCCGTCGCGCAGCACGCGCGCCGACGTGGCGCGCAGCCCGGCAAGGTGCCGGATGGCCTCGCCCGTGCGCCCCTTGGCCCGCGCTTCCAGATATCGGCCGGCGAGGATGAGGGTCACGATGACGGCGGCGGCCTCGAAATAGACATTGGCCGTGCCGCCCGGCAGGAGGCCGGGGGCGAAGGTCGCGACGGTGGAAAAGCTCCAGGCGGCGGCGGTGCCGATGACGACGAGCGAGTTCATGTCCGGCGCCAGGCGCAGGAGGCTCGGAATGCCCTTGCGGAAGAAGCGCAGCCCCGGCCCGGCAAGCACCAGCGTCGCCAGCACGAACTGGATGACGCGGCTCGTCTGCATGCCGAGCGTTTCGTGGATGGTGTGGCCGAAGGCGGGGATGGCGTGCGCGCCCATCTCCATGACGAAGAGCGGCGCCGTCAGGACCGCGGCGATCACGAGGTCGCGCCGCAGGATTTTCGCCTCGGCGGCCCGGCGGTCTTCCTCCGCGGGCGTTTCGGCCGTTTCGCGCACCGCCTTGTAGCCCGCCCGGTCGATGGCGGCGGCAAGGTCCTCGAAGGCGACGGCCCCCTTGAGGAACCGGACGCGGACGCGCTCCTGCGCAAGGTTCGCCGTCGCCTCCAGGACGCCCGGGACAGCCTTCAGCGCCCGTTCCACCCGGCCGATGCAGGAGGCGCAGGTCATGCCCTCGACGGGAAATTCCAGCACCTCTTCCGAAACGCCGTATCCCGCCTTGCGCACCGCCTCGGCCACCGCGGCCGCATCCGGCGGGCCGGTGAAGGTCACGTCGGCCTTCTCCGTCGCAAGGTTGACGGCGGCGCCGGACACGCCCGGCACCTTCTCGATGGCCTTTTCGACCCGGCGCACGCAGGACGCGCACGTCATGTCCGAGATGGAAAGCTTGATCGTCTGCCGGTCTGCCGTGGTGAGCATGGTGCACCTTTCATCCTATGTCGGACAGATCGTGCACCTTCCCATCATGTCAAGGTCAAGCGGCTTTTTGTCGCTCAGGCGGCATCGACCGGCGAATAGCCTTCCGCCGCGATGAGGGCGGCGACGGCAGCCCGGTCGCCGGCATTTTCCACCGAAACGCGCCTTGCACCGAGGTCGATCTCGACCTTGGCGGCCGGATAGGCCGCAAGGACGGCGCCGGTGATCGTCCGGACGCAGTGACCGCAGGTCATGTCCGAAACGGTGAAGGCGAGGGGGGCATCGTCATTCATGAAGGGTCTCCTGATTTGCCTTCGCATGCTGGGACGTTCCCACATGGCAAGGTCAAGCCGCATTTTTGCGGGCGGTGCTCAACCTCAAAGGGGCGAAAGAGCGGGCCGCTCCTTCAATCCAGGGCGAATCGCGCCAGGCGGTCCTTCAGCAAGGTGATCGTCGCCACATCCGCATTGGCGAAGGCGAAGCGGAGATATCCGTCCTGCCCCGCGCCGAAATAGCTTCCGGGCAGGCAGAGGATGCCGGCCTCCTTGGCAAGCTTCTCCGCCACGCGGGCGGAAGGCGTATCGCCGAAGGGATGGCCGATGAAGGCGAAATAGGCGCCGACCGCGCCGACGCGCCAGGCCGGGACCTCGGCCATCGTGGAAAGCAGCCCCTCGACCCGCCGGGCGATTTCCTGGCGGTTCTCCTCGCGCCAGCCTGCCAGAAGCGGCAGGGCCGTGGCGACCGCGGCCTGGGCGGAGCGCGGCGGGCAGATCTGCAGGTTGTCCATGATCTTCGCCACCTGCTCGACCACGCCGGCACCCGCCGTGATCGCACCGAGGCGATGGCCGGGAATGCAGAAGGATTTCGAGAAGCTGTAGAGGCCGATCAGCGTGTCTTCCCAGCCCGGCCGGTCGAACAGGGCGTGCGGCCGCCCGGCGCCCAACGGCAGGAAGTCGCGATAGGTCTCGTCGAGGATGAGCCAGATGCCGCGCGCGGCACAGAGGTCGTAGATCTTCGCCAGCAGGTCCGCCGGATAGACCGCGCCGGTCGGGTTGTTCGGCGAGACGAGCGCGACGGCGCGCACGTCCGGCGTGATGGCGGAAGCCAGCGCCTCGACATCCGGCAGGAACCCGTTGGCGGGATCGCAGGCGGCAAACCGGGTCTTGATGCCCAGCATGGCGAGCGTCGTTTCCTGGTTGAAATAGTAGGGATCGGTCATCAGCACGGCATCGCCCGCGCCGGCGATCGCCATGGCCGCACAGATGAAGGCCTGGTTGCAGCCGGCGGTGACATGGATGTTGCCGGCGGTGATCGCGGCGCCGTAGGTTTCCGCCACATGCTGCGCATAGGCCTTCCGCAGACTGTCCTCGCCCTCGATCGGCCCATAGCCCGTATAGGCGCGCGAGGCGGCATATTCGCCGAGCAGGCGCAGCATGTCGGGATGCGGCGGATAGCCGGGCACGGCCTGCGACAGGTCGATCATCGGGCCGCTGCGGCCGTCATAGGCATTGCCCCAGGCGAAGACGGACGGGATCGGCGGGGCGGCGAGGGTTTCGACGAGCGGGTTGAAGCGGGGCATGGTCTTTCCGTAGAGGTCAGGCGCGGGTCTTGCGCTGGGGGTTGGAGGCGGAGCGGCGCTTGGCCGGAGCCGCGATCGGGTGATGGAGGTCCGCCGCGCGGCCGCCACGGCCGCGCAGGATCATGCGGGCGGAGGTCTGCGGCTCGGGCAGGCTCTCCTCGAGCGAGGCGAAGAGCCAGTCGATGAACACCTTGACGATCGGCGCCTGGCGCACCGACTGCCGGCAGGCGACATAGAAGGCGTCGTTCGCCGGCACCGTCAGGTCGAAGGGCACGACGAGTTCGCCGCGGGCGATCAGGTTGCTGGCGGTGATCGTGTCGCCGAGGGCGACGCCCTGGCCGTGCAGCGCCGCCTCGGTGGAAAGGCGGGCATCGCTCATGAAATGCTGGCGCCCGCGCACAACGTCGACCGCATCCGCCGCCGCCAGCCAGGTGCTCCATTCGCGCCCGTCGTCGCCGTGGAACAGCGTGTGGTCGGAAAGGTCGCGCACCGAGCGCAACGGCCGGCTGTTGAGCAGGGTGGGGCTGGCGATGGGAAAGAGCTTGAGGTGCGACCAGAGCCGTGTCCAGCAGTCCGGCCAGTTGCCGTCGCCGTAAAGCACGCTGACATCCGTATCGAGCGAACGCAGATTGTCCGGATCGTTGGAGGCGATCAGCGTGACGCGCACGCCGGGAAACTGGTCGGTGAAGGTATTGAGGCGCGGGATGAGCCAGAGCGAAAGCAAGGCCGGCACGCAGGTCACGGTGAGGTCGCCGCGGGTTTCCGGCTGCTTCATCAGGGCTGTTGCCGCGGCGATCTCGCCGAAGGCGTTGGTGACGGCCGGCAGCAGCAGCGCGCCCTGCGGCGTCAGCTTCAGCCGCTTGCCGCCGCGCTCGAAAAGCGCGGTGCCGAGCGAATCCTCCAGCGCCCGGATCTGATGGCTGACCGCGCCATGGGTGACGTTCAGTTCCCGCGCGGCAGCCGAAACCGCGCCCCGGCGGGCGGTCGCCTCGAAGGCGCGGAGCGGATTGAGCGGCGGCAGGCGCGAGGCCATGAGGAGCGGTTCCAGTATGTGAGTTTTTCTCACGCAAACTGCTATAACAATGTCAATTGCTTTTCCAGTCGTTTTGTTACGATACTATGAAGAACGAGGGCAAAGCCCCGGGGGAACATCACTTGGCTCGCATCTGCTCCGGCCCCCCGGTCTGCCCGCATTTCCGAAAGGTGAGGTAGAGACCATGGCCGACAGCAAACTCGACGAACTCAAGGCAAAATACGGCGCAAGCCACGGCGGCGAACTGTTCGACCCCGCCTTCCGCAAGGTTGCCGACAAGATCTTCACCAAGAGCGGTTCGCGCCTTGCGCCCTATGCCGGCGTGCCGACCTTCCTCTCCGCGCCCTACATGCCGGTCGATGCGGAGAACCCGGATTTCGGCAACCTCCAGGTCGCCATCACCGGCGTGCCGATGGATCTCGGCGTCACCAACCGCCCCGGCTCGCGCTTCGGGCCGCGCGCCATGCGCGCCATCGAGCGCATCGGCCCCTACAACCACGTCCTCGACTGCGCCCCGGTGCAGGAGCTGCGCGTGGCCGATATCGGCGACGTGCCCTTCCAGAGCCGCTACCGCCTCGAACTCAGCCATGACGACATCGAGAAGCGCTTCAACCAGATCGTCGATGCCGGCGTGATCCCGCTCGCCGTCGGCGGCGATCACTCGATCACCCATCCGATCATGAAGGCCGTCGGGAAGAAGCAGCCGGTCGGCATGATCCATATCGACGCCCATTGCGACACGGGCGGCGCCTTCGACCAGACGAAGTTCCACCATGGCGGCCCGTTCCGCAACGCCGTGCTCGACGGCGTGCTCGACCCGACGCGCACGATCCAGATCGGCATCCGCGGCTCGTCGGAATATCTCTGGGAGTTCTCCTACGAATCCGGCATGACCGTCATCCATGCCGAAGAGGTGAGCGGCCTCGGCATCCCGGCCATCATCGAGAAGGCGAAGGAAATCGTCGGCGACGGGCCGACCTATCTCTCCTTCGACATCGACAGCCTCGACCCGAGCTTCGCGCCCGGCACCGGCACGCCGGAGATCGGCGGCCTGACGAGCCGCGAGGTGCTGGAGCTGATCCGCGGCCTCAAGGGCATCAATCTCGTCGGCGGCGACGTCGTGGAGGTCGCCCCGCAATACGACGCGACGACCAATACCGCCCATGCCGGCGCACAGGTACTGTTCGAAATTCTGAGCCTGATGGTTTTCAGCCCTTCCGTGGCCCGGACCGCCTGACATACAATAGCAACAACGGGAACGCACCGGCCGGACCGATCGGCCGGCCTAACAGGAGAAAGATGACGATGCGTGACATCCTCAAGACCAATGTCAGCCGCCGCGCGGTGCTGGGCGCCGGCGTCGCCGGCGCCTCGCTGCTCGCCATGCCGGCCGTGCTGCGCGCCCAGGACAAGTCGCTGAAGGTCGGCGTCTATGGCGGCTACTTCAAGGATTCCTTCGACAAGAACATCTTTGCCGATTTCACCAAGGAAACGGGCATCGCCATCGAATCGGTCGCCGAGCCGACCGGCGAAGCCTGGCTCGTGCAGCTCGAACAGGCCGCCAAGGCGGGCCAGGCGCCGGCCGACGTCTCGATGATGTCGCAGGTCGCCATGCTGAAGGGCCAGTCGACCGAGCTCTGGGCCGCCCTCGACACGGCCAAGATCCCGAACGCGACGAACCTCATCGACCATTTCGTCAACAAGTATCCGGATGGCCGCGTCGCCGGCATCGGCGCCGTCGCCTGGTACATCACGCTCGTCACCAACACGGACGTCTACAAGGAAGCCCCGACCTCCTGGAACGCGCTGTGGGATCCGGCGAACGCCGACAAGCTCGGCCTGCTCGCGCTCGTCTCCAACTCCTTCCTGCTCGAAGTGACGGCCAAGACCCATTTCGGCGGCACCAACGCGCTCGACACCGAGGAAGGCCTCGTCAAGGCCTTCGAGAAGCTCGCCGAGGTCAAGCCGAACGTGCGCCTGTGGTATCGCGACGAGGCGCAGTTCGAGCAGTCGCTGAAGTCGGGCGAAATCCCGATGGGCCAGTATTACCACGACGTGACGGGCCTTGCCGCCGCAGACGGCCAGCCGGTCCGCTCCACCTTCCCGCAGGAAGGCGGCATCATGGATTCCGGCTGCTGGGCGCTGTCGCGCGCCTCGGAGAAGGTCGAGGAGGCCCATACCTTCATCAACTACATGTGCCAGCCGCAGATCCAGTCGCTGCTGTCGCGCAAGGTCGGCACCGCCCCGACCGTCAAGCGCGACCTTCTCGACCTGACGGTCGAGGAATTCGCCGCGGTCTCCTCGGACATCGAGCCGATCATCCCGCGCTACGACCTCTACACGTCCAAGGCCGACTGGCTGAACCAGAAATGGACGGAAATGATCGCCGGCTGAGCCGCGCCGTCCACAATTCGACCGGCCGGCTGAAGCATCAGCCGGCCGGCCCCAAACCGTAAGCCGAGCGGAGCCCCAATGTCCGGATTGACCCTCCAGAATATCGTCAAGCAGTTCGGCACCTTCACCGCCGTCAAGAATGTCGAGCTGACCGTGCCGCACGGCACCTTCGTCTGCCTCCTCGGCCCTTCCGGCTGCGGCAAGACGACCTTGATGCGCATGGTCGCCGGCCTCGACCTTCCGACCAGCGGCGCGATCAGGCTCGACGGCAAGGACATCACCAATGTTCCCACCCACAAGCGCGATCTCGGCATGGTCTTCCAGTCGCTGGCGCTCTTCCCGCACCTGACGGTCGGCGAGAACATCGCCTATTCGCTGCGCATCCGCGGCGCGAGCAAGGAAGAACAGAAGAAGCGCGTCGACGAGCTGCTCGCGATGATCCACCTTGCTGGCTACGCCGACCGGCCGGTCGCAAAGCTCTCCGGCGGCCAGCGCCAGCGCGTCGCCATCGCCCGCGCGCTCGCCATCTCGCCGAAACTCTTCCTGCTCGACGAACCGCTTTCCGCGCTCGACGCCAAGCTGCGCGAGGCCATGCAGGTGGAGCTGCGCCAGCTCCAGCAGCGCCTCGGCATCACCACCATCGTCGTCACCCACGACCAGCGCGAGGCGATGACCATGGCCGACACGGTCGTCGTGATGAACGGCGGCGAGATCCGCCAGGCCGCCCCGCCGGTGGAGATCTACCGCCGTCCGGCCGACACCTTCGTCGCCGATTTCATCGGCATGACGAACCTCATCGATTTTTCCGCGGACGGCACCGGCGCCAGCGTGCTCGGCGCCTCGATCCCCGGCCTTGCCATCCCGGTGGGCCTTGAATCCGGCATCCTCTCGGTGCGCCCGGAGGACGTGCACCTCACCGCGCCCGGCAATGCGCCGATCTCCGGCACCGTCACCTTCGTGCGCGATCTCGGCGGCACGATCGAGACCTTCGTGGAAGCCGCCGGCAAGCAGGTCGTCGCCGTCTCCATGCCGAATGCGCGGCCGGATGTCGCCGTCGGCCAGACCGTCGGCCTGAAGCTCAACCCGGCCGATTGCGTGGTGCTGAAGTCATGAGACGCGAGCCTCCGCAAAAACTCGCCGACTACGGCCCGCTGTTCTTCCCCGCGGGCATGCTGATCGTCTTCTTCGTCGTGCCCTTCGCGACGATGATCGCCGTCTCCTTCTTCCGCCGCGATCCGGCGGGCTTCTATTCGCCCGATTTCGTCTTCGACAACTATGCCCGCTTCCTGAGCCTGTTCTTCGGCAAGGTGCTCGGCTTCTCGCTGTTCCTGGCGGTGATGGTCGCCATCTGCTGCGTCGTGCTCGCCGTGCCCTTCACCTATCTCCTCTCGCGCGCCAAGCGGAAGACCCAGGTGCTCTGGCTGGTGGCGCTGCTGTCCATCCTGTCGCTGTCGGAAGTCATCATCGGCTTTGCCTGGTCGACGCTGTTCTCGCGCACCGCCGGCATCACCAATCTCCTCGTCATGCTCGGCATCATGAACGAGGCGGTGGCGCTCAATCCGAGCTTCGGCGCGGTGCTGACCGCCATGGTCTACCAGGCGCTGCCCTATACGGTGCTGGTGCTCTATCCCGCCCTCGTCCGTCTTGACCCGACCCTGACGGAGGCGGCGCGCACGCTCGGCGCCTCGCCGATGAAATCCTTCTTCACCGTCGTCGTGCCGGCACTGCGCAACACCATCGTCGCCACGCTGATCATGGTCTTCATCTTCGCGCTCGGCTCCTACCTGCTGCCGCAGATCCTCGGCCGGCCGCAGCACTGGACCCTCTCTGTGCTGATCACCGACCAGGCGATCTACCAGTCGAACATGCCGTTCGCCGCCGCCATGGCCGTGTTCCTGGTGCTCGTCACGCTCGGCCTCGTCGCACTCACGGTCTATGCCGGCCGCAAGGGAGAAGCCGCATGAACGCGCTGCTGCAGAAGGTCTATTTCGGCCTCGTCGGCCTCTTCCTCTCGCTGCCGATCATCGTGGTCGCCGGCGTCTCGGTCAACGAGAAGCAGACGCTGGCCTTCCCGCCGCAGGGCTTTTCGCTCGGCTGGTACGGCGAGATCTTCACCAACAGCGAATGGCGCAGCGCCCTCTTCGCCTCGATCACGCTGGCCGCCCTCTCGGCGGCGGTGGCGCTTCTCATCGCCCTGCCGCTCGCCTGGTTCCTCTGGCGGCGCCATGCCCCCTGGGCGAACATCTTCCAGCTGCTCGGCATCGCGCCCTTCACGCTGCCGCCGGTCATCACGGCGCTCGGCCTGCTCACCTTCTGGGCGACGACCGGGTTCTACGGCCAACCGGCGACCGCGGTGATCAGCCATGCGATCTTCTTCGTGACGCTGCCGCTGGTGACGCTGTCGCTCGGCTTCTCTTCCATCGACCGCTCGCTGGTGGAAGCGGCCGCCACGATGGGCGCCGACGACCGCACGATCTTCCGCACGGTGGTCCTGCCGCTGATCCTGCCCTATCTGATCTCCGGCTATGCCTTCGCCTTCGTCCTGTCGCTCAACGAATATATCGTTGCCTACATGACGATCGGCTTCACGATGGAGACGCTGCCGATCAAGATCTTCAACGCCTTGCGCTACGGCTATACGCCGACCATGGCCTCGGTCACGATCCTCTTCGTCGCCATCGCCGCCACCATCTTCGGCCTCGTCGCGCGCTTCGGCGACCTGCCGAAGCTGCTCGGCGCCATGTCGTCGCGGGATTAGCAGCCGGTCCGGCGAAGGTGTACTATAGCCGAGCGGAACGGCACAGAACCAGACAGGAGCCCGCATGCGGATCGCCGCCCTTCAGATGCACGCCATTGCCGGCGACGGCGAGGCCAATATCGAGCGCATCGCGGCAGCGGCCGCGGATGCGGCGGCGGGTGGCGCCAAGCTGCTCGTCGTGCCGGAGCTTGCCGTCACCGGCTACGGGGCAGGGGAGGCGGCCTTCGCCCGGCTGGCCTCGCCTGCGACGGGCGACGTGGCGAGGCGGCTCGGCGCCATCGCGCGGGACAACGGGCTGGCCATCGTCACGGGCTTTGCCGAACAGGAAGGAGCGCATGTCTACAACAGCGCGCTCTTCACCGATGGCATCGGCACCAATGCCGTCTATCGCAAGTCCCATCTCTATGGCGAGTACGAACGCGGCGTCTTCCGCCCGGCCGCGCCGGCCTCCGTCATGGTGGAGCTCGGCGGCATCCGGCTCGGCATGCTGATCTGCTACGACGTCGAGTTTCCCGAGAACGTGCGGCGGCTCGCGCTGGCCGGCGCCGATCTCGTCATCGTGCCCACGGCGCTGCCGAAGGGCTCGTCCGGCACCTTCATCGCCAGCCACATGATCCAGGTGCGCGCCTTCGAGAACCAGGTCTTCGTCGCTTACATCAACCATTGCGGCGCCGACGACCGTTTCACCTATGCCGGCCTGTCGCGCATCGCGGCGCCCGACGGCAAGCTGCTCGCCGAAGCTTCGGCAGAGGGCGAAACCCTGCTCTTCGCGGAAATCCGCCCCGAGGATTACGCGAAGTCGCGGTCGGAAAACACCTATCTCGTGGATCTCGCCCGGCAGGGTTGACGGTGCCCGAGTGGATCCTCGGGTCAAGCCCGAGGATGACGGTGGGGAGGAGAGGTTGCCCCAGCCATTGATGGCGCGGCATTCGGCACCCTCGTTTCAGCCTCAAACCTCTCTTTTGTTGTCATCCTCGGGCTCGACCCGAGGATCCACCTTCACGGCACGCCTCACCAAAGTTCCAGGTACAAATCCCGCCAATCCGGATTCATCGCCTCGATCAATTCGACTTTCCATTGCCGATACCAGCGTTTCAGCGATTTCTCCCGCTGAATGGCCGTGCCGATGCTGTCATGCTCTTCATACCAGACCAGGCGAACGCAATCATATTTCGAGGAGAATCCAGGCGTGACCTTCTCCCGGTGTTCATGAATGCGCCGTTCAAGGTCGGCCGTCACGCCGATATAGAGCGTGCCGTTCCTTTGGTTGGTGACGATATAGACATATCCCGTCATACGGGAAATGTCGGCGATTATGGATCCTCGGGTCAAGCCCGAGGATGACGAAAGAAGAGAGGATTAGGGCTGAAGCAAGGGAGCCGGATGCCGCACCGGCCAAGGGGCTGGCAACCTCTCCTCCTCTCCGTCATCCTCGGGCTTGACCCGAGGACCCACGCCCCACCGCACGTCCTCGCCGCCAAAAAACACGTCCCGCATTTTCCCCACCCCTCAACCCCGTGCCTACAATCTCCCATCCCGCCGCGGATACACCGCAAGGCGTTGCGGCGAGGCGGGGTCGGCGCGGGGCGTGAGGGGGCGACGCACACCTTGACGCACCGGGCGCGCGGAAAATGGTCTCCCTCCGGCGAAACGGGGGAAATGGCGGGGCGTCGGACCGGACCGCCGTTTTGCCCCGATCACGTCGCCGGGCGTGCCTGTGTGGCACACAACATGGCGGCTGCACCATGCGGCGTCCGGGGGCTTCCCCGCTCGCATGGCGCAGTGGAAGACGGTGCCGACCGGCAGTCGTGGCTGCGGCACCGTGACCCTGAGGGCGTGCATGACCCATTCTTCGGAAGGGCGCGCCACCGTTCCCACGCACCCCGCCATCGCAGAGAGGCCGAAGTCGCGGGCAAAAACCGCCGAACGGGGCGCTGGACGGTGCCGCATACAAACATTCAGTCGAGGCAGCCTCCAGCGCCCCGTCCGAATGCTCCTTGACAAAGCCACGGGCGGAAATTCCGCCGCGTGGGTTGCTCTGTTGCCCTTATCGCGGCCTCGGCCCGACCACCTTCAGGCCTGATAGGTGATGCGGCCGTCGCACATAGTCGTGACGGGCCGGATCGCGGCGAGGTTCGCATGGTCCGCGGCCTCGACATTGCCGGACAGCACGACGATATCCGCGAGATACCCCGGCTTCAACATGCCCTTGCGGTCTTCCATGAACTCGACCCAGGCACCGTTCTTGGTATAGGCGGCCAGCGTCTCGGCAAGCGAAAGCCGCTGGTCCTTCAGGCCCTCCTTCCACAGGCCGCGCGTCATGGCGCATTCGATGCAGTGCATCGGATCGAGCGGGGAGACCGGCCAGTCCGTGGCGAAGACGATCTCAGCCCCGGCATCGACCAGCGTGCGCCAGGCAAAGGCATGGGGCCAGCGGTCCTCGCCGATATAGGAGAGGTAGGGCTCGACCGGCAGGTCGGCGCTGCCCGGCGGATGGGTCGGCTGCATCGAGGCGACGGTGCCCAGTTCCTTGAAGCGGGGAATATCGTCGGGATGCACGACCTCGATATGCTCGATGCGGTTGCGGCTGTCGCGCTTTCCGTTCGCCTTGATGGCGGCCTCGTAGCCGTTCAGCACCATGCGCACGGCGCCGTCGCCGATGGCGTGCACCGCGACCGGCAGGCCGAGCCTGTCGGCGGCGATGGCGATGCTGTCGAAATGGTCCTGCGAGAACAGCGGCTCGCCCTTCCAGCCCGGCTGGTGCGTGTAGTCGTCGATGAAGACGGCAGTGCCCGATTCCGTCACGCCGTCCATGAAGAGCTTGACGAAATCGCAGCGCAGGCGGTCCGTGTTGAAACGCTCGCGCCAGGCGGCGGCCTTCGTCTCGAGGTCCGAGAGCGGCATGAAGTTCTTCATGTGGAAGGGCATGCGCACGCGCACCGGCAGGCCCACCGTGCGCTCGATCTCGTCGAGCATTTCGAGCTGGTAGAGGCTGCCGTCCATGTTCTGCAGCGAGGTGATGCCGAGCGAGGCGACATAGGCAAGGCCCCGCTTGATGACCTCGATGTCGCCCGCGCGCTCTTCCGCCGTCACGTGCTCCGGGTCGCCACCGGTGCCGACGCCGAGCATTTCCCGCCCGCCGGTCTCGCCGAAGGCGGAAATGGGGCGGATTGCGTTGCTCTCGCGCAGCTCCCCGCTCGCAAGGCCGTCCTCGCCCATGACGATCTCGTTGCCGACGCCGACGTCCCGGCCCTCCAGGATGCCGCCCATCGTGAGGGCCGTCGTGTTGGCCCAGGCCGTGTGGTGGTCGGGCGCGACGATCAGCAGCGCCCGATCCGGCAGGATGCGGTCGAGATGATGGCGCGTCATGCGCTCGTCGTCGGACAGGATCGTGTAATCGGCCTGCTGCGCGATGAGGAGCCGGCGCTCGGGATGTTCGGCCGCATAGGCCTTCACCGCCTTCTCCAGCGCGTCAAACCCCTTGACGCCGGCCAGCGACAGTTCGCTGAGCTCGGCCGAACCGCCGAAGATGTGCATATGCGCTTCGTTGAAGCCGGGCAGCACCGTGCCGCCCCCGGCGTCGATCACATGGGTGTCGGGTCCGGAAAAGGCGTCGATCTCGGCTTCCGGGCCGACGGCCAGGATGCGGTTTCCGGCAATGGCAACCGCGTTCGCCCGCGGGTTCGCCGCGTCCATCGTCAGCACCCGCGCATTGCGGATGATGAAGCTCGCTTCCGTCTGCATGGCGTGTCCTCGAATCGCGTTCAGATTGCCCGGCGGCAGAGCGCCCGGAAGAAGGTGAAGATGTCCTGGTTCTCCTCGTCGCCCAGCGGTTCCGGCTGGGAGGAGAGTTTGACGATGACGGTCTCGGTGCTCGGATCGACATAGAGCCACTGGCCATGGATGCCGATCGCGCAGAAGGCGCCGTCGGCCTCGCCCGACTGATACCATTGGCTGCGGTAGCGCCCGTTCGGCAGGTCGACATTGCGGCCCTCTCGCCAGGCTTCGCGGTCGCCGTTCTCCTGCATGTCGCGGATCCAGCCTTCCGGCACGATCTGCCGGCCGTTGCGCACGCCGTGGTTCCGCAGCAGTTCGCCGAGGCGGGCAAGGTCGCGCGCCGTCATGGAGACACCGCCCGCGGTGCGCGGCGTGCCGATCGCGTCCACCGTGATATCGGCATTGCCCTTCGCGCCCATCGGCTTCCAGAGGAGATCGGAGGCGAGGTCGGCAAAACGCGCGCCCGTGACGCGCTCGATGACGACGCCGAGCAGGTCGGCATTCGGCGAGGCATAGTAGAACGGCCCGCCATGCGGCCGCTCGGCCTTCTGCAGGGTGATGAGGAAAGAGGCGAGCGTCTCCGGCGCGATGTCCGGTTCCGGCGGGTTCCACAGCATGGCGCGGCGATAGCGCGCGAAGGCGCCGTGCGGGTCGAGATAGGCTTCCTCGAAATCGAGGCTGACGCGCATGTCGAGCACGTCGCGATAGGTGCAGTCGCCATAGACGCTGCCCTTGGCCTCCGGCAGATAGTCCGTCACCGGGCGGTCGGGATCGATCAGCCCCTCGGCCTCCAGGATGCCGGAGATGACGGCCGTCAGCGACTTCGAGATGGAGAAGACGAGATGCGGCGCATCCGGGTCGGCATGCGGGGCATAATATTCCGCGACGACCTCGCCCCGGCGCATCATCACGAAGGCGTCCGTATGGGCGAAGTCGAGGAAGGCGCGGGCGCTCGGGGCGCCTGCAAGGCCGGTCTCCATCGCCGCATCGAGAAAGGCGTCGCTGGCGAGCGGCACTTCGGCGGCCGGCACCTCGGCCGCGATCACCGCCGTCGGCACGAGATCGCGGACATTCTGGAAGGTCCAGCGGCTATAGGGCGCGGTGCGCCAGTTGGCGAGCGTGATGTCCGCACGGGCAAAGCCGTGCCTGTCCTTGAATGTCTTGATCATGGCATATCCGACCGAAGCGCGGGAAGGCGCCAGGCCCTCCCGCGTACGGCCGTCCTCGTTTCCTTGCGGCCTTGCCGCTTACTTCTGCAGTTCGGTCCAGATCCTGGTATAAAGCTGCTGCACGTCCGGCTCGCAGCTGGCGAGGAACTCGCCCGCGGGCTGGAATTCAGCCGGCACGACCAGTTCCGGCGCATCCTGCATTTCCGCCGGCAGGAACTTTTCCGAACCCTTGATGCCGTTGGAATACTTGGCGAAGGCGGAGATCAGGGCCGCATTCTCCGGATCCATGATGAAGTTCATGAACAGCTTGGCGTTCTCGGCGTTCTTCGCGTCCTTGAGGAGCGCGACGCTGTCCATGAAGTAGGGGAAACCCTCCTTCGGATAGCCGAACTTGATGTCCGCGTTCTTGATGCGCGAGCGCATGATGGCGCCGTTCCAGTAGTAGACGGCCGCATAGTCGCCGGCCGGCAGCTTCTCCGTCACGCTGTAGTCCATGGCGAGCCATTTGGTCTTCGCCTCGACGAGCTTGTCGCGGACCTTGCGCAGGACGTCCTTGTCCGTCGTGCACCAGTCGCCGCCGAAATACTTGATGGTGGCGAAGAGGACGTCGTTCATCTCCGGCGCCACGTTGATCTTGCCGGCCAGCTCCTCCGGCGGATCGAGGAAGATCGCCGAGGTGTTGATGTCGCCCTTGTAGACCGAGGTGTTGACGCCGATGCCGGTCAGACCCCACTGCCACGGAACGGTATAGTGGCGGCCCGGATCCCACGGCACGTCGACCCAGCGCTCGTCGACATTCTTGAAGTTCTCCATCTGGTCCGGCCGGGCTTCCTGCAGCAGGCCTTCCTTGATCCAGATCTGCACGTAGTTCGCCGAGGGCACGACGACATCGAAGCCGTGGCCGCCGGCGCGGACCTTGGCGAGCGCCGTGTCGTTCGAATCGTAGTCGGTGACCGTGACCTTGACGTCGAACTTCTCCTCGAACTTCTTGATCAGTTCCGGATTGGTGTAGTCGCCCCAGTTGTAGATGTTGAGCTGGCCGGCCGCCGAAGCGGCATTCGCCGCGAACAGCATGGCAATCGCCGCCGTCGCTGTCGTCGTCATCCAATTCGTTTTCATTCTCTGTTCCTCTCTGTCGTTGTTCGTCGAGATGATCACTGTTTTTTCCGGTTGATGAAGAAGAAGACCACGACGAGCGCCGTCGAAAGCGCCAGGAAGACCGTGGCGATGGCATTGATCTCGGGTGTCGTCTCGCGCCGGAGCTGTCCCAGCATATAGGTCGGCAGGGTGTCCTGTCCGCCGGATTTCACGAATTCCGTGATGACGACGTCGTCCAGCGAGATGACGAAAGCCAGCATGAAGCCGGCGATGACCGCCGGGCGCAGCAGGGGCAGGGTCACGTGCCGGAAGGTCTGCCAGCGCGTGGCGTAGAGGTCGGCCGCCGCCCGCTCCAGCGTCAGGTCCATGCTCTCCAGCCGGGCGCGGATGGGCAGGTAGGCGAAGGGGATGCAGAAGGCGGTGTGCGCGACGACCAGGTAGCCGAGGCCCGAATAGCCGGTCCAGACCTTGATGCGCGAGAAGACGATGAGCAGCGCCACGGCCGTGACGATCTCCGGCACCATGAGCGGCTGGTTGATCAGCGCATATTTGAAGGTGAGGCCGCGATAGGGCGTCGTGCGTGTCGTCGCAAGGGCCGCCATGGTGGCGGCGATCGTGGCGAGGAAGGCCGCCCAGATCGCGATGATCAGCGACCGGATGGCCGCGTCCTGAACGGCCGCGTTCTGCCAGGCCGCAACGAACCAGCGCGCGGAGAACCCATCCCAGCGCGACAGGGATTCCGCGCCGTTGAAGGAGTAGATGACCAGCGCGGCGATCGGCAGGTAGAGCGCGAAGAAGGTGAAGAGGGTGATGAACCCGAAGCCGGGCTGCGAGCGGATGTCGAAATGCGACTTAAACATGGCTCGAACCTCCGCGCGAGGCGTTGCGCACGTAGAAGATCAGCGCGACCATCACCAGGGCCATCAGGGTGATCGACATGGCGGCGCCGAGCGGCCAGTTGCGGCCCGAGCCGAACTGCATCTCGATGAGGTTGCCGAGCATCATGTTCTTGCCGCCGCCAAGCACGCGCGGAATGACATAGGCGCCGAGCGACGGGATGAAGACGAGGATGGAGCCGGCGATGATGCCGGGCTTGACCAGCGGGATCACGATGCGGCGCAGGACCTGCAGGCGGCTCGCATAGAGATCGTATCCCGCCTCCACCAGCCGGAAGTCGAGCTTCTCGATCGAGGCATAGAGCGGCAGCACCATGAGCGGCAGGTAGACATAGGTCATGCCGAGCAGGTTGGCCGTGTCCGTATACATGATCTGCAGGGGCGAATCGATCACGCCGAGCCAGATCAGGGCATTGTTCAGGAGGCCCTCGTTGCGGATGACCTGCTGCATGGCGAAGGTGCGGATCAGGAGGTTGGTCCAGAACGGGATCGTGACGAGGAAGACCCAGATCTCGCGGGTGTGCGGCGGACGCGTCGCGATGAAATAGGCGGTCGGAAAACCGAGGATCAGGGTGAGGAGCGTCGTGAAGAACGACAGCTGGAGCGAGCGCCAGATGATCGACAGATGCGCATCCGCAAGGCCGAGCGTATCGTCGAATATGTCGCGCTGGAAGAAGACCGAGACCCAGCCCTCGAGCGAGAACTCCCCGAACCTGACGTCGCCGTAGTCGCCCTTCGCCATGAAGGAGTAGAGCAGCATCACGAGCAGCGGGCCGACGGCCGCAAAGAAGATGATGAGCAGGGCCGGCGCGCTGAGCAGCCAGCGGGAGCGGATATCCTGTTTCTGCGCCGCCAGAGCGGCTTCCTGTGCGCCGCTCATCGTCAGTCCCTCAGGATCTGGGCGACGTCGTCGCTGAGGTTGATGCCGACCGCTTCGTCCTTGGAAAAGCCACAGGACCCGCTGCGGGCATTCTGCTGGCGCACGGTGAAGGTCGTGCCGTCCTCGAGGCGGATGTGGAAATGCGTGTCCGTGCCGAGATAGACGATCTCGCGGATGATGCCGCGCAGCACCGAGGCGGGCGAGGGGGCTCCGACCTGGGCATGTTCGGGACGGATGACGACCGTCACCTTGCCGCCCGGCGTCACGTCCGCCGGGAAGGTCGCCGGGATCTCCGTGCCGGAGGAGAGCCGCACGCGCGCCCGGTCGCCGGAAACCGCGACGACCTCGGCTTCCAGAAAATTCGTCTCGCCGATGAAGTCGGCCACGAAACGCTCGGCCGGGCGGTCGTAGATGTCCCAGGGCGAGCCCACCTGGCGCACCGTGCCCGTCGACATGACGGCGATGCGGTCGGACATGGTGAGCGCTTCCTCCTGGTCGTGCGTGACGAAGACGAAGGTGATGCCGGTTTCGGTCTGGAGGCGCTTCAACTCCATCTGCATGGACTTGCGCAATTTCAGGTCGAGCGCGGAAAGCGGCTCGTCGAGCAGGAGTACCTTCGGCCGCGGCGCCAGTGCCCTGGCGAGCGCCACGCGCTGCTGCTGGCCGCCGGAAAGCTGCGTGACCGGGTTGCCGCCGCGTCCTTCCAGATGAACAAGCTTCAGCATGTCATTGACGACGCTGTCGATTTCCGACCGGGGCTTGCCGAGCATCTTGAGGCCGAAGCCGATGTTCTCGGCCACCGTCAGGTGCGGGAAGAGAGCGTAATTCTGGAAGACCGTGTTGACCGGCCGCTGGTTCGGCAGAAGGCTGGAAATGTCCACCCCGTCGAGCAGGACCTGTCCTTCGGTCGGCAGCTCGAAGCCGGCGATCATGCGCAGGAGCGTGGTCTTGCCGCAGCCGGACGGGCCGAGAAGGGTGAAGAACTCGTTCGACCGGATATCCAGCGTCACGTCGTCGACGGCCTGGAAATTGCCGAACCATTTCTTGATGCCATGCATGCCGATGGCGCCGCCATGGGCCGCGGTCGTTCGGGTCTCAGTCATCGGTTCCCCGTTTATCGTCCGGCGTCCCGAGCTTCCTCCGCCCAGAGCGCCGGCTGTCCTCTGTCCGGCCGCTGATCACGGCTCTTATGTGATAGGCTTGACTTGCTTATGATCACAACAAATCATAATTTGATCAAATCTGTAAAGGGCCATTTTGAGCTTTGCGACTTTATCCGCCCTGCGTGCAAGGGCCGCAAAATTCAGCCCGGAGACGATAAGCCGGCATAGACCGGGTCGACAGACGGGAGGGTTTCAGCATGCTGGTTGCAGCCGGTCGCGAAGCGTCCGAATCCGCCAAGCAATGGGTCTACCGCGTGCTGCGGCGGGCCGTGATGACGGGCCAGTTCGAGCCGGGCGATCCGGTGACGATCAACGGGCTGGCCGAAACCCTCGGCGTCAGCGCCATGCCGGTGCGCGAGGCGCTGCACAGGCTGGTCGCCGACGGGGCGCTGGAACTGCTCGACAATCGCCGCGTCCGCGTGCCGGATCTCGATCCGCAGCGCTTCGAGGAGGTGCTGGAGGCGCGGATCGCGCTCGAAACCCGGGCCGCCGAACGCGCCATGCCCTTCATCGACGAGGCGCGGCTCGCCCGCCTCCGCGCCTTCGACCAGCAGGCCGACGAGGCGCTGGCGCGGCGCGATTTCGGCCGCCTCGTAGAGGCGAATTTCGACTTCCACCGCTGCCTCTACGAGGCACGGCCCGGCACGGTGATGCTGCCGCTGATCGAATCCCTCTGGCTGCGCCTTGCCCCCTTCATGCGCCGGGCGGGCGAGACCCTGTCGACCACCTACCAGATCGACCGCCACGCCGAGGCGCTCGCCGCCATCGTCGCGCGCAACCCCGAGGCGCTCAAGGCCGCGATCGCCGCGGACATCCGCGACGGCACGGGCCATCTCGGCCACAAGCATTTCGAGCAGATGGGCGTCGGGGGAAGGGCGGTGTGACCCCGCCGGACGACCCCATCCATGATCTTCCTCGGGGGCGCTTGCCGAAAGGGGCAAATCGCCGGTAAAGCTCTCGGCGACCGCCACGCCTGCGCACCGGAGGATGCCATGAACGAGAACAATGTTCTGAAATTCGAACGCCGGAAGCCGCAGCAGGACGACAAGAACAAGCCGAAGGCGCCGCCACCGAAGAAGGGCCTGATCTGGATCGCCGTCCTCGTCGCAGTCGCGCTCGTCTGGGCCTACTACCAGTTCATCGCCCCGCAGTCCGTCTAGCATTTCCGCTTTTTTCCACTCGGCCGCGCCATTCTCGATCCCGCCCGGCAGCATATGGAAGTCGCATAAGCTGAATTATGGAACCATCGGTGCACATCCTTGGCCTCCGCGGCAACATGACCGGACGCTTGAGGAAGAGAGGCGGCGAACGATGCCGCCAAGGCCATCGTTCGCCGCCTCTCATGCCGCTAGAAGCTGGCGCCGACCAGCTTTTCCGTCAGCGCGTTGCGATCCTCGATGGATTGCAGGCGCACCGTCAGGGCCGTGCTCTTCACCGGAACCTGCGGCGGCAGGGAGAAGGCGATGCCCGGCAGGTTCTCGGCCGCCCATTGCTTGAAACGGGGCAGCTTGTTCGGGCCACTGATGGGGAATGTATGGCTGTATCGAAAGCGCATGTCTGGCTCTTTCCGAATAGGAGCAGGCGGCGGCGCAGGGATGCGGCCGGCCTTGCTCGACAGGTTTTCATCTTGGGTCGGGAGGCGACATCCTGGCGCCGCTCTTGCATTCGCAGTCAGCAGCGCCAGGCCGTCAGCAGTCGGCGGCGGTCCTGCGGAAAGGACGTCGCGCAACGCGGCGGGCCGGGCGTGGCGAAACCATCGCGCTACCTCACCGTCTACCGGCCCGCGGTTCGCCGGGCGAATCTTTCCGCCCGCCAAACGAGCCGAACGGTCGCAGCGCCTCCGGCGCGCCATCGAGCGTCCTCACGAAGGCGGCAAGCTCCGCGTCGCCGAGCCGGTCGGCCGCCGCGGCGAGGGAGAACCAGCGGCGCTGCCTTTGCCCCTTCTCGCGCCAATGGCTCAGCGTGCCGCGCACCTTCATGCCGAACACCGTGACGTGGCAGGGAACTTCCGAGCCGTCGTCCAGCGCCTTCATGTAGCGGTAGAAGGTCACGGGCGAAGGCGAGATATCGCCGATGACGCCGGCCTCCTCGAAGGCCTCCCGGGACGCCGCAGCGACCGCCGAACGCCCCCGCATCGGCCATCCCTTGGGCACGATCCATCGCCCTCGCCTGCGCGAGGTGATGAGCAATATCTTCGGCTCGCCGTCGCGTCGAAGACGCCAGGGAAGCACCCCGACCTGCTGCAATTCGTCGGGACCGCCGGCCTGCGCGGCAGGGGCGCTGGTACACGTTGCGCCGCTCATCATCCCCTCCCCCCGCCGGGCCGCAAGAACGCTGCCGTGCGGCGGACGCCGGAGGCGGCACGCACGAGAACGGGCGCCCTGCACCAGGGGCAGCGGCTGGCCGCGCGCGGGAGATGCCGGTCGCAGGTGAGGCAGATTCTGGGGGCGTGAGGCAAGGACATGGATATGCTCCATCGGAACGCCGCAAGGGCGAGACGATATGAACCGCACTGTTGGATCGTGTGGGTTCCCGGAGCGGCGGGATCTGCGGCGGCGTTACAGGGTCAAGACAGCCGGCTCCGGGTCAGGGAGCGCGCTTGATCGCGAAGCCTCGAAATTCTGACGGACGTTTCCATGCACATGACCTGCAATTGGCCGTTCAATGCGGCAATTTCAAGAGGGTGCGTCCTTCTGCTGCATGGTGCCGTTCGAGGCGCGGACGCTCCTGTCACCATGACAAGAACGGACATTCTCAAGCGTGCGGCGGCATTCTATGAAACGGGTACCGCATCAGCCGAAAGCCCGCTCCATGACATCCATCGAAATGATCGTCGCCGCCAGATCCCGCCTGCAGGGCCATGCCCGGCGGACGCCGCTCTTGTCCTCGCCCTTCCTGGAGGAGATGGCGGGGCGGCGCGTCCTCGTGAAGGCGGAATGCCTGCAGCACACCGGCTCCTTCAAGTTCCGTGGCGGCTGGTCCGCCCTTTCGGGGCTGGTGCCGGAGGTGCGCAAGCGCGGCGTGATCGCCTTCTCGTCGGGGAATCATGCCCAGGGCGTTGCCCTCGCCGCCACGCGGCACGGCGTTCCGTCCGTCATCATCATGCCCTCCGACGCGCCGAAGCTGAAAATCGAGAACACCCGCGCCTTCGGGGCCGAGGTCGTTCTCTACGACCGCGGCACGGAAGACCGGGACGCCATCGGCGCGCGGCTGTCCGAAGAGCGCGGCCTGACGCTGATCCGGCCCTTCGACGAGCCGCTGGTCATCGCCGGCCAGGGCACGACCGGCCTCGAAATCGCGGAGCAGACGGAAGAGGAAGGCATAACGACAGCCGAGGTGCTGGTGCCCTGCGGCGGCGGCGGGCTCAGTTCGGGCATCGCCCTTGCCCTCGAGGCCACCGCGCCGGGCTTCACCGTGCGCCCCTGCGAGCCGGAAGGTTTCGACGACACCACGCGCTCGCTGGCGGCCGGAAAGATCGTGCGGAACGCCACGATGACGGGCTCGATCTGCGACGCGATCGTCACGCCGGAACCGGGCAGGATCACCTTTCCCATTCTGCAGCGCCTGGCCGGGTCCGGCATCGCCGTGACGGAGGAGGAGGTGCTGCGCGCCATGGCGCTCGCCTTCAAGCGGCTGAAGATCGTCGTGGAACCCGGCGGAGCCGTCGCCCTTGCGGCGGCGCTGTTCCACGGCGCCGCGATCGAAGGCGATGCCGTGATTGCCGTGACCTCCGGCGGCAATGTCGATACGGACCTGTTCGCCGCGGCGCTCCGGCGCTTCGGCTGAGGGCGCGGCCGTCCTTCAGCTATACGCCGTCAGGGCCATCCCTATCCGTCTCGGCAAGGGGGCGAACCCCGCTCAGAAGCACCTCCGGCAGGGGGCGGGCCTCCCGTCGCGCGAGGTCGAAATAGACCGAGACGGCGACAAGCTCGGCATAAAGCTGGTCGTCCGCCTTGTTCGTCAGCCGGTGGCGGGTGGTGAGCGAGGTGCGCCCGACCTTCACGACGGCGCTGCGGACCTCGAACAGGCTGCCGACCGGCAGCTCCCGGCGGAAGTCGATCTCGTAGCGGCGGTCCGCCCAGCCCTCCTGCCGCTCGGCAATCCACGTCGCCGAATAGCCGGCCGCGGCGATGAGATGCCAGAACGCCTGGTCGAAGGCCGCGATGTAATATTGCACGTTCATATGCCCCATCGCATCGCACTGCGCGGGATAGACGACGCCCTGATAGGTCAGAAGCGGCATGGCGGATCTCCTTTGTCCGGTTGAACCCTTTGACGCCCGATAGGCCCATGCAATAGTTGCCGCCCGAAGCATAACTCCGGGAAATGCACATGGCGCGGCAAAGACGGCGTTTCGTCTGGGAAATCGACTGGAACCTGCTCAGGACCTTCATGGTCATCGTGCAGGAGCGCGGACTGACGGCGGCGGGCGAAAAGCTCTCCCTGAAACAGCCGACCGTCAGCAATGCGCTGAAGCGGCTGGAGACCCATATGGGCTGCCGGCTCGTCGAGCGGAACGCCTCGCATTTCGCCGTCACACCGGCCGGGCAGCGGCTGTTCAGCGAATGCATCGCGCTGTTCGAGATCGTTTCCGGGCTGCCGCAGCAGATGGAGGAGCAGCCCGGCGACCTTACCGGCCATATCGAGATCGCGCTGGCAAGCCATGTCGTCTGCCCGTTCCTCGACGAGGTGCTGGCCGGCTTCCATACGACCTTTCCGCAGGTCACGCTGTCGCTCTCCGTCGCCTCCAGCCAGGAGGTGATGGCCGCCGTACTCAACCGCGATGCCGGTTTCGGCGTCTGCCTGATGCAGGAGCGGCATCCGAAGCTCGAATACGACGTGCTCTACCGGGAGAGTTTCGGCTATTTCTGCGGCGCGCGGCATCCGCTGTTCGGCGTGGCGGACCTGCCGCTGCAGGCGCTGCGCCAGGAGCCCTACGTCTCCTTCAAGACGGACCAGATGTCCGGCGCGCTCTGGCCCGTCGCGCTGCTGCGCCAGCAGGAGGGGTTCGAGGGCCAGACCGTCGGCACTTCCTCGCATCTGGAGGAGGTCAAGCGGCTGATCATCGCCGGCTTCGGCTTCGGGCCGCTGCCGATCCATGTGGTGGTGGAGGACGTGCGCGCCGGCCGCCTCTGGCGCCTGCCGCCCTATGAGGATCCGCCGGTCATCGACGTGCACCTCGTCTATGACGGCACGGCCCGCCGCAGCCGCGCCGAGACGATCCTGCTTGCCGAACTGCGCCAGGCGATCGCCACGATACCCTTCGCGCAAAGGACCTATCCCGCATAGAGCATTTCCGCTTTTCCCCGAATCGAGAAAACGCTCTATCTGTTTGTTTTCACGCAATTCCGGACGCAAAACCGCTTCGCACTTCTGCTGGAATTGCCCTAGCCGTTTCTCGCACCGAAACCGGCAAGGAAGGCCGTCAGGTTGTCGCCAAGCGCGTCGCAGAGATAACCGCCCTCCTGCACGATGACCGTCGGCAGGCGCAGCGCCCCGATCACTTCCGCGATGCGCGCAAAACCCGGCGTCGAGACCGAGAGGCCACCGAACGGATCCTTTTCGAAGGCATCCAGGCCGAGCGCCACGACGAGCGCGTCGGGCGAGAAGGCCTCGACCCGGCGGATGGCGGCGGCCAGCGCCTCCAGATAGACGTCGTCGCCGGATCTGCGCGGCAGCGGCAGGTTGAGATTGTAGCCGAGGCCAAGCCCCTCCCCCCGCTCGTCGGCATGGCCCCAGAAGAAGGGGTAGAAGCGCACCGGATCGGCATGGATCGAGACCGTCAGCACGTCGGCGCGCTCGTAGAACATGCCCTGCGTGCCGTTGCCGTGGTGCAGGTCGACATCGAGGATGGCGACGCGTTTTGCCTGCCGCAGCAGGTGCTGGGCGGCGATGCCGGAATTGTTGAAGAAGCAGAAGCCGCCGGCGACATCCCGGAAGGCGTGGTGGCCCGGCGGGCGGCAGAGGGCATAGGACCACCTCTCGCCGGCCATGACGGCCTCGGCGGCGGAAACGGCGGTGGAGGCGCTCCAGCGCGCGCTCTCGAAGGTATGCTCGGAGATCGGGCAGGACGTATCGGCCATGTGATAGCCGGCCTGTCCGACCGCCGAGGCGGGGTAACTGCCGGTGCGGGCGATCGGGTGGATGTTGGGGATGACCTCGGCCGAGGCGCCCTCGATGCGCTGCCAGCGCTCGTGGATGCGGCCCAGGAAATCGATGTATTCCGGCGTGTGCACGGCGGAGACCGGCGCGAGGCCGTGGTCCTTCGGCCGCACGATCGCCATGCCCGCCGCCCGCGCGCCGGCCAGCAGGCGCTCGACGCGTTCCGGCTGCTCCGGGTTCGGTTGCGGCGCGCCGCTGGAGAGGAAGAAGCTCGGATCGTGGCGTTTCTGTTCTTCGGCAAAAAAGGTCTTCATGGCTCTCCCTCGGCGAATGCGTCGAAATCCGCGCCCTTGATCATGTGGATCTGCTCGCTGCGGGAATGGCGGATCCCGAGGCGATCGTAGAGGCCCTGCGCGCGGAGATTGTCCACATCGACCGACAGGCGCATGTAATGGGCGCCGCGCGCCCAGCCGCGCCGCGCGGTGGCGCGCAAAAGCCGCTCGGCGATCCGCCGTCCGCGAAAGGCATCGGCGACGAAGAGGTCCTGAACATAGAGGCCGGGCTCGCCCATCCAGGTGGAAAAGCTCGGAAAGCTCAGGCACAGGCCGGCAAACGCCGCCCCCGCCTCGGCGATCAGCACCTCGAAGGCCGGCGTTTCGCCAAAGCCGTGGCGGCGCACGTCCTCGACGGTGGAGACGAACTTCGCCTCGGCGCCCATGTCCACGGCCATCGTCTTCAGGGCCGCGTGGATGGTCTCCGCGTCATCCGCGACGGCCGGCCGGATCGTGATGTCGTCCTGCATGTCCCCTCCTCAGAATGCGACGCGATCGCCGCCCTTGAGGCCGAGCATGGCGCGCGCCTCGTCCGGCGTCGCGACCTCCAGCGAAAGGCCCTCGAGGATCGCACGGATGCGTCGTACCTGATCGGCATTCGAGGCCGCAAGCGCGCGGCCGTCGAAAAGGCTGTCCTCCAGGCCGACGCGCACGCTGCCGCCCATGGTCGCCGCCATGGTGATCATCGGCATCTGCCTGCGCCCGGCGGCAAGCACCGAGAAGCGGTAATCCTCGCCGAACAGCTTGTCGGCGATGCGCTTCATATGGACGAGGTTTTCCGGATCCGCGCCGATGCCGCCGAGCACGCCGAAGACGAACTGCATGAAGGGCGTGCCGGGAACGAGCCCGCGGTCGCGGAAATGGGCGAGCGTGTAGAGATGCCCGACATCGTAGCATTCGAACTCGAAACGCGTGCCGCAGCCTTCGCCGAGGCGTTTGAGGACCGTCTCGATATCGGCGAAGGTGTTGCGGAAGATCGTGCCGCGCGTCGCCTCCAGGAGCTCGGGCTCCCAGGCATGTTTCCATGCCCGCGGCCGGTCGAGCATCGGGTAGAGGCCGAAATTCATCGAGCCCATGTTGAGCGAGCACATTTCCGGCTCGGCGGCGAGCGCCGCCGCCAGCCGGTCCTCCAGCGTCATGACGGAGGAGCCGCCGGTGGTGATGTTGATCACCGCATCGCTCGCCTGCTTGATGACCGGCAGGAAGCGCATGAAAACCTTCGGGTCGGCCGTCGGGCGACCGTCTTCCGGGTCGCGGGCGTGCAGGTGCAGGATAGAGGCGCCCGCCTCCGCCGCCGCGATCGCCTCGGACGCGATGTCCTCGGGCTTGTAGGGCAGATGGGGCGACATGGAGGGCGTGTGCACCGAGCCCGTCACCGCGCAGGTGATGATAACCTTGTTCGATTTCATGGCCGGCTCCTATCTGCCGACCGGCAGCGAAAGCTCGCCGGCAAGCTGCGCCAGCGTCGCATCGAGGATCGTCACGATCTCGCCGACCTGAGCCTCGGTGGTGATCATCGGCGGGCAGACGAGGAAATGGTCGCCCTCGACGCCGCCGCGCGTGCGGCGCGAATAGATGATGAGGCCGCGCTCATAGGCGATGTCGACGACGCGCTGGTGCGCCTCCAATGCCTTGGGCAACGGCGTCATGGTCTTGCGGTCGGAGACGAATTCGGCCGCGAGCAGCAGGCCCTTGCCGCGCACGTCGCCGATGAACGGGTAGCGTTCGGCAAGGCCCTCCAGTTCGGCCTTCAGAAGCGCGCCGATGCGGGTGGCGTTGCCGAGCAGATCCTGCCGCTCGATCTCTTCGAGCACGGCAAGGCCGGCGGCGCAGGCAAGCGGGTTGCCGGCATAGGTGTAGCCATGGGCGAAGCCGCCGCGGTCGAGCACCGGCTTCACCAGCCGCGAATGGGCGATCATCGCGCCGAGCGGGCAATAGCCGGCGCCGAGGCCCTTGGAGAGGGCGACGATATCGGGCCGGCAATTCCAATGGTCGCCGCCGAGATAGCGGCCGGTGCGGCCGGCCCCGCTCATCACCTCGTCGTGGACCAGCAGGATGCCGTACTTGTCACAGATCTCGCGGATGCGCGGATAGTAGCTGTCGGGCGCGACGAGCGCACCGGTGGAAGCGCCGCCGATCGGCTCCATGATGAAGGCGAGCACGCTTTCCGCCCCCTCCTCCAGGATCTTCTCCTCCAGCATGTCGGCATAGCGGATGCCGCGCTCCTCCATCGAGAAGTTGTCGCGGTCGAGATAGGCGGTGGGTGCCTTGATGTGCGGCATGTCGCGCAGCATCGGCAGGAAGGGTTTCTTCAGCGCGTCATAACCGGTGACGGCGAGCGCGCCGAGGGTCGAGCCGTGATAGGAGGGGAAGCGCGAGATCACCTTCCAGCGCTCCGGCTGGTCGGTGGCGAGCGCCCATTGCCGGGCGAGCTTCAGGCAGGATTCCACCGCCTCCGAGCCGCCGGAAACGAAGAACACCCGGTCGAGGCCCTCCGGCATGTAGCCGGAAAGGCGGCGTGCCAGGTCTTCCGCCGGCTGGTTCTCGAAATGCAGGCGGTAGGCGAAGGTCGCCTTGTCCATCTGGCGCTTCATGGCGTCGAGCACGTTGCGGTTGGAATGGCCGATATTGACGACCATCGCCCCGCTGGACCCGTCGATGACCTTCCGGCCATGTTCGTCCCAGATGTAGATGCCCTCTGCCCGGTCGGCGAGCGGCCGACGCATGCGGGACTGGTAGAAGAGGTGGGATGCCGGGCGTTCGCCCGTCGCGGTCAGGTGCTGGCTCATGATCGATCCATGACAGGAGGATGCGGTTTTCAGCGGCCGGGAAATCCTAGCCGTTGAGGAATTTCTTCAGGAAGCTGCGGGTGCGCTCCTGCTTCGGATTGCGGAAGAGCTCGGCCGGGCTGCCCTCCTCCACCACGGCGCCGTCTGCCATGAAGATCACCCGGTCGGCGACTTCGGCGGCAAAACGCATCTCGTGCGTGACGATGACCATGGTCATGTGCTCGCTCGCAAGCTGCTTCATGACGAGGTTGACCTCGTCCACCAGCTCCGGGTCAAGCGCCGAGGTCGCCTCGTCGAAGAGCATGACCTTCGGCTGCATGGCGAGCGCCCGCGCGATCGCAACGCGCTGCTTCTGCCCGCCCGAAAGGCGCGCCGGGAAGGCGTCGATCTTGTCGGCAAGGCCCACCTTGTCGAGCATCTTCAGGGCGAGCGCCCGCGCCTCGGCC
The DNA here is from genome assembly GCF_963942435.1 of Shinella sp. WSD5-1. Lineage (GTDB taxonomy): Bacteria > Pseudomonadota > Alphaproteobacteria > Rhizobiales > Rhizobiaceae > Shinella > Shinella yambaruensis. The sequence continues at coordinate 423,634 of NZ_OZ012597.1, forward strand.
TTCGCCATGCCCTTCAGCTTGATCGGGGCGATGGTGATGTTTTCCGCGACGCTCAGGTGCGGGAAGAGGTTGAAGTGCTGGAACACCATGCCCATCTGCTGGCGCACGCCGTTGATGTGCCGCTCGAAGAAACGGCGGTCAAGCTTTTGATTTACCTGCACGCCATCGAGCCATACCTCGCCGCCGTCGAGCGTTTCGAGATGGTTGATCGAGCGCAGCAGCGTGCTCTTGCCCGAACCGCTCGGGCCGATGACCGCGACGATCTGGCCGCGCGCCACGCTGAAATCGATGCCCTTCAGCACCTCCAGCGGCCCGAAGAACTTTCTGGCGCCGCGCACCTCGATCATCGGACGGGTATCGTTCATCGCGAAAGCTCCACTTTCCGTTCGATCCCCCTGAGGACCGCTTCGAGGATGAGATTGAGACCATAATAGAGGGCGGCGGCCGTCAGGTAGAATTCGAAGGGCCGGTAGGTCTCGCTGATGACGAGCTGGGCGCTGTGCACCAGTTCGGCGATGCCGATCATCGAGACGATGGAGGATTGCTTCAGGAGCGCGATCATCATGTTGCCGACGGCGGGCACCGTATTGCGCACTGCCTGCGGCACGACGATGTAGATCCGCGTCCGCCAGGCGCCGAAGCCGAGCGAGCGCGCCGCCTCCGTCTGCCCCCTGTCGAGCGAGGCGATACCGGCGCGAAAGATGTCGGCATTGTAGACGGCGAAATGCAGGCTGAGGGCGACGATGCCCGACCAGATGGCCGGAATGTCGATGCCGATCTGCACGAGGCCGAAATAGATGAGGAAGAGCTGCAGGAGCAGCGGCGTGCCCATGAAGAGCCACATGAAGAGGCGCACCGGATAGCGCACGACCGGCGAAGCATAGAGCACGAGAAGGGCAAAGCCGATGCCGGCGAGAACGCTGAGCACGGCGGAGGCGGTGGAGATGACGACGGTCCACCACAGGCCCTTGCCGATCAGCGGCCAGTATTCGGGGACGATGCTGAAATCGAGACCCTGCATCTTCACGCCTCCCCGGCATAGGCGCGGTCGAGACGGTCGACGAGGAGCGTCAGGCCGTAGACCATGATCATGTAGAGCACCGCCGTCACCGCGAAGATCTCGAACGGCTTGTAGGTGGAGCCGATGAAGCGCTGCGCCGTATAGGTGAGCTCCACCACCGAGATGGTGGCGACGAGCGCCGTGCCCTTGACCAGCGCCACGGCATTGACGCCGAGCGGGCGGATCATCAGCTTGGCGGCCTGCGGCAGCACGATCCAGCGCATGGACTGGCCCTCGCCGAAACCGAGCGAGCGCGCCGCCTCCATCTGCCCGCGATCGACCGAGAGCACGCCGCCGCGGATCGACTCGGCCATATAGGCCGCGATGTTGAGGCCGAGCGCGATGGCGCCCGCGGCGAAGGGGTCGAGCTGGATGCCGACCTGCGGTCCGCCGAAATAGAGCAGGAAGATCTGGATGAGCGCCGGCGTGCCGCGAAAGACGCTGACATAGGCCGCGCCGGCAAAGCGCAGGGCCGCGACATGCGAGAGGCGGAGCATAGCGACAAGCGCCGCCACGGCAAGGCCGAGGGTAAGCGACAGCAGTGAGAGCTCGACGGTCGTCCAGGCCGCCTGGACGAAGACTGGGAAAATGCGGCCGATGAGTGCGATATCCATTGCCGGATCCTCGACGATCGGTCAGCCGGCCGGCAGTCTCCTGCCGGGCCGGCCCTTTCATGGGCGGGGAGAGATCAGCGGATGTCCGCGCCGACCCACTTCATGGCGATGGCCTCGTAGGTGCCGTCGGCCATCATGTCGTCGAGCGCCTTCTGCATGGCGGCCTTCAGCTCCGGATTGCCCTTGCGGATGGCGATGCCGATCTTGTCCTCGGTCCCGGCGAATTCCGGCACGTCGAGCTTGGCGACCTTCTCGCCCGTCTCCTTGACGGCGATTGACACCGGCACGGCATCGACGATCATCGCCTGGATGCGGCCGGCCTTCAATTCGAGGAAGAGTTCCGGCAGGCCCTTGTAGGTGCGGATCTCCCAGCCGCCGCGCTCGCGCGCCCATTTCTCGTGGGTCTCGCCGAGCGTCACGCCGATGGTCTTGTCCTTGAGGTCGTCGATCGACCTGATCTCGGACCCCTCGGTGACGAAGACGCCGCGGCCCGACTTGTAATAGGGACCGACGAAATCGACGGCCTTTTCGCGCTCCGGGGTGATGGTCATGCTGCCGATGACGGAATCGTACTTGCCGGCAAGCAGGCCGGCGATGATGCCGTCCCAGGCGGTACTGACGCCGGCGCCCTTCACGCCAAGGCGCTTGGCGATCTCGTTGCCGATATCGACGTCGAAGCCGACTGTCTGGTTGCTGTCGTCGACGAAGCTGAAGGGCGGATAGGCGCCGCTGTTGGCGAACTTGAATTCGCCCGCGGCCTTGATGGTCTCGAGATCGTCGGCGCTCGCGGCAAGCGGCGTCCCGAGAACGGAAAAGGCAAGGCCCGTGGCCACGGCATAGGACAGGATGGTCTTCAACATGATTGTTCCCCTTGTTGGTGCAGGATCACCGCCGGAGCAATGACGCCCTCAAGGAAAATATGCCGGCAAGCCGATGCATTTCGCAAATAGATATATGAAATGCACTTCATAGAAACCAAGAATGATTCGATCGGCATGCCGGTCGCGATAGCCTTGGCGCGGGCGCGCAGCAGGAACGGCCGCCCGTTCGAAGGCTCAGATGGATATGACGGCCTCGGCGCCGATGCCGCGGACAGTGCCGTTCGGCCGCGCCAGGGGGTCGGTGCCGGCGCAAGGCAGAAGACGGACGCTTCTCACGCCGCCCGGCGCCAGATGGAACCAGTTGTCGGCCGGCAGGAAGCCGTCGATCTCGATGGCGACCGACTGGGCGAAGCGGTCGGCCGAGAGGTCGAGCAGCCAGCCTTCCGCATCCTGCCGGAGGACTGCCGTCAGGACGGCGGGAGAGATCGCCTCCGCGCGGCCGCGGGGAAAATGGAAGGCTTCCGCGACGGTGGTCCCGCCCGCATCGACGAGCCGTCCGACCGTCACGTCATGGGATGGCGGGCCGAAGCGGAAGGCGTAGGTCGTGTCGAGGAAGGCGCCGAAGAGCGCGGTTGCCGGCAGCGTCTCGGCGGAATGCGGGGAAAGCGTCATCTCCCTGCGGCCGGAGACGACCGGCTGCCGGCCGTGGCGCAGGCAGGAAAGCTCCAGCACCAGCTGCCGTTCGTCCGGCCCGTCGTTCAGCACGTGTATGTCGAGCCCGTTCGTGCCTTCGTCGCTGAGCGTGATCTGCAATGGCCGGAAGGCGCGGCGCAGCGCGTGCCAGACGGATTTCGGCAGGCCCGTCGCGTCGACGATGCCCCAGCCGGCGCCGGGCAGGAGATCCTGGAAGGTCCAGACCAGCGCGCCGTTGCATGGGCTTTCCGCGCGGCGCCATTCGGCAAAGGTCGCCTCCATCACCTCGCCGACGACGGCGCGCGAAAGATCGAGGTAACGGGCCGGATTCTCGCGGCGCAGCCGCGCCGGTTCAAGGCCGTAGAGCAGGCCGAGATAGTGATCGCGCACATCCTCGAAATCCCAGGAGGCGCCGCGATCTCTCGGCACACGGGCTTTCCAGCGCGGGTCATGCACGGCGGGCACCGGCAGGTGTGCGTCGAGCGTCGCCTGTTCCGGCACATTGGCGAAGGCGAGGCTTTCGGCGGAAAAACGGACCGCCGCGCGGCGCGCGTCCTCCAGAGGCCGGCAATAGGCGCCGACGCCATAGTAGTGCGTGACGCCGGCATTCGGCGAGAAGGGCATGGCGCCGCCGCCCGGGGAGTTCTCCACATAAGGCACATCGGGCCGACAGGCCGCGGCGACGGAGGGCAGGATCTCCCGGGTCAGCGGCCCGGCCCAGGCCGCTTCCGGCAGGCCGAGCATCGCCGCCTGCTGGTCGATCTCGCTGCCGCCGCACAGAACGGCAAGCGACGGCGAGGCGGCTGTCGCCTCGAGGAACTGGACGGCTTCCTTCCGCACCTTGTCGGCAAAGGCCGGATCGCTCACCGGGTAATCGAAATTGGCGAACTGGAAATCCTGCCAGACCATCAGGCCGAGTTCGTCGCAAAGCGCGAAGAAATCCGGCGTCTCATAAGCCATGGTGCCGCCGATGCGCAGCATGTTCATGCCAGCCTCGGCCGCCAGCCGCAACAGCGGCGCGTATCGTGCGCGATCGCCCGGCAGGTCGACGATGTCGGCACTGGTCCACACCGCACCGCGGCAGAAAATCTTCACGCCGTTGACGGAGAGCGCGAAATCCCGGCCATCCGCGCCACGATCGATCGTGATGCGGCGGAAGCCGGTGCGGCCGACCGCATGGCGCTGTCCGCCCGCAATCAAGGCCACCTCATGCAGCGCCGGCCGGCCATGACTGCGCGGCCACCAGGCCTCGACACGGGGAATGGCAAGGCTTGCGCGGAACCGGCCCTCGCCGTCGGGCACGGCCACGGCGGTGACCCCGGCGCATTCGAGGATGGGCGGAGCCGTTCCGTCGAGAGAAAAACGCACATCGAGCCGGCCGGCGCCGTCTTCGTCGAGGCGGGCGGCCAGCTGGACGTCGCCCGGCAAGGCCGGCATGGGCCGCGAGAGGCGGACGGGCCGCCAGGGGCCGGCGGCGTGGACTTCGGGGCACCAGCCCGGCATGCGGCCGAGCAGGGTGGTGCGCACGAGGCGCAGGCCCTGCGGCGTGATCATCTGCGGCCGCCAGCGCGCACGCGGACCGCGTTTCTCCAGATGCGGCTTCAGCGCGCGGAAGCAGAGCGCGAGGCGGTCGTTGCCGGCGAGCATGACAGGGAGGTTGTGGCGCACGAACATGCTGTCGGAGGACAGGACGAGCGCGCCGTTCCACCAGACTTCGGCGATCGTGGCGAGACCGTCGAAATGCAGCACGGCGTCGCCCGGCGCCTCGCCGGCGAGGTCGAGCACGTACCAGGCATCGAGATGGTCGAGCGGGTCAGGCGCCGTGCGGTCGAAGCGGCCGGCGCGCTCCAGCGCCCCGGCGACCGTGCCCGGCACGGGAGCCTCGATGAAACCGGAAAGGCTTTCGAGCGCCGCCGGGTCCGCGGCGGCGCCGGCCGGCGTCAGCACCATGCGCCAGCCGCCGGAGAGGGGCCTTCCGATCGCAGGCATCCGGTCCTCCATCAGCCGATGCGGGCGGCGAGTGTTGCCATCAGCCGGTCCCAGGCCTCGACAGCCGGATCGAGCGCGCTCGCCAGCGGATCGAACCTGCGGCGCGTCACGGCGCGGGCGAGCTGGAACTGCACGGACTTCGCCGTCTCGGAGATTTTCCGGGCGGCATCGGCGGCCTCCGCGAGCCTGCCGTCCGGGGCGATCCAGTCGAGATGGCTGCCGGCAAGCTCGAAATTGGCGCCGAGCTGGCGCAGCGTGTTGAAGGCATATTTGTGGAAGAAACCGAAGGGACGATCGGCCACCGCTTCCACCTGGCTCGGAAAGAGCGTCGCGAAGGCGGCCACCGGGTTTTCCGCCGGGCGGCGGGCGAAATGCGCGGCAAGCAGGCGTTTCGCCTCGCGGCGCAGATGGATTTCGTCCGGCCGCTTTTCCGGGAACTTGGCGAATTCCGCATAGGGCAGGAAAGGCAGGTCGTCGGGGCCGTCATTGAGATGGAACAGGCCGTCGAAGTCTTCCCCCTCCAGCCGGAAGAAGCCGGCATTGTGGAAATAATCGAGCCGCTTTCCTTCAGGGTCCAGCCGGTTGATCGCCACCGTCGTCTTGCCATGCTCCTGGCCATAGGCGACGCCGCGGGTGTCCGGCATGTAAAAGCTGTCCATCTCGACGAGGCAGAGGCGGCCGCGCGCGATCTGCGTTGCGACATGGGTCTCAACCCTGTCGAAGATGGCGAGTTCCGTGCAGCGGATGCCGTACAGGCTTTCGAGGTCTTCCAGCGGGACCTTGAAGAAGGTGAACTGGTCGCTCTCGAAATCCTGGGTCAGGGAGAAGCCGAGCATCGCCTCGGGTGCGGCGCCGAAGGCGTTCAGCACCTCGATCCAGAGGTCGACGTAGCAATTCGTCTCCGGCCACATGCGCTCCGCGTCGTGCAGCGCGTGCGGCCGCCAGGTCTCGGGGTCGGCCCCGGGGAAGACGGCGGCCATGCTCAGTCCCGATATCCGAGCGTCTTGCGGACGGCTTCCGGCCAGGCGGCGATGTCGAGGCCGTGGCGGGCGAAGAGGGCGAGCGCGATGCGCTCCAGGCCGAAGCCGACGCAGGCGGTGTGCGCGACGTCGCCGTTCTCGAGATTGAGGCCCCATTTCGCGCCGAAGGCGTCCTGATGGTAGTTGAAGCTCATGCAGGCGGTCGGCTTGGCGGCCGAGGTCACCGGAATGAGCAGCTCGAACTTGAGGTTCTGGTCGCGCTGGTTGTTGGCGAGCATGCGGCCGGCGCGGCCGAAGAACGGGTCGTTGGCCACGTCGATCGTGACATCGAGGCCGACCTTTTCCATCATTTCGAGGCCACGGTCCATCCAGGTCTGGCGGAAGGTCGTCACATGTTCCTGCGTGCCCATGCAGACATATTCGCGCATGCGGAAGAGCTGCTGACGGGCCGGGTCGTTCGAGGGCTCATGGCGGAAGCAGTAGGACTGGAGATCGTAGAGCCCGCCCTTGGCCGGCAGGCGGCCGCGCTTGGCGATCGTCGGATAGAGCGGATAGCACGCGGCCGGCGTCAGCACGATGTCGGTCGCCTTCTGGTCCTTCGTCCAGTCGCCGCCGACCTCCATGCATTGCAGGAGGCTCATATGGTCGAGTTCGCCGCCGCAGAAGCTGTGCACGGTGCCGGCGAGCTGCGGAAAGCTCTTCATGTAGCCGGAGGTCTCGAAATGCGCACGGTTCATGCCCGGCGGAAAGCGCATCGCTTCCGCGCCGTCGGCGCCGCCATAGGCGTCGATCAGCCGCTCGAAGCGGGCGATGACGTCCTCGAAGGCCCCGCTGCGGCCATAGAGGCCTTCGACGCCGGTATCGATGAGCAGGCCCGAATCGAAGAGCCGGTCGAGAAGAGAAGTCTGCATATCCATGGTGTCACCCGATCAGGCTGGTGTCCTGCTTGTGCACAAGCAGGAGGTTCGACGTGTTGCCGAGGATGCGGTCGTTGGAGATCATCAGCTGGGCGGAATGCGCGTCGCGCAGGTGCCGGCCGAGGCTGAAGGGCGTGCCGTTCTTGTAGCCCATGATGCCGCAGATCAGCATGGCCTGGTTGATGATCGCGAGGATCGTCTCGGAGGAGGCGATCTTCACATTGTTCATCGCGACGGCGAAGCCCATGGAGGAGAGCCGGTCCGGATCCGCCTTGGCGGCTTCGTATTCCTTGAGGCCGGCGATCGTGTTGGATTTCACGAGCTGGAGAAGGTTGGAGGCCTCCGCAAGACGCAGCGCGCCGGGCGGCGTCACGCCGGGGCTCTTGCGGGCGGCGGCGCGGACGAAGGCCTGCGCGCGGGCGACGGCGTTGACGGCGATGCCGTACCAGACGGCGCTCCAGAGAAGGTGCGAGGTTGCGAGCATCGACTGCGCGGCGATCTCGGCGAACGGCTTGGGCAGGATCTGCGCCTTCGGCGCCTCCCCCTTGAAGAGCCAGCCGTCCGAGCAGGTGCCGCGCATGCCGAGTGTGTCCCATACATGGGTCTGCTCCAGCGTGTACTGGTCCCTGGTGAAGACGGTCATGACCTGGTCGGTCGAGGCGGCGTCCGCATGGGCACGCGAGGTGATGAGGATCGCGTCTGCATGCGCGCCGTAGGAGATGACGGTCGCGTCCTTGGTGAGGCGGCAGGTGTCGCCGTCGATCTCGATGGCGCAGATGCTGTTGCGCAGGTTCCCGCCGATGCCGCCCTCGGTCGTCGCGGAGGCAAGGAGAAGCTGCTCGTCGCAAATGCGGCGCATGAAGGCGCTGTGCCAGGCATCGCCGGCGCCGTGCGAGACGAGGCTCGACAGCTTGATGTGGTGCATGGCGAAGACCATGGCGGCGGCCGAGCAGGCCTGGCCGAGCACCGAACAGACCTCGGCGATCTCCGAGATCGAAGCATCCTCGCCGCCGAGCGCGACGGGCACCTGGATGGAGAGCAGCCGTTCGGCGATCATCGCCTCGACGGCCTCCCGCGGGAAGCGGCCCTTGGCGTCCACGTCGTCGGCATGCGCTGCGGCCACGGCGGAGACGCGCTCGGCGCGCTCCGCGAGCCCCTTCCCGACGGTGACGGTCATTCGGCCGCCTCCGCATTGCCGACAAGGCCGGCCACCGCCCGCGTGATCGCGTCGATGCTCTGGAAGGACTTGCGATTCAGCAGATTGTCGGGGAATTCGACGTCGAAGGCATCCTCGATGCCGAGCATCACCTGCACGGAGGCGAAGGAGGAGAGACCGGCCGCGTAGAGATCGGCATCATCCGCGAGCTGGTCGACCGGCGTCGGCAGGCCGCCGTGTTTCGTCAGGATATCACGAATCTTCTGCTTCATGGTCTTCTCCGTCGTTTTCAATGCCGGCCGGACAGCGGGCTCTTGGCTTATCGTTCCGAAGAGGCATAACCGACGGTTGATAAGATCGACTGAAAGGACATGGATAAGATTTCGTGAAGCCGGCGAGATGCATGGATCGAGACGGGACGTGCCATTGCGGCGCTTCATGAACAAGGCGAGAATAAGCCCGGTTTCTCAAGGCATTGCGGACAGATCCGGGTGTTTCGAAATGGTGCGTCCGGGCGCCGTAAAAGCTCCGCTAACCATAAACGCAGAACGTGCAGCCAAGAATGCCGAAGGAACCGAAAACATGCCGGAAGCACAGCCCGACGCCGGGCGTTGCCGGCAGGATCGTGCGGATGCGATGATGCCAAACGTCTTCGGCAACGCGTCCTCCGCCCGACATCGCGCAATCACGTTTTGGACCGCCCTATCAAGCACCAAGCACAAGATGCCCCTGCCACCAATCATGCGTTGCAGACGGGGTGTGATCCCCTCCCCGCACATCGGCAGCGACACCATCAGGTTCGGCCCGCCAAACGACAGGCGCTTTCCGAGGAGGTCGCGGGTGGGCTATACCCGTGTCCAGCATCGTTCAGGAGGAGCCGGATGGCCGTCACCGATTTCGCGACCCGCACCTACGACCACAATTTCCGGCTCGATCCCATCGTGCGCAGCCTGCTCGACACGGATTTCTACAAGCTGCTGATGCTGCAGATGATCCGCCACCTGCATCCGGATGTCGAGGCGACCTTCTCGCTGATCAACCGGACGAAGACCGTGCGACTCGCCGAGATCATCGACGAGGAGGAACTGCGGGCGCAACTCGACCATGCCCGCAGCCTGCGTTTCACCAAGAAGGAACTGATCTGGCTGGCAGGCAACAGTTTTTACGGCAAGGCGCGCATGTTCGGGCCGGATTTCATCGCCTGGCTCGCCGCCTTCCGCCTGCCCGACTACGATCTGCGCAAGGTGGACGGGCAGTATGAGCTGCATTTCGAGGGACCGTGGACGCACACCACCATGTGGGAGATTCCGGCGCTCGTCATCATCAACGAGCTGAAATCGCGCGCGGCAATGCGCGACAAGGGGCTTTTTGCGCTCGACGTGCTCTATGCCCGCGCCAAGGCCCGCCTGTGGGAGAAGGTGGAGCGGCTGCGGCACCTGCCGGATCTCGTCATCTCCGATTTCGGCACCCGCCGCCGGCATGGTTTCCTCTGGCAGCGCTGGTGCGTGGAAGCGCTGAAGGAAGGGCTCGGCGAGCGCTTCATCGGCACCTCCAACGTGCTGCTCGCCATGGATGCCGATCTCGAGGCGATCGGCACCAACGCGCACGAGCTGCCGATGGTCGCCGCCGCGCTGGCCGAGGGCGATACGGCGCTCGCCGCCGCGCCCTACCAGGTGCTGGAGGAATGGCGGCAGCATTATAACGGCAATCTCCTCATCGCCCTGCCCGACGCCTTCGGCACCACCGCCTTCCTCGCCGAGGCGCCGGACTGGGTGGCGGACTGGACCGGTTTCCGCCCGGATAGCGCCCCGCCGATCGCCGGCGGCGAGCAGATCATCCGCTGGTGGCAGGACAAGGGCCGCGATCCGCGGGAAAAGCTGCTGATCTTCTCCGACGGCATGGATGTCGACACGATCGAGGAAACGTACCGGCACTTCCACGGCCGCGTGCGCATGAGCTTCGGCTGGGGCACCAACCTCACCAACGATTTCCGCGGCTGCGATCCGGATGGCGGGACGGGGCTCGACCCGATCTCGCTCGTCTGCAAGGTGACGAGCGCCAATGGCCGGCCGGCGGTCAAGCTTTCGGACAATCCCCTGAAAGCAACCGGCGATCCCGCCGAAATCGAGCGGTATCGCCGGGTTTTCGGTACGAAGGCCGAGCATGCCCGGCCGGTCGAGGTCTAGGGTTCAACGCAATTCCGGACGCAAAACCGCTGTGCAATTTTGCTGGAATGGATTCAGCTTTCCATCGCCTGCGGCGCGTCGCCGGCCTTGCCGATGAGTCCGATGATGCGTTCCACCGCCGAGGGGATCGGCCCGAGCACGGGCTGGTCGAAGCGCGGGCGGAGCTTTTCGGCCGCCTGGCCGAGCGGGCCGCCGCCGATGATGACGGCTTCGGCGCCGTCCTCCTCGATGCAGGCCCGTACCGCCCCGGCCAGCGACTCGCTGAGAAGCGCCGGATCGGCGGCAAGGGCGACGGGGTCGCCCTCGGTGCAGCGGATGCCCCGGTAGAGATGGGCAAGGCCGAGATCGTGCGCCCGCTGGTCGATGGCCTCGACCAGGTCGGGCGTCGAAGTGGCGACGGAAAAGGCGCGGCCGCCCTGCGAGGCCTCGATCATCGAGGCCTCGCAGATGCCGACCACGGGGACGGCGACCTTGCGGCGAAGCTCGGCAAGGCCGGGATCGCCGAAGGCGCTGACGATGATCCCCGCGCAATCCCGCCCGTGCGCGGTGCCGAGCTCCACCACTTCGGCGGCGGAGGCGGCCAGCTGCCCGGGGGTGACGATCATGCCCGGGGCGCGGCGCGCGGTGACGGTCTTCACCACCAGCCGCCCCGCCGCGGAGGCCAGCGCGATGGCGTGCATCATCTCGCTTGTGGCCTCGGAGCTGTTGGGATTGATCAACAGGATATGCGGGGTCATGCTCTCTTCAAGCTCCTGCTTTGGCGGGCTCTGCGACGAGGTTGTCGCTTGCCGTGGCGGTGTCCGCCCGCTGCGTGATGTCTTCCATCGACATGCCGTAGGTTTCCGGCCCGAGGCGGATGCAGATGGCGAAGATGGCGTACATGGCCGCGGCAAGGCCGAACACGCCGCCCATGCCGTAGCTGTCGAACAGGGCACCCGAAATGGTCGGCACGAAGGACCCGGCGGCCGAACCCGTCGCCAGGATGAAGGCGACACCGAAGGCGCGGATGCGGGTCGGGAAGAGTTCCGGCGCATAGATCCAGATCGACGTGTTCAAGAGAAGCACGAAGAACTGGAAGAGCGCGCCGAAGAACAGCACCAGATGGATGGTGGTGCCGAGATACATGATGGCGAGCGCGGCAAGGCAGGCGCAGATGGCACCGACGGTCAGGACGCGCTTGCGCGGGAAGTAGTAGCCGAACATCGAGGCCGCGATGGCGCCGAGCACGCTGCCGCTCTGGATGATCATGCTGTAGAGCAGGCTGCCCTGCAGCGTGTAGCCCATCGAGACGAAGATGACCGGCATCAGCGTCAGGACGGAAAGCTGCGCGCCGTAGCTCATCAGGATGGCGATGGACACCGGCACGATGCGGCCGAGGAACGGCGCGCGGAACAGCTCCTTCCAGGCGCCCTTGGCGCGGGGCGCATCCTGTTCGTTCTCCTTCGAGAGATATTCGCGCACCACGAGGTTCTTCGGCCGGAGCGAGCCGGATTCCAGCACCGAGAGCACCTTGTTCGCCTCGTCGATCCGGCCCTGCGCGGCAAGGAAACGCGGCGTTTCCGGCACGTAGCGACGATAGAAGACGACCAGCAGCGCCGGCAGCGCCAGCGAGGCGAAGAGCCAGCGCCAGCTGTCCTCGCCCGGGAAGATGCTGAAGATCATCAGGCCGTAGACGGGGGCAAGGAAGTTGCCGAAACCGCCCGCGCCGACATTGACGAGCCCGGCCGCCGTTCCGCGGAACTTCGGCGAGCAGAATTCCGACAGCATGGTGACGGCGGTGGAAATCTCGCCGCCGACGCCGAAGCCGACAATGGCGCGGGCGATGCACAGGAACATGAAGTCCGGCGCCAGCGCGCAGGCCGCCGAACCCAGCGAGAACAGCAGCAGGTTGACGGTCAGCATGACACGGCGGCCGTAGCGGTCGCCGAGGATGCCCGAAAGCAGCCGGCCGATGGCCGCACTGCCGAACGTGATCGTGTTCAGGAGGCCGATATCCGTGCCCGTCAGGCCCCAGTGCTCCCTCAGGAGCGGGCCGGACACGCCGATCGTGTTCTGTTCGAAACTGTCGAACAGGCAGCCGATCAGCACCAGCGCGATGATCTGCTTGTGCGCGCGCGTCACCCCGATGCGGGTGAGCGCGCCCTCCAGTTGCCGGATGGCCGGCGATGACGTGCCGGACTGCACCATACCTTCTGCTGCCATAGTCTCCTCCTCTTGGCATCAGCATGAAAATCAATTTTCTTATAATACACATATGAAATCTGTTTTTCAAGAAACTTTGCGCCGCATCCCGCACGGCATTCTTGCGAAGTCCGGCAAGTGCGTTACAAGCTTGATTTCGAAGTGAAAGGGATGGCTCAGATGAGCTCTACGGATCGTTCGTTCCTGTTTCGCGTGCGTGACGCGCTCGATGGCCTGCACCCGGCCGAACGGCGGCTCGGCGAATTCGTCTGCGACTTCCCCGGCGAGCTCGCCAGCTATTCCGCCTCGGAACTGGCCAAGCTCGCGCAGGTCTCCAATGCAACCGTGACGCGTTTCGTCCGCCGCCTCGGCTATGAGAGCTACGAGGAGGCGCGCCGCCATGCGCGCGACGAGCGGGAGACCGGCTCGCGCCTGTTCCTGTCCACCTCCTCGGATGCCGCCGGCGCCCAATCCGTCGGCGCCCATGTCGCGCAGGGCATCGCCAATCTCGAAGGCACGTTTTCCACGATCACCGACGCGCAGGTGGATGCGATCGCCGACGCGATCCTTGGCGCACGCAAGACCTGGGTGCTGGGCTTTCGCAGCAGCCACGCCTTTGCCGAATACCTGCAATGGCAGATGACGCAGGTGGTGGAGAACATCGTCGCCATTCCCGGTGCGGGCCAAACGCTCGGCGAACATCTCGTCAGCGTGACCGACCGGGACGTGGCGATCGTCTTCGGCCTGCGCCGCCGCGTGGCGCAGATGGAGACGATCCTGTCGGCGATCGAGAAGAGCGGCGCGAAGCTGCTCTACCTGACGGACGAAGGCGTCACCCACCGGGCGAGCGCCACCTGGCACTTCCGATGTCAGACGCTGGCGCCCGGGCCGCTGTTCAACCACGTCTCGGTCATGGCGGTCTGCCACCTGATCACGACGCGCGCCATCGAACGCGCCGGCGCTGCCGGCCGCACGCGCCTGCGCGGCATCGAGCGCTTCGGCGATACGCTGGAAGAGCTATAGGCGGCTGGAGCGCGCCGCGCAAAAGTGCAGTGGTTTTGCGATAGCGGCCTGCGAAAAACAAAGAGTCGACGTGCGGGAAGCGAAGCCGGAAGGTCGTAACGCTTCAGACCTTCAGCAGCACGCGTTCGGAATAGAGCTCGTTGATGACCCGCTCGTCCCATTCGCCCTTGACCTGGTAACAAAGGCCACGTTTCCAGACCCAGGCGTGCGGGATGTGCCTGTCCTTTTCCACCTGCAGCGCCAGCAAGGGCACGCCGCGCAGAACCAGCAGGCGCGCAAGCGCGGCCAGGTTGTTGGCGACGAGGTCCATGCTTTCGGCAAAGACGACGCGCGCGAGGGGAACGCGCTTGCGCACGGTCACGTCGAGGACCACCGGATGATAGCGTCCGCCGGCCTCGATCGTCGTCACGATGCAGCCGAGATCGCGGTGCTTGCGCATATCCGGCATCAGCGCCTCGGCGATGGCGCCGGGCGGCACCGCCTCGAACGGGACGAGCCTGTCGCGCTTCCGGCCGACGATGGCAGTCCACGGCAGGGCAAGGAGAAGCACCTTGATATCGAACGAGCGAAAGCCGAGGCGAGCGTTGACATCGGCGGCCACGTCGGTCGGCGTCAGGTCCGTGTAGATCGCCTGCTTGTCCGCGAGCGCCGCGACGATCAGGCGCACGGCGGACCAGCGGTGACTTTCCTCCACATACCAGCTCGAGAGATTGACGATCCGGCGCCCCGTCAGCGTATCGTGCCGGGGGATGGTCAGCAGAATGCCGACGGGCCTTTCCTCCGCCATCAGGAAGGTGCCGACCGAAGGCTGGCCCATGGTCCTGTTGTGGGCGGCCAGCCTGCGCAGCCCGTGCTGCCAGAAGGCGAGCGAACGGGAAGGAAACCCCTTCACCAGAAGTTTCGCGGCGGCCTCCAGCCGGCCCTCATCTATGGCGCGAAGCTTCAACATGTCCTGTATTGGCAACCGGTTCCATACAAGACGGTTCTAGAGGCGATACCTTCTGAAAGCGTAAACCCGGCCAGCACAGCCGGGGTTTATCCGGCTGATGACGACAATGTGAACGCGAATAGGGCAGGCCGGCTGGAGGGCCTGGGCTAACGCTTGGGATGGCCGGTCGATACCTTTGGAGAACCGGAATAGACGATGCGCCGCCTCGGGACCGCCTGGAACACGTCCGCGGGCTTGAGATCGTCCGCCGCCGCGCTTTCGCTGGCAGGAACCTCGCTGTCGACTACCGGGGCGGGCGCCGAATACCGGACGCGAAGCTGGCGCCAGACTTCAGCGACCACGACCAGCAGGACGCCCAGCGCACAGCCGACGAATCCGGCCAGAGCGAGCAGGATCTTCTTTCGCGGCCAGGACGGATATTCGGGCGGCTGCGCCTGACTGATGATACGGGCGACAGGCATGGTGATCTGCTCCAGATTGGCCACCTCCTTCGCCCGGCCCAGCACGTTCTCATAGACCGCACGGGTGGATTTCGCCTCCGTCTCCAGCTCCCGCAGGACGATCAGGTCCTGATCGCTGACATTGGAGGATGTCCGCAGCGTTTCCATCTGGCGCTCGAGATTGGCGACGCGCTGGCGGGCGACGTCCAGCTCCACCTTCTTGCCCTCGCCGATCGCCTGGATCTCGCTGCGGACCAGCGACGAGATACGGGCCACCTCGGCCTTGGCCCGCAGCAGCGAGGGATGTTGCGGCAACAGCGCCGCGGCAAGCGACGCCTCGCTGCGCACGGCGCGGGAATATTCCTCGAGCAACTGCGTGACACGCGGAGAATTGACGACCTCGCCGAGGGCCGTCGGTGCCACCTCCCGCTTGAAGTAGCGCTGGATCTCCTCATTGGCCGCCGTGGCGCTGGCAAGCGCACTGCGGGCCTCGACGAGCTGCGTGTTCAGGCCGCCGAGTTCCTGGCCGACGAGCAGGGTTCCGTCCACCGCGCTTTGCAGCCGCTTTTCGGCGCGAAACTGCTGCACCTTTTCCTCCGCCTCCCGCACGCGCTCGCGCAGGCCGATCAGGCGGCTGTCGATCTGCTCCGCAAGCTGCCGGGAGGAATTCAACTGGAACTGCTGCTGTTCGCGCAGGTAGGATTTTGCCACGGCCTGCGAGAGGTCGGCGGATTTCTGCGCGCTTTGCGATTTGACCCCGATCGAGATGATGTAGGTCGCGCCCTCGCGCGAGACGGTCATGGCTTTTGCAAGCGCTTCCGTGACCTTGCCCACGCGCCGCTCGGGCGTGTCCGCAGCCGCCTCCTTCGCGAATTCGGGGTCCTCGACGAGCTTGTACTCGGTCACCACGGGCTCCAGCACCGCGGCGGACGAGACGATCAGGAGCTGGGTGTCGAGGCCGAGCGCCTCGCTTCCGACCAGCGAAGGCGCGTTGGCGTCCTCGAAAGGCTTGCGGCTGCTCGGATCCACGACGATCCGCGTCCAGGCCGTGTAGATCGGCGGGACGGTGAAGACATAGGCGGCCGTCAGCCCCACGGCGAGGATCGCGACGAGCGCGATGACGGGCAGGCGCTGATACAGTTTGCGCGCAATCGCCCAGGGGTCGATCATCCCGTCGCCGTCTCGGTTTTCAATGGAGGCGTTCGTCATCGACCCGCTCGGTTGAGGTTATGCCGCACCACGCCGTTCCGGCGGCGCACGCGCGAATTTCTTCCTGACTTAATTCATTATGGTTAACGAAGCTTCAAAATCCGGACCGGCGGCTCCCCCTCGCCCCGGCGGCCGGCCTGCGCCCAAGCGCCCACGAGCAGAAAGAGCATCCACACGACGGAATAACCGCGAAACCAGCTGCTCTCCAGAAGGTTGTGGCACAGGGTGACGATCACGATCGACATGAAGAGCCAGGCTTCCGCGATACCGGAGCGCCGGTCGTTGGGCGCACGGCAGACATTGTAGAGAACGCAGGCAAGGAAGGCGACCAGCACCAGCAGCCCCGCCAGGCCGAGCTCCACCGTGACATCGACATAGCCGTTGTGCCCTTGCAACAGGACGGCGACGAAACCCGGGGCTTCGGTCAGAACGATCGATCCCGGGCCGATATCCCAGAACGAACCGTAGCCCTGCCCGAGCACCGGCCTGCGGCTGATCACGTCGCCGAGGAAATCCCAGATGATGGTGCGTCCGGTGAAGGTCGTGTCGTCAAAGAGCAGCATGGAGAGATCGGCGAAGCTGAAATCCACCAGGTTGGTGACGAACAGGCCGACGAAGAGGCAGGCGAGCAGGCCGAAGAAAAGCGGAAACAGCGCGTTGATGCGCAGGAACCGGCTGGCCGCCACCACCGCGAGGGCAAGGAGCGGGATGAGGAGCGCAAGGCCGAGCGAGGTCTTGGACTTGCTGACGACGAGTTCCAGCACGGCGGCCGCCGCCAGGCCGGCCGCGACGAACCGGCCGAGGCCGCCGAGCCGCATCATGCCATAAAGGCAAAAGATGAACCCGTAGGCGACGATGAGGCCGAGTTCGTTCTTGTGCGTGTAGATGCCCTGATGGCCGAGCCTGCCCGCCGGCAGCAGCAGCACGGCGACGAGATTGAGGGCGATGGTGACGAAGAAGACCGCCATGAGGCGGTCGATCTGGGCCCTGCGATCCTCCACGAGGAAGGCCGGGAGCACGAGGGCGGCGACCACGATGAACTGCAGCGTGGCCCGGCGGAACGCGATGGATGGCACCGGCGACCAGAGGATACTGGCGAAGGCGAGCACCATATAGAGGCCGACGATCACCACGAGCGGCTGTTTCAGGGCCTCCTCCAGCCGCGCGAGCCGGTGACGGAAGGCCACCGCGATCGAGCCGAGAAGGAGGAGCCAGAAGACCTGGTTCAGGAGGTTGGAGCTCGACGCCGCAGCCGTCGCCGGGTCATCGACGGCGGGCGCCGTGCGGAACACGAGAAGGGGCATGAGGATCGTTGCATAGCCGACCGCGATCGCCGGGACCCAGCCGAGCAGGCCATCGGAACGCGACCGCTCGCGCGTGACGGCTATCCCGTTTTCCACCACTTCGCTCAACCTGACCCTCGCGCGTTGCGGAGCGTGCCACCCGGACGCGAAAGTGCCGAACGCGCTTTTGCCGGAATGGCTCTAGTTGTGCAGTCCGCTTCGGTCGAGGCCGAGCGCCTGTATCACATCCGGATCGATCTTGCGTGATTCATTGTCAAAAACCAACCCGAAACCGGGATAGCCGTCGCCCGCGTTGTAGTCCCAAAGGGCCCAGCCGAAGCCGTTCGCTTCGGCGGCCTTGCGGACATGCTCCAGCCAGAGGATACGGCCCGGGATTTCCGGCAGGCCCTCCGGCTGGCGGGCGACCCCGAATTCGCCGATGATCAGCCGCGACGGCGCGATCTTCTGCGCGTCGACCCATTGCCGCATGGCGGCAAAATGGCCCTGGACATAGGCGTCGTCCACCAGCGGCGGATCGTCATAATAGTTCGCGATCACGCCCCTCGCCTGCTTGAGCGTGTCGTCCGGCACATCGACGCCGGCGCGCTGGCGCGCCGCGATGAGCTGTTTCGTGCGGGCAAGCGCAACGGCCTTGTCGGCGCCGACGCCGGGATAGGCGAGACCGGACATGTGGCGCAGCGGCGCATTGGCGAAGGGAAGGCCCTGGTGCGTGAAGGGATAGGGTCGATAATAGTGCACGTCGACCAGCGTATTGGCGTCATACGGCTCCATCTCCAGATGGGGCAGTGCGTCGGGCGAGGACCAGCATCCCGTCGTCAGGACCAGCGCGAGATCCGGCGCGATCTCGCGAACGGCCGCATAGAGCAATGGTTGCATCCGCGTCCATTCGTTGGCTGTCGTCAGCCGGCAGTCTTCCTGGGGCTCGTTCATCAACCCGAGTGCCGTCTTGTCCGCCGGCAGGTCGCGCAGATAGCGGGCGAGTTGCTTCAGCCATTCGCCATAGGCGCGGAACGCCGCGCCGTCGGCATCCGCAAGGATCCTCGGCGCCGACCAGTTCGGATCGAAATGATTGGGATGCGCATCGACGAGGACGCCGAAACCGGCGGCCTGCAACCGCCGCACCGTATCGTAGAGCGCGTCGATGAGCAGGCGCCGTTCGGCTTCCGTCACGGCAAGGAAAGGGGCGGGTGCCACCGGCAGGCGGACGAAATCGAAACCGACGGCCCGCAGGCGATGGAGCTCCGCATCGTCGATCCGGGCAAGCGGCCCCTGGAAGGGCGGCCAGAGGAACGCCCCGGGAACCTCAGGATCGTCCATCGGCAGGCTGTGCAGCCGGGCGAGATTGATCCCCCGCCGAAAGGCCGGCGCATCCGCCGCCAGCGTCGCGGTTGCCGCGCCGAAAAGCAGGACGGCCAGCAGGGCGAGAGAGCAAAGACGTTTCACAGCAGCCTCATTTCCGTGCGCATCGTTCCGCCGGGCGGCGCCGAACCGCGGAACACCAGTTGGGCGGAGGGCACCTTCACGCCGAAGCACGGCGAACGCCAGCCGAGCCGCCCGGCCTCCCGTCCGCTCTCCAGCGTGGCCGCCCAGCCTTGCGGCCCGGCAAGCCGCATCAGCGGCAGGCCGTCGGCCACGAAGTCGAAGGTGCCGGGCCGGTCGGTCGCCCGGATGTCGATGCCCTCCCCCGACAGGAAGGAAATCGCGACGGTCTCGGTCGGCGCCGCCGCACCGTCGAGCCGGTCCTCGATATGGAACGTGTCGGCGGAGAGGCGCCGCAGCAGGCGGGCATGCGCAACGCCGAAGCGCGCGCGGTAGCCGTCATGGGCGGCGGCGCAGGAAAAGGCATCGAGGCGCTCGTCGACCGCAAGCCCGCGGGCCTGCGCCTTGGTCTTCCAGTTGAAGGCGCCCGAGACCAGGCTGGAGCTTTCGCCGCCGATCGACAGCGTGTTGTGCAGGGGCGTACCCCGGAAGGCATCGCGCCAGGCGCCGCCGGCGTGATAAAGATAGGTTCCGGCATCCGCAAGCAGCGCCTTGCCGCCGTAGTCGAGCCAGACGGCCAGCGTATCGGCATGGCCGTGCGCGGCGATCGACAGGAAGCCGAGCGGCCCGTGATCCATGGCAAGAACCAGCTGCCGCCCGTGCACCCGGTCGCGCAGCACCGTGTAGCCGCCCTCCGGGAAGGTGCGCACGCCCACGCCCTTCACCGGCGCCAGGCGGCGACCGAAGACGAGATCGCGCAGGTGCGGCGGCGCGGCCGGCGGGGCGATGTCCGGCCGATCGCAGACCGCCGCCGCCGCCGAGACGACGGAGGCGACATAGTGCCGGTCCGCCTCGGGATCGCTGACGATCACGCGGCCCTCGTCGTCGTCGCCGATGCGCGGCACCGCGCCGTTTTCGTCCATGAACCAGGTGAGCGCCTCGCCGACGGCGGCGAGCTTTTGCAGCACGGCCTGCGGCAGCGGATCGTCCGCGGCCTGCCCCACGCGCGCGGCCGTCAGGTAGAGCTCCAGCGTGAAGGCGGTGTAGGTCGGCGATTGCTCGGCGCCGATGCCATCGGCATGGAACTGGCGGTCGGCCTCCTCCGCCAGCACGCGGCGGGCATAGGCGCGCCAGCTCTTCGCCGCCGGCAGGTCGGGGCACGCCGTGGCGATGACATAGAGGCCGACGGCCTCCGCGATCAGGTGGTTGTTTGCCGAGGAGAACCGGGACGGATAGCGCCGGAGCCAGGCGCCGGTCGCGGCGAGGAAGGCGCGGATGGAACGGCGGGCGGCCGGGGAAAAGGCGTCGTCGCCGACCAGCCGTGTCGCGACAAGCACGCTGATGGCGCGCAGGGCCAGCTCGATGCCGGACGGCCAGTTGATGCCGTGGAAGGGCGGATTGTCGGCGATCCAGCCCGCGATCTCGTCCGACACGAACGCGCCGAGCTCCGCCCGGCCCGTGCGCGCGGCAAGCGCTGCGATCGGCTGCAGATATTGCAGCCGGTTGATCTCCCAGACATATTTCACATCGCCATAGACATCGCTATGCCGGTAGTTGATGTCGAAGCAATAGCGGTCCCTCGGCCATTCCCGGCGCGAGCACGGATCGAAATGCCAGAGCGAGGCTTCGCCTGCCGGCGGCCATTCCCGCCCGAGGAAAGGGTGCCGCCGGGCCATCGCCAGCTCCGCGACACGGTCCCAGCGCGCAAGCAGATCAGCATCGGCCAAGGCGGGATCGATGGCGACGGGAAAGACGGGGAGCGGCCCGTCCCCCACATCGAAGCGCGCCCAGCCCGGTTGCGCCAGCCGGGCGGACCGTTTCCTCGCCAGCTCGCCGACCCGGTGCGCCACTTCCGCCGTGGACATGGCGGACAGGCGCCGGGCATACCAGGCGAGGCGGCTCGAAAGGCGGCCGGCCGTCATCGCCCGGCCTTCGCGCCGATCTTCTCGAACAGGCGCTCGTAGGCGGCGAGCAGCACCGGCGCCGAATGCTCCCAGGAGAAGGAGGTGAGGATGCGCTTGCGCCCGAGTTCGCCCATGGCCTCGCGCCGTCCGGGATCGTCGAGCAGCGCCACGATCCTTTCGCCGAAGTCCCGCACGTCGTCGGGCTTCGCATAGAGCGAGGATTCGCCCGCCGACACCCGCCCTTCCCGCGTCTCGAACTGCACGATGGGCTTTTTCAGCGCCATGTATTCGAGGATCTTGTTCATGGTGGAAAGGTCGTTCATCGGCGTGACGCGGTCGGGATTGATGCAGACGTCCG
Source organism: Shinella sp. WSD5-1 (assembly GCF_963942435.1). GTDB lineage: Bacteria > Pseudomonadota > Alphaproteobacteria > Rhizobiales > Rhizobiaceae > Shinella > Shinella yambaruensis. The sequence continues at coordinate 444,897 of NZ_OZ012597.1, forward strand.
CGGTGTTCAGCATGTCGAGCATGATGTCGTCGGGCGCGCGGCCCGTGAAGGTGAAATAGCGCGACAGGCCGCGTTTCTCCACGGCCTCGATGATCGTCGGCAGCTCCGGGCCGCCGCCGACGATGCCGAAATGGATGTCCGTGCGGTGCAGCGTGTTGACGATGTGGTCGACGGCCTCGACGAGCAGATCCATGCCCTCCTGCTGCCCGATGACCCCGACATAGCCGACGAGAAAAGCAAAGCCCTTCTTCAGTTCCTCTTTCGGCGGACGGATCTGGAGCTTTTCCATCTTCGGCCCCGAGCGCACCACGAACACGTCGTCCGCCGCCATCCCGCCCCGCCGCATGGCGATCTCGCGGTAGGATTCGTTGGTGGCGATGGAGACCGTGGCCGAGCGGAAGGTCAGCCGTTCGAAGAAGCGCGTCACGCGGTGCAGGAAGCCGCGCTTGCCGAACTTCGCCTCGAAGAGTTCCGGGCAGATGTCGTGATGGTCGAACAGGAACTTCACGCCGAACGGCCGGAAGAGCCAGGCGATGAGGAAGATCAGGTCCGGCGGGTTGCAGCCGTGGATCACATGGAACCCGTGCCGGCGGCGGATCTTGAAGGCCAGTCGCGCTTCATGGAAAAGCGCGGAGGAATATTCCCGCAGGTAGCCGAGCGCGCCACGCGCGTCGATCGGCAGCGGGTGGCGATAGATGTGGACGCCCTCCCGCTCCTCGTAAAGCGCCTCGAAACCCTTGCCGGTGGGGCAGATGACCGAAACCGCGTAGCCGGCGGCGCGAAGCGTCGTCGCCTCCGACCAGACGCGGCGGTCGAAGGGCACGGGCAGGTTTTCCACGATGATGAGCACGCGCCGGTCGAACGGCCGGTCGACCGCGGCCTCGACCTCCTTACCAGTTAACACCTTCATAGCGGTCCTCCAGCTCGTTCACATTCTTCAGTCGCACGAGGTCGTAGAGCCGCTGGTCGGGGCGCATTCGTGCAGGAAGGCTCTCGAATTCCGGATCGGCGTTGCCGACGATCAGCACGTCGCCGTGCGCCGCGACCCGGTCGAAATCATCGACGAGGATCGACGAGATATGCGGGATGACGTTCAGGATGTGATCGCGGTTGGCGCCGTAGAGCCGGGCGAAATTGACGAAGCGGTCATAGATGAGGATATCCATCCCCTTGCCGAGCAGGCGCTCCACCAGCGTCACCAGCGGGCTTTCGCGCAGGTCGTCCGTGCCGGATTTGAAGCTGATGCCGAAGATGGAGATCTTGCGCCGGCCATGGGCCATGATCTCGTTGAAGGCGCGGGTGACCTGTTCGTCGTTCGAGCGCAGCAGGCTGTTGAGCAGCGGCAGCTCCAGGTCCAGCTCGCGGCCCTTGTAGGAGAGCGCCCTAACGTCCTTCGGCAGGCACGACCCGCCGAAGGCGAAGCCCGGCATCAGGTAGCGCGGCGAGATGTTGAGCTTCTCGTCCTTGCAGAAGATCTTCATGACCTCGTGGCTGTCGACGCCGACGGCCTTGCCGATATTGCCGATCTCGTTGCCGAAGGCCACCTTGACGGCGTGCCAGGCATTGTCGGCATATTTGACCAGCTCGGCCACGTCGACGGAGGTCAGGAAGCGGGGCGCCTCGATGCCGTCATAGATCGAGGCGATCGTTGCCGCCACGGCTTCGGTCTCGCCGCCGGCGACGATCTTCGGCGGGTTGTCGTAGTCGAAGACCGCGCTGGCCTCACGCAGGAATTCCGGGTTGTTGCCGATGGAGAGCGCGGCATCCTCGCCGGCATGCTGGCGCAGGGTCGGGATGATGAGGTTGCGCATCGTGCCCGGCAGGACCGTTGAGCGGATGACGACCGTATGCGGGCGCTTCTTGCGCGCGACGGCGGCGCCGATCTCCTGGCAGACGCGCACGACGATATCGGTGTCGAGCGAGCCGTTCTTGCGGCTCGGCGTGCCGACGCAGATCAGCGACATGTCCGTGGCGCGCACCGCCTCGTCGACATCGGTGGTCGCGCGCAGCCGGCCGTTCTCGATGCCGGCGCGGATCAGTTCGCCGACGCCCTCCTCGACGACGGGCGAGTTGCCGCTGTTGATGATATCGACCTTGAGCTGCTGGTTGTCGACGCCGATGACGTCATGTCCGTCCCGCGAAAGGCAGGCTGCCGTCACGGCTCCGACATAACCAAGGCCAAATAGCGAAATCTTCATGCGAACCTCTGAAATGGTGCCGTTTGCCGGCGTGATGACGAACGCCGCTGCCGGACCTGCGTCCTAGCGGCAAAACCTTTCGGATACCCTATCCCGGCGCGTGAAGGCCGGCTTCACGCACCACGAGCGGCATTTTCCCGCTTTTCTCCCGCGCGATCGCCTCGCAGAAGCGGATTTCCACCCGCATCGTCCCGGGCAGGCGCGGCGCGAACTTCGCGGCGATCGCCGCCTTCAGCGTCTCGTCCGCAGGCCCCTCGGCAACGGCGAGAACCAGCACGCGGTCCGGGTCGGTCTGGCGCAGCTGCATCTGCACGAGGCCGTCGATGGAGCGCGGAATGTGGTTCATGCCGATCAGCCGGCTGCCGTCGGGGGCGATCAGATAGTCGCTTTCGCGCCCCTCGATGCGGGCGAAGGGCCGCATGCCGAGCGCCACCCCTTCGGCGCCCTGCGCGTCGGCGGCGTCCGCAGCGATCGCGATGTCCCCGGTGTCGTAGCGCAGCAGCGGCTGCGCTTCGTTGCGCAGATTGGTCGCGACGATGCGAAAGCGTCCGCCGCCCTCGCCTTCCGCCGGCTGCAGTTCCACGCGGCCATAGGCCGGCATAAACCGGTAGGCCGACGCCTTCAACGCATAGGCGAAGCAGACCCGCTCGGCCTGGCCGTAATAATCGGCGACGCAGGCGCCGAAGAGCCGTTCCGCCCGCGCGCGCAGCTCGTCCGTCAGCACCTCGGAAGAGGTCAGCACGACCGGCACGTCGAGCCGCCAGCCCCGGCGCTCCATGCAGGCGGCAAGCATGTCGAGCGCCGAGGGATAGGCCCAGATGACGCTCGGCGAAAATTCCTTCAGCGCGGCAAAGAAGGTTTCCGCCGTGGCGGTGTTCAGATGGGCGACGGAGAAGTTCAGGATCCGCCCGCCGCGCTCCACGCGCCAGTAGGGCGGCGTCCGGTCGGACGGGTCCTTGATGGCCTCGCCGCGCAGCACGGCGATCCTGTCGCGCCGGAAGTCGCCGCCGGCGAGCGCGACCACATGGTCGATCGCCGCCTGCTCGAACACGACGGAGGCGAAACTGCGCTTGATGGCGAGCGGAATGCCGGACGAGCCGCTGGTCGCCGCCGCCGTGGTCAGGAAACCGGACGAGGAGCGGTAGCGGTTGGGACCCGAGCGCAGCATCTCCTTCGTCAGGAGGGGATGGGCATCGAGGGATTTGCCCCGCCAGGCCGCATAACCGGGCAGGCCGGAGGCAGCCGCGAGGGTCCGCTCCACGAGGCGCTGCTGGAGCGCCCTGCGGCCGTCGATATCGCTGTCGTCGAAAGCGGCAAGCTCCCGCCGATAGGCGTGATAGAGCGGCGGGAAGCGGCGAACCAATGCATCCCCGAGGGACGCCATCCTGAGCTTGGCGATCGCGTTCGTCATCGGCCGTTGTCCGCGTTCGCCACGACACGGCTTATGAAATCGTCATAGGCCTTGACCATGTAGTCCATCCTCAGGGTTTCGCGCCGGGCGGCGGCGTTTGCCGCAAGGCGTTGCTGTTCCTCCGGCGCGGCAAGGAAAGCCGCGAGCCCCTTGTGGAAATCGGCCTCGTCGCCGGCGATCAGCAGGCTGTCCTCGCCCTCCGTCAGATATTCGATCTCGGGGCTGTGGAAGTCGTGCTTGCGCGTGATGATGGGGCGGCCATGGGCGAAGGCATGGTTGATGGCAAGGCCGAGATAACCGGGGATGACGACCGCGCGGCAGAGCTTCATGGCCTTGGCGATGCGCAGGTCGGACGGGTCGATCGCCCCGGCGAAGCGGATGTTGCGCGCCCCGCCGGCAAGCGCCTCGAGCCTGGCGCGCTCCTCGCCGTCGCCGATCACCAGCACGTCCACCGGCCGCCCGTCCACCTCGGGAGAGGCGACGGCGAAACGCACCAGGCTGTCCACCTCCTTGCGTGGCACGAGACGGCCGACATAGAGCAGCACGTCGGAACCCGGCCGCAGGCCGAACTCGGCGCGGATCCCGGCGTCGTCGCACGCTGCGGCCCTGTCGGCGAGCACGATCTGCTCTTCGACGTCGATCGTGTTGCGCACGACCTGGATCCGGTCGGCGGGCACGCCGATCGACAGGAGATGTTCACGCCCCTTCTCGGTATAGGCGAGGTAGCCGTCGCCAAGCCGCGCGAGGCGGTCGGCGGCCCAGCGGGCGATCCGGTCCTTGAGCGGAGGCCGCGCGCCGCCCTCCTCCCACGAGCCGTAGGCCTTGCGGTAGCCGAAGCCCCACCAGAAGACCGGCCGCCTGCGCAGCTTGGCAAGCGCGAGGATGGCGAAGCTCGACAGGAACTTGAACTCGTGGCCGATGACGACGCCGTCGAACCGCCCCTTCACATAGCGCGAGACCGCCGCCTGCCAGATCAGCAGCGCCTTTTTCAGCCGCAGCTCCACGGTGCCGACTTCGACATTGGCGAAGGGAAACGGCGGCTTGGCCACTTGCAGCGAGGTGTTGGACGGCGGCTTGCCGTGGAAGACGACATACTGGTTGCGGGAGGTCTCGGCCAGCCGCACGTAGAAGCCCCGCCGGTAGACGGGAACGCAGCCCTGGTGGAAGATCGCCACGCGATAGGGTTTTGCGGGTTTCTGCAGCATCACGTCCCCCCTCCGCTCCGTCCGTAATAGCCGGCCCTCTGCCAGAACGTCAGCTTGCCCAGCGCCGACATGACCTGCATGGCGTTGCGTGCATAGAACTGGCGGCTGAACGGATAGCTCGCCGCCGCGAGCGGCGAAAAGACGACGAGCTGGGCAAGCGCCTTCACCGCAACCGCGAGGAAGGTCGACACCGGCCGCGGCGCCCAGGCGATCCTCACATGGGTCGTGTTGCGCGCGGTGACGAGCTTGCGGCGCAGGAACGCCGGCAGCGACGCCTTCGACTGCGGCCAGAACTCGTGCACGGTCGCATCCGCCACCCAGATGATCTTGCGCCCCTTGCGGTAGAGGCCATGGGTGAATTCCGTGTCCTCGCCGCCGGACCGGCCGAGGCGCGGGTCGAAGGGCGGGGTGCCGTCGAAGCAGGTGGCGACGCGCAGCATGATGTTGCCCGTGCGCGCGGCCTGCAGCTGGCCGCCGGTCGCCATGGCCTCGCGCTTTCCGAAGAAGAAGGGCGTGGGGTCCCAGCCGAGCGCCGGCTTGTTCTCGAAGACCGGCAGGACGGGCCCGGTGCCCATGTCGGCCTCATGGGCGAGCAGCGCGCGGTGGAGGTTCGCCAGCCAGTCGGGCTCGGCGGTCTCGTCGTCGTCGATGAAGGCGATGAACTGGCCCTTCGCGGCGGCCACCCCGGCGTTTCGCGCATGGGAAATGCCGCTTCGTGCCTCGTGGACGTAGCGCAACGGCGGTTCGAGGCCCGACAGGCTCTCCACCCAGGCTCGCGCGTTCGCGTCCGGCGTGTTGTCGACGACGATCATCTCGAAGGCGTGCCCGTCGGCAAGGCGCTGGGCGTAGACGGATGCGATCGTCCGCCGCGCCATCACCTCCCTGTCAAAGGTGCACATGACTACCGAAATCAAGGTCAAGCGCTCCATCCTTCCTGCCGGCCCGTTGGGGCTGCGGTTTCCGGCGCCTTCGCAACCGACAATCGCATACGCCGTTCCCCAAGCTGATGACGGTTCGTGTCTAACACGGCGTTAATTTCGGCCGTCCAGTTCCCTTTCGGTGCAGGTTTCGTGGTTGCTTGGTTAATGTGCGCGAAACGAAAACGATCAAATGCGAAGGAGGTCGGCTACCAGCGATAGCGCAACCGACGCGCGATCCGATAGGCGAGGCCCCGGGCCTTCGCGCCGGGGCGCGCGAGCGGCAGGAGGCCGCTCCGGGGATCGAAGGTTTCGGTCAGCGACCGGCGCGGGCAGAACCAGACATCGCGATAGGCAAGGCCCGTGGAGCTCGTGAAGACGCGGTCGTAGCGTTCCGCCTTCAGCCGCCGCAAGACCGAGCGGTCAAACCCGCCGAAGGGGATCGAGGCATAGGCGACCGGCGCGCCGAGCACATCCTCGATCTTCCTGCGGGCATCCACAAGTTCGCGGCGATATCCCGCCTCGTCGAGGGAACGCCAGTCGACGTGGTCGTGGCCGTGGCTGCCGACCGTCATGCCGGCCGCGGCGATATCGCGGATCTGGGCGGCGGAGAGATAGCCCTTCTGCCCGATCCGGCCGGCGAGAACGAAGAAGATGCCGCTCCGGCCATGATCCGCCAGCACCGGCAACGCGACGTCATAGTCGGAGAGATTGCCGTCGTCGAAGGTGACATACGCCTCGACCCCGGTCTTCGCCTCCAGGTCGTCGAGGCCGGCGATCGTTCGGCGGAAGACCTCTTCCGTCACGAAATAGCGCAGCTCCCCTTCCGCGGGCGGCACGATCGGCGCGCCGATGCCGTGGAAGGTGAGGTAGAGCGTGTTCGCAAGCATGGTGTCTCCGGCGGCAACAGGGCGAGCGTCCTCCATCTACGCCGCAAAGCTCAAGAAACGGTTTACCGGCCCTGCCGCCATTGCGCGCAATCCGCCATTGTTCTAGACGTAGCGCCGTGATCGGGCGGCTGCCGGGCCGTGCCCGGGCGCCACGGGGGCAGAGCGCAGGGTGATTGGATGAAACGGATCGTGGCGCTTGCCGACAAAGTTCGCGGTTCGCTTCTCGCCCGGAACACGATCGTCTACACATTCAACTTCGGCATGCAGCTGGTCATCCAGTTCGGCTACTTCATGCTGCTGTCCCGCTATCTCGGCTCATCCGAATACGGTGTCTTCGTCGCGCTTTCGAGCATCAACGGCATCGGCGTGCTGCTGGTGGGGCTGGGCAGCGACCATGTGATGATCCAGCGCGTCGCCGTCGATCCGGCGAGCTTTTCGCGCTCCCTCGGCCACAGCGTCGCGATGTCCGCGCTGACGGTGCCGATCATCGCCGTCCTTGCCGCCGTCATCGGCCATTATCTCGTGGGCGACCATGTGCACGTCGCCTCGCTCCTTGCCTTCGTCGTGGCCCATCTCGTCTTCGGCCGCATCGTCGCCGTCTGCGCCAGCGCGTTCATGGCCTTCGACCGGGCAAAGCTGCAACTGCTCGTCAATGTCGGCCTTGCGGTGCTGCGCGCGCTCTTCCTGGTGGCGGCGATCCTGTACCAGAAGGACCTGACGCTCGACGACTGGGCCTGGTGGTATCTTGCGGCCTCGGCGCTCGGCGCCCTGGTGGCCATGGCGCTGGTAGCCGTCGTCTGCGGCCTGCCCTCCCCGGGCGTGATCCGCGCGGACATCTCGCTAGGCCTGCAATATTGCCTGGAGTTCGTCGCGATCGGCAGCGTCGCCGATATCGACAAGCCGGCCGTCGCCCAGACGCTCGGCCCCGACATCGCCGGCCAGTATGCCGCAGGCTTCAAGATCGTCGATGCGGCATCGGCGCCGATCCGCGCCCTGCTCTACGCGACCTATACGCGCCACTTCCGCAACGCCTCCGCCAGCGCCACCGAAAGCGTGCGCTTCGGCCTGCGTCTCGTTCCGTTTTCCCTGGTGATCTCGGTTCCGATCGCGATCTTCCTCTATTTCGTGGCCGACTACATCCCCTATCTCATCGGCCACGATTTCGACGGCACGCCGGAGATCATTCAACTGCTGGCGCTTTATCCGCTGCTGATGGGCCTGTCGGGCATCGGCGCCGATATCCTGCGGGCGGTGGGCAAGCAGAAGCTGCGCATCACCCTGCTCATCCTCACGGCCCTCATCATGGTGCCGGCGATCACGGCGGGCGCCTCGCTCGGCGGCCTGCTGGGCGCGGGGCTTGCCCGTCTCGCCGTGCAGGTCTCCCTCGTCGGCGCGACCTGGATGTTCCTGGCGAAGGACAGGACCGTCTAGAGCACCGCCGTCAGGCAAGCCATTACACCCGATCTTAAGCTTTGCCCGGCACAACGGATGGATGATGCATCTTTAAATCGTGCGCCGGAGGGACGGAATGTCCGCGCGCCTGGTCAAGCCGACATCCGCGATGGCACGGTCCCGCGGGTCGCCTTCGGCGCGACGCGGCGTTGCGCAGCGGTGGACTGGGGACGAGACACGCAATGTCGGCAAACGCCAACAACGGCGCGGCCACCGCCGCGGAAAGAACATCCGAAGCCGGTGAGGCCGCCTGCCCCGTCGCCTTTTCAGGCCTTCCGGGGCTCTTCAAGCCTGCATCGGGCGCATCGCCGGCGCGCGATATCGCGGTTCTCTTCCTCAGCCCCTGGGGAATTGACGAATTGTGCACCCGGCGCTTCTTCCGCATCACCGCCGAGGTGCTGGCCGAAGCCGGCGTCGCGAGCCTGCGCTTCGATTATCCCGGCACCGCCAATGCGCTCGATGCCCCCGATGCCGTCATCGACGTCGATTGCTGGGTGGAGGCCGCCCGTGCGGGGGTCGAGGCCGTACGCCGTTTCTCCGGCGCGGACAACGTCGTCCTGCTCGGCTTCGGCCTCGGTGCGGCGATCGCGCTCAAGGCAAGCCCCCATGTGGAAAACCTTGCCGGCCTCGCGCTGCTCGCACCCGTCGTCGCCGGCCGGCGTTACCTGCGGGAACTCTCCGTCTGGTCGGCCGTCGTCGACGAGGGGGTGGGCGTCGCCCCGCATATGCGCGATACCGCGCCCGGCACGATCGCCGGGCTGACGATGCCGCAGGGCATCGTCGACACGCTCGCGACGCTCAATGCCGACGCCTTCGACGACAACCCGGCCGGGCAGGTCTTCTTCGCCGCGCGGCCCGACAACACGGCGGACCGCCAGTTGCGCGACCGACTGGCGAAAGGCGAGGCGGCGATCCGGGACTTCACCTTCCGCGGCTATGACAAGCTGGTCTCCAATCCGCTCGGGCAGGAAATCCCGGCCGACTTTCTCGAAGCCTTCCCGGACTGGCTGAAAGGCCTTGCCGCCTTCGAGGCGCCCGCCCGCCATCCCCCGAGGCTTCCGGCCGGCCCCGCCGTCCTCGCCGTCGGCGCGGTGCGCGAGACCGCCCTGCGCTTCGGGCCCGGCGGGCGGCTCATCGGAACGCTCACCGAGCCCATGCAGGGCGACACGGGCACGACGGCCGTGCTGCTGACCACCGGCTACGACCACCAGGGCGGCTGGGCGCGCTCGGGCGTCGATCTCGCCCGCCATCTCGCCCGAAAAGGCGTCGCCTCGTTCCGCTTCGACAGCGCCGGCGTCGGCGACAGCCCGCCCGTGCCCGGCCGCCGCGCGCAGGTTCTCTACGATGAACCGCAGATCGCCGACATGGCATCGGTGCGGCAATATCTCGACGGCATCGGCAGGACGGGCCCGGCCATTCTCTTCGGGCGTTGCAGCGGGGCCTATGTCGCCTTCCGCGCGGCGGCGCAGGACGAGCGGTGGGCCGCGTGCATCTCCGTCAATCCCTATGCGTTCCGCTGGTTGAAACCGCCGAGCGAGGCGATCGTCTCCAGCGCACCCCGCGCCCTTGGCGACTATTCCCAGAAGGCGCTCCAGCTCGACACGTTCCGTCGCCTCGTCTCCGGCGACATCGACCTGCGCGCCGCCGCACGCAACATCGGCCAGCGCATCGCCCAGCGCCTGTCCAAGCGTCTCGCGCCGGTGCTCGGCCCGCTTCTGGCAACCGAGCGGCTCGAGCGGGCCGTCCACGGCGATTTTCGTGCCCTGTCGCAGCGGCCGGGCCGGACATGCCTCGTCTACAGCGTCGACGATCCGGGCCTCGACAATTTCCATGTCCATTTCGGCAGGCAGGCGGAGGGGCTGGCCGCCTACCCCAACGTCGAGCTCCATATCCTGCCGGATACCGACCACAACGTGACCCCGCGGGCGAGCAGGGAACGGCTCTTCGACATCGTCGAACAGGCGGCGACATCGCTTTCGCGCACCCGCTGAACGGTCGCATCGAAAGACCGGCCGGCAGCATGCGAACTGTTTACCTTGTTTGGCTTCAGGAGCCGCCGGCGCCCGGCGCGCGGGCTTCCGTTTAGCCTTTCTGAAGGAGTCGGGACTAGAGACTGGCATCACGGAACAGGATCGCCACGCAGGATATGCTCAAGCTACGCGCCATAGGCCATGACGGATTGGACGCCGCCTCGGACCTTCTCACGAAGGGCTTTCCGTCACGCACGCGCGACTTCTGGCGGCGGGGGCTGAAGCGGCTTCTCGACCATGAAGGTACGGCCGGCGCCGGGCCGATCGGCAACTTCCTGATGGCGGGCGAGACCCCCATCGGCATCCTCCTGACGATCGCGAGAAGCGACGAACGGACCGGGCGGAAGGTGATCAACCTTTCCAGCTGGTATGTCGAGGAAAGCCACCGCTGGTATGCGCCGCGCATGCTGCTGGCGGCCATGTCGGACAGCCGGGCGACCTACACGGACCTGACGCCATCGAAGGCCGCGACCGAGCTCAACAACCGCCTCGGCTTCCGCACGATCGACTACGACCTGCCGCTGTTTGCCCTTCCCTGGCTGGCCATCGCCGGCCGCAGGCGGGGCAGGCTCGTGGCGCTCGACGCGGTGCCGGCGGGCGCCATTGCCGAGGCGCTCATGCGCGACCTCAGGGCGCACCGGGACCTCGGCTGCATCGTGACGGTGATCGAGAGCAACGGGCGCCACCATCCCGTCGTCTTCGACGTCATCCGCAAGAAGCGCATCCCGCTCGCCCGGGTGATCTACGCCGAAAGCAGCGATCTCGTCACCGACAACCTGGCGATCCTGGCCCGCCTGCTGCTCCGGCATGGCGTGCCGCTGCTCTGCCTGCAATTGCCGCGCGGCCGGCATGTCCCCCATGCCTGGCGCTGGAAAAGCGGGCTGCGCTACCAGGTCAAGGGCGAATGGGACGAGCGGATCATCGATGAACTCTACTCCGAACGCGTGCTGCTCAAGGTTTAGCCGCGACCGGTCTTCACGAAGGGAAAAGCCATGCTGGACAATGTGACTGCCGCCCCGGATATCGAGGCAGAAATCTACGGCTACATCACCAAGCGCTTTCCCGCGCTTGCGCCGGTGACGCCGGATACGCCGCTGCTCGACGGGGCCATCGATTCCCTGGGCTTCCTCGAACTGATCATGTTCCTCGGCGAACGCTTCGGCATTTCGATGGAGGACGACGGTTTCGACTTCCAGGAACTGGGAACGCCGGCAAGCCTCGTCAACTTCGTTTCGCGGGCGCGGACGTGATCAAGGCCCCTGTCCTCCTCCATCACCTGCTCGCCCCCCACCGGCAAAGCGACAGGCCTGCGCTGATCGACGGCGACCGGCAGCTCGACTACCGCGCCTTTCATGGCGAGGTCGAGCGTTTCGCCTCGGCGCTGCGGCACGCCGGCCTGGAGCGCGGGGACCGCGCCGCCATCTTCCTGCCGCGCGGCCTCGAGGAATGCATCGCCATCTTCGCCGTCAGCCGGGCGATGGGCGTCTTCGTTCCGATCAACGCGCTGCTGCGCGGCCAGCAGATCAGCCATATCGTGGCCGATTGCGCGGCGCGTGTCGTGATCACCAACCGGGACCTTGCGCCGATGGTCGCCGCGAGCCTGGAGGGTGTTTTCGAGACGCGCATCCTTCTCGTCGAGGAGATGGCGGAGGTAGAGCCCGCCGCGTTGCGCGACGACAATATCGGGGAGGACCTTGCGGCGATCCTCTATACGTCCGGCTCCACCGGACGACCGAAAGGCGTGATGCTGTCGCATCGCAACCTCCTGGCGGGCGCCCGCATCGTTCGCACCTATCTCGCCATCACGCCGGACGAGCGCATCCTCTCCGTCCTGCCGTTCAGCTTCGACTACGGCCTGAACCAGCTTCTGACGGCGGTGGAGCAAGGCGCGCTGACGGTCATCCTGACCTTCCGCTTCGGCGACGAGATCGTGCGGGCGCTGCGCGACCACAGGATCACCGGCCTTGCCGGTGTACCCACCATCTGGGCGATCCTGACCAAGGCCTCGCCGCTCCTGCACAAGACGGAGCTGCCGCATCTGCGCTACGTCACCAATTCCGGCGGCGCGGTTCCCTCGCAGACGGTCGCCAACCTGCGCAGGATGCTGCCGGCGACGAACGTCATCCTGATGTACGGCCTGACGGAGGCCTTCCGCTCGACCTACCTGCCGCCGGAGGAACTCGACCGCCGCCCCACCTCGATCGGCAAGGCCATCCCGGAATGCGAGATCTTCATCGTGACGGAGGACGGCCGCCGCGCGAAACCGGGCGAACCCGGCATTCTCGTCCACCGCGGACCCACCGTCTCGCTCGGCTACTGGAACCGGCCGGAGGAAACCGCGCGGGTGCTGAAGCAGAACCCCTTCCGGTCCAGGGACCAGGGCGGCGACATCGTCTGCTATTCGGGCGATCTGGCGGTGGAGGACGAGGACGGCTTCTTCAGCTTCATCGGCCGCAACGATGCGATGATCAAGTCCTCGGGCTATCGCATCAGCCCTTCCGAGGTGGAAGAGGCGATCATGGCGACCGGGCGCTTCCGCCAGGTCGCCGTCATCGGCCTGCCGGACGACTTTGCCGGACAGAAGGTCCATGCGGTGGCGGTCGCCCTGGAACCGGATGTCGAGACCGCACCCGTCTTGCAGGCGGTCGCCGGCACGCTCGCCGCCTACATGGTGCCGCGTGACCTGGAGCTCGTCGAAACGCTGCCGGTGACGCCGAACGGCAAGGTGGACTACCGGCAACTCGTCAGGGAGCGCGCGAACAATGGCTGATCCGGCAGGCAAGGCGACAAACCACGGCTATGCGCTGGCAAGGCAGCTTTTCGACATCCGCGGCGACGACCTCCATGTCGGCGGCCTTGCGGTCCGCGAGATCGTCTCGCGCATCGGCTCGCCCGCCTACATCTATGACGGCGGCGGCATGCGGCGGGCCTATCGCCGGCTTGCCGCGGCGCTCGACGGCTTCGCCTCCATCTACTATTCGGTGAAGGCCAATCCGGCGCGCAGCGTCATCCGGCTCTTCGTCGAGGAGGGCGCCGGTGTCGAGATCGCCTCGCTCGGCGAATATCGCGCGGCGATCGCCGCAGGCGCGGCACCCGGGCGGATCCTCTTTGCCGGACCCGGCAAGCGCCGCGCGGAACTGGAAGCGGTGATCGAGGGCGGCATCGGCGAGATCCATATCGAGGGTCTCGACGAGATCGAGCGGATCCGCGCGATCGGCAAGCGCGTCCATGCCTCCATCCGCATCAATCCGGTTCCGGACGTGCAGGTCGGAGCCATGCGGATGGGCGGCAAGGCGACGGCCTTCGGCTTCGACGAGGAAGACCTCGACGCGGCGATCGCCGCGGTGACGGCCGCGCCGAACATCGACCTCGTCGGCATCCACGTCTACGGCGGCACGCAGATCCTCGATGCCGAGGCGCTGATCGGCGGCTGGCGGCACGCCATCGACCTTGCGGCGCGTGTCGCCCGCACGACCGGCAGGCCGCTGCACACCGTCGACCTCGGCGGCGGCCTCGGCATCCCCTACTATGCCAACGACAAGCCGCTCGACCTCGACGCCGTGGCCGCGGCCGTTCCGGAGCTGACGGCGCGGATGCGCGCCGAGCCCCTGCTGGCCGATGCCCGCGCCATCGTCGAGCCCGGCCGGTTCCTCACCGGCGAAGCCGGCCTCTATGTCAGCGAGATCAACGCGCTCAAGACCTCCCGCGGCGTGCGCTTCCTCGTGCTGGATGGCGGGATGAATCACCATCTGGCAGCCTCCGGCAATCTCGGCCAGGTCATCAAGCGCAACTACCCCGTCGTCGCGCCGGCGCGCATGACGGCCGAGCCGGACCAGCCCGCAACCGTGGTCGGCCCGCTCTGCACGCCGCTCGACACGCTCGCCCGCGACACCGGCCTGCCGGAACTGCGCGCTGGGGACCTCGTCGCCGTCCTGCAGTCCGGCGCCTACGGCCTGACGGCGAGCCCGGTGAATTTCCTCTCCCATCCGCAGCCTGCCGAAGCGCTCGTGGAAGAGGGCACAATCGAAACAATAGACCGATTCCGCTCGATGGATGTTTTACCGAACCGCGAGGAGACGTAACATGATAACGAGGAATTATAAGCGCTTCAAAAGAATGCTGACCGAAGATTTCCAGGTCTATCTGAAGGCTTCGGACAAGAAACCAATTCCGCAGCAGGTTTCCGAGATCTATCGACTCTACACGCTGTACGGCTACCTCCCCTATCAATACCTGAAACACAGCCTCTATCTCAGGCGGTTCGGCAAGGAGATCTACCGGTATTTCCCGACGGAGCTCCTGCACATAGCGCGCGACACGGCGAATGCGGCGGCGGACCCGACGATCGTCGAGGACAAGCTGCTCTTCGAGACCACTATCCGCGCGGCCGATCTGGGAACGACCAACACCCTCTTCCGGCTGCGGCGCGATGCCATCGGCGACATGGCCGGCAAACCGGTTTCCCATGACGACTTCGTCCGGGCGATCGACGCCATGAACCTTCCCGACGGCATCATCGTCAAGCCGCTCACGGGCGGCTCGGGCAGCGCCGTGTTCAAGCTGCGCACCCGCGACGGCCGCCTGCTGCACAAGGACGAGGTGCTTGACCAGGCCCGGTTCAACCATCTCGTCTTCAACACCAACAACGGCTTCCACTGGACGGACTTCATCGTCCAGGAAACGATCGACCAGCATCCGGAGCTTTCCCGGTTCAACCCGACCTCCGTCAACACGGTGCGCATCGATACCTTCGTCGACGCGGCGGGAACCGTCCATTTCAATACCGCCGCGCTCAAGGTGGGCATGCCCGGCAGCATCATCGACAATTCCGGCATCGGCGGCTACATGATCGCCGTCGATATCGAAACCGGCCGCCTCATGACGGGCGCCAAGCGCGAGCCGAAATACGGCGGCCAGTATTACGATATCCGCTCGACCTTCGGCATCGACCCGGCGACATTCACCATGCCGTTCTGGCGCGACGTACGCGAGGCGGTGCAACGGGCCGCCCAGACGCTCGCGCCTTTCCGGTCGCTGGGTTGGGACATCGCCATCACGCCGTCCGGTCCCCTCATCATCGAAGCCAATGCCGACTACGGCATAGAAGTCCTGCAGGAGCTTGCAGGCGGGTATGTCGACAAGGCGCTCGGCCAGTCCTATCTCGACCGCCATCCGGCCAGAAAGGAACGCATCCTCGAAGCCCTGCAGTAGCACACCGGCAGAAACGGGGGATGTGAAGGAACAGGTTCAGATATTCTTTAGATCTCTCCCGGAGAATTCGGGAGCGCATTGGGGCAGCACGATTGCCGGGGGGCAGGACATGGTATTGAAGTTGATTCTGGCGTCGATGGTGGGGGTGGCGATACGCACGCGCTATTCCGAGATCACGACGGCGAAGGGGATCGTCACCGCCGCGCTCGACGAACTTGAAATGGCGCCCGCGCCGATCGAGCCCTCATGGATCATCGCCGGCAACCCGGAGGCGCGCCTTTCTCTTCACTCGCGTTCCGCCGACCAGCAGGCGACGACCGCCATATGGGACTGTACGGCCGGCACCTTCCGCTGGTATTTCGGATGGGACGAAACGGTCCTCATCCTGGACGGCGAGGTGCGGGTCACCGGCGAGGACGGCGCCGAGCGCGTGCTGAAGGAGGGCGACATCGCCTATTTCCCGGCAGGGTCCTCGGCGATCTGGCACATCGACGACTATGTCCGCAAGATCGCATTCGGCCGCCGCGAATTTCCCGGCTCCGTCAACATGGCATTGAAACTGCGGGAGAAATTCCGCCGATAGACAGCAGGCCCTTCCCCATCGAAGCCGGCTGCGCCGTCCGTCCATCCGTTCAGAGGTATTCATGGTCGACATCACGGTTGCCGGCATCGGTTATGTCGGCCTTTCCAATGCCGTGCTTCTCGCACAGCACAACGACGTCCTTGCCTATGACATCAGCGAACAGCGCGTGGCCAAATTGAATGCGCGCGTCTCGCCGATCGTCGATGCGGAGATCGAGACCTATCTGCGCACGCAGCCCCTGCGGCTGAGGGCAACGGCGGACAAGGCCGAAGCCTTCGCCAAGGCCGATTTCGTGGTGGTGGCGACGCCGACGAACTACGATCCGCACAGCAACTATTTCGACACGAGCAGCGTCGAGGCCGTCATCGAGGATGTGCGGCGCGTCAACGCCGGCGCCACCATCGTCATCAAGTCGACCGTGCCCGTCGGCTATACGCAATCATTGCAGGCGGCGCGCGACGACCACCGCATCCTCTTCTCGCCCGAATTCCTGCGCGAGGGCAAGGCGCTCCACGACAACCTCCATCCCTCCCGCATCGTGATAGGGGGCGACACGCCCGAGGCCCGCCGGTTCGCGGGCCTGCTCCAGGAAGGAGCCATCAAAAAGGACATCCCCCTGCTGTTCACCGGCTCCGGGGAGGCCGAAGCGATCAAGCTTTTCGCCAACACCTATCTCGCGATGCGGGTCGCCTATTTCAACGAGCTCGATTCCTATGCCATGACGCATGGCATCGACACGCGCCAGGTCATCGAGGGGGTTGGGCTCGATCCGCGCATCGGCACGCACTACAACAACCCTTCGTTCGGCTATGGCGGCTATTGCCTGCCGAAAGACACCAAGCAGCTGCTCGCCAACTTCAGCGAAGTGCCGCAGAACCTCATCCGGGCCATTGTGGACGCCAATACGACGCGCAAGGATTTCCTGGCCGACGACATCGTCGCGCGCAACCCCGAGGTGGTGGGCGTCTACCGCCTCGCCATGAAGAAGGACTCGGACAATTTCCGCGCCTCCTCCATCCAGGGCATCATAAAGCGCATCAAGGCAAAGGGTATTCCGGTCATCGTCTACGAGCCGGATTTCGAGGGGGACACGTTCTTCCGCTCCGAAGTCGTGCGCGATCTCGCCGACCTCAAACGCCGCGCCGACCTCATCATCGCCAATCGCCTCGCCGAAGAACTCGAAGACGTCCGGGACAAAATCTACACGCGCGACGTGTTCGGGGCGGACTGAGGCAGTCCGCGATCATCGCATCTGGAACGGAAAATCAGCCGACGAGGCCGAAGACCACGGCGCCGACGAAGAGAAAGGCACCGGTAATGACGATCTGGTTCACGAGGGCCTGCTGTCTGGCGCGGCGGGCCCTGCGGTCGTTGGCGATGCCGAAGGGCAGATAACCGGGGCGGCCTTCGAGTTTGGCGTTGCTCATCCATCATCCCTTGTTGTGAAGGCTCTCTTCAGTCGGCCTTCGGGTGCGGACGATCATGTCCGTCCCGTTTTCTGAGGAGAGTTATATATTATCCCTATAAGATTGATAGAGTATATTTTCTCATTTTCGCCGCAATCGTAAATTCGCTTTTCACCCTCCCGGGGCTGCGTCTTCCGCCGGGAACGGGGCCTTCGTTGCCGGGTTGCCGTCCCCTCGGTTCTGGGCCATAACTCCCCTCCCACCGATCCGGAGGCCAACCGTCATTGCGAGCGTTGCGGGCCGTGCGTGAACACCGCGCCACGGCAGATTCCCCCCGCGCCCGTGACGACCCCGGCACGGGAAACAACAATGCGGACCGATCAAAAAGGAGAACGCATCATGGGCGCAACGGGACATCCAGGCACAGCATGGCGCAAGCGCGACTACCATCGCCAGTGGCTTTGGCGCGAAGCGAACCGCCTCTTCGATTTCTTCCAGAACCGGGCCTTCAATCCGCTCGGCGGGTTTCATGAACTCGATGCCGAAGGCCGGCCGCTCAACCCCGGAAACCCCGTGCGCGGTATTCATTCCACCGCACGCATGGTGCACTGCTTTGCCATCGGCAGCCTGCTCGGACGTCCCGGCTCCGACGATATCGTCGACCACGGCATGAAATACCTTTGGGAAAAGCACCGGGACGCGGAGCGCGGCGGCTATCACTGGTCGCTCGACAATGCCGGCCTGCTCGATGCCAGCAAGCAGGGTTACGGCCATGCCTTCGTGCTGTTGGCCGCCTCCAGCGCCAAGGTCGCCGGCCATCCGGATGCCGACCGCATGATCGCCGACGTCACCGAGGTTCTGGAAAAGCGTTTCTGGGAAGGCAAGCACGGCGCGATCGCGGAGGAATTCGAGGCGGACTGGACGGCGGTGCCCGGTTATCGCGGCCAGAATTCCAACATGCACCTGACGGAAGCCCTGATGGCCGCCTACGAGGCAACCGGCGAGAAGACCTATCTCGACAAGGCGGAAAGCGTCGCCGACCTCATCATCCGCCGCCGCGCCGGCGAAAACGGCTTCCGCGTGCCGGAACATTTCGACGAGAACTGGGTGCTGGACAAAGAGTACCGCGGCAACGAGATGTTCCGTCCCTCCGGCACCACGCCCGGCCATTGGCTGGAATGGGCGCGCCTCATCCTTCAACTCCACGCCCTCGGCGGCAGGAGACACGACTGGATGCCGGAGGCGGCGAAAGCCCTCTTCGCCCAGTCCATCGCGCTCGGCTGGGACAAGGAGAAGGGCGGCTTCTTCTATACGCTCGACTGGAACGACGAACCGGTCAACCGGAGCAAGCTATGGTGGCCGATGGCCGAGGGCGCGGGCGCGGCGGCATTCCTTTGCGAGCACCTGCCGGGCGACTTCCACGAGACCTGGTACCGGAAAATCTGGGACGCCATCGCGCGCCATTTCCTTGATCAGGACCGCGGCGGCTGGCATGAAGAGCTGACGGAAGATCTTGCGCCGAGCTATACCCTGTTCGCCGGCAAGGGAGACATCTATCATGCGCTCCAGGCCTGCCTGATCCCGCTCTATCCGGCGACGGGCAGCCTGACGAAGGGCATCGCCGAGGCTGGCGGCCGCTAGAGCAATTCCAGCAGAAGTGCGCAGCGGCCTTGCGTCCGGAAATCGCGTAGAAGGGGCCGCCCACCCCTGCTTTACGGCGGCGGGCAGACGGGAGCCGAATGATCGACATACCGGACCAGATCTCGACCGTATGGATCGCCGCCGCCATGGCGGCGTTCCTCGTCAAACACTTCCTGGCGGATTTCGTTTTCCAGACGGACTGGATCGCCATGGGCAAGGAGCAGCGAGAGGGCTGGTTGCTGCCGCTTGCGATCCATGCGGGCCTGCACGGCGCCATTACCGCCCTGCTGTTTCTTCTCGTTGCGCCGCCGCTCGCCTGGCTCGGCCTTGCCGACGCCCTCGTGCACGGTACGATCGACCGGATGAAGGGCGTCATGGCCCGCCGCCAGGCGCTCACTCCAAAGCAGACGGGCTTCTGGTGGCTTCTCGGTGCGGACCAGACGCTGCATCACATGACGCACCTCGCCCTTGCCGTCGTTCTCGCCGCCGCCGGCTCCGCCGGATAGGACGCCGTCGTCAGGCCGCCGCGCTGGTGCGTCCGGCCGGCAGGGCCTCGCGCAACAGCAGGTCCGTCAGGGCGAACTTGTCCGCGAACCAGCGGTCCGCCGCATGCCACATGGCCGGCGTCAGCCGGATGTCGTGGCCACCGCGCGCCGTGGTGGTCAGGAGGCCGGCATCGCGCGCCGCCTCGACGATGCGGCGGACATGGGTGCGCGACACGCCCGTCTGCATGGCAAGCCGCTGGTAGCCGGAACCGATGACGGCATCGCCGCCGTCCCGGCCGCCCCGCAAGAGAAGCAGCAGGATCATATAGCCGCAATCATGGGCGAAGAACGGCGCCAGCGGCAGATGGCGGCGGATAAGCCGGCTGAGGCCCGGCAGATGCGGCAGCGTCGCCCGGCGTATGGCACGGTGCAGATCCGGCTCCAGCGGCCCGCTCCGCCCCTCCATCGGCGAAAGCCCAAGCGCCGACAAACCATCGACGAGAAGACCGAGAATGCCGGCATCGCGCGCCAGAAGGGCCGCGCTCGGAACAAGCAGCCGCACGCGCCGGTCCGATGCATGCGGCTGCTGCGTGAGGAAACCGTATTTGCGCAGACAGGAAACCTGGGCCTCGACCCGGTTGCGGCTCGCCACGCCGAGTTCCGTGACCTCGCGCTGGAGTCGCCCGAGCGTCAGCCAGGTGGAGGATTGCCCCATGTCCTGGCCCGCATGCAGCGAAAGCGCGGCGAGATAACAGAGGAACCGGCCCTCCTCCAGGATAAGCCGGTTGAAGAGGTGGTTGCCCTCATAGAGGGCGAGCTTGCCGGCCACCAGCCGGTCCCGCGCCGCGGCAAAACCCGGCGCATTCAGGAATTCGAACGGCGGCACCTGGAAGACCAGCGCGCTGTCGGCAAAGGAAACCTGATCCATACCTCTTCCTCGATCCGGAACGATGCGCCCGCCGTCGTGTT
Organism: Shinella sp. WSD5-1; assembly: GCF_963942435.1. Lineage (GTDB taxonomy): Bacteria > Pseudomonadota > Alphaproteobacteria > Rhizobiales > Rhizobiaceae > Shinella > Shinella yambaruensis. The sequence continues at coordinate 465,295 of NZ_OZ012597.1, forward strand.
TGCCGCAGCACCGCGGGCCCGAATGGACCCTTTATTTTCCATGGGGTTGCAGCCCGATGAAACTGTCAATTGTATTAGGAATGCCAATGGTCATTATGAGACAGGAGGCCAAAAGAATGAGACGCCGTGCCAAGCCTGCAAATCCGGCACGACGGCGAATTTCCGGGAACCTTCGCCCGTTCCGCCTCTTGGATAGGCAAGACCGCCCGTTACCGAACCGCCGCGAGAGAGAATGAGCCCCGCCGCCAAGTTGCCCTCCAACTCCGTCCTTGCCGAAGCCGGCGCGCACTGTCGTCGGGAAAGCCAGCTCTTTGCCGAAACGCTCGACCCCGTCTTCCGCACGACCATGACGACGCCGGAGCGGATCGACGATTTCCGTGCAAGCCTCTCCACCTACTTCATGGGCCCTGCCCTGTTCTTCGCCGCCGAAATGCTCGGCACGACCTATCGCTTCGCGCGCGACCCCGGCCGCATCGCCCGCAGCGGCCTCGACCTCATCTTCGTGCAGGTGACGCTCGATGGCTGCGACCGGCGCACGGTCGCCGGCGAGACGGTGTTGGTGGAGGCGGGCGACATCTCCCTCTTCGACCTGTCGCGTCCCATGCAGGCAGAGACGCAGCATTGCCGCAATCTCACGCTCGTGCTGCCGCGCCACCTGCTCTTCGCCAAGGAGGCGCAGAACGACGCCCTGCACGGCCTGCTCCTCAAGCGCTCGACGAGCACGGCCCGGCTGGTCGGCAGCCACCTGCGCGCCCTTTTCACGGACCTCACGGACATCACCCCGGCCGAGGCGCCGGCCATCGTCACCGCCACGGCCAATCTCGTCACCAATCTCGTCGGCCCGCAGGTCGCCGAGCGGAGCCAGCCCTCGCCCACGGTGCGCGGCGCCGTCATCATGGAAATCCGTCGCTACATCGAACAGAACATCGCCCTGCCGGATCTCGGGCCGGACCACCTGTGCAAGATGTTCGGCCTGTCGCGCGCCTCGCTCTACCGGCTGTTCGAGCCGATCGGCGGAGTCACCGACCATATCCGCACCCGGCGCCTGCGCGCAGCCTTCGACATGCTGGCGAACGAGCGCAAGCGCACGGTCGGCGAGATCGCCTATGCCTGCGGCTTCTCCGATACGTCCGCCTTCTCCCGCGCCTTCCGCCACCAGTTCGGCATGAGCCCGAGCGAGGTGCGCGAAATGGGCGACCGCAGCGCGCTGCAGAAGGGCTCCGCGGAAAAGCAGGCGGCCGCCTCCGTGCACGACTGGCTGCGCATCGTCAGTGCGCTGTAGCGCCTCCGGCAGGCATCTTGTCGTTTGACACTTGAAATCACATCAACCAATATGTGATCACATTTCTTGAGGACTTGCTGGAGAACGGGATGGAGAGGGCGAACCTGGAGGCGCGCGCCCGCGCGCTCATCGAGGCGGAGGCAGAGGTTTTTCGCGCGCGGCGGCCGCGTTCGGCGGCGGCACATGACGAGGCGACATCCGGTTTCTTCGACGGCGTGCCGCAGCACTGGATGCTCGACTGGCCGACGCCCTTCCCCCTCGTCGTCGATGAGGCCAGCGGGGCGGAGCTCGTCGATCTCGACGGCAACCGCATCGTCGACGTCTGCCTCGGCGACACCGGCGCCATGTTCGGCCACGGCCCCGCCCCGGTTCTCGAAGCCCTGAAGAATGCCGGCACGCGCGGCCTCACCACCATGCTGCCCTCCTCCGACGCCGCGGCGGTCGGCCGCCTGCTGGTGGAGCGCTTCGGCCTGCCGCGCTGGCAGCTCGGCGCCACCGCCAGCGACGCCAACCGCTTCGCCATCCGCGTCGCCCGCGCCGTCACCGGCCGGGCGAAACTTCTCGTCTTCGACGGCTGCTACCACGGCGCTGTGGACGACACGCTGGTGGATCTCGTCGACGGCAGGACCGTTTCCCGCCGCAACCTGCTCGGCCAGGTGCGCGATCTCGGCGAACTCACCGTCTCGATCCCCTTCAACGACGAGGCGGCGCTGGAAAAGGCGCTCGCCGGACACGACATCGCCTGCGTCCTCGCCGAGCCCGTCATGACGAACTGCGGCATGATCCCGCCCGCTCCCGGCTTCCATGCCGCGCTGCGGCACCTGACGCGCGCGGCCGGCACGCTGCTGCTCATCGACGAGACGCACACCATCTCCACGGGCCTCGGCGGCTACAGCAAGGTGCACGGCCTCGAACCGGACCTCATGGTGATGGGCAAGCCGATCGGCGGCGGCGTGCCGGTCAGCGTCTGGGGCATGACCCAGGCGATCTCCGACAGGCTGCACGTCATCCGCCGCGAGCAGAGCGGCCACGGCCATTCCGGCATCGGCACGACGCTGTCGGGCAGCGCGCTGCAGCTCGCCTGCCTGCGCGCCTGCCTCGAACAGGTGATGACCGAGGAGGCCTATCGCATCATGCAGGAGCGCGCCGACCGCATCGAGGCCGGCTTCAAGGCGGCCATCGCCGCCGCGGGCCTCGACTGGACCGTCGCGCGCGTCGGCGCGCGGCTGGAGGTTGTCTTCTCGCCGGTCCCCGTGCGCAACGCCGCGGAGGCGCGTGCCGCCGCGTCGGACACGATCGAGGCGGCCCTGCATCTTTCCATGCTGAACCTCGGCTACCTCCTGACGCCCTTCCACAACATGGTGCTCGTCAGCCCCGCCCTTTCGGAACGGCAGGCCGACGGTCTCGTCGCGGCCTTCGCGACCGTCACCGGACGCCTTGCGGAACGGAGGGCCGCCGCGTGAGCCGCGACATCGCCACCCGCCCGCCGGAGGCCGCCGACATTTCGGAGGCCGAAGCGTTCCTTGCCGCGCATCCCGAAATCACCGCCTTCGACCTCGTCCTGATCGACCTCAACGGCATCGCGCGCGGCAAGATCATCCGGCGGCACGAGCTGCTGGCGATCTTCCGCTCCGGCCGTCACCTGCCCGGCTCGATCCTCGGCCTCGACGTGACGGGCGAGGACGTGGAGGAAACCGGCCTCGTCTGGTCGGATGGCGATGCGGACCGGCGGGCCTGGCCGGTTGCCGGCTCGCTCGTTCCCCTGCCCTGGACTTCCCCGCCGCGCGGCGAACTGCGCCTCGCCCTCTTCGAGCTCGACGGCACGCCGATGGCGGCCGACCCGCGCCATGCGCTGGCCCGCCAGGTGAGGCATCTGGAGGCAGACGGTTTTCACCCCGTGCTCGCCTACGAGCTGGAATTCTACCTGCTCGACCGCGAGCGCGCGGCCGATGGCACCTTCCAGCCGCTGCGCCTGCCGCTTTCCGGCGAACGGCCGGATGGCATCCAGGTCTATGGCGTCACCGAGCTCGACCGGCTGGAGCCCTTCATCGACGCCGTCTATCGCGGCGCGGAGGCACAGGGCCTGCCCGTCGAGACGATGATCTCGGAATATGCGCAGGGCCAGTTCGAGCTGACGCTGCGCCACGGTGCGGCGCTGCGCGCCGCCGACGACCTTGCCATGCTGAAGCGCCTCCTGCGCGCCCTCGCCGTCCGCCACGGCATGATGGCCTGCTTCATGGCAAAGCCCTTCGCCGGCCGTGCCGGCTCCGGCATGCATGTGCATGCGAGCCTTGCCGATGCCGGGGGCGTCAATCGTTTCGCCGACCAAAGCGAGGCGCTCTCGCCCCTCCTGAAACAGGCCGTCGCCGGCCTGCTGGAAACGATGCACGAATCCATGCTCGTCTTCGCCCCGCATCTCAATTCCTGGCGCCGCTTCTCCGCCCAGAGCTATGCGCCGACGACGCCGACCTGGGGCACCAACAACCGCAGCGTCGCGGTGCGCATTCCGGCCGGCTCCCCCGCCGGGCGCCATCTGGAACAGCGCGCCGCCGGCATCGATTCCAACCCCTATCTCGTCGGCGCCGCCGTGCTTGCCGGCATGCGCAAGGGCATTGTCGACCGGGCCGACCCCGGCCCCGAAACCACGGCCTATGCGGAAAATGCCGGCGACGCGCTGCCGCCGGACTGGCGCAGCGCCATCGAGACGGCCGCCCGCTCCGCCTTCCTGAAGGAGGCGCTCGGCGAGCGGCTGCACCACGTCTTCCTCGCCCTCAAGCGCGCCGAATACCGCCGCTTCGCCGCGGAAGTCACCGCACTCGAACGCACGCTCTATGGTGAAGTCGTCTGATCATGAAAACCTTCTATACCGCCGATCATCACCTGCATCACAGCGGCATGGAACTGTCCTTCGGCCGCATCGTCGAGACCTTCGAGAAGCCGGAGCGTGCCGAAATCGTTCTCAGGCGCGTCAAGGAGGCCGGCCTCGGCCCGGTGATCGAGCCTGCCGCCTACGACCGCGCGGCCATCGAGCGTGTCCACACGCCGGACTATCTCGATTTCCTGCAGAACGTCTTTGCCGAATGGCGCGCCGCCGGCCGCGACGGCGAGGTCTGGCCCTATAGCTGGCGTCACCGCTCGATGCCGATGCTCGACGCCCCGCCGGCCGGCCTCGATGCGCGGCTTTCCTACTATTCCTTCGACATGGCGGGCTCGATCACGGAGACCACCTGGCAGGCCGCCAGGCGCGCCGCCGACACGGCGCTTGCCGGCGCCGATGCCGTGCTGTCCGGCGAACGCGCCGCCTTCGCGCTCTGCCGACCGCCCGGCCACCATGCCGGCCGCGATTTCTTCGGCGGCTACTGCTATCTCAACAATGCCGCCATCGCCGCCCAGCGCTTCCTCGACAACGGCCACGCCCGCGTCGCGATCTTCGACGTCGACTACCACCATGGCAACGGCACGGAGGAGATCTTCTACGATCGCGACGACGTTCTGCTGGCGAGCCTGCACGGCGACCCGGATTTCGAGTTTCCCTTCCATCTCGGCTATGCCCGCGAGCGTGGGGCCGGCAGGGGCGAGGGCTTCAACCTCAACTATCCCCTCCCCGCCGGCACCGGCTGGCTCGAATGGCAGGCCGCCTTCGAGGATGCGCATGCACGGATCGGCGCCTATGCCCCGACCGCCCTCGTCGTCTCGCTCGGCGTCGATGCATTCAAGGAAGACCCGATCTCGCAGTTCAAGCTGGAAAGCGAGCATTTCCTCGCCATCGGCCGCCGCATCGCCGACTTCGCCCTCCCGACACTCTTCGTCATGGAAGGCGGCTACGCGGTGGACGCCCTCGGCATCAACGCGGTGAATGTCCTGCAGGGGTTCGAGGGCGCCTGACAGTCAAAAGGTGTCTGGCCATTCCCGCGCGCCATGCTGCACGAAGAGAACGTCGATTCGGGTTTCCAGCACACGATAGGCGACGATATAGGGTGTCCCCGGCACGACGAGCTCTCGCGTTCCCGCGATCTCGCCGGGCCGCCCGATGAAGGGATTGTCGGTCAGCAGGCGCCGGGTGCGGCTGTGGATAGCCGTTACGGTGCGCGCTGCAGCGGCAGGATTGCGCTCGGCGATGTAGTCGCCTATCGCCTCAAGCTCCCGAAGATAACGGCGGGTCCAGACGACCTTCGCCATCGGCGATCAGCGCGCCGCATATTTGTTGAGGACGAGCGCGATCTCGTCCTCGCTCGCAAAGTCGCCGCGCTCCGCATCGGCAAGCCCTGCCTCGACGCCCTCGATCCATTTTTCCTGCCAGGCAAGCGAGCGACCATGCGCCAGCGCATCCTCGATGATCTGCCCGCGGGTCAAGGACGACCGTGCCGCCAGCGCATCGATGCGGCGATCAAGGTCCTTGGAAATGTCGTCACGCTTGTCCATGCCGCATTCTCGCATGAACCCTGCTGCCCCGCCAGCCCCGCTCAAAGATCGGTGTGCAGGTTCTTCCGCGACAGGTTCTTCACGTCGCGTTCGCCGCAGAGCGCCAGGGTGACGTCGAGTTCCTTGCGGATGATCTCGAGCGCGCGGCGCACGCCCGCCTTGCCGCCGGCACCGAGGCCGTAGAGGAAGGGGCGGCCGATATAGGTGCCCTTGGCGCCGTAGCAGAGCGCCTTGAGGACGTCCTGGCCGGAGCGGATGCCGCCGTCGAGATGAACCTCCATCCTGTCGCCGACGGCATCGACGATGCGCGGCAGCATGCTGATCGAGGAGGCGGCGCCGTCGAGCTGGCGGCCGCCATGGTTGGAGACGATGATGGCGTCGGCGCCGCTGTCGAGCGACATGCGCGCGTCCTCCTCGTCAAGGATGCCCTTGAGGATGAGCTTGCCGCCCCAGCGGTCGCGGATCCATGCGATGTCCTTCCAGGACAGCTGCGGATCGAACTGTTCCGAGGTCCAGGAGGAGAGCGAGGAGAGGTCCGTCACGCCCTTGGCGTGGCCGACGATGTTGCCGAAGGTGCGGCGCTTGGTGCCGAGCATGTCGAGGCACCAGAAGGGCCGTGTCGCCATCTGCCAGACGTGTTTCGGCGTGAAGCGCGGCGGGGCGGAGAGGCCGTTGCGCAGGTCCTTGTGGCGCTGGCCGAGGATCTGCAGGTCGAGCGTCAGCACCAGCGCCGAGCAGCCGGCCGCCTTGGCCCGGTCGATGAGGTTATGGACGAAATCCTTGTCCTGCATCACGTAGAGCTGGAACCAGAAGGGTTTCGACGTGACGGAGCGCACGTCCTCGATCGAGCAGATGCTCATGGTGGACAGCGTGAAGGGCACGCCGGCCTCCTCCGCCGCCTGCGCGGCGAGCATCTCGCCGTCGGCATGCTGCATGCCGGTGAGCCCGGTCGGCGCGAGCGCGACGGGCATCGACACCGGCTCGCCGATCATCTCGCTGGCCAGCGAGCGGTTGGTCATGTCGACGAGCACGCGCTGGCGCAGCTTGACCTTGTGGAAATCGTCCTCGTTGGCCCGGTAGGTGCCCTCGGTCCAGGCGCCGGAATCCGCGTAGTCGAAGAACATCTTCGGCACGCGGCGGCGCGCCCGGTCCTTGAGGTCCGCGATCGTCAGGGCCTGGTCTACGCTCATGCTGTCTGTCCTCGCATCATCCGGCTTTTCGGGGTTGCATCCTTTTACGAGGGGGCGCACAGGCCTGCAACGGCTTCCTGCCGGTTTCGGCAGGAAAGATGCATCCTCATATGAATGAGATATTCAGGAATAAGGAATGGTGCGGCGGCGCTGTCAATGCGCATTTCCTGACCGGCAGCCGGAGCCGCAAGGAAAATCGCCCTACCGGCAGACCGGGAGGGCAATCGCATATGGAATGCAGTCATCGCCCCAGCTCCCTTCTCCCCCGGGGGGAGAAGGTGCCGGCAGGCGGATGAGGGGGAGGTCGAAGGCGTAAAGGATTTGTCCGAGCCACCCCCTCATCCGGCCCTTCGGGCCACCTTCTCCCCGCGGGGGAGAAGGGGTTACGGCATCGTCTTGCCCCACATGCGATTGCCCTGCGGTAGGCCAGGAGGCCGAAAGCTTACTTGGTGGCGTAGAACTTCGCCATGTCGGGCAGGCGCTTGACGCGGATGCCGGAGGCCTTGCCGGCGGTGCGGAAGGCTTCGAAGCGCTCCTTGCAGACGTCCGCCATCAGGGCGGTCGCCGGCTTCAGGTAGTTGCGCGGGTCGAAATTGTCCGGCTTTTCCTTGAAGTTCTTGCGGATCGTGCCGGTCATGGCAAGGCGCAGGTCCGTGTCGATATTGACCTTGCGCACACCGAGCGGGATCGCCTTCTGGATTTCGGCGACCGGCACGCCCCAGGTCTGCTTCATCTCGCCGCCATAGGCGGTGAAGAGATCCTGAAGGTCCTGCGGAACCGAGGAGGAGCCGTGCATGACGAGATGCGTGTTCGGCAGCTTCTTGTTGATCTTCGCGATCGTGTCGATCGACAGAATGTCGCCGTCCGGCGCGCGGGTGAACTTGTAGGCGCCGTGGCTGGTGCCGATGGCGACGGCCAGCGCGTCGACGCCGGTCCTGGAGACGAAGTCGAGCGCCTGGTCCGGGTCGGTCAGCAGTTCCTCGCGGGAAAGCTTGCCCTCGAAGCCGTGGCCGTCTTCCTTGTCGCCGGCGCCCGTTTCCAGGTTGCCGAGACAGCCAAGCTCACCTTCGACCGAAACGCCGGCCGCGTGCGCGATCTTCACGACCTCCGCCGTCACGTCGACATTGTATTCGTAGCTGGCAACGGTCTTGCCATCGGCGAGCAGCGAGCCGTCCATCATGACGGAGGTGAAGCCGTTGGTGATGGCCGAAATGCAGGTGGAGGGTTGGTCGCCGTGGTCGAGATGAAGGCAGACCGGGATATGCGGATATTCCTCGGCCGCACCGAGGATCAGGTGGCGCAGGAAAGCATCGCCCGCATAGGCGCGCGCACCGCGGCTCGCCTGCAGGATCACCGGAGAATCCGTCGCATCCGCCGCGCGCATGACCGCCTGGATATATTCCAGGTTGTTGACGTTGAATGCGGGCAGTGCGTAGTCGTTCTCCGCTGCGTGATCGAGCAGTTGCCGCATGGTGATCAATGCCATTCCTGTCCTCCTTTGGATGCCGGTTTCTCGGGTCGGCGGCACTATTCACAGATCGTTCCGCCATATGCAACAGGCCGGAAAGACCCTATTCCAAGCCAAATCGATTAAATGTGACAGGCGCAACAAGTTTCCCGTGGACATGACGAAAATCCGGCCCGCGCTGGCGGGCCGGATCGAGAAAGGCGTTGCGATTCAAATAAGTAGGACAAATGCCCGGCGACTGGGCAATCGCCGCCGGCATAACCGTCACTCGTCGTCGCTCGGCTCTGGCGCCTGGAAGCTGCCGCGCTCGCCGGAGATGATCTCCCGCTTGCCGACATGGTTGGCGGGGCCGACGAGGCCTTCCTTCTCCATGCGCTCGACGAGGGAGGCGGCGCGGTTGTAGCCGACGGCAAGCCGCCGCTGGATATAGGAGGTCGAGCACTTGCGGTCGCGCATCACGACCTTGACGGCCTTCTCGTAGAGGTCGTCGCCGTCTTCCGCCGCGATATCGCCCTTGTCGAACACCGCGCCGCCGGCCGCCGGCTTCTCGTCCTCTTCTTCCTCTTCCTCGGCCGTCACGGTCTCCAGATATTCCGGGCGCCCCTGGGCCTTCAGGTGCAACACGACCTTTTCGACCTCCTCGTCGGAGACGAAGGGACCATGCACGCGGGAAATGCGCCCGCCGCCGGCCATGTGCAGCATGTCGCCCTGGCCGAGCAGCTGTTCGGCGCCCTGCTCGCCGAGGATGGTGCGGCTGTCGATCTTCGACGTCACCTGGAAGGAAATGCGCGTCGGGAAGTTGGCCTTGATCGTGCCCGTGATGACGTCGACCGAGGGGCGTTGCGTCGCCATGATCAGGTGGATGCCGGCGGCACGCGCCATCTGGGCGAGCCGCTGGATCGCGCCTTCGATCTCCTTGCCGGCGACCATCATCAGGTCGGCCATCTCGTCGACGATGACGACGATATAGGGCATCGGATCGAGGGCGAGCTCCTGCTCCTCGTGGATCGCCTCGCCGGTTCCCTTGTCGAAGCCGGTCTGGACGCTGATCGAGATCGTCTCGCCCTTGTCGCGCGCGGCGGCCACGCGGTTGTTGTAGCCGTCGATGTTGCGCACGCCGAGGCGGGACATCTTCCGGTAACGGTCCTCCATCTCGCGCACCGCCCATTTCAGCGCCATGACGGCCTTCTTGGGATCGGTGACGACGGGGGTCAGCAGATGCGGGATGCCGTCATAGATCGACAGTTCCAGCATCTTGGGGTCGACCATGATCAGGCGGCATTCTTCCGGACGGAAGCGGTAGAGCAGCGACAGGATCATCGTGTTGATGGCGACGGACTTGCCCGAGCCGGTGGTGCCGGCGACGAGCAGGTGCGGCATCTTGGCGAGTTCCGCGATGACGGGTTCGCCGCCGATGGTCTTGCCGAGGCAGATCGGCAACTTGAAGCCGGTCTTGGCGAAATCCTGGCTCTCGATCATCTCGCGGAAATAGACGGTCTCGCGGGTCGCATTCGGCAGTTCGATGCCGATGACGTTGCGGCCGGGTACGACCGCGACGCGAGCAGACAGCGCCGACATGGAGCGGGCGATATCGTCGGCAAGGCCGATGACGCGGGAGGATTTGACGCCGGGCGCAGGCTCGAATTCATAGAGGGTGACGACCGGGCCGGGGCGGACATGGATGATCTCGCCGCGCACGCCGAAATCCTCCAGCACGCTTTCGAGGAGGCCGGCATTCTGCTCCAGCTGTTCCTGGGTCAGCACGTAGCCGACGGTGCCCGGAGGCTCCTGCAGGAGTTCGCGCGGCGGATATTCGTAGGCATCGCCGGCCGGCGTCGCCATCATGACCTGGAACGGCCGGGCGCGCGACAGCACCGAGGACGGGGTTTCGCGCACGGGCTCGACAGCAGCAACCGGGGTGACGGCCGGCGTGACGGCAACCGGGACGGGCTGGACCTCGGCGACGACCGGAACGGGCTCAGCGACCGTCTCGACGACCGCCACGGGCTCCGCCTTCACCTCGGCAACAGGAGCGAGTTCGACCGCCGCAGTCCGGGCAACGGCCGGGCGGCATTCGACGACGCGGAAGAGTGAGGCGATGGAAGGTACTTCCTGACGCACCCCCGGAACCGCGACGGGCTTCGGCACGGCCACGGCGGCCGGTGCGGGAACGGGCGCCGGCATGCGCACCACGGTGACGGCCGGCCTTGCCGGCCGCTCGACCGCATCCTCGTCCGGCACCAGCGTTTCCCAGAAGGCGTGGTCGGAGAGGTTGGCAAAACGGCTGATTGCGGTACGCACGTCGGTCTTCTCGGCTGGCTTTGTGGTGGAAATGGCCGGTTTGGCGACGGGGACGACCGCCGCTGCGGCAACGGGTGCCGGCAGCGGGCCGGCCGGTTTGAACACGACGGCGGCATCGGCAGGCGTTCCGCTCGTGCCCGCATCGACCACGGCCTGCACCAGCGGCGGCACCGGCTCGACAATGGCTGCCGCTGCGGCAGCCTCGGCCTGCTGTGCCTCGGAGCGGCGGCGGCGCTCCTCCAGCGCCTCGCGCAGGCGCTGCAGCAGTTCCGTCTGGGAAAGCTGCGCCATCTCGGCAGGCTGAGCCGCCGGCTGGACGGCCTGCTCGACCGCCGGCTCGGCCTGCTGCATCTCTTCCGCGGCCGCCTCCTCGATCCTGGCGGCGACCTTGTCGGGGGTACGCGTGAAGCGGACATTCGGCGCCATGTAGAAATGGCTCTCCCAGCTTCCGTCGGCATACTGGCCGGGGTCGTAGCTCCGCAGCACCGGCGAGCGGAAACGCGGGCGATAGTCCTCGTCGTTGGCGACCGGCTCACCGGCCGCATGCCAATCTTCGGCCTGCGGGAGGGAATCCGGCAAGGCATTGTTTTCGCGGGAATAATACGGCGCTTGTTCGCCGGCTCCCTCTTCGGTTTCAAGGATGGGGTAGAAGTTTGTTCTGGAAATACGCATGAACCTGCAAACTCGACGATCATTGCCGATAGGGATGCGTAGATGGTTAGGAAATGAAGGTTAACATTGTCTTTGGACGGGACCGAAATCGTGTTCACGATCCCGTTTCATTCCACCCGCTGGCCCTGCGTCCCGAAGAGGTGAAGCCGCTCCTGCGGCAGGTCGACGCGGACCGCCGGGCCGGGATCCAGCATCGCCCGGTCGAGCGTGAAAATTTTAATCGGGACATCGTGGATGCTCACATGCATGATGATGCCGAAGCCCGTCGGCTCGATGAGGTCGACCTTCGCCTCCAGCGCGCCGTGCGCATCGAGCACCACATGCTCGGGGCGGATGCCGAGCGTCGCCGTCGCGCCTGATTCGATGCCGGCCCTTCGCGGGACGGGCAATGTCACCCCGTTCGCCAGCCGCAGCTCCGCCTGGTCGCCTGATACGAGATAGCAGCCCTCGAAGAAGTTCATGCCCGGCGAGCCGATGAAGCCCGCGACGAAGAGATTGGCCGGCCGGTCGTAGAGATCGAGCGGCGTACCGACCTGCTGGACGACGCCGGCATGCATGGCGACGATCCGGTCCGCCAGCGTCATGGCCTCGATCTGGTCGTGGGTGACGTAGATGGAGGTCGCATGAAGATCGCCGTGCAACTTCTTGATTTCGGCGCGCATCTGTTCGCGCAGGCGTGCGTCGAGGTTGGACAGCGGCTCGTCGAAGAGAAAAGCCTTCGGCTGGCGCACGATGGCGCGCCCCATGGCGACACGCTGGCGCTGGCCGCCGGAAAGCGCGCGCGGGCGGCGCTCCAGCAGCGGATCGAGACCGAGTTTCGCAGCGGCCCCGCCGACGGCGCTGGCGATCTTCTCCTTCGCGGTGCGGCGGAGCTTCAGGCTGTAGCTCATGTTGTCGGCGACGCTCATATGCGGGTAGAGCGCGTAGGACTGGAACACCATGGCGATGTCGCGATCCTTCGGGGCAAGGTCGTTGACCCGCCTGCCGTCGATGCGGATGTCGCCGGACGTGACGTCCTCCAGCCCCGCGATCATGCGCAGCAGCGTGGATTTCCCGCAGCCCGAGGGGCCGACCAGCACGATGAACTCGCCGTCGCGGATGGTGAGGTCGACGCCGTGCAGCACGGAAAAGGTGCCGAAGCTCTTGCGGATGTCCTGGATGTCGATGGAAGCCATGGAAGACCCTTTCAGCCTTTGACCGCGCCGGCCGTCAGGCCCTGCACGAGGTAGCGCTGGATGAGGAGGAAGAAGAGGCAGGCCGGAATGAGCGCGAGAATGCCCGCCGCCATCATCTGCCCGAAATCGACCGAGAATTTCGAGACGAAGGTGAGAAGACCGACTGGGAAGGTCGCCGCGTCGTTGCCGGAGATCAGCATCAGCGCGAAGAGCAGCTCGCTCCAGGCGGCGGTGAAGACGAAGCCGAGCGTCGCGGCGATGCCGGGCAGCGTCAGCGGCAGGATGATCTGGCGGAAGGCGACGAACTGCGTCGCCCCGTCGATCATCGCAGCCTCCTCCAGGTCCTTCGGAATGCCGTCGAAGAAGGACTGCATGAGGAAGGTGGCGAAGGGCACGTTGAAGGCGGTGTAGACGATGACGAGGCCGGTCAGGCTGTTGGTGAGGCCGAGCGGCGAGAGCATCTTGAAGATCGGCGCGACCAGCATGACCAGCGGGAACATCTGCGTGACCAGCATCAAGGCGACGATCCAGTACTTCGCCCGGAAACGGAAGCGCGACAGGGCATAGCCGGCGAGCGAGGCGAGGATGGTGACCGCCACGGCCGTCGAGCCGGCGACGATCAGGCTGTTCTTGAAGAAGGTCGGAAAGGCGCTGTGGGCGATGACGAACGTATAGTGCTCGAAGGTGGCGCGCGAGGGCCACATGCGCACGCCCTCGCTGTAGAGCAGGTCGTTCGGCGTCACCGAGACCTTGAGCAGCCAGAACAGCGGAAAGAGCGCGACGACGATATAGGCGAGGATCGCGAGCCGGTGCGCCACGGTGAGGAAAGGCTTGCTTCTCATGGTCTCACCCCTTGTTCAGCAGCGTCTGGCGCAGAAGCACGATCAGCATGGAATAGGCGAGCAGCAGGACCAGCAGCACGAGGGCGATGGCCGAGGCGTAGCCGAAATCGAGGCGCTTGAAGGCCTGCGTGAAGATGTAGCTGGCGACGATCTGCGTGCGGTCGGCCGGCCCGCCATTCGTCATGACGACGATGAGGTCGGCGAAATTCGAGATCCAGACGGTGCGCAGCAGGATGGTGATGGCGATGGTGGGCGCGAGGAACGGCAGGGTGATCGAGAGGAAGCGCTGGACCGGCCCTGCCCCGTCGATGCTGGCCGCCTCGTAGAGATCGCGCGGGATCGCCTGGAGCGCGGCAAGCAGGGTGATGGCGAAGAAGGGAATGCCCCACCAGACATTGGCCGCGATCGGCCCCCACATGGCGAGCTGCGGGTCGGAGAGAATGTTGTTCGGCGCATCGAGAATGCCGAGCGCATGCATCCAGTGCGGCAGCGGGCCGATGACCGGGTTGAACAGCCAGGCCCAGTTGAGGCCGGCAAGGAAGCTCGGCACGGCCCAGGGCAGGAAGACCAGCGCCTGCGCCAGGCCGCGGCCGGCAAAAGGCTTGTCCAGGAGCAGCGCGAGGATGAGGCCGAAGATGAACTGCAGGAAGACCGAGGCGCCCGTCCACCACAGCGTGTTGCGCAGCGCCCGGAAGAAGGCCTGGTCCTCACCCAGCGCGCGAAAATGATCGAGCCCGATGAAGCCGCCGGAAAACGGGTTCAGCAGCTGGATATCGCGGAACGCATAGGAAATGCCGAGCACCAGCGGCACCAGCATGACGGCGATGATGAGGATCAGCGCCGGCGCGCTGTAGAGATAGGGTTCCGATGCGTCGGCAATCCGCTTCCTGAGCGGCCGCACGGCGTACGGATGGGCGGCAAGGGTCATCGTCTCGCTTCCGTTGAAGGTGGCGGGGCGTTCCAAACAGTGTCTCCGGGCGGAGCCTCGTTTCTCCGCCCGGAGCGTTCCTCAGCCTATTTCTTGGCGAGGAACTTTTGCTGGGCCTTGGTCAGGTAGTCCGCCCACTGGTTGGCAAGGTCCTCCGGCGTGATGTCGCCGAGAAGGGCTTCCTGCGAGGTCTTGATGACCAGTGAATCCTTGAAGAAGGCGAACTCCTCCAGATGCGTCGGCATCACGGTCGGCACGGCATCCTTGTCCTCCAGCTCGGCGAACCAGCCCTTGAACTGCTCGCTGGCATAGAACGGGTCCTTCTCCGCGGACGTGTGCACCGGCAGCGCGCCCGTGCGCTTGTTCCACTCGATATTGCCTTCCGGCCCTTCGAGCGTCTCGATCAGCTTCCAGGCGAGGTCCTTGTTGGCGCTGGAGGCGAACATCGACCAGCCGGCGAAACCGATCGTCGGGAAGGTCTTTCCGGCCGGCCCCTTCGGCATGGTCATGATGCCGTAGTCTTCCGCCTTCATGCGCTCGGCAATGGCGATGAGCGCGTCCGGGTCCTGGTCGAGGAAGGCGCAGGTGCCCGAATAGAAGCCGGCGACGATCTCGTTGAAGCCCCAGTTGACGCTGTCCTTCGGGGCGTAACCGTTCTTGTAGAGGTCGATCAGGAAGGTCAGGCCCTTCACCCAGCCTTCGCTGTTGAAGGTGGAGGTGCCGTCCTCGTTGAAGAATTTATTGTCGCCGGCCATGGTGGCGCCGAACATCACCCAGCCGTTGAGCCCGCCCGGGCCGCCGCGCAGGCAATAGCCGTATTTGCCGGGCAGCGCCGAAACCTTCTTGGAGGCCTCGGCGAATTCGTCCAGCGTCTTCGGCGGCTCGGAAACGCCGGCCTCTTCGAGCAGCTTCTTGTTGTAGAACATGGCCCGCAGGTAGAAGCCGTAGGGCAGCATATAGGCCGTGTCGTCGATGTCGCGGCCGAGCTCCAGGGCACGCGCCGTCAGGCCGGACGTATGCTCCCATTTGGAAAGATAGGGCTCCAGGCTCTCCAGCATGCCGTTGTTGGCATAAAGCGACAACCAGGTGTCGGGCATTTCCATCACGTCCGGCACCTCGCCGGCCGAGACCATCGTGGCGAACTTCTGGAAGGCCTCGCCCCAGGGCAGCGAGATGATCTCGACCTTGGCGCCGGGATTTTCCGCCTCGAATTTCCCGACGATGGATTTCAGCGTCTCGGTGCGCTCGGGGCTGGTGATCACCTCGACGAGCTTGAGCGTCGTATCGGCCAAGGCGCTCGACGCCATCAGCGTGGTGATGAGTGCTGCAGTCAAAAGTCTCTTCATGGTCGTTCCCTCTTTTCTGGTTCTGCTTCGAAGTTTGACGTCAGGTTTCGGTCGCGGCCGTTATCGCCGCGTCCAGATCACTCCACAGGGCCTCGGTTCCCTCCAGGCCGACATGGAGACGCACGGACCGCGCATCGATGCCGAAGGCATGCGCGGAATTCGGCTCGGCTTTCTGCTGAAGCACCACCTCGCCCGGCACGATCAGGCTCTCATGCCCGCCCCAGGAGACGCCGAGCTTGAAGAGCGTCAGGCGGTCGGCGAAGGCGCGGATGTCGATGCCCTCGCGAAAGGTGAAGGAGAAGAGGCCCGACGTGCCGGTCAATCCCGGCGGCAGGCGGTTGGCGAGCGCTGGATGGAAGACCTTGTCGACGATGTCGAGCGCCTGCAGGCGCCTGGCGATTTCAAGCGCCGAGGCCTCGTGCGCCTTCATGCGGATCGGCAGGGTGCGCAGGCCCCGCACCAGCAGCCAGGCGTCGAAGGGCGAGAGCTTGCCGCCGAGATAGGGATAGGCCTCCGAGCGGATGCGGCCGACCAGCTCCTTCGAGCCGGCGACGACACCGGCGACGACGTCGCTGTGGCCGCCGAGATATTTCGAGGCCGAATGCAGCACGAGATCGACACCGAGCGTCAGCGGCCGCTGGAAGACGGGGCTTGCCCAGCTGTTGTCGATGACGCTGACGATGCCGTGGCGCCGGGCAAGGGCGGCGAGCGCGCCGACATCGTGCGCCTCCATCACCCAGCTCGTCGGGCTTTCGAGATAGAGCAGCTTGGCGCCCGGCAGGGCTTTTGCCACCGCCTCCTCGTCGCGCCCGTCGACATAGGTCACCTCGATCTTCATGCGCTTGAGATGCGTGCCGAACAGGCGGAAGGCATCCGGATAGCAATGGCGCACGGCGACGATGCGGTCGCCCGGCTCGACGAAGGAAAGCACGGTGGAGGAGATCGCCGCCATGCCGCTCGCAAAGCCCAGCGCGTCCTCGCCGCCTTCCAGCTTCGCCAGCATCTCCTCGAAGGCGCGCACCGTCGGGTTGAGGCCGCGCGTGTAGATCGGCCGCACGATCTCGCCGCGATAGGCGGCCACCATCTCGTCATAGTCCTTGAAGGTGAAGAGCGAGGTCTGCACGATGGGCGGCACCACCGCGTCGAAGGCGTTCGCCTCGTCATGGGCGACGGTGAGGGCGGCAAAGTCGAACGGATCGGCTCCGTTGATCATCGGGACATGTCCTTGATGTCTTCCTCGACGACGGCGAGGATCTTCAGGGTTTCCGCCCGCGCCGCCTCGGGATCGCGGGCGGCGATGGCGTTGAAGAGCGTGCGGTGGAACGGGAAGGAACGGCGGGCGAAGTCCGGCCGGTTGAACGGCTTTTCCCAGAAGCGCTCGAAGGCGCCGCGCATCTGCTCCAGAAGCTGCTTGAACAGCGGATTGTGCGTGGCATCGTAGATGGCGAGGTGGAAGGCGAGGTCTTCCGGCCCGGACGTGCCCTTGGAGAGATGCACCCGCTCCATCTCGTCGAGCTTCGCCTCGATGACGGCGACGTCCTCCGCCGTGCGCCGCCGCGCGGCCACCATGCCGGCCTCGCATTCGATGCCGCGGCGAACCTCCAGCGTCTGGAGCAGCACGTCGCGCAGATGCGCCGCATCGAAGGAGAGCGGCATGTGCACCGTCGCCGTGGTGATCGGCTTCAGGAGATAGGTGCCGCTGCCCTTTCGGCTCTCGATGACGCCGAGCGCTTGGAAATGGCGGATCGCCTCGCGGATCGTCGAGCGGCCGACCGCCAGCGCCGCCATCAGCTCGCGCTCGGCCGGCAGCCGGTCGCCGGCCGCAAGGCTGGCGCGGTCGATATAGGAGGCGAGCGCCTCCGTCACCTGCCGCGCCCGGTCGATGGGCGGCAACGGCTCGATCTGCGGCCTGTCGCTCGGTTCGCCTGGCATGATGCCAATACCCCTGTTTCGCGTCAGCTTCTCAAATTGGTCTGACATCTTAGCATTATGCGGCGAGCCTCGGCTGTCAAGCGCCAATCATCCATGAGCAGCTTCATCGCCCATGAAAAACGGGCCGATCAAAGATCGGCCCGTCCGGGAATGACGATGGAATGGAAAGCCTCGCCGCTATTCGCCCGCGGCGGGCTGCCCCTCGGCCTCCCGCTCGAGCGGCGCCTCGGCCGGCACCTCCGGATTGCCCTCCGCCCGGTCGCGGTGCAGGGCGGCGCGGGCGAGCAGCATCAGCGTGACGGGCGTCGTCACCGTCACGAAGATGCCGATCAGGATCTCGTGCACGACGGGACGGGTGGCGAGCACGGTGAAGAAAATCATCGAGGCCATGACGATGCCGCCCGTGCCCCAGCTCGTGCCGAGCGTCGGTGCGTGGATGCGCTCGTAGAAGGTCGGCAGGCGGGCAAAGCCGATCGTGCCGGTGAGCGTCAGGCCGGCGCCGACGACGAGGAAGAAGGAGACGGCCAGCGCCGCCCAGGCCGGCAGGTCGCCCGCATGTTCGATCACGTTCATTCGATCACCTCCCCGCGCATCAGGAACTTGGCAAGGGCGACGGTCGCCACGAAGCCGAGCATGCCGATGACGAGCGAAGCCTCGAAATAGATGACCTTGCCGGTGCGCATGCCGAAGACCATGAGCAGCAGCATGGAGTTCACATAGAGCGTATCGAGCGCCAGCACGCGGTCCTGCGCGCGCGGGCCGCGGAACATGCGCAGCGCCGCAAGCGCCATGGCGATGGCGAGGAACACCTGCGCGATGGTGACCGACCAGGCGAGGATCGTGTGGCTCATTTGAAGATCTCCATCAGCAGCGCCTCGTAGCGGGTCTTGATCAGCGCCTGCCACTCCGCCTCGTCGACGAGGTCGAGGACGTGGATCAGCACCGTCTTGCTGAGCGAATTGTATTCCAGCCAGGCCGTGCCGGGCGTGCTCGTTATGACGACGGCAAGCACCGCCAGCGCCGTCGGGTTTTCAAGCTCGATCGGCACGGTGATGAAGCCGGACTTGTGCTTGCGCCGGCCGCCGGTCAGCAGGATCGAGGCGACGGCAAGGTTCGAGCGCAGGATATCGTAGAGCACGATGCCGACGAGCTTCGGAAGCAGATACCATTTCGGCAGGCGCGGCTTTACGGGGCGAAGCGCCGCCATGCCCCAGGAGGCGAAGACCGACACGATGCAGCCGAGGATGAGGTGGCCGGGCGTGAAGCCGTTGAGGGCGAGCCACATGATGACGAGCGAGGCGCTGAGCAACGGATAGGGCAGCATGTCAGATCCCTCCCCCGCCGTCCGGTCCGCTGGGTTCGGCAACCCCTGCGCGGCGTGCATTGATCACGGCGTCGATATAGACGGCCGGCTGCTGCAGATTGCGGATGGTCTCCTCCATATAGCCCATCGCCGGACCGGCCTTGATGGTGAGCGCCAGCGTCAGCGCGATCAAAAGCATGACCGGCGCCATCTCCATGACGAGGACGCGCGGCACGGTGCCCTCCATCGAGGCCCAGAAGGTGCGGATGCCGGCGCGGGTCATCGAGATCAGCGCCGCCAGCCCCGACAGGATGAGCAGGCCGACGATCCACCACGCGGACGCGGCGATCGGCGCTTCGCTGTTCGCACCCGTTCCGATCATGCCCGACAGCATGGCGAATTTCGCGACGAAGCCCGAGAGCGGCGGCAGGCCGGAGAGCAGGATGCCGCAGGCGGCAAAGCAGATGCCGAGCACGGCGATCGTGCCGGGCATGGTGACGCCGACCTCGACCTCCTCGTCTTCCTCGTCCGCATCGCCGTAAGCCTCCATGGTCACGGCGAGAACCGAGGCGCCCGCATCCTGCCCGCGCTCGACGAGTTCGATCAGCATGAAGAAGGCGGCGATCGTCAGCGTGGAACTGACCATGTAGAACAGCGCGCCGGCCGTCACCTGGCCGTTGCTGAAGCCGAGGACGGCCAGCAGCGTGCCGGAGGAGACGAGCACGGAATAGCTCGCCAGCCGCCCGAGCGCCTGCGAGGCGAGAACCCCGATCGTGCCGAAGGCGATGGTCGCCATGCCGCCGTAGAGCAGCACGTTGAGGCCGAGGCCAGCCGAATCCCCCTGCCCGAAGACGAGCAGCGAGAGCCGGAGGATGACATAGATGCCGACCTTGCTCATGATGGCGAAGATGCCGGCGACGGGCGCCGTCGCGGCGCTGTAGGCGCCCGGCAGCCAGAAGTTCAGCGGCCACATGCCGGCCTTGATGAGGAAGACGATGCCGAGGATGCCGGCGCCGGCCTCCAGCAGCATGCGCCGCTCGCCCTCGATCTCGCCGATGCGCACGGCAAGGTCCGCCATGTTGAGCGTGCCGGCCGAGCCGTAGATGGCGCTGACGCCGATCAGGAAGCAGAGCGCGGCGGCAAGGTTGACGGCGATATAGTGCATGCCGGCCTTGACGCGCATGGAGCCGGAGCCGTGCATCAGGAGGCCGTAGGACGCGGCGAGCATCACCTCGAAGAAGACGAAGAGGTTGAAGAGATCCCCCGTCAGGAAGGCGCCGTTGAGGCCCATCAGCAGGAACTGGAACAGCGAATGGAAATGCGCACCCGCCGCATGCCAGCGGGCAAGCGCGAAGACCAGCGCCGGGATGGCGAGGATCGAGGCGAGGACGAGCATCAGCGCCGAGAGCCGGTCGACGACGAGCACGATGCCGAAGGGCGCCGGCCAGTTGCCGAGCAGGTAGACACCCTCGAAACTGTCCGGGCCGTTGTTCGCCAGGCGGAACAGGCTGATGGCGATCGCGGCGAGCGCAAGGCACGACACGACGCTGATCATCGCCTTCAGGACGCGGTCGCGCTCGTCGAAGAACAGGAGGAGCGCGCCCGCGACGAGCGGGATGAGGATGGGCGCGATGATGAGGTGTTGCTGCCAGCCGCTCATTTCGGCTGCTCCCTGCCGTCGACATGGTCCGTGCCGGTGAGGCCGCGGGCGGCGAGCAGCACCACGAGGAAGAGCGCCGTCGTGGCAAAGCCGATGACGATGGCGGTGAGCACCAGGGCATGCGGCACCGGATCGGTCATCGTCGAGATGTCGACGCCCTCCTCCAGCAGCGGCGCAGCATTGGATTTCACCCCGCCGACGGCGAAGATGAAGAGGTTCACCGCATAGGACAGCAGCGAGAGGCCGATGATGACCTGGTAGGTGCGCGGGCGCAGGATGAGCCAGACGCCCGAGCCCGTCATGATGCCGATACCGATCGAAAGAACGAGTTCCATCAGGCCTCCTCCGCCTTGGGGGCTTCGAGATTGCGAACCCGATGCATGCGTATGGACTGGTGCGCGAGCGCGATGAGGATCAGCACCGTCGCGCCGACGACGAGCGAGAAGACCCCGAGGTCGAAGAACAGCGCGGTCGCCGCCGGCACCTTGCCGATGAAGGGTATCTCGACATATTGCGAATAGCTCGTCAGGAACGGATAGCCGAACGCCCACGCGCCCATGCCGGTGATCGCGGCCAGCAGCAGGCCGACGCCCATCCAGCGCAGCGGCAGGATGCGCAGCCTGTCCTCCGACCAGCGCACGCCGCCGCCCAGATATTGCAGCAGGAAGGCGATCGCCATGGTGACCCCGCCGGCAAAACCGCCGCCCGGCAGGTCATGGCCGCGCAGGAAGAGATAGATGGCGAAGGTGATGATGACCGGGAACATCCACTGCATGATGACCGAAGGCACCAGCAGGTAGTCGCGCACCGTGTCGCCCGCCGAGCGCTCGGGGCGTTCGGCGTCATAGGCGGCCTGGATAAGCTGCTGCTCCGGCTTCTCGATGCTGTCCGGCGCGGGCCGGAAACGGCGCAGGAGCGCGAAGACCGTCAGCGCCACGATGGCCAGAACCGCGATCTCGCCCATCGTGTCGAAGCCGCGGAAATCGACGAGGATGACGTTGACGACGTTTCGCCCTCCCCCTTCGGTATAGGCCTTTTCGAGGAAGTAGCTGGCAATGGCGTCCGGCACCGGCTGGTTCATGATCGCGTAGGAGAAGACGAACATGCCGAAGCCGCAGGAGACCGCGAGCAGGAAGTCGCGGAAGCGGCGGCTGCGGGCCGACAGGGTGACGGAGTTGTCGACCTTCTCCGAGCGCTTGGGCAGCCAGCGCAGGCCGAGCAGCAGCAGGACCGTCGTGACGATTTCCACGACGAGCTGCGTGATGGCAAGGTCTGGCGCGGAGAGCCAGACGAAGGTGATGCAGGTCGTGATGCCCGCGCCGCCGAGCAGGACGAGCGCGGCAAGGCGATGATATTTCGCCTGATAGGCCGCACCCAGCGCGCAGAAGGCGCCGATGCTCCAGATGGCGGCGAAGATGGGATCGATGTCACCGAAGACCAGCGGCGTCGGCGCAAAGCCCGCCATGTAGAGCGGCACAACGCCCGCCAGCAAGCCGGCCGCCGCGACGAGGCGCAGCTGCGGCTGGAGATTGCGGGTGCTGAGGCGGCTCTCAAGCCAGCGCGCCCATTTCCAGGAGACCGTGACGAGCACGCGCTCGAAGATGCGCTGGCCGCCGAGATGGCGGAAGAGCGGCGGGCCGTCGTCGCATCTGGCAAGATAGTCCTTCAGCACCGCGTAGAGCGCGGCGCCGCCGATGAGCGCGATCATGCTCATGATGAGCGGGGTGTTGATGCCGTGCCAGACGGCGAGGCTGTATTCCGGCGTGCGCGTGCCGAGCACCGAGACGACGGCCGAATGCAGGAACGGGCCGATCGAGAGCGACGGGATGATGCCGACGACGAGGCAGGCGAGCACCAGGAACTCGATGGGGAAGCGCATCCAGTGCGGCGGCTCGTGCGGCTTGGGCTTCGGCAGGTCGGTCGGCTCGGGGCCGAAGAAGACCATGTGGATGAAGCGGAGCGAATAGGCGACCGAGAAGGCGCCGGCAAGCGTGGCGACATAGGGCAGCATGCGGTCGAGCACGGAATCGGCATGCGTCTCCACCGCCTCGGCGAAGAACATTTCCTTGGAGATGAAGCCGTTGAGCAGCGGCACGCCGGCCATCGCCGCGCTCGCCACCATGGCGAGCGTGCCCGTTATCGGCAGGTATTTGAAGAGCCCGCTCAATCGTCGCATGTCGCGCGTGCCGGTCTCGTGGTCGATGATGCCGGCGGCCATGAAGAGCGAGGCCTTGAAGGTGGCGTGGTTCATCATGTGGAAGATCGCCGCGACGGCCGCAACCGGGCTGCCGAGGCTGAGCAGCGTGGTGATGAGACCGAGATGGCTGATCGTCGAATAGGCGAGCAGCCCCTTCAGGTCCTGCTGGAACATCGCGAAATAGGCGCCGAGGATCAGCGTGCTGACACCGGCGATGCCGACTAGCATGAACCATTCATAGGTGCCCGACAGCGCCGGCCAGAGCCGCACGAGCAGGAAGACGCCCGCCTTCACCATGGTCGCCGAATGCAGATAGGCCGAGACCGGCGTCGGCGCGGCCATGGCATTGGGCAGCCAGAAGTGGAACGGCACCTGCGCGCTCTTCGTCAGCGCGCCGATGAGGATCAGTACGAGCGCCGTCAGGTAGAGCGGATGCGCCTTGATCTGATCACCGGACGAAAGCACGACGTCGAGATCGTAGCTGCCGACGATATGGCCGAGCACGAGGAGGCCGGCGAGCAGACAGAAGCCGCCGATGCCGGTGATCGTCAGCGCCATGCGCGCACCGTCGCGGGCGGCGGCATTGTTGTGCCAGTAGCTGATCAGAAGGAAGGAGAAGATGCTGGTCAGCTCCCAGAACACCGAGAGCAGGATGATGTTGCCCGACAGCACGATGCCGAGCATCGAGCCCATGAAGGCGAGCAGGAAGGAGAAGAAGCGCGGGACCGGATCCTCCTCCGACATGTAGTAGCGCGCATAGAGCACGATGAGGCAGCCGATGCCGGTGATGAGCATCGCAAAGAGCCAGGCGAAGCCATCCATTCTAAGCGTGACGTTGAGCCCGAGCTGCGGCAGCCATTCGAGATCGAGCCGGACCCTGCCGCCGTCGCGCACCGCGGGATAGAGCGCGGCCGTCAGCGCCAGGCTGACAAAGGCCACGGTACCGGACATGCGCGCGGCAAGGACCCTCGAATCGGTCCGCAGCAGAATGGTCGCCGCAAGGCTTCCCGCGAAGGGAAGGCAGACCAGCAGGACCAGAGTCATTTCACCTGTCATCGTTTGATCGATCGCTTTCGAACGTCAGAGCTTCTCATGCGCCGGCACGCCGGCGATATCGGGAAGACCGCGCGCGACCGACGGGACGATCGGAGCGGTCGTCAGGCGAGATTCAACGGAGGGGCACGCGCCCCACGCATCTCCATGCGGCCGATGCCGGAGCCAGAAGGCGCGACGACGGCCATGGCGGCCATCAAGCCCTTCGGGCCGAAAGCCTCCCGCGCCGGCAGGCAGGCGGGATCGGCACCTGCGCTGTCGAGCGGCGTCATTTTCCCGGCAACGATGCGTTTGCGGCATTCGGCATCGGGAAGCGCCGAAGGGTGGCCTGCAGTCTTCTGGATACCGTAACGAAGCATCTTCGAACCGGCACCGGTGGCAGAAGGCACCGAGAGCATGGATATCAACAGCAAAAGGCAGGTAAGCGCCGTGCAGAAGAGGCAAAAAGCCCGACGAACAGGTCGATGCTGTTGCCCTGTCGCTGCCAAACGCCCTGCCTTTCGAATCCGTCGCCCGCGTTGAATATTCTCTCATCCGGACAATACGTTGGCAGGATTGGCGCTGTCCACCCGCAAGCATGAAACTTTTCCGGAATTACGCCGATTTGCCGCGGCCGGCAGCATGTTTTTGCTTTCCCTGCCCGCAGGTCGTCATCCTGTCGCACCCCCGCGCGCTTGATGCCATGCCGCTTTGGGCGCATTCTAGATGAGCGAATCGCATGAAGCAGACCTGCTCCCATGGGCGATGCCCGGAGCGCACGGTGCGCCGAATATCTGGACCCGCCGGTCGATATCTTCCCGGCCGTCCAGCGAGTTCCGTGTCCCGATCCTGCCCCTCTCAGGCACATCGGCGGCACGGCGTCAGTTCACTCTCGAACGGGGATTAGCGATGACGGATGCGCGAAGGGAATGGATCAGCAAGCGAGCCTACACGCTCTGGGAAGAGGCGGGAAGGCCCCACGGCCATGACGCCGAGCATTGGGAACAGGCGGTGCACGAGCGCGACGAATTCGAACGCGTGGCGCTCGCCCCGGAGACCAGGCAGGCCGGTGCCAGGAAGCCGTTGATCGAGATCTCCGAGAAGGCGCAGGCGAAAAAATCCGAGGCGGCCAAACCGCGGAAGAAGGCCGAAGCCGTGGCGGAAAAGCCGATCGCCGCCAAGGCGAAATCCGTCAAGGCCACGACGAACGGCAAGCAAGCCTGAGCCTCGTCACGCGGCAGAAACGGCCATGCCGGCACAGCCGGCATGGCGTGTCGGTTTCATTTCCCGCGGGCCTCCGGCACCCCATGGCGTCCTCGGCAGTCGGCGATTGGATCGAGACGTTCCTCCAGCCGAAGCGGCATCGTTTCAGCGCCGGACAATGCGGCAAAGACAAGAGACAGGATCGCGTCCGGTAAGCCGGCTTTCACCGGGCATGCTTCAGGTCTTGTCCGATCCGTACCCCACGCCCTCTCATGCTCCGGCCCTGCGCGCCGATCCTTTCCCGTGAGCCGTTCGCTCGCCGCTGCGGCATCGGCGCCCTTGGAGACGGCGCCGCGACGCTCTATGTGAACGGTCGATGCGGACTGAAACGAGGATTCCCGGTGCGATCGATCTATATGGCGGCAGGCCTGCTGATGACGGCGATCGGCATTGTCGGTGTGTTCCTGCCGCTCTTGCCGACAACACCGTTCCTGCTCGTCGCGGCCTGGTGCTTTTCCCGTTCCTCGCCACGCCTCGAACGGTGGCTGCTGAACCACGGCACCCTCGGCCCGCCGCTGACGAACTGGCGGCGCGAGGGCGCGATCTCGGCACGCGCAAAGACGATCGCCATCTGTCTCATCGTCGCAAGCTACGGTTTCTTCTATTATCGCACGGCGCCGTCGCCTCTTCTTGCAGTCGTGGTCGGTCTCGTGCTCTCGGCTAGCGCCCTTTTCATCCTGACCCGCCCCTTGCCGCAAAAGAGGTGACCGCCCGATGGCAACGCACCACGCTCCGGTCATCGTCTGGTTCCGCAAGGACCTGCGCATCGACGACAATGCGGCGCTGGCTGCCGCCGCCGAAACCGGTCGTCCCGTCATCCCGCTCTATATCCTGGAGCCCGCCGAGGCCGGAACCGGCCCGCTCGGCGCCGCCCAGCGCTGGTGGCTGCACCATGCCCTTGCCGCGCTTGCCGGGAACCTTTCCGGCCTCGGCGCGCCGCTCGTCCTGCGCAGCGGGCCGGCCGATGCGATCCTCGACGCGCTGATCGCCGAGACCGGCGCCGACACCATCCACTGGAACCGCCGGCACGATCCACCGGGCATGGCGATCGACCGCGCGATCAAGGCCTCACTCAAGGCGCGCGGTCTTGCCGCCATCAGCTTTGCCGGCCAGTTGCTGCATGACCCGACCCGCCTGCTAACGGGAGACAAGAAACCCTTCCGCGTCTACACACCCTTCTGGAAGGCGCTGGAACGGGCCGGCGAACCCCATGAACCGATCGACCCGCCGGCACGGCTGGTCGCCCTTTCCGAAGCCGCAGCGTCGGAGCGCCTGGAGGACTGGCGCCTCACGCCGGCAAGACCCGACTGGGCCGCGCGCTTCCTGGAGGTCTGGACGCCGGGCGAAGCGGCCGCGCGAGACCGTCTCGAAGCCTTCGTCAACGGCGCGATCGACGGCTACGGCACCAACCGCGACCGCCCCGCCGTCGACGCCACCTCGATGCTCTCGCCATATCTGGCGCCCGGAGAAATCTCCCCGGCCCGCATCTGGCACGCCACGCGCGGGCTTGACGCGCCGACCGGCGATCTCGTCCATTTCCGCAAGGAACTGGCCTGGCGGGAATTCTGCTACCACCTGCATTTCCACTTTCCCGCCCTTGCGGAGAAGAACTGGAACGACCGGTTCGATGCCTTCCCCTGGAAGGAACGCGGCGAGGCCTTCACGCTCTGGACGCGCGGACTGACCGGCTATCCGATCATCGATGCCGGCATGCGGCAGCTCTGGCAGTACGGCTGGATGCACAACCGCGTGCGCATGATCGCGGCCTCCTTCCTGATCAAGCACCTGATGATCGACTGGCGGCACGGCGAGAAATGGTTCCGCGACACGTTGGTGGATGCCGATGCGGCGTCGAACGCGGCGAACTGGCAATGGGTGGCCGGCTCGGGCGCGGATGCCTCGCCCTTCTTCCGTATCTTCAACCCCATCCTTCAGGGCGAGAAATTCGATCCGGACGGCAGCTATGTGCGGCGCTTCGTGCCGGAACTGGAAAACCTGGATGCCGCCTGGATCCACAAGCCCTTCGCCGCACCGGAGGCCGCGCTGAAGAGCGCCGGCGTCGATCTCGGCAGAACCTATCCGAAGCCCATCGTCGACCACGCCCGCGCCCGCGAACGGGCGCTTGCCGCCTTCAAGGCGCTGAAGGCGGACTGAGCCGGAGCCCAAAAGCATTTCCAGCAAAAGTGCGAAGCGGTTTTGCGTCCGGAAATGCGGCAAAACAAGGAGATAGAGCGTTTTCGCGATTCGGAGAAAAGCGGAAATGCCCTAATCGTTCCGTGCAAGGGCGGAGGCAAGCAGCCGCACGAAGGCATCGCCCGCCTCTTCCAGCGCGCCGCTGTTGTCGATGACGACCGTATCGGCAGCGGCGATCTCGGGCACGGCGCGATCGAGCCGGCGGGCGATGGCCTCGGCGCTTTCCCGGCCTCGGGCGGCGAGGCGCGCGGCGAGGATGTCGGCGCGGGCGGTGATCTGCACGATTTTCAGCCGCCCGTAGGCCGCGGCGAAGGCGGGCAGCGCCGACCGGCTGCCATTGGCGACCAGCGTCATGCCCTCCGAAAGTTGGTCGAGGGTTTCGCGCGGAATGCCGTAGGAAAGGCCGTGCGCATCCCAGGAGACCGCAAAGGCGCCGGCAGCCGCCCGCGCCTGGAAACCGGCCGCATCGACCGCCTCATGCGCCTCCCCGCCGGCATCCGGCGGGCGGGTGATGACGCGGCGCACGAAGCCGAGGCGCGGCTCGCCGGCAAAATGCCGGGCGGCATAGGACATGACGCTGTCCTTGCCCGCGCCGCTGGGGCCGACGACGACGACCATCGTGCCGGCTGCAACCGGCAGCGGCCGGGCCGAGACGATTTCGGCCTCCATGCTCAAGCGACCCGCCTGCCCTGCCGCCAGACCGAGCGCACGACCGGAACGCCGGAGGGGCGGCGCACGCGCACGAGATCGGCGCGCAGGCCCCTGGCGATGGCGCCGCGATCGTCGAGGCCGACGGTGCGGGCCGGCGTGGTGGAGACCATGGCGATCGCCCGCGGCAGGTCGATGCCCTCGACCTCGTCGGCAAGGATGAACGGCGCATGCATCAGGCTGAAGGGCACGTAGTCGGAGGAGAGCACGTCGAGCACGCCCATCGTGGCGAGGTCGCGGGCGGCGATATTGCCGGAATGCGACTTGCCGCGCACGATGTTCGGCGCGCCCATCAGGACGCTCATGCCGGCGCCGTGCGAGGCCTTGGCGGCGTCAAAGCTGGTCGGGAACTCGGCAAGGCGGATGCCGTAGCCGATCGCCTCCTCGACATGTTCCAGCGTCGCGTCGTCGTGGCTGGCGACCGAGATGTCGCGGGCCGCACAGGAGGCGGCGATCGCATCGCGATGCGGCTTGGCATAGCGGGCGGAAAGGTCCTGCTGGCGCTTGCAGAAGGCGGCGAATTCTTCGTCGGTCAGGCCGCGCTTCTTCTTGTAGTAGAGGATGTACTGGTCCAGCGTCTGGAACTGGCGCTGGCCGGGTGCGTGGTCCATCAGCGAGACGAGGCGGACCAGCGGATCGTCCTCGAATTCCGCGTAGTGGTCGAGCACGTTGTCGGTCGAGACCTCGCAGCGCAGGTGGATGAGGTGCTGGGCGCGCAGGCGGTCCTCGTCCTGCGCGTCGGCGATGGCATCGGCCATGGCGCGCATCTCACCCTGCTCGAAGCCGCCGTCCTCGTCCGAGCCCATGCGCAGGCAGTCGAAGACGGTGGTGATGCCCGAGGTGACGACCTGGGCGTCATGCGCCTGGATCGCCGCCGTCAGCCCCCAGCGCACGCCGGGGCGCGGCGAATAGTGGGCTTCAAGATGGTCGGTGTGCAGTTCGACGAGGCCGGGCAGCAGGTAATCGCCCTCCATGTCCTCGCCGACGGCGGAAGAACCCTCGGAAATGTCCGCGATCAGGCCATCGCGGAGCACCAGCGTGCCGTCGAGGATCCGGTCCTCAAGCACGATGCGGGCATTGGAAAGAACGGTTTCGCGGGTCATGTCAGGCGGTCTTTCTGTTGGCTCCGGCTGTCAGCGGGAAGAGCGAATGGACGGTGAAATCAGCGCCGCGCGAGGATTCGCGGAAGAGAGCCAAGCCCTCGATCGCCAGCGGGCGCTCATGGAAATCGGAAAAATGCGCAAGCAGCGCGGCCTCGACGGCCGCGCGGCGCTCCACAGGAACGCGTCCCGTCAGCGTCATGTGGAAGCGGAACGTGTCGAAGACATAGGGATACCCCCATTGCACGAGGTTCTGGCGTTCTTCGGCCGTGAGCTCGTCCGGCTTGCGGCGGGCGATGTCGGCCGAGGTGAGCGGCGCGCGAAAACGCTCGAAGCGGCGCACCACCTCGCCGGCAAAGGCCTGCAGCGGCTCGCAAGGATCGCCGGGCACCAGCGCGAAGAAGGAGCCGAGGCGGCCGACGACGGCCTGCGGAATCTCGAATGGCTCGACCTCGGCGGCGAAGCGGCCGATTTCGGCCAACAGTTCCGCTTCGCTGCGCCCCTCGGCAAGCGCGAAAGGCGCCTTCAGCGTGGCGTGGAAGCCATAGCGGCGCGGATCGGCCGTCAGGCCGGCAAGCGCGGCCGCATCGAAGCCGTTCACGGCCGGCTGCTCCAGCGCCGCCCCCGTAAATGCATTGCGCCCCAGCCAGCGCTGGGCGGCGAGGGTCAGCGGGTCACTTGCGGGCGGGGTGAAATAGAGGGCGTAACGCAATGGCTCATTCCTGTGGCAGTCATTTGACGCCGCCGGACCGGCGGCGTCGGCACTTGAAGGGATTCGTGTGGCAGCATCATGCCGCCACGCCAGGTCTTTCCTCGCTCAATGCGCCGGCTTGCCCATCAGGCGCGAGCGCAGCGCGTTGGATATGCCGTCGAAGACGAAGACGACGATGAGGATCAGCAGCACCATATAGGCGACATTCTCCCAGTCGGAATTCGTGCGCATCGCTTCCCAGAGCTTGAGGCCGATGCCGCCGGCGCCGACCGCGCCGATGATCGTGGCAGAACGGGTGTTCGATTCCCAGAAATAAAGCGCCTGGGAGGCAAAGAGCGGCATGACCTGCGGCAGCACGCCGAAGCGCTGCACCGCGGCCGGCGCCGCGCCGACCGACTTCACGCCTTCGCGCTGCTTGTCGTCAATGTTCTCCAGCGCCTCGGAATAGAGTTTTCCGAGCGTGCCCGTATCCGTGAAGAAGATCGCCGACATGCCGGCGAGCGGCCCCGGGCCGAAGGCACGGGTGAAGAACAGCGCCCAGATCAGCATGTCGACCGAGCGCAGGAAATCGAAGAGACGCTTCGTCACCTGGTTGGAGATCCAGCTGCGCGTGATGTTGCGCGCGGCGAGGAACGCCAGCGGGAAGGCGAGCAGCATCGCGAAGAGCGTACCGACGAAGGCCATGACGATGGTCTGGAGCAGCTTCGTCCAGACATCGAGATGCTGCCATTCCGCATTGTAGAGGATGTTTCCCCAGGCAAGCGACAGGTTCGACTGCTTCGGGTCTATGCGCTCGCCCGACGTCACCAGCGAGAGGACCTCCGATAGCGGCTTGCCGTGGAAGGGCGAGTTCGTGTCGAAAAGGAAGTTCGCCCAGCCGAAGAAGCGCTTGCGGATCGAGATGTCGTCCGGCTCGATCTCGCCCCAGCCGGCGACACCGAAGGAAAGCGTGATCTTCTCGCCCGGCGCCTTCTGCGTCGCCCAGGCCGGCAGAGCGCCTTCCACCGTCATATTGGAGCCGGCGATATCGACGAGCAGGGTCTCGCCGGAATGCCGCACCGTCACCCGGTCCGGCACGACCTCGACGCTCGTCGAGGAATTGAGCGTGATCTTCGCGCGCCTGACCACCTCCTCCTCGCGGGTGGTCGCGGTCGCCATGGCATTGGCGGCGGTGGCCGAACCGCCGATGTTGCCGCCCGTTCCCATGAAGCCCATCGAGGCGGGCTTTTGGGCGGTGTCCGCCGCAGCGCCGGCGGAAGGCGTGGTGCGGGTCATCGTGCCGCGCTCGATCTCGACCCAGTCGGGCTCGGCATTCGGCCCGAGCGGAGAGAAGCGCGGATAGGTCAGCTTCATCGCGCCGTCGGGATCGATGGTCACTTCCGGGCGCACCTCGTAGGAGACCCAGTCGGCGAGATAGGTGCCGGCAATGTTCCAGTTCGCCGTGCCGAGCACATGGCCGATGGCGAAGAACCACCAGCAATAGAGCGCATAGAGCACGAAGCCGCCGGCGATGATGGCGACGCGGAAACGCTGCCAGAACGAGCGGTGGAAGACGGCCGGATGGCGTGCCGCGATCTCATCCATCTGAGCGGGATTGAGGGTCGTCATGGCGCTCTCCTATTGGGCCAGCCGGAAGGCGTGGTCGCCGACGAGCCTGCGGCGCAGCCAGGCGGAAAACTGGTCGACGGCGATGATGGTGACAAGCAGCAGGAGCACGATGGCGAGCGTCTTGGCTTGGTGCCCCTGGCCGATGGACAGGCGCAGCAATTCGCCGATGCCGCCGCCGCCGACGGCGCCGATGATGGTCGAGGCGCGCACGTTGATCTCGAGACGCAGCAGGAAGTAGCTCATGAAATTCGGCAGCACCTGCGGCACGATGCCGAACCAGACGCGCTCCACCCAGCTTGCGCCGACCGCGCGAAGCCCCTCCTCCGCCTTCATGTCGGCATTCTCGACCACCTCGAAGAACAGTTTGCCGAGCGCCCCGACCGTGTGGATCGACACGGCGATGACGGCAGGCAGCGGGCCGAGCGAGAGGATGGCGAGGAAGAAACCGGCGAGCACGACTTCCGGGAAGGCGCGCAGGATCTCCATGAAGCGGCGCACGAAGCCGCGCAGCAGGCGATTGGCGACGAGGTTCTTCGCCGCGAGAAAGCAGAGCAGGAAGCCGAAGACCATGCCGATGATGGTGGAGAACAGCGCGATGTTCAGCGTCTCCAGCATCTTGTGGAAATATTCCGGCACATAGAGGCTCCCGGTGATGTAGAGCCGCCCCTCCGGGTAGTTGTACTTGAAGCTGCCGTCGTCATAGGGCGACGGCAGGTCGAACAGCGCGCGAAAGACCTCCAGCCCGTCGCGCGGCACCATGTCGCCGACGAAATCGAAGAAATGCGGCAGCCGGTCGAAGAACTTTCCGGCATTCGTCTCGTTGGCGAACCAGAGCGAACCGGTGAGCGCCATGGCGAGGATTGCAAGGCCGAGCCAGGTATAGAACCGGCGGCGGGCGTTCAGCTCCTGCCAGTGTCGCTCGATGAGCGCGCCCTTCTCGCTGAAGCCGTCGTGAAGCGTGTTCATGGCCATGGTCTGTCCGTCTCGGCAGAGTTCTGTGTGCGCTCGTCTGATCGTCGATAAAGTCCGCAACCTCTCTTCTGTCATGGTCGGGCTTGACCCGACCATCCACGCTCCGGATGCGGCGTGGATCCTCGGGTCAAGCCCGAGGATGACGTCGAGAGTGGGGTAACGACGTCAGCAAAAGGCGCCGGTCGGGTTGTGGCCGGCGCCAGATGCTGTTTGGCGATCAGCCGCCGATCGTCGCCTTGCGGGCGTCGATGATCGGCTTGTAGAAGTCGACATTGACTTCCGTGAACGAGGTGAAGTCACCGCCCATGACGGCGGCAAAGCAGGCGGCGTCCTTCTTCGGCAGGTCGAGCATGAACTGCTTGAACTTCGCCTTGGTCTCGTCGGCCATCGAGGTGCGAACGACGATCGGGCCGTTCGGGATCAGCGGCGACTTCCAGAGTTCGACGAGCTCGTTCATGTCGAGAATGCCCTTCTCGACCATCTTGTGCAGGTTGCCGGAGGTGTAACCGTCCTTCCACTCGCCGACGCCCGAACCGAAGGTCGTGCCGGCATCGAAGGTGCCCTTCATGACTTCGAGGACGAGGTTCTCGTGGCCGCCGCCGAAGCCGGTTTCACCGAAATATTCCTTGACCGGACCGCCGATGGCTTCCGGCAGCGTGACGAGCGGCACGAGGTAGCCGGAGGTGGAGTCCGGGTCGGCAAAGCCGAGCTTCTTGCCCTTCAGGTCTTCGAGCTTGGTGATGCCGGAATCCTTGCGGGCAACCATGATCGAGTGGTAGCCGGTCGAGCCGTCGGTCTGGACGGTCGTCAGGATCGGCTCGACGGCGTCGGCCTTGGCGAGGTAGATCTTGGCAAAGCCGGACGCGCCGAGTTCGGCATAGTCGAGCGTGCCGCCGAGCAGGCCCTGGATAACGCCGTCATAGTCGGCGGCCGGGAAGAACGAGACCTTCTCGAAGCCGAGCTCGGCCTTCAGGTGATCGCCGAGGCACTGGTAGTTGCGCAGGCGGTCGGCTTCGTTCTCGCCGCCGATGATGCCGACGCGGAATTCCTTGAGGTCTTCAGCCTGCACATGGCCGGCGAGCGCGATGAGCGCGACGGCGCCGAGAAGAGCTTTCTTCAGCATGGTCTTTCTCCTGTTTGACCGGCTTCGCCGGACTCTTGAAAAATGATGGCCCTTCACGCGGGCCGATCGATCCCGGTCGGCTCAAAGGCCGGCCAGTGCCAGCGGTGTCGGGCCGGCGGATTCCTTGGTGTTGTCCTGGCGGGCCGGGTTGCGGATCGCCGTGGAGGTGACGCTCTCGTCGATCGCCGCCCCATCGGCGCCCGTGCCGTAGATCGTGCGCACCGCCTCGGCGTCGAGGTCGCGCGCCGGACCGTCGAAGACGACGCGGCCATGCGCCATGCCGATGATGCGCTCGCAATAGGCGCGCGCCGTATCCAGCGTGTGCAGGTTGGTGATGACGGTGATGCCCTCGCGCTCGTTGATGTCGCGCAGCGCGTCCATAACGATCTTGGCGTTGAGCGGATCGAGCGAGGCGATAGGCTCGTCGGCGAGCAGCATCTTGGGGGCCTGCATCAGCGCCCTTGCGATCGCCACGCGCTGCTGCTGGCCGCCCGAGAGCGTGCCGGCCGGCTGGAGCGCGGTCTGCTCGATGCCGAGGCGCTCGAGCGCGGCGATCGCCATGATACGCTCCTCGCGGGTGAAGAGATTGAGGATGCTCAGGACGGCCGAACGATGGTTGAGGCGGCCGAGCAGGACGTTGGTGAGCACATCGAGGCGCGGCACGAGGTTGAACTGCTGGAAGATCATCGCACAGTCGCGCTGCCAGTTGCGCAATGCCGCACCGCGCAGCGCGGAGACCTCGACGTCATTGAAGTGGATGGAGCCCTCGCTCGGATCGGCAAGGCGGTTGATCATGCGCAGCATGGTGGACTTGCCGGCGCCGGAGCGGCCGATGACGCCGACCATCTGGCCCTGCGGAATGTCGAAGGTCACATCGTCGACCGCAACGCGCTCGCCGAAGCGGCGGGTGACATTCTTCAGTCGAAACATGGTGGATCCCTTTTTTCCCGTGTCGGATCGAGGCCGGGCCAAGGGCCGGGTCTCGTCGTTTCCGGGACTGGCTCTAAACGCTGTTGATGAAGGGGCAATGTCAGTTTCATGTCGGAAAGATAACAGTCCACAGGCCTGGATTTCCGGCATCGGAAGGGTCTCCTCACCCGCCGTGACGGGCGAGAAAGGCTTCTGCGTCAAGTTTGCGAAAGTCGTCGAGGGCGGTGCGCAGCCGGGCATGATCCCAGTCCCACCAGACGAGTTTTTCCATGCGTTCCGCGATACTTCGGGAGAAACGTTCGCGGATCGGTTTCGCCGCGACCCCGCCGACGATCATGTAGGGTTCGACGTCCTTCGTGACGACCGCGCCCGAGCCGATGACGGCGCCGTTGCCGATCGTGACACCCGGCAGGATGGTCGATCCATGGCCGATCCAAACGTCATGGCCGATGGTCACGCGATGCGCGCGCCGCCATTCGAAGAAATCGCCCTCGTGGTCCGCATCGGGCCAATAGTCGTTGGCCCGGTAGGTGAAATGGTGCAGCGTCGCCCGCCACACCGGATGGTTCGTCGCGTTGATGCGCACCGAGGCGGCGATGTTGGCAAACTTGCCGATCGTCGCGCACCAGACCGAGCCATCCTCCATGATATAGGAATAGTCGCCGATCTCGGCCTCGCTGATGCGGCAACGCTCGGCGATCTCGGTATAACGGCCGAGCGTGCTGCCGGCGACGTTCGCCGTGGGATGGACCAGCGGCGTTTCGGACAGCCTCGTCATGCCGCGGACTTTCGCGGCGAGAAGGCGGAGACGTCGACGATGCGGTCGGCGACCTTTTCGCGCACGTCCTCGTCGTGGAAGATGCCGAGAAGGGCCACGCCGGCGGCCTTCTTCTCCGCGATCATCTCGACGACCACGGCGCGGTTCGTCGCATCGAGCGAGGCGGTCGGCTCGTCGAGCAGCAGGATGCGGTGATCGGTGATGAAGCCGCGGGCGATGTTGACGCGCTGCTGCTCGCCGCCGGAGAAGGTGGCGGGCGGCAGTTGCCAGAGCTCGCGTGGCAGGTTGAGCCGCGCGAGCATCGCTTCCGCCGTCGCCTTCGCCTCGGCCGCCGCGACGCCGCGGGCCGTGAGCGGCTCGGCGACGACATCGACGGCCGCGACGCGCGGCACGGTGCGCAGGAACTGGCTGACATAGCCGAGCGTCGCACGCCGGACGGCAAGGATCGTGCGCGGATCGGCCGTGGCGAGGTCGACCAGCCTGCCCTCGTGGTCGACGAGGATCTGGCCGCTGTCGACGGCATAGTTGCCATAGACCATCTTCAACAGCGAACTCTTGCCGATGCCGGACGGGCCGCCCAGCACGACGCATTCGCCGGCCTTCACCGAGAAGGCGACGTTCGAGACCACCGGCAGGCGGATGCCGTCGCGAAGATGCATGGTGAAGCTCTTGGCCACTTCGGAGACAACGAGAGGGGTCGGCATGTCATTTTTCCTTTCGACGCATGGTCCTGTCCGAAAACCGGAGGCCACTTTCCGGGGCCATGCTCTCAGACCTGCAGGATCGAGGAGACGAGGAGCTGGGTATAGGCTTCGCGCGGATCGTCGAGCACGCGGTCAGTCAGCCCTTGCTCGATGACGACGCCGTCCTTCATCACCATCATGCGGTGCGAGAGCAGGCGCGCGACGGCAAGGTCGTGCGTGACGATGATCGCCGAGAGACCGAGGTCCTGCACGAGACCGCGCAGGAGATCGAGCAGGCGCGCCTGCACCGAGACGTCGAGGCCGCCCGTCGGCTCGTCCATGAAGACGAGGCGCGGTGCGGTGACGAGGTTGCGGGCGATCTGCAGACGCTGGCGCATGCCGCCGGAAAAGGCGCGCGGCTGGTCGTCGATGCGGTCGACGCTGATCTCGACGCGGCCGAGCCAGTTGCCCGCCGTCTCGCGGATGTTGCCATAGTGGCGCTCGCCGACGGCCATCAGCCGCTCGCCGACATTGGCACCGGCCGAGACGGCCATGCGCAGCCCGTCCGCCGGGTTCTGGTGCACGAAGCCCCAGTCCGTGCGCATCAGGAAGCGGCGCTCGGCCTCGCTCATGCGGGAGAGGTCGCGCATCCCGCCGTCGCGCATGCGGTATTCGACGGAGCCGGAGGTCGGCATCAGGCGGGTGGCGAGGCAGTTGAGCAGCGTCGTCTTGCCCGAGCCGGATTCGCCGACGATCGCCAGCACCTCGCCCGGCCAGAGATCGAAGGAGACATTTTGGCAGCCGATGCGGGCGCCGTAGAATTTCGAAATGTCGCGGACTTTTAGAAGGGGGGTGTCGGTCATCGGGTGGCCTCCGTGGTGCTGGGGGCCTTGGCACCCCCCTCTGGCCTGCCGGACATCTCCCCCTCGAGGGGGGAGATTGGATGGAGCAAGGCTTCGCCCATCTTGGACGCAGCAATTTGAGCAAGGTTACCGCCGCTTGCCGATCTCCCCCCTTGAGGGGGAGATGTCCGGCAGGACAGAGGGGGGTGAGCGCTACTCATTCCGCAGCCTCCTTGTCATAGGCCAAGTGGCCGCGATGGCCGGCGGAGCACCGTTCCTCGCAATGGTCGGTGTCCGAGCAGACGAACATCCGTCCGCCCCTGTCGTCGAGCACCACCTCGTCGAGATAGACCCCTTCCGCGCCGCATAGCGCACAGGGCTTGTCGAAGGTCTGGATCTCGAAGGGATGGTCCTCGAAATCGAGGCTGACGACCTCGGTATGGGGCGGCACGGCATAGATGCGCTTCTCGCGGCCCGCGCCGAAAAGCTGGAGCGCCTCCGACATGTGCATCTTCGGATTGTCGAATTTCGGCGTCGGCGACGGGTCCATCACGTAGCGGCCCTCCACCTTCACCGGATAGGCATAGGTCGTCGCGATATGGCCGTTTCGGGCGATGTCCTCGTAGAGCTTGACATGCATCAGGCCATATTCTTCCAGCGCGTGCATCTTGCGCGTCTCGGTCTCGCGCGGCTCGAGGAAGCGCAGCGGTTCGGGGATCGGCACCTGGTAGACCAGCGTCTGTCCGGCCGTCAGCCTCTCCTCGGGAATGCGGTGGCGCGTCTGGATGATCGTCGCCTCCCGCGTCTTCGTCGTCACCGCCACATTGGCGACCTTCTGGAAGAAGGCGCGGATGGAGACGGCGTTGGTGGTGTCGTCCGCCCCCTGGTCGATGACCTTCAGCACATCCTTCGGCCCGAGGATCGCCGCCGTCACCTGCACGCCGCCGGTGCCCCAGCCATAGGGCATCGGCATTTCGCGCGAGGCGAAGGGCACCTGGTAGCCGGGAATGGCGATCGCCTTCAGGATCGCCCGGCGGATCATGCGTTTCGTCTGTTCGTCGAGATAGGCGAAATTGTAGGTTGCGAGGTCTGCGGTGCTCATTCTGCGGCCTCCGGAAGATCGTTGTTCTGCGCGGCCTCGTATTCGCGCCGCATGCGGCGCACGAGATCGAGTTCGGCCTGGAAATCCACGTAATGCGGCAGCTTCAGGTGCTCGACGAAGCCGGTCGCCTGCACGTTGTCGGAATGGGAGATGACGAATTCCTCGTCCTGTGCCGGGGCGACGATATCCTCGCCGAATTCCTCCGCCCGCAGCGCCCTATCGACCAGCGACATGGCCATGGCCTTGCGCTCGCTCTGGCCGAAGACGAGGCCGTAGCCGCGGGTGAACTGCGGCGGGTTCTTCGCCGAACCCTTGAACTGGGCGATCATCTGGCACTCCGTCACCTGGATGCGGCCGAGCGAGACGGCAAAGCCGAGTTCCGGCATGTCCAGCTCCACCTCGACCGCGCCGATGCGCACCTCGCCGACGAAGGGATGGGTGCGGGCATAACCGCGCTGGGTGGAATAGCCGAGCGCCAGCAGAAAACCCTCGTCGCCGCGGGCGAGCGCCTGCAGGCGCAGGTCCCGCGCCATCGGGAATTCCAGCGGCTCGCGCGTCAGGTCGCCGGCGATGTGGCCGTCAGGCAGGCTGCCGTCATCCTCGACGAGGCCTTCACCGGCCAGGATGTCGGAGACGCGCATGACCGGCTCGCCAGCCTCCTCGCGCTCCAGCGGCGCCTCCACGGCCTCGTCCGTCAAAAGCGAGGGATCGAGCAGGCGGTGCGTATAGTCGAAGGTCGGCCCGAGGAGCTGGCCGCCCGGCAAATCCTTGTAGGTGGCCGAGACGCGGCGCTCGACGATCATATCGCCGGTCTCCACGGGTTTCGAATAGCCGAAGCGCGGCAGCGTGGTGCGATAGGCGCGCAGGATGAAGATCGCCTCGATCATGTCGCCACGGGCCTGGCGGACGGCAAGCGCCGCGAGCGCCCGGTCATAGAGCGATGCTTCCGCCATCACGCGGTCGACGGCAAGGCCGAGTTGGGCGACGATCTGCTCGATGCCGATGGCCGGCAGCGAGCGATCGCCGCGACGGCGATCGGCGAGAAGGCGGTGGGCGTTGGAGATGGCGGCCTCGCCACCCTTGACGGCAACGTACATGGTCTCACGCCTCCTTCACGCCAAGCGCGGTGGTGCGCGGCAGGCAGAGGAGCTCTTCGCCCGCGACCAGGATCAGGTCGACGCCGCGCGGAAAATTCTGCCGGTTCTCCGACCAGAAATGCGGGAACATGTCGGGAAGGCCCACCGGCGCGATCTCCGCCTCGGTGCGGATGCCCGGCCCCTTCAGCACGAGCGGCCGTCCGCCCTCGAAGGAAGCGATCTCGACCACGAGCGTCGTCGAACGATCCGGATATTCCTGCGTGCCCTGGGCGAAGAGGCTGGGATTGGGCAGCATGGCGTCCTTTTCCACGAAGGCGAAGCGTGCGTTCTGCCGCTCTTCGGTCACCGGCGCGCCGGCATTGAAGGCGAGCCAGCCCGGCAGCGCCGAACGGGAAAGCGCCGGGGTGAGCCAGACGGCGGTATCGTGGTCGCAGAGCGTCAGCGCGATGGCGCCGGCCGTCGCATTCAGCGGCCCGGGCGGCACGACGGCCGCATCGATGCGGCCGATCGTGCCCGGCCGGGCCATGCAGTCCATCAGCGTGCGGAAGGCGGCCTGCGCCTCGAACACCGGCTCCTTGAAACCGCCGGCAAAGGCGAGCGTATCCAATGTCATCAGTCCTCTCCGCGAACCATGGTGAAGAAATCGACGCGCGTGGCGGCCGTCTGGCGTGCCTTTTCCGCATCCTCGCCGGCGATGCGCGCGGCGACGGCGTCAAGCAGCGCCGCCACCTCGGCCCTGCGGGCCGGCTGCTGGAAGAGCGCATCGAAGATCGCCGCGAGCCGCGCCTTCGCGCCATCCGTGCCGAGCGCCTGGCCGTGGCCGACCGTGCCGTCGTCGAGGCGGATGCTCGCGCGGGTCACCGTCGCCTCGCCGAGATTGAACGGCGCGCCACCGCCGCCGATGCGTCCGCGCACCATGACGAGCCCCGTTTCCGGGCCGCGCACGGGCTGGGCGGCCGGCTTGTCGTCGAGCGCGTCGAATGCGGCCTGCAATTCGGCCCGGCTCGCCTTCGCGAGCAGGCCCATCGCCGTCTGTCGTTCACCCGCCTCGGCGGTCTCGGCAGATTTCTGAATGGATGCCATTGCCTCTTCTCCAAATGTCTATTAATATAGACAACCGAACATCTTGAGTTTCGTCTTAATCGGCGGGAATGACAAGGGTGTGACAGTGTGATGTGACAAGGGGTTTCGCGGGGGCGGAAATGGTGGAACGGCAATCGGGCGTGGCGCTCTGGCGGCAGATCGCGGATCGCATGCGCCTGGCGATCAACAATGGCGACTTCGACGAGACCGGCATGATGCCGCCGGAAATGGCGCTGGCCGCCCGCTTCGGCGTGAACCGGCACACGGTGCGCAGCGCCATGGCGGCGCTTGCGGAAGAGGGCATCGTCCGGCCGATCCAGGGCATCGGCACGCGCATCGAACGGCGCGACCGGCTGCGCTTCCCGATTTCCCGACGCACCCGCTTCTCGCAGGGCCTCGGCAACCAGACGCGCGATCTGGAAGGCCGGCTGCTCGCGGCTGCAACGGAGGCCGCGCCCGCCGCCGTCGCCGCGGCGCTCGGCCTTGCACCCGGCGTCCCCTGCGTGCGGCTCGAAACGGTGAACAGCGCCGACAGGCGCCCGGTCTCCTGCGGGACGCACTATTTCCCGGCCGATCGCTTTACCGGGATCGACGCGGCCTACGACAGGACGCGTTCCATCACCGCTTCCTTCCAGGAGCTCGGCGTGTCCGACTATGTGCGCCGGTCGACCGAGATATCCGCCGTCCATGCCGAAGGCGACGACATCCGCCACCTGAAGCTCTCGCCGGGGGCGATCATCCTCGTGGCGACGGCGGTCAACACCGACCTCGACGGCGTTCCGATCCAGTTCTCGCGCACGCGCTTTGCCGCCGACCGGGTCAAGCTGACGGTGGAGCCGGAACCGGACGCGGCTGCTTCCGGCAGCAAAGGATGAAACGGCGGTAAAGCAGCGTCCGCAGCCTGTTGCGCAGGTCCGCCGTGCGGCGCTGGGCCTTCGCGATCGGCGCATGCGAGCCGATCGTCATGTCGCGGAATCCTGCCGCCGCCAGCATCGGCAGCACGCGTTCGACGGTCAGCCCCTCGCCGAAGGGCAGCCGCTCCATGATGTCGGCATGGCGCGCGCTCATCGCCCCGTCATAGTGGGGATCGGTGCCGACGACCCTGTCGATGACGGCGATGGCCCGGCTCGCCAGCCGGCCGAGCCGGGTCGGCGCGGCCCAGTCGCCGTCGAAGAACAGAAGCGTGCCGCCGGGCTTCAGCATGCGGTGCCATTCCGCAAAGGCCTCGGCCGGCGTCGTCAGCGTCCAGACGAGATGGCGGCAGACGATCGCGTCGTAGCTCTCGTCCGGCTCCATCGGATTTTCCGCATCGGCGAGCAGGAAGCGAAGCCCCCTCGCCCCGGCATGTTTCTTCCGCGCCACCGCCAGCATCGCCTCGGAGAAATCGAGCGCCGTCACCTCATGGCCGAGGGAGAGGAGGAGACGCGTCACCTCCCCCGTGCCGCAGGCAAGCTCCAGCACGCGGCGCGGTTCAGGACCGAGGTTTTCGCGGATCGCCGCCGCCCAGGCATCGAATTCCGGCCCGTCGGGAATGCGATGGCCGAAGGCGAGGTCGAAGGTTTCGGAGCGGCGCGACCAGTAGTCGCGAATGTCCTCCTTGAGGTGGCTGTTGGCGCGCGGGCCGTGCATCACCGCCCCTCGCCGGCATCGATGCGGGCAAAGATATCGTCGAAGCGCGGTCGGGCGCGGGCCGGCA
The DNA here is from genome assembly GCF_963942435.1 of Shinella sp. WSD5-1. Taxonomy (GTDB): domain Bacteria; phylum Pseudomonadota; class Alphaproteobacteria; order Rhizobiales; family Rhizobiaceae; genus Shinella; species Shinella yambaruensis. The sequence goes on from NZ_OZ012597.1 coordinate 506,935, forward strand.
CCTCGACCTTGCGGATCGCCTCCGTCAGCTCCGCTTCACCGACCTTGACCAGCATGACCATGCCCATGCCGAAATGCGGCGAGCATTTGATGCCGTAGTAACCCGGCTGGTCGAAGGTCACCTCGATCTCCTCGTTGATCTTGCCCTTGAAGCCCGCATAGCCCTCGGGAACCATGCCCTCGATACTCGCGGCATTGTGGCTCTTGTGGGTGGCGATGAACTTGACGCTGTCGCCCGGCTTGATCGCCAGAAAATCCGGCTCGAAGACCATCGAACCCCGTTCGCCGCGATTGCGCATCTCGACGCGAAACGTTTCGGCGGCGGCGGGAGCGGCGTGGAGGAAAGCGGCGAAGGCCGCAGCGAGGAGGAAACGGGTTTTCATCATGCCTCTGCAACGAGCTTGAGTTTGGCCGGCCGCGGCTCCGGCCGGCGATAGCGGATGAAGCAGCCGCCGGCGCTGTCGCGCTCGACATCGACGGTGACACCGAAGACGTCGGCGAGGCGCTGCGGCTCCAGCACCTTGGCGGGCGTGCCGAGCGCGACGATGCGGCCGCCCTGCATGACGGCGATGCGATCGCAGAACATGGCGGCGTGGTTGAGATCGTGCAGCGCGGCGACGACGGTCAGGTCCTGCTCGCGCACCAGTTGGAGCAGGCTGATCTGGTGGCCGATGTCGAGGTGGTTGGTCGGCTCGTCGAGAAGGAGGATCGGCGCCTGCTGGGCGAGCGCGCGGGCGATATGCAGCCGCTGGCGCTCGCCGCCGGAGAGCGTGTGCCAGAGCCGGCGGGAAAAGTGCGCCATGTCGACCTCCTCCAGCGCCCGGTCGACGATGGCGTCATCCGCCCGCGACCAGGGCGTCAGCGCGCCGAGATGGGGCGTGCGGCCGAGTTCGACGGCCTGGCGCGCGGTGATGCGCTCGGTGGTCTCGGCCTGCTGCTCGACGAAGGCGATGCGCCGGGCGATCGCCTGCCGGCCATGGGCGGAAAGCGGTTTGCCGTCGAGCGTCACCGCGCCGGCCTGCGGCCTGCGGATACCGGCCATCAGCGCCATCAGGCTGGTCTTGCCGGAGCCATTCGGGCCGATGATGCCCAGGAACTCGCCGGGGTGCACGTCGAGCGAGACATCCGACAGGATGGTCGTGCCGCCGGCCGACCAGGAAAGGCCTTTTGCCGAGAGCGTCACAGGGCCGATCTCCTCTGGCTGAGGATGAGCGCGAAGGCCGGCGCGCCGAACAGGGCGGTGATGACGCCGATGGGCAGCACCTGGCCGGGGATGATGATGCGCGACAGCACGTCCGCGGCGATCATGAAGATGGCGCCGATCAGCGCCGATGCGGGCAGCAGCAGCCCGTGCCGGACGCCGACGAGCATGCGCGCGACATGGGGAATGACGAGGCCGACGAAGCCGATCGAGCCGACCATGCTGACCATGCTGGCGGTCATGACGGCGGAAACGGCGATCAGCACGACATAAACGCGGCGCACCGGAATGCCGAGCGAGGCCGCCGATTCCGTGCCGAACGTGAAGGCATCGAGCGCGCGGGCATGCCAGAGGCAGACGAGAAGGCCGAAAAGCGCGACCGGCACGGCCAGCCCGACATCCGGCCAGCGCACGCCGGAAAGGTTGCCGAGCAGCCAGAACATGATGGCGCGCGCCTGCTCGGCATTGGCCGCCTTGGTGACGATGAAGGAGGTGAGCGCGTTGAAGAGCTGCGACCCCGCGACGCCCGCCAGGATGATCGCGCCCGTGCCGCGGCCGGCGCGCACGGCGAGCGCGCTGACGAAGCCGAAGGCGATGAGCGCGCCGATGAAGGCCCCGATCGGCAGCGTCAGGAGACCGGCGCCGAAGCCGAGGATCGCGATGCTCACCGCCCCTGTCGAAGCGCCGGCGGAAATGCCGAGGATGTAGGGATCGGCCAGCGCATTGCGCAGCAGCGATTGCAGGATGACGCCGGAAAGCGCCAAGGCCGAGCCGCAGCAGGCGGCGACGATCGCGCGGCTCAGCCGGTAGTTCCAGATGATGCCCTCGTCGATCGGCTCAAGCGCATAGCCCGCCTGCCACAGGCGGTTCGCCAGGGTCTTCGCCACGATATTGAGCGGAATGGCCGTCTCGCCCACCGCCGCGCCCACCCCGAGCGCGGCAACGAGCAGCACGAGCGCCGCGAAGGCGGCGCCCGCACGAAGCAGGATGGGGCGATCGGCCGTCACTTTGCGAGGCCAGCCTTCTCGACGGCGTCGGCGAGCACCTCGATGCCTTCGATCGTGCGGATCGTCGGGTTCATCGCCTGGGCGTCCATGTCGACGACATGGCCGTTCTTGACGGCCGGCATGAGACTGGCGACCGGATCCGATTTCAGGAACTGGTGCTTGACGGCGACATCGTCGGCCGGGAAGCGGCGGCGCTCCATCTTGCCGGCGACGATGATCGTCGGATCGGCCTTGGCGATGGTTTCCCAGCCGACCGTCGGCCATTCCTCGTCGCTCTCGATGACATTCCGGATGCCGAGCGCCGACAGGATATAGCCCGGCGCGCCGTTGCGGCCGGCGACATAGGGGTCGATGTCGAGTTCGGCACTGGAGAACCAGAAGACGGCGGAGAGCTTGCCGTCCGCCGAGGCGATCTTCTGGCGCGCCGCCGCCTCGCGGGCCTTGAGGTCGGCGATGACCTTCTCACCTTGATCCTGAACATCGAAAATCTGCGCCAGCTCGCTGATTTCCTTATAGATCAGGTCCATGGTGAAGACGGTCTTGCGCACGCCGTCGCCGCCGCCGGAATTGTCCTTGCCGACGCAATCGGCAGGCGAGGTATAGACCGGGATGTTCAGCTCCCCGAACTGTTCCGGCGTCGCGACGATGCCCTCCGGGCCGACATGCCACTGGAACTGCGCCGTGACGAGGTCCGGTTTCTTGGCAACGACGCTCTCGAAGCTCGGGTCGTTGTCGGCAAGGCGCTCGACCTTGGCGTTGACATCCTCGTAACCGGCCAGAACCGGTCCGATCCAGACGGCCGTGCCGACCATGCGCTCGCCGACGCCGAGCAGGTAAAGGATCTCCGTTGTGCTCTGGCCGAGCGAGACGGCGCGCTCCGGCGCCTTTTCGAACGTGACGCTGCGGCCGCAGTTTTCCAGCGTCAGCGGATATTGCGTCGCGGCCGCCTGCACGGCGCCCGAGGACAGGACGAGCACAGCGGCGCCGGCCAGCACGGAAATGAAGGTTGCGGCGCGTGCGGCCGCAGGCAGAGTGGTCATGGATGTCTCCCGGATGAGTGAAAGCGTGCGGGCTCAGCCGACGCGCCGACAAAGGCGGGTCGATTGCGGTCGGGAGAAAACGAATGGGATTCCGCCGTCGCCGGCAGCCAGGGTCGTCATAGGGTCTCCTGTTCCGGGCATCCCCGCCCGTGACTTGGAAATTGGCTCGACGACGGCAGGTCTCCTGGCTCACGGATATCTGCTGCCTGTCTGCCTTCCCGCGGGAGAACCGCAGTGGCATGACGCGAAGACGCGTCCTAAGGACAGGCGGCAATCCGCCTACAGTTGCGGGGGCAGCCACGGAATGGGTCCCTGTTGGGTCGTCCGCACCGTGTTCCCTATTAATCCCCTGGGAGTCATCCTTCGGGGAACCGTCTCCCCATCCTTAGTCCGCCGTGCTCGGCAGCGTCAAGGCGCTCAGCTCTCGAAATCCCCGAAGACATCCTGGAGGCGGGTGAGCGTGTCGACGCGCTCGCTCACCTCGTCGCCCTTCAGGACGATGATGTTGCTGAGCATGAGGTCCATGACGGCGGTCATGGTGGCCGCGCCGTCCCAGAGCGGCCCGTGCGAACCGGGCACGATGAGGCAGATGTCGGAGACCTCCGGCCCCCAGGGGCAGAACTCGTCGGTAAGCAGAACGATCTTCACGCCGGCCCGCCGCGCCTCCAACGCGAGCGGCCGCGCCTTGGCGGCAAAGCGGCGCACGTCATGCAGGAAGAGCAGCCGTCCCTCGACGGAGCCGTCGAGCAGTTCCGCATAGGTGCCGTTGAGGCCGTCGACGAACTGCACGCGCGGGCGCGTATAGGAAAGCTGGCTGGCGAAATACTGGGCGATGCCGCGCACGTTCTGATAGGCGGCGACATAGACTTCCGTTGCGCCGATCAGCGCGTCGATCGTCTGCTGCCATTCCGGCGCGCTGGTGATGGCGTAGATCTGGCCGAGATTGTCGATCTGCTGCTGGATGAGGCCGGCAAGAAGCTTTCCCTCCTTGCGGTCCTGCTCCAGCGAGGCGACCGGCCCCTTGACCTCCCAGGCCGGGTTGGAGCCGCCGCGACGCAGTTCGCTCTTCAGTTCGTCGAGCCCGTCGAAGCCCATGCGGCGGAGATAGCGCCCGATGGTCATCGGCGACACCTGGAGGCGCTGGGCGATGGAGCGCGCCGTCTCGAAGGGCAATTCGGCGATGTTGCGCTCGATATAGTGGGCGATCAGCCTGTCGGATTTGGAGCGCCGGAGGTCGTCGGACTGAACGAGCTTCAGAATGCGTTTCGACACGTCGCCCCCTTCTCCAAACTCCCGCCCGCCGAAAGACGGGCGGGGATCGCGCGCGTTCACTGCGCCGTCTTGATGCGCGTCCAGACGCGGTCGAGCTGGCGCAGCGCCGGGCCCAGGTCCTCGAAGATCTGGAGACGCGCCATCGTCTCGGCCGGCGGGTTGATTTCCTTGCTATTCCTGATCTTTTCCGGGGTCAATTCCCGCGCCGGCACGTTGGCCGTGCCATTGGTCTGCTGCGCGACGTTGAGCGCGGCGATTTCCGGGCGGGTGTAGAACTGCAGGAACTTGATGGCGTTCTGCTTGTTGGGAGCCGTCTTCAAGACGCAGACGTCCTCCTGGTACATGGTCGCGCCCTCCTCGGGGATCACATAGCCGAGGTTCTTCTCGTCGCCGAAGACGTCGACCATCGCGCCGACGAAGAAGTGGCCGGCCGCGACGTCGCCGGATTGCACCATCGGCCGCGTGTCATAGGTGAAGGCCGCGACATGGGGCTTCATGGCGATGATCGTCTCGGCGGCCTGCTGCAATTCCGCCGGATCGGTGGAGTTGATCTTGTGGCCGTTCAGCATGAGGCCGACCGCCAGCACCTCGCGCATGTCGTCGAGCAGGGTGAATTTCAGCCCCTTGGCCTTCACCGTCTCGATCAGGTCCTTCCAGCCCGTGACGTCCTTGCCGAGGATCGTGCGGTTATAGAAGATGCCGACCGAGCCCCAGGCATAGGGCAGGCAATATTCGCCCTTCGGGTCGCTTTTCGCGCGCAGGAAGGCGGGATCGATGTTCTTGAAGCCCTCGAACGTGTTGATGTCGGTCTTTTCCAGAAGCTCGAGCTTGGCCATGATGTCGTGCATGTGCACGGAGGGAAAGACGATATCGTAGCCCGTCGCGCCGCCCTGGATCTTCGCCAGCATTTCCTCGTTGGAGGAATAGGTCGAGAGGTTGACCTTGATCTTCGTCTCCTCCTCGAACTTCTTCAGAACCTCCGGATTGATGTATTCGCCCCAGTTGTAGATGTTGAGTTCGGCGGCGCTTGCCATGCCCGCCGTCGCCACGAGGGCGGCGAGCGAGAAGGCGGTGCGGCGCGTCCATGCCCCAAGGCCGGATGCGCCGGCGCGATAAGACTTCGTCATCGAATGATCTCCTCTGATGGTTTGGCCCGTCGTGGCCCCGGTGCTTTCCTTTGCACCGGATGTTCCCGTCCCGGCTTCTTTCGGCCGTTGACTTGGATGGCCAAATGGTATCCAACTATCGAAATCGCACAAGCGTTATTTTAATAACATTTTGGGGAACGACGATGCGAGATTCGATAGTCCGCCTGGAAAAGGCGGCGAAAGCCTTCGGCACGCCCGAAGGACAGACGGTGATGGCGCTCGACGCGATCGACCTTACCGTGCGCCGCAACGAATTCCTGACGCTGCTGGGCCCGTCCGGCTGCGGCAAGACCACCCTGCTCCAGGCGATCAGCGGCTTCGTGGAACTCGATTGCGGCCGCATCCTGATCGATGGCGAGGACATGACGGACCGGCCGCCCTATCGACGCCCGGTCAATACGGTGTTCCAGAACTACGCCCTCTTCCCGCACATGACCGTGGGCGAAAACACCGGCTATGCGCTGGAAGTGGCGGGGATCGCGCGGGCGGAGCGGGCAAGGCGCGTCGCCGAAGCGCTGCGCATGGTCGGCCTCGACGGCATGGAGGGCCGCAAGCCGCGCCAGCTTTCCGGCGGCCAGCAGCAGCGCGTGGCGCTCGCCCGGGCCATCATCGCCCGCCCGAAGCTGCTTTTGCTCGACGAACCGCTCTCCGCCCTCGACAAGAACCTGCGCCAGGCCATGCAGATCGAGCTGAAGACGCTCCAGCACGAGCTCGGCATCTCCTTCATCTTCGTCACGCACGACCAGCAGGAGGCGCTGACCATGTCGGACCGCGTCGCCGTGCTTTCGGGCGGCCGCATCCAGCAGCTCGATACGCCCCGCGCCATCTACGACCAGCCGAAGAACAGTTTCGTCGCCACCTTCGTCGGCGCGAGCAATCTCTTCGAGGGCCGGGCGGAGGGCGCGCGGCTCGTGACCGGCGACGGCCTGTCCATCGCCCATGCGAAACCCGGCGCAAGCGGCGCGGCGACCGCCCTCATCCGCCCCGAACAATTCTTCCTCGCGCAGCAGGGGGACACCGCCCCGAGCCTCGACGTCGACCTCGAACAGATCGTCTTCGTCGGCTCGACCTTCGAGCTTTTCGGCCGCACGGCGACCGGCCGGCGCGTCATCGCGGAAATCCCGGCGGCGCGCCGCAGCCTCGTCGGCGAGATCGAGCAATCGCGCCGCGCCCGCCTCGCCTACGATCCCGCGGCGGTCCACCTCATCCCGGCGGAGGCCGCCTGACATGTCGTCGATCGCCTTTCGCCGCCGCGCCCAGCTCGGCCTGCTGCTCGGACCGGTCTCGCTTTTCCTCGCCGTCTTCTTCCTCGGCCCGCTCGCCATCATGATCGTGACGAGTTTTCTCGCCCCCGGCCTCTATGGCGGCGTGGAATGGACCTGGTATCCGCACAATTACGGCCGCATCCTCGGCTTTGCCGATCCGATGTTCGAGGATTTCGATCCGGTCTATATCGCCATCTTCCTGCGCTCGCTGAAGATCGCCGCGCTGACGGTGGTCGCCACCCTCCTCGTCTGCTACCCGGCCGCCTTCTGCATCAGCCGGCTTTCCGAGCGCTGGAAGAATTTCTGCCTGTTCCTCATCACCCTACCCTTCTTCACCAGCCTCATCGTGCGGCTGTTCATCTGGGTGCTGATCCTGCGCCAGACCGGCCTCGTCAATTCGGTCCTGCTGAACACCGGCGTCGTCGCCCGGCCGCTGGAGCTGATCTATACGGACGGGGCGATCGTGCTCGGCATGGTCTATGTCTTCATCCCCTTCATGTTCATGCCGGTCTATGCCAGCGTCGAAAAGCTCGACTGGACGCTGGTGCGCGCCTCGCTCGATCTCGGCGCGGGGCCGATCCGCACCTTCCTGCGCATCATCCTGCCGCTGACGGCACCCGGCATTGCCGGCGGGGCGGTGATCGTCTTCATCCCGGCGCTCGGCAATTTCGTCGTGCCGGCCATTCTGGGTGGGGCGAAGGTGATGATGCTCGGCAATCTCATCGAGCAGCAGTTCCTCGCCGCGCGCAACTGGCCCTTCGGCTCGGCGCTCGCGATGATGGTGATGAGCGTGATGCTCGTCCTGCTCTTCGTCTATGTCATCGTGTCCGGCCGCCGCGGCATCGATGCCGCGACCGGGCGCTGAGGAGGTTTTTTGATGAAGATCTTCGCCTCCCTCGCCCGCGGCAGCCTGATCGCCTACACCGCCCTCTTCTTCGCCTTCATCTATATCCCGCTGGCGCTGATCGCGGTCTATTCGTTCAATTCCAACCCGATCAACATGATGACCTGGACCGGTTTCACCACCGAATGGTACGCCCAGGTCCTCGGCTTCAAGACGACGGTCTCGGAAAACGCGCTCTATATCGAATCCACCGACCAGCTCGTCCAGGCCGTCTGGAACAGCCTGATGATCGCCGCCTCCACCACGACCATCGCCACCGTGCTCGGCACGGCGATCGCCATCGCCCTCTACCGCTTCGATTTCTTCGGGCGGCGCTTCTACCGCACCGTGATGTTCATGCCGATGCTGATGCCGGATATCGTGCTCGGCATCGCGCTCCTGATCTTCTTCGTCAATGCCGGCGTCAACCTCGGCCTGAAGACGATCATCATCGGCCAGTGCACCTTCCTGATCTCCTACGTCTTCATCGTCGTCTCCGCCCGGCTCGCCGGCATGGACCGCACGCTGGAACACGCCTCGGCCGATCTCGGCGCCAATGAATGGACGACCTTCCGCAAGGTGGTGTTTCCGCAGCTCCTGCCCGGCATCGTCGGCGGCGCGCTGCTCGCCTTCATCATCTCGATGGACGATCTCGTCATCACCTATTTCATCGCCGGCGTCGACGTGACGACCCTGCCGATGTTCATCTTCGCCATGCTCCGGCGCGGCATCAAGCCGGAGATCAACGCCATCGCCGTGATGATGCTGACCTTCTCCTTCGTCGTCGCCTCGCTCGGCCTCTATCTCCGCTCCCGGCAGAAATGACCATGACCCATACCGCAAAACCCCGCGCCCGCGCCCTCGGCCTGCCCTTCACCGGCCGCACCGGCCCGTTCAACGCCATCACCGATGTCGAGGGCGTCGCCGTCGGCTTCCGCACCATCGTCGAGGAAGCCCCACGCCCCGGCCGCAAGCTCCCGGTGCGCACCGGCGTCACCGCCATCCTGCCCCATAGCGGGAGCGCAACGCCCGTCCCCGTCTATGCCGGCGTGCACCGCTTCAACGGCAACGGCGAGATGACCGGCACACACTGGATCGAGGACGGCGGCACGTTTCTGGGTCCAGTGATGATCACCAACACCCACGGCGTCGGCATCACCCATCACGCGACGATCCGCTGGATGCTGGAGCGCTACGCCTCGACCTACGAGGTCGGCGATTTCCTCTGGCTGATGCCGGTCGTCGCCGAGACCTATGACGGCGTGCTGAGCGACATCAACGCCATGCCGGTGACGGAGGCGGATGCCCGGGCAGCTCTGGAAAACCTTTCCTCCGGTCCCGTCGCGGAGGGCAATTGCGGGGGCGGCACGGGCATGATCGCCTATGGCTTCAAGGGCGGCACCGGCACCGCGTCCCGCGTCGTCACGGTCGGAGACAAGGACTATACGATCGGCACGCTGGTACAGGCCAACCATGGCCAGCGCGACTGGCTGACGGTCTGCGGCGTACCGGTCGGAAAACATCTCCAGGACAACACGCCGCAAAGCCAGCTCAAGGAGCGCGGCTCGATCATCGTCGTCATCGCCACGGACCTGCCGATGGCCCCGCACCAGCTGAAGCGCCTCGCCCGCCGCGCCGCCATCGGCATCGGCCGCAACGGCACGCCCGGCGGCAACAATTCCGGCGATATCTTCCTCGCCTTCTCCACCGCCAATCCGCAGCCGATGGCGCACCGCACACCGGCCTTGCTCGCCCTCGACATGGTCAATGACGAACATCTCGATCCGGTCTATCTGGCGGCGGTGGAAAGCGTGGAGGAGGCCGTGGTCAATGCCATGCTGGCGGCAAAGGACAGCGGCGGCACGCCGCACGACCGTCTGCGCGTCGACGCCATCAGGCATGACGAACTGGTCGCGGTGATGAAGCGATATGGCCGGCACGCGGATGCGCCGGCCACCTGATCCTCGGCGCGGTCAGTTGCCCGTGCCGTCGGGCGTCACGCGCTGGCTGTCGCCGCCCGTTCCCGAATCCTGATTGGGATCGCGGTCCGTCGGAACGGTCTTGCCGCCGCCGGGAACGCTGTTGTCGATCGTATCCTGGGTCGGGGTCTGCGTGCCGCTGGAAGTGGAGGACGTCTGTTCCGTATCGACCGTCAGATCGGCGCTTTCACCCCAGATCTCCACCGCGCCCCAGACGAGGAAGGCGAGCGCCAGACTGATGCCGAGCACTTTCAGCATCGGCCGGCCAAGCCCGCCCTGGCGGGTTTCCCGCGCGGCGTAGTCCTTCCGGGCGGGCTCGTGGGTGCGGGTCAGCGGATCGCCGCGTTCGTCTTGCTGGTGGGTCATGGCGGTCACTCCCTGAAGATCGTGTCAGGGAAGGAACTGGCGGTGGCGGCGAAAGTTCCCGGAACCGCCTCAGGCCTCCGCCGGCCCGTCCAGCCCGAGCCCTTCGAGAAGCCGCCGCTGGCGCAGGAGCAGATGGGTCAGCGCAGTGACGTCGCCGGCCGCCGGCTGGTGCGTCATGCCCTCGTCCACCGCCTCGACGATGGCCTCCAGCGTATCGAAGATTTCGCGCGAGACGCCGTGCAGCTCGGAGAACCGCGGATCGGCGACGGCGGCGGCAAGCGTCGCGGCCGTCACGCGGCCGATGCCGCGCGGCACCTTCGCCCCGGCGTCGATATAGCCCTCCGGCAGGTCCCCTTTGAGATTGCGGACGCGACGATAGCGGATGACGTCGAGAATCTGGTCCACGGCCTGGCAGGCGCCGGCGACGCGCGAGGGGTGGTCGGTATCGGCCGCGGCGTGCGGCAGAAGTTCGAGCTTTCCGGGATGCCGGGCAGCGAGTGTCAGGTAGGGCAGCATCGGCCCGCTGAGCGTGCCGCTTGACGCATCCTTGAAGAGGTCGGCGTCGATGGCGGCGTGGCGCACCTGGCCGGAGGCGAGCGCCCGGTCGAGCGCGCCGGCATCCACCACCTCGCCCCGGTCGTAGTTGACGACGACGGCGCCGCGGTTCATCGCCGAGAGCACGGCGTCATCGACGATGCCGGCATTGGCGTAGGCGCGCCGCACCGGATCGAGCCGCCCGAGGCCGACATGGACGGTGAGCACGTCCGATCCCGTCGCCGCCTCCGCCGGAGAGGCCGCATAGTCGAACCCTTCCGCCTCGATCCACTGGCGGTGTTTCGCGCGCGCATGGATCGCCACCCGCATGCCGAAGGCGCGGGCGAGCCTGGCCACCTCGCGGCCGATATTGCCGTAGCCGATGACCGCCATGCGGCGTCCCTCCAGCTTTGCGGTCGGATAGGACTTGAGGTCGCGGCCGGTGTCGAAATCACCGCCCGCCACGCGCTCGTGCAGAAGATCGACGGGCAGGTCCGGGGTCACCTTCAAGAGCGCCTTCATCACCATCTGCGCCGTCGCGCGGCTGTTGATGCCGGGCGTGTTCATGAGCGGCGCGATGCCGCCTTCGCCATTGCCACCGCCCCAGGAGAGCGAGCCCATATTGCCGGTGCCGGCACCGATGCGCACGCCGCCGAGCGGAAAGACCGCCAGCCGCGGAATGAAGGTCGCCGCGGCGATGAGCGCGTCATATTGCCCGCGATCCGTCTGCGCAAGGATATCCGCCTCGGTGCTGAGGTCGGGCCGGTAGAAGAAATGGATGCCCGGCGGCAGCGCCTCGCCCGCGAAGGCCGCGTCATGGAAGACACCGCCGCTTTGCGCGACATGCGCCGCGACCTCGCTGAAATCCGGACGTCCCTCGCCGTCGAACCGCAGGCCGACGAGATCGGCGATCAGGACCCGGTAGGCACGTTCGGGATCGTCCAGCCGCGCCCCTTCCTGCAAAGCCGCGTTCCGATCCTGCATGGCGCCCTCCCCGCTCGTCTTTCTTCATTTCCGTAGAAGAGTTTTCCGGGGCCTGCAAGCGCCTGCACATACCCGCCCCGCCGGCGCACGGCAGACACTTTAAATCGATTTTTTACAAATGACAGATCAATCCCATCCTTTGTCACTTTGCATACTTGACATATGTCGACACTAAGGTGTAATTTGTAAATACGCGATGGAGAGAGCATCGCTCCTGAAATGCCGGGAGGAAGACATGCAGCCACTCTTGAAGGTGGAGGGACTGAAAAAGTCCTTCGGCGGTGTCGCCGCACTCCGCGACGGCCGCTTCGAACTTGCGGGCGGCTCCGTGCATGCGCTGTGCGGCGGCAACGGCGCCGGCAAGTCGACCTTCCTCTCCATCCTCATGGGCATTCACAAGCGCGACGGCGGCACGATCCTGCATCGCGGCAAGCCCGTCGAATTCAACAGTCCCGCGGAAGCGCTCCACTCCGGCATCGCCATCATCGAGCAGGAACTGAGCCCGGTTCCGCATATGACGGTGGCCGAAAACATCTATCTCGGCCGCGAACCGTCCACCCGCTTCGGCGGCATCGATTTCAAGACGATGAACCGCAACGCCCAGGCGCTGCTGGACCGCCTGGAATTCAACATCTCCGCCAAAGAATACATGATGAACCTCTCGGTCGCGCAGATGCAGCTGGTCGAGATTGCCAAGGCGCTCAGCCACGAGGCGGATGTCATCTTCATGGACGAGCCGACCTCGGCGATCGGCGAGAAGGAGGCCCAGCACCTGTTTTCGGCGATCGAGCGCCTGAAGGCCGAGGGCAAGGGCATCGTCTACGTCTCGCACCGGCTTTCCGAAATCTTCCAGATCGCCGACAGCTACACGGTCTTTCGCGACGGCGGCTTTGTCGGCGCGGGCAAGCTTGCCGATATCGACCGCCCCGGCCTCATCCGCATGATCGTCGGCCGCGAGCTCGGCGAGGAATATATCAAGACCAACACGCCGACCGAGACCGCCGGCCTCGAAGTCTCCGGCCTTTCCGCGCCCGGCAAGATCGAGGACATTTCCTTCACCGCGCGCAAGGGCGAGATCTTCGGCATCTACGGCCTGATGGGCTCCGGCCGCACGGAAATCTTCAATTGCCTCTTCGGCATGGACCGCCCGTCATCCGGCGAGATCCGCCTTGACGGCCAGGCCGTCAGCATCCGCCAGCCCTCCGACGCCATGGCCGAGGGCATCGCCTTCGTCACCGAGGACCGCAAGGTGACGGGCCTCAACCTGACGGACAGCGTGCGCAACAACATCTGCCTCGCCAGCCTGCCGGAAATGAGCCCGGCCTTCGTGATGCGCAGGAGCGAGGAACAGGCGGCCAGCGCCGACATGATCGCCCGCTTCGCCATCAAGGCCGCGCGCGACACGATGCCGGTCTCCGGCCTTTCCGGCGGCAACCAGCAGAAGGTGGTGCTCGGCAAATGGTTCCTGCGCCAGCCGCGCGTCCTGCTGCTCGACGAGCCGACCCGCGGCGTCGACGTCGGCGCCAAGCGCGAAATCTACCGCATCATCTGCGATTTTGCCGCGAGCGGCGGCACGGTCGTGATGATCTCCTCCGAAATCGACGAAATCCTGGGAATGTCCGACCGCATCCTCGTCATGCGGCAGGGACGATCCGCCGGCATTCATGACCGGCAGGAAACGGATGCCCAGTCCCTCGTGCACCTGTCGACCTGACCGGAACGAGACCCGACCGACGCATCCAACCCCGCATGGCAAGAGGTGACATCCGTGTCCAGTATCGAGAACAAGACCGCCAGCAGCTGGCTGAATTCCGATCGCCGCCGGCTGATCGTGCAGGAATACGGCATCTTCCTCGCCTTCCTGCTGCTCGTCGGCATCCTGTCGGTGTCCAACCAGTTCTTCCTGACGCCCGGCAACATTTCCAACGTGCTACTGCAGACGTCGATCAACGGCGTGCTCGCCATCGGCATGACCTTCGTCATCCTGACGCGCGGCATCGACCTTTCGGTCGGCTCGGTCGTCGCGCTGGCCGGCATGGTGAGCGCCAGCTTCGTGACGAGCTCGGCAACGGCCGGCATCGCCGGCGCGCCCTATCCGATGGTGGTGGCGCTCGCCGTCGGCATCCTTGTCGGCGTCGGCTGCGGCGCGCTGGTCGGCTTCATCGTCTCGCGCTTTTCCGTGCCCGCCTTCGTGGCGACGCTCGGCATGCTCTCGGCCGCCCGCGGCGCGACCCTCATCTATGGCGGCGGCAAGCCGGTGCCGGCGCTCTCCCCGGAATTCCGCTGGATCGGCACGGGCAACATCCTCGGCATTCCGATGCCGGTCATCCTGCTCGCCGTGGTCTTCCTCGTCTCCTGGTGGGTGCTGACCCGCACGCGCTTCGGCCGCTACATCTATGCCGTCGGCGGCAACCCGCATGCGGCCAAGACCTCCGGCCTCAACGTCACGCGCATCCGCTTCATGGTCTATGTGATCTCGGGCGCGCTGTCGGGCCTTGCCGGCATGATCCTCTCGGCCCGCACGGGCTCCGCCCTGCCGCAGGCCGGCATCGCCTACGAACTCGACGCCATCGCGGCGGTCGTCATCGGCGGCACCTCGCTTTCGGGCGGCGTCGGCCGGGTGACGGGAACACTGATCGGCGCGCTCATCATCGGCGTCATGAACAACGGCCTCGATCTGATGGGCATCCAGTCCTACTACCAGCAGGTCCTCAAGGGTGCCCTCATCGTCGGCGCCGTCATGCTCGACCAGAAGCGAAACCAGGGAGTCTAAAGCAGTTCCAGCAAAAGTGCGCAGCGGTTTTGCGTCCGGAATTGCCATGAAAACAAAGCGCTAGGGCATTTCGATGCTCTAGCCCGACAGGAACCGGGCGTCTTACCGCGCCCGTGGACGAAACGGCACGCCGAAGTGCGGCCGGAATTCTCAAAGGAGGAGAATGACATGAAGAAACTGATGATCGCGCTCGCCTCGGCGACCGCCCTGCTCGCCTCGTCCGCCATGGCCCAGGAGAAGCTGAAGATCGGCGCGGCCCCCTACGGCCTCAACGCGGAATTCATGCAGATCTGGTCCGCCGCGCTCGAAGAGCACCCCGCCGTCAAGAGCGGCGAAGTCGAGCTCACCGTCTTCGACGGCCGCTATGACGCGCTGGTCCAGCAGGAACAGTTCAACACGATGATCACGCAGAAGTTCAATGCGATCATCTTCGTGCCGATCGACATCGAAGCCGGCGCGACGGCCGTGCAGGCCGCCAGCGACGCCGGCATTCCGGTCGTCGGCTCCAACACCCGCGTGAACTCCGACCTGCTCGCCGCCTATGTCGGCTCCGACGACACGATTTCCGGCTACATGGAAGCCAAGACCGTTCTCGACAAGATCGGCTGCAAGGGCAATGTCGTGATCATCGAGGGCCCGATCGGCCAGTCCGCGCAGATCTCGCGCCTCGAAGGCAACCAGAAGGCGCTCGCCGAGTGCCCGGACGTCAAGGTCCTCGAGCAGCAGACCGCCAACTGGTCGCGCGCCGAAGCCCAGACGCTGATGGAGAACTGGCTGACCTCCCATCCCGGCCAGATCAACGGCGTCATCGGCCAGAACGACGAGATGGCACTCGGCGCGATCGAGGCGATCAAGTCGGCGGGCCTGAAGACCGACGATTTCGCGATCGCCGGCATCGACGGCATCACCGACGCGCTGACCGCCGTCAAGGAAGGCACGATGACCTCGATCCTCCAGGACGCCCGCGCACAGGCCCAGGGCGCGCTGGACCTCGCGATCTTCCATGCGAAGAAGGGCGACTACAAGCCGCAGTCCGACATCTGGGCGCAGTACCCGGACATGCCGTTCAACGACGGCAAGGACAAGGAATACAATGTTCCGTGGACGCCGGTCACGACCGAGAACGTCGACAAGCTGCTGGACATGCGCAAGTAACGGGCAAAACCGCGGGGCGGCCCCGCCGCCCCGCTCTCTCAAGATACGAAGGCTGAACCGATGACCGACACACCTCCCAGGATCGACCTCAACTTCCCGCTCGACGGCAAGGTCGCGCTCGTCACCGGCGGCGCATCCGGCATCGGCGCGGCCATCGCCACGGCCTTTGCGGCCAAGGGCGCGAAGGTCGCGGTGCTCGACATCAACGCCGACATCGCCAAGGCCAAGGCGGAAGAGCTCGGCGGTGCGGCGAAGCCCTTCGTCTGCGACGTCTCCGACCCGGCCTCGGTGGAAAAGGCCGTCGCCGACGTGGCCGCAGCCTTCGGCGGCATCGATATCGCGGTCAACAGCGCCGGCATCGTCGCGCTGGCCCCGGCCGAAGACCTGACGCTTTCCCAATGGGACAAGACGATCGACATCAACCTCAAGGGCAGCTTCCTCGTCACGCAGGCGGTCGGCCGCCGCATGATCGCCAACGGCAAGGGCGGCAAGATCGTCAACCTCGCCTCGCAGGCCGGCACGGTGGCGATCGAGGAGCACGTCGCCTATTGCGCCTCCAAGTTCGGCGTCATCGGCATGTCGAAGACCTTCGCCGCCGAATGGGGCAAACACGGCATCACCGTCAACACGATCTCGCCCACCATCGTGCTCACCGAACTCGGCAAGAAGGCCTGGGCCGGCGAGAAGGGCGACGCCGCCAGGAAGCGCATCCCGACCGGCCGTTTCGCCTTCCCGGAAGAGATCGCCGCCGCCGCCGTGTTCCTGGTCTCGCCGGGCGCGGACATGATCAACGGCGCCGATCTTCTGATCGACGGCGGCTACACCATTCTTTGAGCCCGGACCGGCTCTCGCAATTCTCAAGGAGTTACCATGCAGCGTTTCATCAACGACCCTGACCTTGTTGTCGAGGATACCGTCAAGGGTTTTGTGAAGGCGCATTCGGATATCGTGCGCCTTGCGGAGAACCCGCGCGTCGTCGTCGCCCGGGACGCCCCGTTTGCCGGCAAGGTCGGCGTTGTGACGGGCGGCGGCTCGGGCCATGAGCCGGCCTTCATCGGCTATGCCGGCAGGAACATGCTCGATGCAGTCGCCGTCGGCGAGCTCTTCTCCTCGCCGACCGCCAAGAGCTTCCACGACGCCATCCGCGCGGCCGACGGCGGCAAGGGCGTCGTCGTGCTCTACGGCAACTATGCCGGCGACAACATGAACGTGAAGATGGCGACGAAGCTTGCCGCCAAGGACGGCATCGAGGTCGCGACGGTGGTCGCCAACGACGACGTCTGCTCGGCCCCGATCGCGGAACGCGAGAAGCGCCGCGGCGTTGCCGGCGAGATCTTCATGTGGAAGATCGGCGGCGCGAAGGCGGCGACCGGCGCGAGCCTCGAGGAGGTGCGGGCCGCCGCGCAGAAGGCGATCGACAACTGCCGCTCGATCGGCGTCGGCCTCGGCCCCTGCACGCTGCCGGCCGTCGGCCATCCGAACTTCCAGATCGAGCCGGGCACGATGGAGGTCGGCATCGGCCATCACGGCGAGCCGGGCGTGCGCGTCGAGACGCTGAAGACGGCCGAGGCGGTCGCCAGGGACATGGTGAAGATCGTGCTCGACGATCACGACCTTCCCGCCGGCACCGAGGTCGCCGTGCTGGTCTCGGGCCTCGGCGCGACGCCGCTCAACGAGCTCTACATCCTCAACGACACGATCGAGAGCGAGATCTCGGCGCGCGGGCTGACGATCCGCAAGACCTGGATCGGCAACTACTTCACCTCGCTGGAAATGGTCGGCGCGACGCTGACCGTCATGGCGCTCGACGACGACCTGAAGACGCTGCTCGATGTCGAGACGCGTTGCACGATCATCCTGTGACGGGAGGAAGCCCCATGCAGACCTTCGACAATGCGTCTTCCGGCGCGATCGTCCTCTCGATGGCCGAGCGGATCGTCGAGAACCGGGCCTATCTCAGCGAGATCGACGGCAGGATCGGCGACGGCGACCATGGCGTGAACATGGCCAAGGGCTTCGGCATGGCCGCCGAGCGGCTGAAGGGCAAGGACGCGTCGCTCGCCCAGTCCCTCGACACGCTCGGCACGGTGCTGATGACGGAGATCGGCGGCTCGATGGGCCCGCTCTACGGCGTCATGTTCACGGAATTCGCCGAGACGATCCAAGGCGTGGAGACGATCGACGCGGCGGCCTACAGCAGGATGCTGCATGCCGGCCTTTCCGGCATCCGGTCGATCGGCTCGGCCAAGGTCGGCGACAAGACGCTGCTCGACACGTTCGTTCCGGCGGTCGAGGCCTTCGACGCGGCGACGGCGGCGGGCAAATCCTTCGGCGAGGCGCTGGAAGCACTCGTTGCGGCCGCCGAGGCCGGGCGCGATTCGACGATCGGCCTGGTGGCGAAGATCGGCCGCGCCAGCCGGCTCGGCGAGCGCTCGCTCGGCGTGCTGGATGCCGGCGCGACCTCCTGCGCCATCATCCTGAAGGAACTGTCCGACGGCGCACGCGCCCGCCTCGGCTGAGGCAACCCCAACGGTCCTCCCAGGACGCGCGGCCCGCCCCTCGCAACGGGCCGCGCAACGCTTTTTTGTCAAACCTCCATCTGCCTCGCCCCGTTACGGAACGGGATCATCGGGCGAGGGATAGACCACCGTCCCATCGGGTCTCGGCTCGGCGCCCGGTGTCAGGCGAGCCTCCTCAAGGCGGCCTTCGCCCATGACGTGGAAGACGGTTTCGCCCTGAGCGATCAGGTAATCGGCGACGATGCGGCGATGACACCGCCACCACACCGCCTCCGAGCACATCATTGCGCAACGCCGCCGGCGCCCTTCGGCGCGCAGATGCTCGAGACCCTCCCGAAACTCGCCCGATAGCGCATAGTCGGCGTAGTTGTGGAAGCTCCTGTTCTTCCACAGGCCATTGATGTCGGGCGGCAAGGCCGGCTTGCGGCCGCGAAGCCCGCCGAGTGTCGCAATATGCTCGTAGGATATCTGCACGTCGGCAAGCGCGTCGGGCAGCGTGTCCCGGTTGAACTGCGGATTGGCCCGCGACATCGGCATCTTGCGGATATCGGCGAGGCGCTCGACCCTTGCGGACCGCAACCGTGCGAGAAAGTCCGCAAGGTCGAGGTTGGAATGGCCGATGGTGAAGAACGGCTGCGCCATCGCGTCACGCGCGATCAGAGGGGCCGCGACTGGAAGCGGCGGCCTGCATGAGCTCGAGCGTGTGCGGATCGGGCTCGCCGGCAAAAAATCGTTCCAGGGCGAGCCGGAATCTTTGCCCCTCCGCCCCGGCAGCTTCGCCGAACAGGGTCATCGAAGAACGGAATTTCAGATCATCGGGCGAACCGAAGATCTCATGGACGGAGCGGCCGGACACGCCGAGCACCGCATCGACCGCGCGCGCCAGCCTGTCGGCAAGGACGGGATGCCGGAGATAGGCGCGGGCCTCCTCGATGGAGCCGATGCCGTAGAAATTCGCGGTGGGCGACCGCCCCAGCGCACGCAATTGCGGGAAGATGAACCACATCCAGTGGGTTTCCTTGCGCCCCGCGCCGAGCTCGGCAAGGGCCGTGTCGAAGACGCGATCTTGCGCTGCAACGAAACGGGAAAGCTCGAACGGATCGTTCTGTGCCATCGCATCTTCTCCTGCGCCGTCTGCGCGACCGATCACATCGTTCCGGCTGATGCAGATAGTGCACCATTGGCGCGGGACAAGCGCCCTGTGTCCGGCCGCTCAACACGCATCTTTTCGGCGCATTGCGCGTTGAAGCGAAACCACGAGACGACAGGAGAGAGCGATGGTGAATGTGAGAACAAGCGGTTTCGACAGCCCGGCCCAGCTTCGGGAGTATCTTGCAGAGGTCGAGGAGGACGGCGATATGGTCGAGGCGCCCGAACGCGACGCTTCGCGCGGCAATATTCACCGCGATCTCGCCGCGCTCCGAAAGGACGTCGCTGCTTTGAGAAGGCAAATAGATGCCATGCATCGGCATTCGCCCCGGGCCGGCCGGCCGCGCGAAGACCATTCCTGGCTGCGGATTGCGCTCACGATCGCCGCGACCGCCCTGCTCGGCAATCTCGTTCAGCGCCTGCGCCTCGGAACCGCCGGCGCCGCGGCCATGCCGATGATCGTTGCAAAGGCCGACCGCCGCCTCTGGTGAGGATGTCAGATCGGCGCGGCCGCCAGCAGGACCGCGACGGGCACCGTTATTGCCGACGCGCTGATCGCTACCGCCGCCGCCAGCCTGATCAAGCGTGCGCGCCGCGCGCGCCGGGGATCCCATTCATACGCCATACCTGTCCCTCCGGCCCCCAGAACAGCATGCGGCGCCGGGAGAGTCCATCCCCGGCGTGAAAGGCTCTTGGCTTGGCGAGGAATTGCCATTGCAAAGCGCCCCGCAGCTCTTATCTTTTGCTGCGGAGGTCAACGGAGAAACGGGCGATGAAGGAATTCGTCACCAATGCCGCATCGGACGATGCGATGGAAATCATGGTCCCGGCAAGAAGCAAGGGCCGCCTCCGATGTGCAGCCGTCTGCCTCTGTTGCGAGCGCGCGGACCAGCCGATGGACGATGATGGCTGCGGCATTTGCGATGTTTGCCTCGGATTGCCCGTTCGCACGATGGATGACCCGGACGGCCTTGAAATCCCGGCACCCTCCCCCCATCTATCGCTCACCACCCGTAATCGATGACTGCCTGCAGCGATGGTGCTGCCTCGCGCGTTCGTAGTCGTCCGGGTCCAGAAGGGCGCTCCCCGAAAGGGTCGAGCGCCCTTCGTCTATCCGAGGGCGTGTCAATTCAGTTGCGATGCGTGGTTCCCCCACCCGGGATGATCTGGCTTGCCGTCCTGGCGCAGCGTCGAAATGCACGGCCATTGCCCGGCGGCCGGCCCGGCCGGAAGGGCTCGGATCATGCACTGGCCAAATGGTCGAACAGCGCTTGAACCGTCGGGGTCGGATCGCGTCCGGAGGCCACGCATACGGAGAGATTTCGCGTTGCCCATGCATCTGCCAAGGACGTCAGCGCCAACGGATAGGCTCGCTTGCACCGCCGCGCCACCGTATCCGGCACGATGGCGATCCCGACGCCGTCACTTGCCGCCGCACATATGGATTCAAACGTCCGCAGTCTCACCCGGTATCGGAGCCGTACGCCTATCCTGTCCGCTTGAGCGTCGATGTGATCCTGCAATGCGCCGCCCTCCAGGCCCACGAAATACTGCTCGGCAAGACCGGCGAACCGGGTTTCCTTTTCCATTGCGAGCCGATGTGTCTTTGCCGAGACCACGACTAGTTTGCTCACCGCAAAGGGTTTGAGGAGCAAACCTTCATGGGCGGCCGCATCCGACAACACGCCGATATCGGCAAAGCCCGCGGCGATGCTTCGGGCTATTTCCTGGCTTTGACGCTCCCGGAGTTCGACATCGACTTGAGGATGCGCGGCAAGCCATGGCGACAGGCGGCTTGGAAGAACCTCCACGATGGCTGCCGTATTTGCGACCACCCGGATATTCGTGCGCAGCCCCTTCGCGTAGCGCCCCATTTCCCCACGCATGAGGGTCGCCTGATTCAGGATTTCGCGCGCGTGGTGGGAAAGTGCCTCCCCCGCCTCCGTCAACGCAACGCCCCGGCGTCCCCTTTCGAGCAGGCGGACGTCTCCGGTGGCCTCCATTTCCCGCAGGCGATCACTGGCCGCTGCAAGCGAAAGACCGACCTGCGCCGCTCCGTGGGTGATGCTGCCAGCCTCAGCCACGGCGAGAAAGAGACGCAGGTCGATGAAGTCGAAGCGCATCCTTAAAACGTTACACGCGCCATAGCCTTCGGTCCAGACGAAGGCTGGATACGGAACTGCCGCATTGTGGATGACGGCGCGGCGCGTAAGAAAGCATCATGAATGATGCATCGATCTCATTGCTGCTTGCTGCCGGAGCAACGTTTTTCGTCGCCGGCATCGTCAAAGGCGTCACGGGAATGGGCCTCCCGACGGTCGCCATGGGTGTTCTCGGCGGGCTCCTGTCGCCTCTTGCGGCAGCATCGTTGCTCATCGTCCCATCGTTCGTAACAAATGTCTGGCAACTCGTTTCCGGTCCGAGCCTTGTCGGCATCGTGCGGCGGCTCTGGACCATGATGGCCGGAGTTCTTGTCGGCACGCTCGGCAGTACCTCCATGCTGGCGGGCGGCAATACCAGCCTGACCACCGCCCTGCTCGGTCTCGCGCTCGCGGTGTATGCGGTCTACACGCTGTTGGCGAAGCCCTATCATGTCAGCCAGGCTCATGAAGCGTGGCTCTCGCCGGTGATCGGGCTTGCCACCGGCCTCATCGCCGGTGCAACCGGCGTGTTCGTCATTCCGGCCGTACCCTATGTCCAAGCCCTCGGCTTCGAGAAGGATGATCTCGTTCAGGCCCTCGGTCTTTCCTTTACCGTTTCCACCGTCGCGCTCGCCGCCGGACTTTCCTTGCAAGGGGCATTTCAGCTTGATGGAGCAGCGCTTTCGAGCCTCGCCGTCGTTCCGGCCTTGATCGGCATGTGGGCTGGCCAGCACGTCAGGAAAGCGGTCAGTCCGGCCATGTTCAAGCGCTGCTTCCTGATCGCCCTTGCGCTTCTCGGCGCGGAGATGATGCTGCGGGCCGTCTGGTGAGGCGATGGTCCGACGCGGCCGGCCTTCGCGCCACAAATTCCTCGCAGGATAGATTTCGGGAGACAATCCGGGCGCGCGCTCTATGCTTGCCTCGCAGATTCAGAATTCCGGTTGGAGGGCTGCATGTCAAAAATGCAGCGCTTCGAATCAACGGCAAACCCATTCCCACGCTCGCGGGCGCAAAGGGGCGCTTTGGCTTTAGCGGCGCTCGTCCAAATTCACGTCGCGAGGGTGTTTCATATACGGTTCCAGAAGAGGCCTGGCATGTCCATTCTCGATCAGCTCGACCTTTCGCTTCCCCTGATCCAAGCTCCCATGGCGGGTGTTTCGACGCCCGAACTGGCGGCTGCCGTCTCGGAAGCGGGCGCCCTCGGTTCCATCGGGGTGGGCGCGACGGACGTCGCCGGCGCGCGCTCGATGATCGCGGAAGTGCGCGAACGCACCAGACGGGCATTCAACGTCAACCTGTTCGTGCACGGGCCGGCGTCGGCCAACCCGGCACGCGAGGCGGAATGGCTTGGATGGTTGCGCCCTCTGTTCGCCGAGTTCGGTGCGGAGCCGCCCGCAACGCTCCGCACGATCTACAAGAGCCTTGCGGAAGACGCCGACATGGTGGCGATGCTGCTGGAGACGGCCCCGCCGGTTCTCAGCTTCCATTTCGGGCTGCCGCCTGCCGATGTGCTGTCGGCGTTGCGTGAGCGCGGCATCTTCATGCTCGCCACAGCAACCAGCCTCGATGAGGCACGGGCAGTCGAAGCTGCGGGAATCGACGCGATCGTCGCGCAGGGGATCGAGGCCGGGGGGCATCGCGGCATGTTCGATCCCGCCGCACCCGACGATGCGCTCGGCACCATGGCGCTGACCCGGTTGCTGGTGAAGAACACCTCCCTGCCCGTCGTCGCAGCCGGGGGGATCATGGACGGCGCGGGCATCGCCGCAGCGCTCGACCTCGGTGCGGCCGCAGCACAGCTCGGCACGGCGTTCATCGCCTGTCCCGAGTCCGCTGCCGACAACGCGTACCGCGCCGCACTTGCCGGGCCGGCAGCCTACCACACCACGCTTACGCCGCTCATATCGGGCCGGCCGGCCCGTGCGCTTGCCAACCGCTTTACCGCACTTGCAAGGACGGTCGGAAACCGCCTCCCGCCGGATTATCCGATCGCCTACGACGCAGGCAAGGCCCTCCATGCCGCCGCCAAGGCAAAAGGGGAATACGGCTTCGGGGCGCAATGGGCCGGACAAGGCGCGCCGCTCACGCGTACAATGCCGGCGGCCGAACTGGTCGACACGCTACGGCTCGAACTGCAGGCCTGCCAAGGCAATCCGTAGGCTTGCCCCTCATGGCGCTCACGCCGGGTCTGGTGCCTGTTCGAAACACTCGATCAGCATTTCGGTGAGGATCCGCACCTTCCTTGCGGGATGCTGCCCCGGCGGGCGGACAATGAATATGCCGGCTGGTGGCGGTGGATGGCGCGTCATGACCGGAACAAGCGCGCCGGACGCCATGTAGTCCTGGATAAGGTAGTCGGGCAGCGCGGCGATACCCAGCCCGGCTGCCGCGGCCACGGCAAGAGCCACTCCGCTGTCGGCCTTGAAGCGCCCCCGCGGGTTGACCGTCATGACCCTGTCACCATCCATAAGCTGCCAGGTTTCCATGCCCTGCATGAGGGCCTGATGGGCGACGAGCTCTTCCGGCGTTTCCGGGGATCCATGCGTCCTTATATAATCCGGGCTCGCGACGAACTTCCCGTGGAGCGGCCCGATGCGCCTGGCGATCAGGCTGGAATCCTGGAGAGTGCCGATCCGGATCGCACAATCGAAACCTTCGGCGACGAGATCGACGAAGCGGTCGCTGTAGGACGTGTGGATGTGGAGCTGCGGGTGGCGTCGCGCCATGTCCGCGAGCACCGGGGCGAAGTGGGTCGGGCCGAACGAAAGCGGCGCGGCAATCCGCAGGCGGCCGCACAGCTCACCGGCGGGCAGGATCGTTTCCCTGGCCACGTCGATCTCGGCGCAAACCCTGGCGGCATAATCCCGGAACGTGGCACCGGCTTCCGTGAGAGCGGCGCCGCGGGTGGTTCGTGCGAGAAGCTGGGTACCGAGCTCCGCCTCAAGCCGTATAAGCCGCCGGCTGACCATCGACTTGGAGATGCCGAGCCGGAGCGCCGCAGACGTAACGCCCCCCGCATCGGCAACCTCCACGAATGTCCGCAGGTCTTCCATGTCCATTCGGCGTTCCCCATATTGCGACACAGCTTAGCACGAAAGGGCGCTACCGCATCATGATGCGGGATGACAGAGTCCGTTTCGCAGGCAGCGCCGCATCCGGCGCCTGTCGATTGCCAGACCAATCCCACACAAAACGGCAACAGAGGATGTCTTCATGACCTTTCGTAATGGCCTTGCTTCGCTTCTTCGTCCCGAAGATTCGGTCCTCGTCCTGATCGACCATCAGCCCTATCAGCTCGCGAACCTGAACAGCCATGACCCGCACATCGTGGTCAACAATTCGACGGCGCTGGCAAAGGCCGCCAAGGTCTTCAACGTCCCGACGATCCTGACAAGCGTCATCGCCGATCGCGGCGGCCTCCTCTTTCGGCAGATCACCGATGTGTTCCCCGGCCAGGAGGTGATCGACCGGACGTTCATCAACACCTGGGAAGATCAGAAGGTGGTCGATGCGGTCAAGGCGACGGGACGCAAGCAGCTCATCATCGCCGGCCTGTGGACCGAGATCTGCGTCGCGATGCCGGCAATCCAGGCTGCGGGGGAAGGCTGGGATGTGACGGTCATCACCGATGCGTCGGGCGCGGTTTCGGTCGAGGCGCATGAGGTCGCCATCCAGCGCATGGCCGCGGCGGGCGTGAACTTGATGACCTGGCTGGCCCTGGCATCCGAGTGGCAGCGCGACTGGGCACGGACCGAAACCGCCATCGCGCTGAACGACGTGGTCCTCCAGCACGCTGCCGGAAGCGGCATCGCCTATCTTTGGGAGCAGCAGCTGCTCAACACGCCGGCACCGGGCACCGCGGGCTGATCCGGGTGGGGATGGCGAGGTCTCGAACGGGGCATCGAGGAAAAGCCGGTTGCTGTCGGGCCTTGTCATCCCCTCTCTGCAAGAACGCCGCCCATGCCTGATGGACGTGGCCGGCCCGATCTTTCGCGCGCGTGGTCGTTACGGCATCGGATTTTCGCGGGCACCGCCGCCGATCATGATCGGCGGCAGCCAACAATGCCGGATCGCGGCCCGGGCACCCCATGGCCGTGTCCGGCTCGGAGTGGCCACAAGCGATTGCGGCGGAAAGGACAAGGCAATCCGCATCACCACCGACGCGATGGGCGAAACGGTCGCGATCGGATCCGGCAAGGAACCGCTCGCCACCGCGGCAGCGGCACTGAAGGATCTCGAGCACATTCTGGCTGCAAGGGCGCGCCGGTTTCAGTTCAGCAACGGTCCGCATGACAATCCTTCCGAAGAGGTTGCAGACCGCGGAGCCGAGGAAACGGACAGGCCACGGCGCTCACGTGCCGTGGCCTGGTGTCGTAGGTCGGTGTCAGCCTATCGCGCAGCCTCTTCGATCAGGTCGGCGACGACCTGCGGCTGCGAGACCATCACGACATGCGACGCGCCTTCCACGACGACCGTGCGCTTGGAGCCCGCGCGCTCGGCCATGAATCCCAGTGCTTTCGCCGGGATGTTCTTGTCGCCATCGCCATAGACGAAATACGACGGCAGCGCCTTCCAGGCCGGGTCGCCGGACTTTTCCGTCAACGCCGCCTCGGTGATCGGCCGCTGGCCGGCCGCCATCAGCGCCGTCGCTTCGGCCGGAACGTCGTGCGCGAACTGGTCGCGGAACTTCGTCTGGTCGATGTAGAGGTCGACGCCGCCCCCGGCGAGCTTGACCGGGGCAGCAAGCGCTTCGCCGAGTGTACCGCCGGGGAACCTGCCGGCCAGCTCGGCCGCGGCCTCGCGAGTGTCCGGCGCAAAGGCCGCCACATAGACCAGCGACTTGACGTTGTCGTGCCCCTTCGCGGCGTTCGAGATGACCTGGCCGCCATAGGAATGACCGACAAGGACCACCGGGCCCTCGATGCTGTCGACGACATCGGACACGAGCCGTGCGTCATGCGAGACGCCGCGCAGCGGATTTGCGACGGCGACGGCCCTGTACCCATCCTTGTGAAGGCGGGTGATGACTCCGTTCCAGCTCGAGGAGTCGGCAAACGCGCCATGCACGAGGACGATGGTGGGCTTGGCCGGTTCGGCGGCGGCGGCACCGGAAAGAAGCGTGGCTGCGAGAGCAACCGTTGCAGCAAACTTGGACATGATACTTTCCTTCTCTGATCTGGTTCTGTGGATTTCGGGACCTGAGGACGCGCTCAGCCGCGAATGAAGGTCAGGACATCGGCGTTGAAGCGTTCGGCCTCGGTCTCGGCGAGCCCGTGCGATCCGCCGGGATAGACCCTCAGGGGTCGCATCCGGGACGATTTCCGCGGCCAATCGAGCGGAAGCCTTGAGCGGGACGATCTGGTCATCATCGCCGTGGATGATCAGGGTCGGGCGATCAATCCGCCGAAGGTCTTCGGTGTAGTCGACCTCGGAGAATTCGCGGACGCAGTCATACTGGCCCTTGATGCCGCCCTGCAGGCCGATGCGGCGGAAGTTCTCGCGCAGGCCCTCGTTGGTTTCGACGCCGTCGCGATTGAAGCCGTAGAAGGGAACGGTCAGGTCGAAGAAGAACTGCGGCCGGTTGGTAGCGGTGTTCTTTCGGATGCCGTCGAACACCGAGAGCGGTGTTCCCTCGGGATTGGCATCCGTCTTCAGCATCAGCGGCGGGACGGCGCCGACAAGGACGACCTTGGCGACACGCGCCGTGCCGTGACGGCCGATGTAGTGCGCGACCTCGCCGCCGCCGGTCGAATGACCGACGAGGATCACGTCGCGCAGGTCCAGCGCCTCGATCAATTCCGCCAGATCGTCGGCGTACCGGTCCATGTTGTTGCCGTCCCAGGTCTGGTCGGAGCGGCCATGGCTGCGGCGATCATGGGCGATCACGCGGAAACCATTCTGCCCGAAGAACAGCATCTGCTGGTCCCAGGCGTCGGATGACAGCGGCCAGCCGTGAGCGAAGAGAATGGGCTGGCCGACACCCCAGTCCTTGTAGAAAAGCCGGGTGCCGTCGCTGGTCGTGAAGTAGCGCGATGAGGCCCTTTGTCAATTGCTTGCAAATCAATCGCGCACAAATTATTTGTGAGAGAAAGGAGACCGCCATGACGCCAGCGCCCGCCAGCCAGCCCCCGTCCATCCCGGATGTCTCGGAAATGCTGTGCTTTTCCGTCTATTCCGCCGAACACGCCTTCACGCAGCTGTACCGCCCGCTGCTCGACAAGCTCAAGCTCACCTACCCTCAGTACCTCGTCATGGTGACGCTCTGGGGCCGGGACGGCCGCACCGTGAAGGAACTGGGCGGGATTCTTTTTCTCGACTCCAGCACGCTTACGCCCCTTCTCAAGCGGCTGGAGGCGGCCGGTCTGGTCACCAGGACGCGAAACCCGAAAGACGAACGCGAGGTCCTCCTGCATCTGACCAAGGAAGGACACGCGCTGAGAGGCCATGCGGCAGAGATCGCGCGTTGCATCCAGGACGCCGTCGGGCTCGACGGCGAAACGATCAGCGCCATTCGCGCATCGATCGACGACATACGCGATCGTCTCCAAAGCGTTGAGCGCTCCTGAAATCAAACTCGCGTGAGGAAAGGCAATGGGTGCAGCGGCACGTTGGGTTTGGCGACAGCGTTTTCGATTGTTTTGAAAGACGATAGCGTATCATGTTGTTGAGCGCCGGTGCGGTCCGGCGGCCCCTGAAACGGGCCGCCCGGCATTTCCCCGGAGCTTCGATCGCCCTTGCGGCGCGCACCTGCCGTTCATGGACGGCAATGCAGTCGACTTGGACCGCAACAGCGCGGGTGCGACAACGCCTGCCGACGCCAAAGGAGCGCTCTGCGCCATGCGGGAAATCTCGCCTGCTCAAAACTGGCTGTTCATAGTCCTCGGCCTGGTGCTGAGCGGGATTCTCTACGATGTCATGATGTCGCCAGGGCGGCTGCTGCCGGTCGTGGGGCCAGCTTATGCGATCGCCATGGGAATGCCCATCATCGCTTTCGAGCGCCGGGCGACCTTCCGCAAACTGCGTCGGAAGATCGATGAACTGCCGAGCTTGCCCTATCTCCTTGCGTCGCTCCTTGCCTATCAAATCCTGATGAGTGCCGGCTATGCGGTGGCCAGCGCCGGCCTTCTCCTGCTTGGCATGATCAAAGCCGGCTCGCTCGTCGAGGCGATGGTCATGCCCGTCGAGGTGCTTCTCTACGGCTTCGCCGTCTGCCTTCTGATCATCTTCATCCTGCGTGTTCGCGACCTGCTCGGCAGGGATGTGTTCACCAGCATGCTGATCAGCCGTTATCGTCAACCGGTCACCGAAGAGCGCGTGTTCCTGTTCATCGATCTCGCCGGCTCGACCGCCTATGCGGAAAAACACGGCGACCTGCGCGCGCAACAGTATCTGAAGGCGATCTTCTCGACCTTCGCGGAACCGGTGCGGCGCCACAAGGGCGCCATCAACGACTATGTCGGCGATGCCGCGATCGTCACCTGGCCGCTTGCCCGCGGGATCAAGGATGCCCGCTGTGTCCGCTGCGTCTTTGACATCCTGTCCGAAATCGACGCCCACGCCAGGACCTGGAAGCACCGTTTCGGGGAAGTGCCGCGATTGCGGGCTGCCCTTCATGGAGGACCGATCGTCACGGCGGAAATCGGCGTCGACCATCACAAAATCGCGTTCTTCGGCGACACGGTCAATACGACGGCGCGCATCGAAAGGCTTTGCAAGACGCTCGGCCGCGACGTGCTGATCTCCCATAAGCTCGCAGCGCAGATTGTGCTTCCGGATGCCATCGTTGTCGAAGATCTTGGACAGCACGACCTCAAGGGACGCGGGCATATGCTCGGCGTTGCGGCGCTCTCGGCGCGCAAGACGGCTGAACGGCCAATCCACTTGCCCATTCCCGCTGAATGATCCCGGACATGAGGCATGGCACTTGACCGCGACGGCTGCAAGTTCGAGCCGCGCTGCGATTTTGCCACCACAGCCTGCCGCGCCGCGCCCCAGGCGCGTCGCCCCGCTCCACCCGTATACGGAAATGCTGCTGGAGGCCGCCCCCGGCCTTCGAAAGGACCACTACGTCTCCCGGCCACCCGCCTTTCCGGCGTCGAGAGCCATGCATGGCGTCGGCTGCCCGCTCGCCGGCCGCTGTCCCCGCCAGGTCGGCAATCTGTGTGCCGAGGCGCGGCCGCCCGTTCACGCGACGAAAAATGGGTTCATACGCTGTCATCTGACTGCCGGCGAGCTGGCAACCCATACCGCTCCGGCCAAAACGCCCAGCCGTCGGCTTGGCGACCCAGACGCATCGCGACGATGCGCCGAGGGCTGAACCAGTTCGAACCTGGCCTCGTATTTCAGGAAGGCCAGGAAGGGATCGCACGCTCGCTACCGCTTTGCGAGCAGGTCCGTGATCTTGCGCCTCGTCGCCACGAAATCCGGATCGTCGCGGTGGCGCGGCCTCCTGCTTGTGATATCGAAGATCGCGGCGATGCGCCCGGGCCTCGGCTCCATGACGACGACGCGATCGGAGAGATAGATCGCTTCCTCCACATCGTGCGTCACCATGACGACCGTGCTCTTTTCCCGTTCCCGGATCGCCAGGAGCTCGTCCTGGAGATAGCTGCGCGTCAGGGAATCGAGCGCGCCGAGCGGTTCGTCCAGCAGCAGCAGCGGCGGCCGCGGCGCAAGCCCGCGGGCAATCGCGGCGCGCTGCGACATGCCGCCGGACAATTCGTGCGGAAGGGCCTTCTCGAAGCCCGTCAGCCCCACGAGGTCGATGAGGGACTGCACCCTCTCCTTCTTGTCGGCCGGCGCGCCGGCAAGGCTGCGAAGGCTGAGCGCGACGTTTTCCTCCACATTGAGCCAGGGAAGCAGGCGATGATCCTGAAAGACGATGCCGCGCTTGAGGCTCGGCCGGTCGACCACCTCGCCATCCACCGTGATCCGGCCGCCGTCCGGCCTGTCCAGGCCGGCGAGGAAGCGCAGCAGCGTCGATTTCCCGCAGCCGCTCGGCCCGACGATGCTGATGAATTCACCAGATGCGATCGCAAGCGACACGTCGTCGAGCGCATGCACCGTCCGGTTCTCGACGTGAAAGGTCTTCGACACGCCGAGGATGGCCACCGCGCCGGCATCCCGCGCGGCCGGTCGTGAAAGCGTCAGGGCGTCCGCCATGATACGAGCCTCCTTGAAAATCCGAGAACGAGCCTGTCGAGGCCGAGGCCGATCAGCGCGAGGAACAGGACCCCGAGCAGGACCTGGTCCATGCGGGCATATTCCCGCGCCGCCGCGAGATAGGCCCCGAGGCCGTCGCCCATGCCGTTGATGTAGCCCGTGCCGATCAGGTATTCGGCGCCGAAGGTGCCGAGCCAGGCGATGTTGAGAGAGAGCTCCAGCCCCACCAGGATCGACGGCAGGGCCGCGGGAATGATGATGGCGGTGATCGTCGCGCGGCGATCGAGCTCCAGCACCCTGCCGACCTCGCGAAACGGCGCCGGGACGTTCTGGCAGCCCGCCTGGGTGCCGAGCGCCATGGGAAAGAAGGCGCCAAGGGCGATCAGCGTGATCTTCATCGCCTCGCCGTTTCCCAGCCATGCGCTGAGCAGCGGGATCCAGGCGAACAGGGCGATCTGCCGCAGGCTGGAAATCGAGGGGTCGAACAGATTGCGCGCGATGCCGGACAGGCCGAGGACCAGGCCGAATACGAGCCCGGCAAGCGCGCCGATGGCCCAGCCGGTCAGCGCCCGCAGCAGGGTCGCGAGCGCCGCGCCCGGCAGCGAGCCGTCGGCAAATCCCTCATAGGCCGTGCCGAAGACCTGCGAGGGCGATACCACGATGCCGCCCTTCAAGGCGCCGAGGGCGTCCAACAGTACCCAGAGGAGAAGAAGCCCGGCCGGCAGCACCAAAGCGCGCGCGACGATGCCGGACCGCGACACGGCGGAGAAATCAGTCGCCGCCATGTCAGGCCGCCTTGAACGACCAGACGGTCGCCCGGTGCTGGAAGCGCGTCAGGGCGTGGTCGAGCGCCCAGCCGACCAGGCCGATGACGATCATGGTCGCGAAGACGACGTCGAGCTGGAACGCCTTGCGCCCCCACATCATCAGATAGCCGAGGCCGGCGGCCGACGAGATCATCTCCACGAGGATGAGCACCTTCCAGCCGCGGCTGAGCGCCTGGCGTATCCCCGTCAGGATGGACGGCAGAATGGACGGCCAGACGACCAGCCGCACGCGCGAGAACCACGAGAGTTCGAGGACGCTCGCAACGTCGTCGTACTTGCGCGGCCGGCTATGCAATCCCTCATAGGCCCCGACCATCAGCGGCAGGAAGCAGGTCTTGGCGATAAGGACGAGCTTGAGCGTTTCGCCGATGCCGAAGACGAGCATGAAGAAGGGAAGCCAGCCCAGCGACGGCACGAGGCAGAAGGCGCGAACCGTCGGCGCGACATAGAGGTCGAGCGTACGAAAGAGCCCGAAGGCGAGCCCGAACAGGAGGCCGAGCCCGCCGCCGATCGCAAGACCTGCCCCGACGCGGGCAAGGCTGACCGAGAGTTCCTCGGCAAGCTGGCCGGTCAGCAGCAGGTCGAGCGTCGTTTCATAGACAAGGATCGGCGCGGGCAGGATCTGCTCCGCCAGCCATTCCTGCCGGACGGCATAGGACCACAGGGCCAGCAGCGCGAGCGGAGGCACGAGGCCCAGGAGCACCCTGGCAACCGCATCGGGCAGCCAAGGCCGAGGCCACGAGCGCGCCGCGCCCTCTCCTGCACCGGCCCGCTGAGGCCGGCGATCGCTGATGATGACGGGCGCCTTGAAGGTGACGTCGGACATGCTCTCTCCTTTCCTTCACCGGGAATCCGGTGAAAGCTGGCGGTCGAAAAATCGGGACAGACCGAAAGCGTCAGAACTGGACGGCGTTGCCCTTGCTGTCGCGCGGGGTCCAGACGTTCTCGTAGCCGTAGTCCTTCAGGGCCTTCTTCAGGTAGCTGTCGTCCACCCATTCGTTGACGTCGAACGGCTTGCGGATCAGCTTCTGGCTGACGGCGAAATCGACACCGGCGGTGACGTTCGCCCGATAGAAATCGTCGAGAAGCGGGCTCTGGCGATCCTTCAGCACCTCGTCGGCATAGTCCTTCTCGAAGGTGGACCGCGGCGAGCCGGTCAGCGCCCAGATATCGAACAGGGCCTCGCGGTTCTTCTCGTCGGAAGCGAAGTAGGATGCCTCGACGAACTTGTTGACGACCCGCTGCGTCAGGTCCGGATAGGCCTCGCGGAACGCATCCGTGACGACGAAGGACCCGAAATTGCTGCCGGGAGCGGGACTGCCCTTCGTCGTGAAGACGACCGTGGCGATGTTCTGCTCGACGAGCTGAAGCACGCTGCTGCCCCCGCCGACGACCGCATCGATGTCACCCGAGGTGATCGCGGCGATCTGGTCGGCGGTCTGCAGGTCGAAGAACTGGATGTCGTCCGGCGTCAGGCCCGCCTGCCCCAGGATGCGGAAGAGGCTGAGCTCGTTGATCGTGCCGCGCGATGTCGCGACCTTCTTTCCCTTGAGATCGGCGATCGAGGTGATCTTCGCATCCGGCCGGGCCACGACATAACTCGGGCTGACGCCATAGGATGAGACGACCTTGGTCTTGAGGCCGGCACCGCGCCCCACGATGTTCGGCAGGCCGCCGTAATAGGCGAAGTCGAGCTGGCCGTTTGCGATGGCCTCGTTGATCGCGGGGCCGGTTCCGCGCGGGAACTGCCATTCGATCGAGATGCCGTCGGCGGCAAATTCCTTCTCCAGCAGTTCCTGCGCCCGCAGAACCCCGATCGCCCCCGTGCCATAGGGCTTGCCGGCGGCGTTGCCGAAGGAGGCGAGGCGGATCACGCTCGGCTTTTCCGCCGCCAGCGCCTGTAATGGCATGGCCTGCACGGCCGCGAACCCGATGACGGCCGTCAGCGCGGCCACGAACATTCTGCGATTGATAGACATTCAAATCCCCATTCGTTCCAATTGCGGTTCATGCCTTGAGGCTTGCAGCCGGCCCGCCTTCAGCGGTGCTCCAGTCGCTGCATGATTTCCGGCGCCGGCCGGGGCCGACCGCCCCTGATCCAGCCGATCGACCTGCGATAGCTTCCGAAGAGGTCCCGCTCCTCCAGCTCCGCGGCCGTCACATGGGTGATCTCGGTCGCGTGGGGCGCCACGTAGAGCGCGTCGTCCGGACAATAGACCTCGCACATGAAGCACGTCTGGCAGTCATCCTGGCGCGCGATGACCGGGATGCCCCCGGCGACCGGGGCGAAGACATTGGTCGGACAGACATTGACGCAGATGTTGCAGCCCGTGCAGCGATCCTCACTGATGACCTCGATCATGCCGCGAGCACCTCTACTTCGGGCGAGGGCGCGCGCTCGTGTCCGATCCAGATTTCGTCGAGGCCGCCGCTCGTCGTGTAGTGAAGCTGGCTGTCGTCCTTCTCGGGAAAATCCTCGCGCTTGTGCATGCCGCGGCTTTCGGTCCGCGACAGGGCGCTGCGGTACATCCACCGGGAGGTCGCCAGCATCGCCACGCCTTCGCGGGTGCGCTGCGCCTCGTCGAGCGACGCGGCCTGCGCCGAACGGGCGTCGCGCCAGAGGCCGTCGAGACGGCCGAGCGAGTCGGTCAGCCGCTCGCCGGAGCGAAGATAGTTGCGGTCGTACGGCCAGACCTCGTCCTGCACCGCCCGGGTGAGCGCCGCGGCGTCGATCGCCCGGCCCGGCCCATCGGCGACGCCGACGCCGCCGGCGCGCAGGACCGTCCGGTTGCGGCCGCGCAGGTGGCGGCCATGCTCGCCGGCCGCGCTGCCGGCCCAGTAGCCGGACGACATCGCCCAGGCGGCATTGTGGCTGCCGCCGCCGGTGAAGGCGCCGCAAACCAGTTCGCGGGTCGCCGCATCGCCCGCCGCATAGAGGCCCGGGACGGTCGTGGCGCAGGTGCTGTCGACGATCCGCAGCCCGCCGGTGCCGCGCACCGTGCCTTCCAAGAGCAGCGTCACCGGGAAGCGCTGCCGGAACGGATCGATCCCTACGCGGTCGAGCGGCAGGAAGAAGTTCGGCTGGGCATAGCGCATCGCCTGCTCCGTCTCCGCGTCGGCCTTGTCGAGCTGGGCGAAGACGCGCCGCGACTGGAGGACACGCGCGATCACCGACCGGCCGCCCTTGGAGGCCGCGCCCGGAATCGGCGAACCGTCCTCGAAGGTGAAGGTCGCCCAATCGTAGAAGCGCGTCTTGGTGACCGAGCCGCCTTCCAGCGCCATGGCATAGGCGGTCGAGAACTCCATTCCCGAGAGCTCGGCGCCAAGCTCGGCAGCGAACAGAAGGCCGTCGCCGGTGAGCACATTGCAGCCGAGCGCCTTGCTGAGGAAGGCACAGCCGCCCGTCGCGATGACGACCGCATTGGCCCTCACCAGCCAGGTGTCCGCCTTCTGGCGGCGGACGCCCGCGGCCCCCGCCACCGCGCCGCCATCATCGCGCAGCAATTCGAGCGCGGGACTGTGATCGAGGATTTTCACGCCCGCGGCCTTCGTGCGCTTGCGCATCAGGCGCATGTAGTCCGGGCCGTCGAGGCCGTTGCGGATCGACCGGCCGTCGGCGTCGTCGCTGAACGGGTAACCCCATTCGGCAAGCTGGTTCACATTGTCATAGGTCCGGTCCAGCACCCGCCGCATCCAGGCTGGATCCGCCAGCCGGCCGCCGAGATCCCAGCGGCTGTTCATCGCCTTCGCGCGGCGCGCCGGATCCGGCGGCACATACCAGACCCCCGTGCCCGAAGGCGCAGTGGCCCCGGACGAGCCGCAGAAGCCCTTGTCGGCGAGGACGACCTTCGCCCCTCTCGCGGCCGCGGCGATGGCCGCCCAGGTACCCGACGGCCCGCCGCCGATCACGAGGACATCGGCGTCGAGTTCGAGCGAGGCGGTGGGAACGGATGATGCGGCGGTGGGTGGAAATGCCATGATATTTCTCCAATGCGCGCTGAAGACAGCCGGTTGAGATCCCCGGAACGGGCGCGGCACCGCAGGCACCGCTCAATCACACAGCGATATTATCTACTAAAACTATAGATTAAAGGGATAACGATGTGCCCAATGGCTGCCGAAGAGAAAAAATGCTCCCCCGAAATCGGCCCCCGCGCCAAACTGTCCGCATATCGGCAGGCCTGGTGCGCTTACGCGGATGCCTCGCTTGGCGCCTCGATTTGGCTTCGGCAGATCAAAGGCTTGGCCGGCTGCGGCCGGGACGGGAGCGCGAGAGGCCGGTACTCCGCCCGCCGCCGGGGGCGCGATGAATAAACCCGACATGCGCCGCAGAAGAGAACATATTTCCTTACATAAACTATAGAATTTATTATTTTGCGAGAAGCCGCAACAGTTTGTCCCTTTCAAGTTCGTCGCCATGTCCTCACGCAAAATCGTTCTCGGCACCATTCTCTATCCCAGCGGGCATCATGTCGCCGCCTGGCGGCATCCGTCGACGCGGGCCGATGCCAATATCACCGCGGCGCATTACATCGATGCCGCGCGCGCAGCCGAAGCCGCCGGCTTCGAGATCGCCTTCATCTCCGATCGTCTCGGCGTGCCGAAGAGCCGGGCGGAGGCCCTGCGGCGCGTCGACGAATGGTCGCATGGCTTCGAGGCGCTGACGCTCGCCGCCGCCGTCGCGACCGCGACGATGAGGATCGGCGTGGTGGCGACGGCCTCCACGACCTTCAACGAGCCGTACAACCTGGCAAGGCAGCTCGCCTCGCTCGATCTCATCAGCAACGGGCGCATCGGCTGGAACATCGTCACCTCGTCGCTTCGGCAGGAAAGCGACAACTTCAATCCGGGGCCGGACTTCGACCATGCCGCCCGCTATGCCCGCGCCGACGAATTCGTCGATGCCGTGCTCGCCCTCTGGGGGAGCTGGAATCCCGACGGCTTCGTGCGCGACAAGCAGAGCGGCGTCTTCTTCGAGCCCGACGCCGTGAAGACCATCGACTATGAGGGGCGGTATTTCCGCAGCAAGGGTCCGCTCAACGTCGCCCCCTCGCGGCAGGGCCGCCCGCTCCTGGTACAGGCCGGCTCGTCGGACAGCGGCAAAGCGCTCGCCGCGAAGACCGCGGATGTCGTCTTCACCGCGCAGACCGACATCGTTTCGGCCCGCAGCTTCTATCAGGACATCAGGAAGCGTCGCACGGCCTCGGGCAAGCGCGCCGACGACGTCCTCATCCTGCCCGGCATCTTCCCCGTCATCGGCAGGACGACGGCCGAGGCGGAAGACAAATATGCCGAACTGCAGGATCTCATCCAGCCCGACGTCGCGCTCTCGCTGCTCGAAACCTATCTCGGAGACGTCGATCTTTCCGGGGTCGACATCGACGGCCCCCTTCCGGATCTGCCCGTGTCGAACTCCATCCGCAGCCGGCAGGT
Organism: Shinella sp. WSD5-1; assembly: GCF_963942435.1. GTDB lineage: Bacteria > Pseudomonadota > Alphaproteobacteria > Rhizobiales > Rhizobiaceae > Shinella > Shinella yambaruensis. The sequence goes on from NZ_OZ012597.1 coordinate 543,772, forward strand.
CCTCCTGACCGAGCTTGCCCGCAAGGAGGGCCTTACCGTCGGCGCCCTCGCCCGCCGCATCGCCGGCGCGCGCGGCCATTGGCAGGTCATCGGCACGGCGGAGGACATCGCCGGCCAGATCGAGGACTGGACCGCCAGCGGCGCCGCCGATGGCTTCATGCTGCTGCCGCCGACCTTTCCCGAAGGGCAGGACGACTTCATCCGCACCGTCGTGCCCCTGCTGCGGGAACGCGGTCTTCTCAATCCCGGCCCGCAGACCGGCTCGCTCCGCGAGCGGCTCGCCCTGCCCCCTCTCGCGCGCAACCGGCCCTCCGAAGCGGGCCGGAACCGCGCCTGAACACCGAATATCACCCCAACGCAACCCGAACGGACCGTACCATGCATCTCACGATCAAGTCCCTCCTCGCGACCTCGGCAGCGCTCGCCATGCTCTGGCCGGCCCTCGCGCAGGCAAACCCCATCACCATCGCCGATCCCGGTTACGCCACCGCGCAAGGCACAGCCTATGTCGTCAAGGTCCTGCTCGAAGAGCAGCTCGGCAAGGAGGTCGAGGCCGTGAAAGCCGGCTCCGTGCCCGTCATCTGGGAGGCCCTGAACCGCAATGGCGGCGAGATCGACATCTGGACCGATGTCTGGCTGCCGAACCAGCAGGCACTCGTCGATCAATATGCCGGCGAGGGCGGCAAGGTGAAACTCGCCGCCAATTCCTATGCCGGCACGCAGGGCTATTGCACGACGAAGGCAACGGCGGACAAGCACGACATCCACTCCGTCTTCGACCTCGCCGATCCGGCCAAGGCGGCCGTCTTCTCCGCCGATGGCAAGGGCAAGGGCAAGATCTGGATCGGCGCTGCCGGCTGGCTTTCGACGAACATCGAAACGGTGCGCGCCCGCGACTACGGCTTTGCGGATTTCTTCGAACTCCAGACGACGGACGAGGCGGTCGCGACCGCCGATCTCGACGCCGCCGTGAAGGCCGGCACCGGCTGGATCGGCTATTGCTACGGCCCGCACCAGAATTTCGCCCGCTACGCGCTGGAAGTGCTGGAGGAGCCGAAGCACGACGATGCCGCGTGGACCTTCGTCGAGCCGTCCGATCCGAACTGGCTGGAAAAGTCCGCGATCAAGTCGGCCTACAAGGATGCGGCGATCCACATCGCCTATTCCGGGTCGCTCGCGGAAAGCGCGCCCGAGGTCGCGGCGATCCTCGAAAAGGTGACCTTCACCACGGATGCCGTCAGCAAGCTCGCCTTCGCGATCGCCGTCGAAGGCAAGACGCCGGACGATGCGGCCAGGGACTGGATCGCGGCCAATCCGGATGTCGTCGCGGGCTGGACCGGAAACTGATCCATGATCGAGCTTGAGGACGTCTGGAAGGTTTTCGGCACGGACGAGCAGGCGGTTCTCGCAGAGGCCCGCCGGCCCGTGCCGGACGACGCCGTCCTCAAGCGCCTGCGCGCGGTCATCGGTGTCGGCGGCGCGAGCCTGTCGGTCGAAAAGGGCGAGCTGGTCTGCCTGATGGGCCTTTCCGGCAGCGGCAAGTCGACGCTCGTGCGCCTGATCAACCGCCTGCTCGAACCGAGCGCCGGCAAGGTGCGGATCGACGGCGGCGACATCCTGTCGCTCGGGCCGAGGGCGCTGCGGGAGCTGCGCTCGCGGCGGATCGGGATGGTCTTCCAGTCGCATGCCCTGCTCGCGCATCTTTCCGTGCGCGACAACGTGGCCCTGCCGCTCGAGATCCGCGGCGTGGCGCGCACACGGCGCGAGGACCGGGCGGACGAGCTTTTGGTGCGCGTCGGCCTTGACGGCCTCGGCGACCGGCGGGTCGCCGCGCTTTCCGGCGGCATGCAACAGCGCGTGGGCCTTGCCCGGGCGCTCGCGGCCGATCCCGATATCCTCCTGATGGACGAGCCGTTCAGCGCGCTCGACCCGCTGATCCGCCACGATCTCCAGACCCAGTTCATGGCGCTGTCGCGTGATCTCGGAAAGACGACCGTCTTCGTCACGCACGATGTCGACGAAGCCTTCCGCATCGCCGACCGCGTCGTTCTCATGCGGGCGGGCCGCATCGTGCAGACGGGTACGGCGGCGAACCTCGTGGCGCAGCCCGCGGACGACTATGTCCGCCGTTTCGTCCAGAACGCCCGCCTGCCGGCGCGCGCGCAAGACCCCATCGTGAAAGCAAGAGCCATCGCATGAGCGACCACACGGCGCGGGACGAGGCCATCGACCGCTTCGCCGCCATCAACAGCACCTATTATCGCCGGGCTTTCCGGCGGATCGGCGAGCGGCGCGGCTATGTGCCTTCCCTCAACATCGCCGCCGCCGTCCTCGGCCCCGTCTGGCTCGCCGGGCGGCGCCTCTGGTCAGCGTTCTGGCCATTCCTCATCGCCGACCTGCTCGCCGTGGTGCTGATCGCCTTCGCGCTTGGCGGCGGCGCCAGCGCCGGGCAGAGCGCGCGCGCCGACAGGCTCGAGACCCTCGCCGCGACGCGCCTTCTCGAAGCGAAGGCCGCGAACGCCCGGGACGCCGGTACGCCCATCGCAAAGTCGCTGACACGGTCCGCCGCGGCCCTGGAACAGGCGGCGAAGGATGCCCGGCAGGCGGCGGAAGACGCCAGGACCGGCGCGTGGCTGGTGGCCCTGCTCGGCACCGGCATGCTTGCCGCCTCCCGCCTGGTGGCGGGTGGGCTCGCCAATCATATCGCCGAACGCCGTTTCCGCGCCTGGCGGCTGGAAGGCGACGCGGGCAAGGCGGGGTTCAGCCATCTTCACGCCGCCGGCGCCGCGGCGCTGCTGGCCATCTTCGTTCCGATCGTCTTTCTTCATTTCAACGACCGCACGCTCTTCGACGCCTTCCCGAGCGATCCCGCCTGGAACTCGGGCGCCGCCGCGTGGCTGGACCGGTTCATCGCCACGATCAGCAGCGCGGTCTCGCCAGCGGCGGGCACCCTGACGAAGGCGATCAACGGCATGCTCGGCGTGATGGAGGGCATCCTCACACAGACGCCATGGCCGGTCGTGATAGCGATCATCCTCGCCATCGCCTGGCAGCTCGCAGGCTTTCGCGTCTTCCTGCTGACCTTCGTCGCGATCAGCTACCTCGCCATCCTCGGCTACTGGGAAAAGAGCATGCAGACCGTCGCCCTTCTCGGCACGGCGGCGCTCATTTCCATTGCGATCGGCATTCCCCTCGGCGTGCTGTGCGGCTACAACAGGCGCGTCGCGGCGATCGTGCGCCCGCTGCTCGATTTCATGCAGACCATGCCGGCCTTCGTCTATCTCATTCCGGTGATCGCGCTCTTCGGCATCGGCAAGCCGTCGGGCATCATCGCGACGATCATCTTCGGCATTCCGCCCGTCGTCCGGCTGACGGCGCTCGGCATCGCGTCCGTCCCGGCCTCCGTGCGCGAGGCCGCCGTCGCCTTCGGCGCATCCCGGACCTTCATCCTCTTCAAGGTCGACCTGCCGACGGCCGCGCCATCGATCATGGCCGGCGTCAGCCAGACGATCCTCATGTGCCTCTCCATGGTGGTGATCGCCGCGCTGATCGGCGCGAAGGGCCTGGGCGAGGATGTGCTGCATGCCCTGCAATATGCCGCGCAGGGCCAGGGCCTCCTTGCCGGGCTCGCCATATTGCTCTGCGCCATCGTTCTCGATCGCGTCGTGCAGGGGCGGCGGGGGCAATGACGTCCGCCGCCGAGGAAGCCTCCACCGCCCCGAAGCCACCGCCGCGCAGCAGCAACTTCATCGTCTTCGCCGTCGCCCAATGTGCTGGCTTCATGGGCGCCTGGGCGCAGAAGACGGCGGTCGGCTGGCTTGCCTGGGATCTTACCCATTCGCCCGCATGGGTCGGGGCGATCACGCTCAGCGACCTGATCGCCGCCCTCTGGGTGGCGCCGCTCGCCGGGGCCGTCGCGGACCGCGGCAACCCGTACCGGCTGATCCGGCTGACACAGGCCCTGACGGTGCTCAACTGCGGCGCCATCTGGCTGCTCCTGACGTCCGGCGGCATGATGCCGTGGCTGCTGCTGCTCTGGGCCGTCATCGATGCCACGCTGCAAGGCTTCAACAATCCGGCGCGGATGCTGGTGACGGGCATGCTGGCGCCCGAGGGGCGACTGTCGCAGGCCATCGCCACGAACTCCATCGCGGTCAACATCGCCCGCACGGCCGGGCCGGCCATCGCGGGGCTCCTGATCGTCAAGGCCGGCATCGAAAGCGTCTTCGTCTTCAACGCCGTTGCCCTCACCGCCACCTTCGCGGCGCTCGTACACGTTCGGCGCTGGATCGATCACGCGCCGCATGCGGCCCGCTCCGCACCGCTCGCCGGCGATATCCTGGCCGGCTTTCGCTACATCGCCGGCGAGCCGGCCATCGCCATGCTCTTCGTGCTGACGACGTCGTTCTCGCTGCTCGCCCGGCCCTTTACCGAGCTCTTCCCCGCCCTTGCCGGCGGTTCGTTCGAGGGCGGGCCGCAGATGCTCGCAATGCTGATGAGCGCGCAGGGCATCGGCGCCTTCGTGGGAGCGAGCTGGATGCTGCGGCGACAGAGCGCGCCCGCGCTGGTGCGCACGAGCTACGGCGCGGCGCTCGGCATTTGCCTTGCCCTGGTGGTCTTCGCCTTCAGCACCTCCGCCTTCCTCGCCCTGCCGGCCATCGCCGTGGCGGGCCTGTTCCACGTCGTCTGCAACATCGCGATGCAATCCATGGCGCAGACGCTCAGCCTGCCGGCGATGCGCGGTCGCGTACTGGCGCTCTATATGCTCGTCTTCCGCGCCGCTCCGGCGCTCGGCGCCTTTGCCCTCGGCGCCCTGGCCGAGTGGTTCGACCTTCAGACGATGATCGGCATCGCCGCGGCGCTGTTCGCCCTGATCGTGGCGGCCGCCTTGCCCGTCGCGCGCCGCATCTATTTTAGAACCGCAAGCACTCAGCGCGAAGACGCTGCGTCAGCCGTTGCGCGCGAGCCGGCGCTGGCCGGCCAGACCGAGAACGGCGCCCAGCGTGCAGAAGACGAGAAAGACCCAGCCCGAAACGGCGCCAGCCTGGATGCCGGAGAGGAGCACGCCGACAGTGCAGCCGAGGCCCGTCATCGCCCCCCACCCCATCAGCACGCCGCCGGCAAAGCGCGCGGCCAGGCCGCGCGGACCGGGCCATGAGGGGTCGAAGCGCCCCGCGAGGAGTGCCGAGGCGAAGCTCGACAGAACCAGCCCGATGACAAAGACGCCGTTCGGTGAAAGCAGCGCCGTCTTCACCGCGCTCACGCAGCCGCGAACCGTGTCCAGCCCGACGAGGGTCTCGGGAACGAGGTCCAGCGACAGGCCACCGGTGCGCACGAGACTGCCCAGTTCCGCCGTCACGCCGAGCGGCGCGACGCGCAGATAGGCGAAGGCGCCGATCGTCGCGACGAGGAGGCCTGCGACGACCGGAGGCCAGCGCCGGACGAAGACCGTTTCGAAGGACGAGGCAGGCTGGAGGCCGGCATCCTGCGGCGGGGCGGCGTTGTGAAGGACCAGCCATGCGAGCGCGCCGAGCGCGAGCAGTCCTGCAATCGTGGCGCCGGCATAACCCAATACACCGGGAAGCCAGACCGGCGGGTCGTCGAACACCGTCCAGGTATAGAGCGCGTTCCATGTCGAAAAGCCGAGCAGGAAGCCCGCGGCGGCGCCGAGCAGCGCGGCGAGCGAGCCAAAGGCCCCCTCGCCCAGCCGGTAGAGATGCGCCGAAAGGCAGGAGCCGGAGAGCGCCATGCCGAGGCCGAAGGTGAAGGCGGCAAATGCGAGCACCGGCCCGACCGGGCCGACATGGGCATTCGGCGGCAGGCGATCCGGTTGCGGCACCGGCACCCAGGCCCCGAGCACGGCCTGGTACAGAACGATGCCCGCGGCAAGCGCCACGAGAATGGCGATGACGCCGGATGCGTCCCGCCTTTCCACGAAGTCCCGCAGGTTGCACAGGAAGCAGAAACGGCCCCGTTGCAGGACGATGCCGAAGGCGCTGCCGGCGATCAGCGCGAAGGAAAGCACCCGTCCGGCAGCATCCTGCGCCAGCCAGACACTCCAGGCGGCAAGGAGGGCGAGCACCGAGACGGAAAGAGAGCGGGCGGCGATGGAAGACATGGCGATCCGGCGGCTGGACATGAAAATGCGGGTGGACCTGGGAGGATGTCCACCCGCGTCGGCATCCCGCGCGGCGTAAGGCGCCGCGCCTTCGGGAACCGCTGTTACTTGCCGGTCCAGATCGTGCCGGCGATATTGTTCACCGGCACGCCGACGGCATTGCCGTATTCGGTCCAGGAACCGTCATAGTTGCGCACGTCGTAGCCGAGGATCTTCTTCAGCGCGAACCAGGTGTGGCTCGATCGCTCGCCGATGCGGCAATAGGTGATGACAGGCGTCGAGCCGTCGACACCCTTTTCGGCATAGATCGCCCTGATCTCGTCGGCGGATTTGAACGTGCCATCCTCCTTGACGATCGTGCCCCACGGAACGTTGACGGCGCCGGGAATGTGGCCCGCGCGCACGGACAGTTCCTTCACGCCCTCCGGCGCGAAAATCTTGCCGGCATATTCGTCGGCCGAGCGGATATCGACGAGCTTGATATCGTTCTTGCCCTCCGCGACCGCGACGACATCGACGAAGCGGGCACGCACGGAATCATCCCGGTCGGCAAGCGCCAGGGTGGAATCGGCGTGATCGGGAACGGCCGTGTCGAGCGGCAGGCCCTGCGCTTCCCAGAGCTTGCGTCCGCCATCGAGCAGCTTGACCTGGCTGCCGAGGCCATAGACCTCGAACACCCACGCGCCCCAGGCCGCGAACCAGTTGTTGTTATCGCCGTAGAGGACGATCGTCGTATCCTTGTCGACGCCGGCATCGCGCAAGACCTTTTCGAAGGCCTCGCGGCTGGCAATGTCCCGCTTCTGGGGATCCACGAGGTCGGTATGCCAGTCGAGATGCGCCGCGCCGGGAATATGGCCGCGCTCATAGACGCCCGTATCGACGCTCACTTCGAAAATGCGGACCTTCGGGTTGGAAAGATTGTCCTGCAGCCATTTCGCATCGACCAGCGCGTCCGACGCCGATGCCGATCCTGCAAGAAAGGTCGTCGAAAGCGCGATGGCCGAAAGCGTATTGATGCCCCAAATACCCTTCATGTCGTTTTCCCCTGAGTTCGATAGCAACGGGAAAAGCATCGCCTGCTTCCGGAACGTTCGGAAGGGAGTATATTCTATAATTTATGTAGAATTTAAACTCCCCTGCTATCCGCCGGTTGCCGGCACCTTCCCGATCGATCGGTCCGAGGGCCCCACGGTCAACGAGTTCAACATGCGGCCGAATGGTTCATCGCGCTCGTCCTCGACTGAACCGGCTTGAATTGGACGGGACAGGGACTACGGTGCCCCAACCTTCATATTTTGCCAGGGCTTGCCATGTCATCCATCAACGACCGAATCCTCAGCGCCGTCGATCGGCTTTTCGACGATCAGGTTGCGTTCCTGGAAGCGCTGGTCCGATTCAAATCGCTGCGCAACGAGGAAGCCGCGGCGCAGGATTTCCTCGCGGCAGCGCTGAGGCAACGCGGTTTCGCGGTCGACCGCGTGCGCACGAATGCCTCCCAAATCGGCCGGCACCCGGCATTCTCGCCGGCAACGGTCGACTATGCGGAAAGCTGGAACGTCGTCGGCCGGAAGGCCGGGGCGGGCACCGGCGGCCGCTCGCTCGCTTTCAACTCGCATGTCGACGTGGTGCCGGCGGGAAGCCCCCACCGCTGGACCGCCCCGCCCTTCGAGCCTCGCCGGGATGGCGACTGGCTCTACGGGCGCGGCGCCGGCGACATGAAGGCCGGCCTCGTTGCCTCCATTTTCGCGCTCGACGCCATCGCGGCAGCCGGGCTTTCGCTTCGTGGCGACGTTCAGGTGCAGTCCGTCGTGGAGGAGGAAATCACCGGCAATGGCGCGGCGACGCTTTTCGCCGAAGGCTTCACCGCCGATGCGATCGTCAGTCCGGAACCGACCGACGAGCAGCTCGTGCGCGCCAATGCCGGCGTGATCAAGTTCCGGCTCGAGACGAAGGGGCGTCCGACCCATCCGCGTGAACCGGAATCGGGCCAGAGCGCCATCGACCTGATGATCCGCCTGATCGGGCACTTGAGGCGGCTGGAAGCCGAATGGATCGCCGAGCGGATCGGCAAGCCTCTGTTCGAGGATCTTCCCAACCCCGTCGCCCTGACGATCGGCACGATCACCGGCGGCGACTGGATCGCCTCCATCCCGAGCGATTGCGTCGCAGAGGGCCGGATCGGCTTTTACCCCGGCGAAGACCCGAGGATGCGCACGGCCGAAGTCGAAGCATTCATCGAGCGGATCGCGGCCGAAGATCCGGCTTTCGCCGGAGAAAACCTAGTCACGCTCACATGGGTCGGGGTCGTGCAGGCCGGCTACGAGCTGCCCGAAGGCACCGACGCGGAGACAAGCCTGCGCACCGCGCACGCCGCCGCCCATGCGGGCGCCGACCTCAGGTCCTATGTCATGGCCTGTTATCTGGATGCCACCATTTTCGCCGTGCACGGCAACATCCCGTCGCTCGTCTATGGTCCCATCGCGGAAAACATCCACGGCATCGACGAGCGGGTCAGCCTCTCCTCGCTGCGCCGTATCACCAAGACGCTGGCGCTCTTTGCGGCCGACTGGTGCGGCGTGCAGGAAGGCTGACGACGGTCTCCGGAATTGCCTAGTGCTTCAGAATCTGGCTGAGGAACAGCTTGGTTCGCTCATGTTGCGGATTGCCGAAGAAGTCATCCGGCTTGCCCTGTTCGATGATCTGGCCGGCATTCATGAAGATCACCCGGTCGGCCACCGCGCGGGCGAAGGCCATTTCGTGGGTGACGCAGACCATGGTCATGCCCTCGCGGGCAAGGCTCGTCATCGTCTCCAGCACCTCGGACACCATCTCCGGGTCGAGCGCCGAGGTCGGCTCGTCGAACAGCATGACCGCCGGCTGCATGCAGAGCGAACGGGCGATCGCCACGCGCTGCTGCTGGCCGCCGGAGAGCTGCACGGGGTATTTGTTCGCCTGCTCGGGAATGCGGACACGTTCGAGGAACTTCAGCGCGGTCTTGCGGGCCTCCGCCTCCGGCACGCCCTTGATCCACATCGGCCCGACCATGCAGTTCATCAGCACGGTCATGTGCGGGAAGAGATTGAAGTGCTGGAACACCATGCCGACATTCTTGCGCACCTCGGCGACGTCGCGCATCCTGTCGTGCAGCGTGATGCCGTTGACGACGATGTCGCCCTGCTGGTGCGCCTCCAGCCGGTTGAAGCAGCGGATCAGCGTCGATTTGCCGGAGCCGGACGGGCCGCAGATGACGATGCGTTCGCCCTTCTCCACCGTCAGGTTCACATCGGTCAGCACGCGGAAGGCGCCGTACCATTTGGAGACGTTGCGGACGTCGATGATCTTCTCGCTCATCGCACTTTGCTCCTGGCGTAGTGGCGTTCGATGCGGGACTGGATGAGTTCGAGGCAGATCGACACCACCCAGTAGAGCATGGCGGCGGAGATCAGCATCTCCATGTGCTGGAAGGTCTTCTGGCCGAGCGTGCGCGCCAGGAACATCAGCTCCCAGACGCCGATGACGGAAACGAGCGAACTGTCCTTCAGCATCGAGATGAACTGGTTGCCCGTCGGCGGAATGATGACGGGCAACGCCTGCGGCAGGATGATCTTGCGCATGGTAAGCCCGAAGCCGAAGCCGATGGAGCGCGAGGCCTCCCACTGGCCGCGGTCGATGCTCTGGATGCCCGAGCGGAAGATCTCCGTCATATAGGCGCCGTAGCACAGCGAGAGCGCGAGAATGCCGGCCGGCACCGCATCGATGATGAAACCGAGCTGCGGCAGGCCGAGATAGATGAGATAGACCTGCATCAGAAGCGGCAGGCCGCGGAAGAAGGAGGTGTAGAAGCTCGCGATCGCGTAGGCGAAGCCGTTCGTCGAAAGCTTGGCCACCGCGCCGAGAATGGCGATGACGGAGGCGATCGCGATCGAGATGGCCGAGACGTAGATCGTTGTGAACAGGCCCTGCGTGATCATGAAGGGCAGTTTTTCCGCGATGAACGGCAGGCTGAGATTGAAGGTCGTGAAGAAGGCGAGGAAGAGCAGGAGCAACTCGAACCAGACGATCGCCACCTGCACCCTCAGAGAGGCGAAGCCGATCAGCACGATGTTCAGGCAGAAGAGCACGGCGATGACGAGGCCGATGGCGAACCGGCCGTAGAAGCCGCTTTCGGCCGGCGCGCCGATCACCGGGCGCATCAGCTCGCCCATCGACGTTCCCGTGAGGTCGAAGGCGAGAAAGACGGCGAAGACCACCACGAAAAGGGTGGCGACGAACCAGGGCTTGTGGACGAGGACTTCCGATTCGACGGTATCGGGATACAGCATCTCCGCTCCTTGAAGATTGGTGCGGCCCGCAGGCCGGGCCGCACGCACCGGTGGGATGTTACTGCGTGACCGTGTAGTCGACACCGTACCACTTGACGGAAAGCTTGCTCAGCGTGCCGTCCGCCTGCATGGCCTTGACGGCTTCGGCGATCTTCGCGCTCAGTTCCGCATCGCCATGCTCGACGGCGACCGCCAGCGGCTCGAAGAAGACCGGCTTGCCGAGCTGCTTGATCGGGTATCCGGCCTTTTCGGCGTCGAGGATGCTCGGCAGCGAGGAGACGACGGCGTCGAGGCGCGTGCCGTCGCCGAGGCGCAGGTCGTCGAAGGCGGTCGTCGAATTGGCGTAGGATTTCACCTCGCCCGGCTTGAATTCGTAGGTGAAGGCCGGCGCGCCGGCGGCATCCAGCGTCAGGTCCTGGTTGGCGTAGGCCTCGAAGGTCGATGTCGCCGTCACGCCGACGCGCTTGCCTTCGAGATCGGCGAGCTTTTCGGCCTTGCTGTCCTTGTGCACGGCGACGGCCGCGGGCGTGTAATAGTAGACGGCGGGGAAGTCGAAGAGCGCCGCGCGCGCCTTGGTGGGCGTCATCGAGCCGACATGCATGTCCCAGCGGCCCTGCCACTTGCCGGCGGTGATGATGTCCCAGCCCGGCGTCACGAACTCGACGGAAACGCCGAGATGTTTGCCGATCTCCTTGGCGACGTCGATGTCGAAACCGTCCATCTCGTTGTTGTCGTTGACGAAGGACTGCGGCGCCCAGTTGGCGTCGGTCGCGACCTTCAGGTTCTTGGCCGCGAGCACGCGGTCGAGCACTTCGCCGGCCTGCGCCGGCGCGGCCGCCAGCGAGAGGGCGAGAGAGGCGGCGAGCGCCGCAAATATCGTGGTTCTGATCATGCCTTTGTTCCCTCTGTCCGTTGTCGTTTCCTTGACGGCGCGGGTTCCTCTCCCCGCCGTTGTGAGCCATCTTGAGGCCCGTCGCCTCCTGCGTCTTCCGGCGTTCCCAAGCAGCATGCGCCGCAAGGCTCCGCCGAAATGACGGAAATCAAATCGCGCCCTCCCCCGCCATCTCGGCGCGGACCGCGCGGGCGACGCGAAAGGCCTCCACGCCGGCCGGCACACCGCAATAGACCGCGATCTGGACAAGCGCCGCCTGAAGCTCCCTGTCCGTCAGGCCGTTGCGGATCGCGCCGCGGAAATGCAGGCCGAATTCATGCATGCGGTTGCTTGCCGCCAGCATGCCGAGGTTGAGAAGGCTGCGCTGCCTGAGGTCCAGACCGTCATCCGTCCAGGCCATGCCCCAGCAATATTCATTGAGCATATCCTGCAAGGGCTTCGAAAAGGCGTCTGCCGCGCCCATCGCGCGGTCGACATAGTCGTCGCCGAGCACATGCCGGCGCACGCCCTCGCCCTTTTTCCGCAAAGCCTCATCCATGGGCCGCCTCCGTACCTGTCAGGAAATCGCCCATGGCATCGGCGACGACGTCGGGCGCTTCGATGAGGATGGAATGGCGCAGGCCCGGGAAAAGGACGAGCCGTGATCCCGGGATGCGCTCGTGCATGTAGCGGGCCATGCGCGGGTTTGAGCCGACATCATCCTCGCCGGTGGCGATCAGCGTCGGGCAGCGGATCTGGTCGAGAAAACCGCCAAAATCCGTTTCGGCCAAGACCCGATAGGCCGAAGCGTAGCAGTCGGGGTCGTTTTCCGCATCGCGCGCTCTGAGCCAGGTGATGACGTCGGGGTTCTTCTCCTGAAACGCCTCCGTAAGCCAGCGCGAGAGCGAGGCATTGTGGTGATCGGCCGGGGTTCCCGCCTGAAGCGCGGCGAGCCGGGACAGCACCTGCTCGCGCTCTTGCGGCGTGCGGCCTGCGACGGTGGAGAGGAGCACGAGCCGGCGCAGACGCGGAAGGCGGGTCAGCGCGAGGCGCTGGGCGATCAGGCCGCCGAGCGAAAAGCCGGCGAGGTTGAAGGTCGAAAACCCGACCTTGTCGGCGAGCGCCAGCGTCTCGGTCACGAAATCGTCGATCTCGTAGCGGCCCTTGACGCGGCTCGACTTGCCGTGCCCCCGGAGGTCGAAGGTGAGGATGGTGAAGCGGTCCTTCAACCGCTCCACCACGCCCGACCAGGCCTCCAGATAGGAGCCGACCCCGTGGATGCAGACGAGCGGCTCGCCGCCATCGCCGTCGATGCGATAGTTGAGCGTGACCTCGCCGACCTTGTGCTCTTGCGTATCGTCCATGATCAGTGTCCCACGGCGGCCCGCTTGCGCTCGCTCTCGCGCGCGGCGAAGACGGGCATGACTTCCTTGACGAAGAGCTCGATCGAACGCTTCTGCAATTCGAAGGGCAGGTTGAAGGTCAGGCCGAGACAATACTGGTCGACGCCCGCGGCTTCATAGACCATCAGCTTTTCGATCACCTCGTCCGGCGTGCCGAACATCAGGTTCCTGCGGATATTGTCCGGATTGTAGTTCTCCTTGCCCTTCACCGCCTCGTAGGGCACGGCCTCGGGAAAACCGTCCTTCACGGTGCCGATGTTCTGCATCAGGTTCTCGAAGGCGCGGCCATAGTCCATGCTGTGCCGCACGGCGCGCTCCCAGCCATCCGGCCGGTCGTAGACGCAGGTGCGGCGCTGCATCATGAAACGCGGACGCGGGACTTCCGGATGGTCGGCCACGGCCTTCCCGAACTTGTCGGCAAGCACCTGGATTTCCGCGGCGGGGGCGGAAAGCGGCGTCGAGAGGATGGAGGCGCCGTTGGCGATCGCCCAGTCGAACGTGCCGGGATCGCGCGCGGCGACCCAGATGCGCGGATGCGGCGCCTGAAGCGGCTTCGGCACGGCGGCGGTGACCGGGAACTTCCAGTAGTGGCCCTCGTGGGCATAGTCGCCGGCCCACAGCTTCTTCACCGCGGGCACCAGCTCCTTCATGTAGGCCACGCCCTCCTGCTGCGGCATGCCGCCGGCCATGCGGTCGAACTCGTACTGATAGGAACCGCGGGCAATGCCGAATTCGAGGCGGCCGTTCGTCAGGTGGTCGCAGAGCGCGGATTCGCCGGCAAGCCGGATCGGGTTCCAGTAGGGCGCGACGAGCGTCGAGGTGCCGAGCCGGATGTTCTCGGTATGCTGCGCCAGCCAGACGAGCGTCTGGAACGGGTTCGGCGAGATGGTGCATTCGAGCGTGTGGTGCTCGGCCGTCCAGAGCATCTCGAAACCGCCCTCATCCGCCATGCGGGCCAGCGTCAGCAGATTGTTCTTCACCGTGGCCATCGGCACCTCGGGCGAAAAACGTTCCATCGTGAGCGAGACTGCGAACTTCATGGGATTCTGCCTTTCGATGCTTGTTATTTGAGGCGGATGACGAAGGGGTCCTGCATGGCGCCGGAATAGTCGATGATGACGTTCTTCAGCCGCGAGAACTCGTACATGACCTCGAAGCCGCCACGCCGGCCGTAGCCGCTTTCCTTGAAGCCGCCGTTCGCGGACATGAAGGAGGCGGAACGGTAGGTGTTGATCCAGACCGTGCCCGCATCGATGCGGCTGGCGAAGCGCAGCGCCCGGTCGATGTCCTTCGTCCAGATGCCGGAGGCGAGGCCGTAGCGCGTGTCGTTGGCGAGCTCGATCATTTCCTCCTCGTTACGGAAGGGCATGACGCCCACGACCGGCCCGAAGAGTTCGTCGCGCATGAAAGCCATGTCGTTCCCGGCATCCACCATGACGGTCGGCTCGAAATACCAGCCGCCCGGCGCAAGCTCCGCCTGCTGCGGCCGGCCGCCGCCGACGGCGACCTTCGCGCCTTCCCTGACGCCCGAGGCGACGTAGGATTCCACCTTGGAAAGCTGGTCGGCGAGTGCCAGCGGGCCGATATCGGTGTCGTCGACGGTCGGCAGGCCGACGCGGATGCGCCGGGTCCGCGCCACGAGCGCCTCGATGAACCGGTCATAGACACCGGCCTCGACGAAGCAGCGCGAGCCGGCCACGCAGGTCTGGCCCGCGGCGGCGAAGACGCCGGAGACGACGCCGTTCACCGCATGCTCGATATCGACATCGCCGAAGACGACATGGGGCGACTTGCCGCCAAGCTCCATCGAGCAGGGCACGAGGTTTTCAGCGGCATTGCCGGCGATGCGGCGGCCGGTCGCGGTGCTGCCGGTGAAGACGTATTTGGCGACGCCGGGATGACGCGTCAGCGCCTCGCCGGCGCTCCTGCCCGTACCGGTCACCACATTGACGACGCCGGCCGGGAAGCCCGCTTCATGGATGAGTTCGGCGAGCGCCAGCGTCGAGGCCGTGGCATGCTCGGAAGGCTTGATGACGACGGTGTTGCCGATGGCAAGGCACGGCGCGAGCGTGCCGGTGAGCAGCATCAGCGGCGAATTCCACGGCGTGATCATGCCGACCACGCCGAGCGGTTCACGCAGGTTGAGGTTCAGCGTGTCGAGCCGGTTGATCGGGATCGTGTCGCCCTGCAGCTTGTCGGCCATGCCGGCGAAATAGTGGTAGCTGTCCGGCATGGCGCGCATCTGGGCGCGGGTCTCTTTCAGGAGCTTGCCGTTGTCGCGCGTCTCGATCTCGGCGAGCGCATCGGCATTGGCGCGGACCAATTCGGCGAGGCGGCGGACCAGCGCACCGCGATCGGTCTGCGTCATGCGCCGCCAGGCGGGATCGCGGAAGGCGGCGGTGGCCGCAGCGACGGCGGCTTCGACGTCATCGGCGTCGGCCTCGGCGAATTCGTACCAGGGCTCTCCGGTCGTCGGATCGAAGCTCCGGATGTAGGTGCCGTTCTTCGGCGCGACGAACTCGCCGCCGATAAACAGCTGCTGGCGCGAACCTTCGATGGTGCTGACGGTCGTCTTCATGTCATTGTCCTTGGTCTTGGGAGGCCTGGAGCCAGGCGCGGGCTTGCCCGTCGATCATCGCGACGCGGCCGCCGTCGTGGGAATCCATGTAGATGCCGAAGCGGCCCGCCTGCCGTTCGCGCACATAGCGGCGCAGCATGGAGCGCAGTTCGTGGGTCGCGATCGCCGCGTAGGGCAGATCGTCGATCGGGAAGAAGCGAAGGCTTTCCGGGAGGCCGATCTCCGCCCCCTCGCCCGCCAGCCGGGCGCGGTAGACGAGATAGCCGGGATCGCTGTCGGCGACGTCGAAGACGGAATAGAGGAAGGTCTCCTCCGGCACGAGGCGGAGCGCATCGCCGCCATCCACCACGAGTTCGCTGTCGGCCTTGCGGCGGCGCGCGGAGGGCAGGACCCAGCCGCCCTTGCCGTCCGCCCGCAGCAGCAGGCCGTCGCCGGCCTCGATGAGATAGCCGATGATCATGCCGTGCGAGGCGAGCCAGCCCGTCGGCAGCGGATCCTTCACGCTGGCATAGCGTCCGCGGCAGAAACCGAGCGGGGCCGTCGGGCTGGTGCCGAAAGCCCGCACCCGGCCGATCAGGATCACATGATCGCCCGCGTCGACGGCGTTGTGCAGGCTGCAGTCGAACCAGGTGAGGCTGTCCGTCAGCACCGGCGCGCCGGTATGCGCCCGGTCGTGATTGACCGACAGGAACTTGTCCGGCGCCTTGGAAGCGAAGGTGGCGGAGACATCGACCTGGCCTTCATGCAGGATGTTGACCGCGAAACAGTCCGCCGCGGTGAAGGCCGCATAGCTGGAAGCGGACTTGGCGACGCAGACCAGCAGCAGCGGCGGATCGAGCGAGACGGAGGTGAAGGAATTGGCCGTCATGCCGCGTGGTGTGCCGTCGGCTTCAAGCGTGGTGATGACCGTGACGCCGGTGACGAAGGTACCGAAGGCCCGACGCAGCGCGACGGGATCGATCGGTGCGTCCAGTGCTGCCGCCTCTTTCACCATGCCCTCGTTCTCCTCCGCGGTTTGTTGGGAGGAAGCTAGCCGGGGTGGACCGGCGCTTCTTCCTGCCGGGCGGAGGAGATGGCAAAAGAGTTCTGCTACGGTTCGTAGGAGATCCGAACGGACCGATCAGCGCTCGCCGAGAGCATGATTGTCGATGACGCTGTGAAGGCGGAGGGCGAGCTCGACGGCAAAACGCCGTTCCGGCGTTTCCACGTCGATGCCGAAAAGCTCCTGGATGCGCGCCAGCCTGTAGCGCAGCGTCGTTACGTGCAGGCCAAGACGATCGGCACAGGCCTGGCTGCGGCAGCCCCCCTCCAGATAGGCGGAAAGCGTTTCGAGGTAGGGCGTTCCGTTTTCACGATCATGTTCGGCAATCGCGCCGATGCTGGCACGCACGAAATTGCGGACGTCGCCGACATCGGCGGCCGAAACGAGCATGGGCAGGGGTCCGAAATCCTGCGTCGAAAGCGCGCCCGTCAGCCCGAAGGAACGGCCGATGCGGATCATCCGATTGCACCGTTCCCAGGCCGTGGCGTAGTCGTCAAGACCGATGCAGCGGCTTCCGGCAACGACGATCGGCGCCTCGCCGAGATAGCGGCTGAGGTCGTCGGCGATACGCCGCATGAGTTTCGTCGAGCGCTCCTGCCGGGGCGATTCTTCATACGGCATCAGGCATACGAGCCCGCCATCGATTGCCACCAGCACGGCCTCGATAGAAGCCTGCTGCAGGACGCGCGACAATGTATGCTCCACGTCGATCGAGCCGCCGCCCAAGGCCTTGGCGCGCTCGGGAAAATCGACGACGATCATCTGCTGTGCGAGCGACAGATCGAGGCCGAGCCGGGCGGCGCGCTGGCCAATATCGGCTGCATCACGCCAGCGCCGCTCCACGATCTCGAAGAAGAGCTCGCTTTGCGTGCGTGTCTCAAAGCGGAAGCGCAGGAAGCTGCGCATCATCTGGACGCTGAGCGCGTATTTCGCGCTGTCGAGCATGAGCTGGTCCAGTTCGCCTTCAGCCGCCGCGGAGGGAAAGATGACGAGTGCGCCGACCTGCTGGCGATCCACCGTCAAGGGCTCCACGCGGGCAAAGACACGCAAACGCCGCGCGCCGTCCTCAAGAAAGATCGGCGCCGCAGCGGTGCTGCCGCGCTCCACCGCATCGCGCGCCGCCCGCATCAGCGCGCGCGCGAAAACCGTCGGCGCGGCCGATTGCCATGCCGCATCGTCGACATCCGCCAGGGGCGAGCGTCCCGCAATAAGCTGATTGACCGTGAAGTCCACGACGACCAGCGGATTGGGCAGCAGCCTTCCAACCATTGCAGCGAGCGAGGAGACGGAACCGTCGCTGAGCACATGCTCCAGCAGCGAGGTGTGGGCCGCAAGCGCCCGATCGAGCCGCTCCGACGCGCTTTTCTCCGCCGCGAGCCGATGCTGCTTTTCCAACGCGATCGCGCCGAGATGCAGGATGGTGCCGAGGAAGGCGAGATCATCCTCGGTCACGTCGGTCACGGTGCGCGCAATGACGCTCAGCACCATCGGGCGGCCCTCGGCATCGGCACAGTCCATAGGCATGACGAGGACGGTGCGATAGTCCCGCTCGAAAGCCTCCTTGCGATAGCCCGGGAACTCGGTGCTTTCGCGCGCATCGCGGATATAGACAGGCTCATTGCGCTGAAGCGCGATCAGCGACGGGCTGGTGGCAAGCTCCCAGCGATCGGGCAGGTCCCGCTGGATGAGCGTCGGATCGTGGCGGACGATGACATGGGCATAACCATGCGCGGCATCGATGCCCATGATCGAGCCGAGTGCCCAGTTGGCGTGCCGGCAGGCGGCCGCGACGAGGTGCTGCAACACGGTCGCAAGGTCGCCGCCGATGTTGATCTGGCTCGCCACGTCGCGCAGCGAGAGTATGCGAGATTTCTGATCCAACGCGCCACGCACTCCCGTCTTTCGGACCCGGATAATGCGATGCACCGCAGCTTAAATCTACTCGTTTTCATAGGAGGTGTTCGCCCCTTCCTCCTCCGAATGGCAGGAAGACCCTGCGCCGTCGCGCGCTAGGCTGGGGAGACATTCAATAGATGGTGGAAACGACATGGCACTCGGCATTCGAAAGATCTGCACCTTCCTGGAAGAAACCCATGTCGAAGGCGGCAAAGCGACGCCGCGGCCCGTCAGGATCGTCGTCGTGGCCGCCATCATCGAGAACCCATGGGCTGGCAAGGGCTTCGTGGAAAACCTGCGGCCGCAGATCGTCCGCATCGCCGGGCCGCTCAGCGAGGAAATGACGCGCCGGCTGCTCGCGCAAATGCCGGCCGAACAGATCGAGGCCTGCGGCAAGGCGGCCGTCGTGGGCATCAACGGCGAAATCGAGCATGCCTCGGCGATGATCCACACCCTGCGCTTCGGCAATCCTTTCCGCAACGCGATCGGCGGCACGAACTATCTCGAATTCGCCAATACACGCAACGCACCCGGCGCGCTGCTCTCGCTGCCGATGATGCACAAGAGCGAGACGGGCAAGCGGTCCCACTTCCTCACCGCCAATTTCCAGATTGCCGACGCGCCGCACCCGGACGAGATCGTCGTCTCCATCGCCGCCGCCGACGGCGGGCGCCCTCATGCGCGCATCGCCGACCGGTTCCAGGACATGGCGGAAATGGAGGATGCCGCCGCTACCTGACGCTTCCTCGCTTTGCGTTCCCTCGTCCTTTCGAAGAGCAGCCTTCCGGCTGGGGGCAGGATTCAGGCAAAGGCGTGGGCGGAGGCCGTGTCGAAGGTCAGCCAGGCCTTTTCGCCGCGCGCAAGGCTCGAAATCGCCTCGTGGCCGAACGGCAGGCGCACCGAAAGATCGGCACCGGCCGACGTCGCGGTGCTGACCTCGACATTGTTGCCGAGGAAGGTGATATCCCGCACCGTCACGGCAATGCCCGAGGGGACCGAGGCGCGTGACAGCGACAGGCGTTCCGGGCGCAGCATCAGCGATGCCTTGCCGCTTGCCGTCGACGCCCCGTGCAACGGCACATCTTCGACGACGGCGCCATCGCCCAGCGAAAGCTTCGCCTTGCCGGCATGGCTCGCCACGACGGTCGCATCGAGAAAATTGCTGTCGCCGATGAAGCCTGCAACGAAGCGGGTCGCCGGGTTGGAATAGAGTTCGGGACCTGTGCCGATCTGGTCGATCTCGCCCTGGCTGAAGACCGCGATGCGGTCGGACAGGCGCAACGCCTCCTCCTGGTCATGCGTGACATAGAGGATGGTGACGCCCGTCTCCTGGTGGATGCGGCGGATTTCGAACTGGATCTCCTCGCGCAGCTTCTTGTCGAGCGCCGAGAGCGGCTCGTCCATCAGCAGCACCGGCGGGTTGTAGACGAGCGCGCGGGCGAGTGCGACGCGCTGCTGCTGGCCGCCGGACATATTGGCCGGCATGCGATCCTCGACCCCCTCCAGGCGCACGAGCTTCAGGGCCGCCTTCACGCGCTCGGCGATCTCGGCCTGCGGGCGGCGGCGGATGCGCAACGGGAAGGCGACGTTCTCGCCGACGGACAGATGCGGGAAGAGCGTATAACGCTGGAACACCATGCCGATGTTGCGCTTGTGCGACGGCGTCGACAAGAGGCTCCGGCCCTTCAGCAGGATGTCGCCGTCCGTCGGATCCTGGAAGCCGGCAAGGATATAGAGGGTGGTCGACTTGCCGGACCCCGAAGGGCCGAGGAAGGTCATGAACTCGCCCTCGGCAATGTCCATGCCGACGCTCTTGACGGCCGTGACCGTGCCGTAGGTCTTGCGGATGCCGCGGATGCTGAGGAAGGGTTGGGTCATGCTTTTCGTCCCTTGCGGAAGAGTGCTGCGACGATCATCAGGAGGATCGTGAAGGCGATGAGCAATGTGGAGGCGGCGGCGATCACCGGCGTCAGGTCCTGCCGGAGCGTGGACCAGATCTTCACGGGCAGCGTCTGCAGGGTCGGGCTGGCCATGAAGATCGCCAGCACCACCTCGTCCCAGGAGGCGAGGAAGGAGAAGACGGCGGCGCCGAAGATGCCGTGGCTGACGGCCGGCACCGTCACGCGCAGCCGCGCCTCCCACGGGCTCGCCCCGCACAGGATGGCCGCGTCCTCGACCGAGCGGTCGAAGCCTTCCAGCGCATTGCCGATCGAGATGATCGAGAAGGGCAGCGCGATCAGGAGATGGGCGATGATGAAGGCAAGCGTCGTGCCGGCAAGGCCGAGCTTCAGGAAGAGCGCATAAAGCGCCACTGCCAGCACCACGACGGGCAGGATCATCGGCGTGAGGAACAGCGCCCGCAGGAAATCCCGGCCGGGAAAGCGGCCACGATTGAGGCCGAGGGCGGCAAGGAAGCCGATCACCACGGACAGCACCGTGACGATGGCCGCGATCTTCAGGCTCGTCAGCGCCGAATAGAGCCAGCGCGGATCGGCGAAAAGATCCTGATACCATCTGAAGGTCCAGGAGGGCGGCGGGAAGATCAGCCATTGCGAGGAGCCGAACGAGAGCGCGGCGATGAAGACGATGGGCAGGATCAGGAAGAGGCAGACCAGCGCGACGAGGGCGATGAGGGCGGTGCGCAGCCCGCCGAGCTTGTCGAAGTCGAGCAGCATGTCACGTCCCCCGGGCCGGATTGAAATAACGCAGCTGGACCGCGTAGAGCGCGAGGGTGACGACGAGCAGCACCAGCGCGGCCGCGCCCCCCATGCCCCAGTTCACCAGCGACTGCACGAACTGCGCGACGAGTTCGGCGAGCATCATGTTGGCGGTGCCGCCGAGGAGGGCGGGCGTCACGAAATAGCCGAGCGACATGACGAAGACCATCAGCGCGCCGGCGGCGATGCCCGGCAGCGACAGCGGCAGCAGCACGCGCCAGAAGCATTGCAGCCGGCCGGCGCCGCACAGCGCCGCAGCGCGCAGGATCGCCGGATCGATGGCGCGGATCACGCCCATCAGCGGCAGGATGACGAAGGGCAGCATGATATAGGTCATGCCGATGGTGACGCCGACGAGATTGTTGACGAGCGCCAGCGGCTGGTCGATGAGGCCAAGGCCCATCAGTGTCTTGTTGACGACGCCGGTACGCTGCAGCAGCACCATCCAGGCATAGGTGCGGGCGAGCAGGTTCGTCCACATAGACAGGATGATGATGGCCAGCACGATGCGCGACCACCGTTCCGGCATGATGGCGAGCAGCCAGGCGACCGGATAGCCGATGACGATCGAGACGAGCGTGACGACGCCGGCCACCATGAACGTGTTCAGGAAGACGCGCAGATAGGTCGTCGAACCGAGGAGAACCGCATAGTTCTGCAAACCGGGCTCCGGTTCCAGCACGCTGCGCACGAGCAGCATGAGCACCGGCACGATGAAGAAGAAGGCAATGAGCAGCAAGGCCGGCAGGAGATAGCCGAACGTGCCCTCGCGCTTCGTTTTGACGGCGCCTGTCGCTACCGTAACAGCCATGATCGATCATCCAGTGGATTGGGAAGCGGGCCGGCAGCTGCCGGCCCGCCATCGTCTTGGGAGATGGCCTTACTTCGCCTGCCAGGCGTACCAGCGGGTGCCGATCTCGTCGCGATGCTCGGCCCAGTAGCCCATGTCGGCGTTGACCTGGGTATCCGCCTGCATGTCCGGCAGCGAGTTGCGCAGTTCCGCGTCCATCAGGGTGCTGGCATCGAGGTTGATCGGCGCATAGCCGGTCGCGGTGGCGAACTGTGCCTGGGCCTGATCGCTGGTGGCCTGCGCGATGAACTTCATCGCCGCATCCTTGTTCTTCGCGCCCTTCGGTACGACCAGGGAATCGGCTGCCGTGATGTTGTTCGTCCAGGACGTCTCGACGGTGACGCCGGTTTCGGCGAGTGCCGTCAGGCGGCCGTTCCAGAACGAGCCGAACGGCGCCTCGGCGGAGGCGAGAAGCTGCTGCGACTGGGCGCCGCTGTCCCACCAGACGATATCCGCCTTGATCGTGTCGAGCTTCCTGAAGGCGCGGTCGAGATCGAGCGGATAGAGCTTGTCGGCGGCAACGCCGTCGGCCAGCAGCGCCGCCTCGATCACGCCCGGCGCGGACCACTTGTAGAAGGTGCGCTTGCCGGGGAATTTCTGGGTGTCGAACAGATCCGCCCAGGTCTTCGGGCAGGCCTCGACCGCGTCCTTGTTGCAGCCGATCACGAAGGAATAGTAGAAGCTGCCGACGGAATAGTCCGTCACGAAGCGCGGATCTAGCTTGGTCTTGTCGATGACGGAGAAGTCGAGCTTTTCGAGAAGGCCCGCGTTGCCGGCCTGGACCGCGTAGTCGCCCTCGACGTCCACGACGTCCCAGGTCACGTTGCCGGCTTCCACCATGGCCTTGATCTTGCCGTAGTCGGTCGGGCCGTCCTGCGTGACGGCGATGTTGCTCTCCGCGGTGAAGGCATCGGCCCAGTAGGTCTTCTGGGCGTCCTGCGTGGTCCCGCCCCAGCTCGTAAAGACCAGGTCCTCAGCCGCGGCGTTTCCCGCAAGCAAGAGCGTCGTCGAAAGAAGCGCGATTACCAGTCTGCTTTTCATGTTTCCATCCTCCCGGTTCGGTTGATATCGTCGTCAGGCCGGCACGCTGCCGCCAAGCGGCGAAAAGGCGGCCGGTGTCATGATCTTGTTGTCCGCGGTGACGATCAGGTCGCGGATCTTCGGCAGGAAGGCCTGCCAGTCTGGATCGGCGGCAAGGCGCGCGCGACGCGCCTGCCGGTCGTCCAGGCTCGCAAAGCTCCAGATGTGGACGATCTCGTTGACCGGTCCGATCTCCGAGGAGAAATAACCGACGAGATTGCCGAGATGCTTCTTCTGGATCGCGATGCCGGTTTCGCCGACCACCTTGAGGTATTCGGGAATGCCGCCGTTCTTCAGCCGGTAGGTGCGGATTTCGACAAACATCGCCGTCACCGCATCACGAAGGGATCGGGGATCGGATCGTCGGACGTCCGGAGCCACACGGTTTTCGTCTTCGTGTAGTCGAGCGCGGCGGCAAGCCCGCCCTCGCGCCCCTGCCCCGACTGGCCATATCCGCCGAAGGGCGCGATCGGCGAGACCGCGCGATAGGTGTTCACCCAGACGATGCCAGCGCGGATGCGCTTGATCATGCGGTGGGCGCGGGCAAGGTCGCGCGTGAACACGCCGGAGGCGAGCCCGTAGGGCGTGGCGTTCGCAAGCCGCACCGCCTCCTCCTCGCTCGTGAAGGAAAGCACGGAAAGCACCGGCCCGAAGAGCTCGGTCTCCACCGAGGCGGCGGACACGCCGTCGCAGTCGAGGATGGTGGGGACATAATAGAAGCCGCCGCCCTCTCCTGCCCGGCCACCGGTCACAAGTTTCGCACCCGCCTCCAGCGAGGCGGCGACGACCGCCGCGATATGGTCGCGCTGCCGGCGCGTGCACAGCGGCCCGACTTCCGTCGCCATGTCGAGCGGCGCGCCGATGCGGATGGCTTCCGCCTTCGCCTTCAGGATGTCGAGGAACCGGTCCTTCACCGAAGCCTCGACGATGAGGCGCGAGCCGGCGACGCAGCTCTGGCCCGTCGCGGCAAAAATCCCCGCGACCTGCGCGTTGGCCGCGCTGTCGAGATCCGCATCGGCAAAGACGATGAAGGGCGACTTGCCGCCGAGTTCGAGCGAGGTCGTGGCAAGGTTTTCCGCGGAATTGCGCACCACGGCCGCCGCCGTCGCCGGGCCTCCGGTGAAGGCGATGTGATCGACGCCGGGGTGACGGGTCAGCGCGCTGCCGCAGGTCGGGCCGAAGCCTGTCAGGATATTGACGACACCCGCCGGAAAGCCCGCCTCGTGCACGAGCCGCGCGAATTCGAGAAGCGGCGCGGGGCCCTCCTCCGAGGCCTTGACGACCAGCGTGCAGCCGACGGCGAGCGCCGGGCCGATCTTCACGGCCGAGAGGAAAAGCTGGCTGTTCCACGGCACGACCGCGGCCACGACGCCGATCGGCTCGCGCCGCGTCCAGACATCCATGTCCGCCTTGTCGATGGCGAGCGTCGCGCCCTCGATCTTGTCGGCAAGGCCGGCATAATAGCGGTAGTAATCCGCGACATAGGCGATCTGCGCGGAGGTCTCGCGGATGATCTTTCCGGTGTCGCGGGTCTCCAGTTCGGCGAGCGTGCGGGCATTGGCCTCGACGAGATCGGCAAGCCGGTAGAGCAGCTTGCCGCGGGCCGTCGCGGTCATGGCCGGCCAGGCTCCGTTCCAGAGTGCGCGCTGCGCGGCCTTCACGGCACGATCGACATCGTCTTCGCGCGCTTCGGGCATCGCCGCCCAGACCGTCCCGGTCGCCGGATCGATCGAGTCGAACCGTGCCGCGCCGTCTTCGAAGGTTCCGTCTATATATTGCTGGAAGCTCTGCATGGCGGCCTCACCGGAATGCCGGCATGACATCGGCGATGAAGCGTTCGAGCGACGCCTTCTTGCGTGCAAAGCTCATGCCCGTGTCGATCCAGAACGAATATTCGTCATAGCCGAGATCCTCGTAGACCTTCAGCCGCTTGATCACCTCGTCCGCCGTGCCGATCGGCATGTTCTCGCGCATCTTCTGCGGCGTGAGGTTGGGATTGGCGGCAAGCTCTTCCTCGCTCAGACGCTCGATGAGACCCTGGCTGATCGGCCGCTCGTTCTTGAACCAGGCGAAGAAGTAATTGTAGTAGGTGCTCACTTCATTCGCGGCCTGCGCGATATCGGCCTCGTCGGAGCCGACATAGGTGTGCAGCAGCAGCATGATCTTCGGGCGCGGCACGCCCGTCGCCTTCTCGCAGGCCGCATCGAAGCGCTCCATGAGGCTGGCGATTTCCGCCTCGCCATTGGCAAGCGGCGTGCACTGCACGTTGCAGCCGTTGGCGACGGCGAATTCGTGGCTGTTGGGATCGCGCGCCGCGACCCAGATCGGCGGGTGCGGCTGCTGCACCGGTTTCGGCGCGGAGGTCGTCTTCGGGAATTTCCAGAACTCCCCGTCGTGGGCATAGTCGCCCGCCCAGAGCCCCTTGACGGCCGGGATCAGCTCGCGCATCCGCTGGCCGGCGCCCCAGGCATCGAGGCCCGGCAGGAGCCGTTCGTATTCGAAGCTGTAGGCGCCGCGCGCGATGCCCACGTCGAGCCGGCCGCCAGCGATGATGTCGGTCATCGCCGCTTCGCCGG
The DNA here is from genome assembly GCF_963942435.1 of Shinella sp. WSD5-1. GTDB lineage: Bacteria > Pseudomonadota > Alphaproteobacteria > Rhizobiales > Rhizobiaceae > Shinella > Shinella yambaruensis. The sequence goes on from NZ_OZ012597.1 coordinate 569,225, forward strand.
CAAGCTTGATGGGATGCCAGAACGGCGCGATCACCGTGCCCGTGCCGAGGCGCACATTCTTCGTGCGTCGCGCAAGGTCCGCGATGTTGACGAAGGGGTTCGGCGCGATGGTGAAGTCCATGGCGTGGTGCTCGCCGGTCCAGATGGCATGCATGCCGCCCTTGTCCGCGATCTCGCACAGCGCGATGAATTCCTCATAAAGGTCCTGATGGTTCTGGCTGGCATCCAGCCGTTCCATGTGAACGAACAGGGAGAATTTCATGGCTTACCCCTTTGCAGCCACGGCGTGCACGCGGCCCTTTTCCTGATTTCCGAAATAGACGCCGAAATTGCCGAGCGTGCTTTCCTGCGCAAAACGCGTGACGATGTCGCGCACCGCACCGTCGGCGATCTCGGCCACCGGCGGAGCCTGGACGGGAAAGAAGCGGCCGCTCCTTGCCGTCCCGTCTCCCAGTTCGGCGCGGTAGACGACATGTTGCTGGCCGGTTTTCGTGTCCTCGTAGACGGAGTAGAGAAGCCCGGTCATGAGCGTCAGACCCACCGTCTGCGCGATATGATGCTCCAGGGCCTCCATGCCGTCACCCTCGGCCTTTTCGACGAACGGCAGCGTCCAGCCCCCCTTGCCGTCATCGACCAGGAGGAGTTCACCGTTCCGCACGGCGACTGCGCCGAGAAGCAGGCTTTCGGCCGAGGCGAGCAGGCTCTTTTCAGCGAGCGCCGGCGTGAAATACCCGCCGCGCGCATAGCCGAGGCCGGTCTTGCCGCTGTTGTCGAAACCCTCGACCCGGCCGATCAGGATCACATGATCGCCGGCATCGACGACCTCATGCGTCGCGCAATCGAACCAGGCGGCAACATCGGCGAAGACGGGCGAACCGTGCGGGCCCGGCCTCCAGTCGACGGCCGCGAAACGGTCCTCGACGGGGCGGGCGAAGGTGTTGGAAACCTCCTTCTGCCCTTCCGAGAGGATGTTCACGCCAAACCCCTTCGCGCCGGTCAGCGTCGCGTAGTTACGCGAGGTCTTCGCCAGGCAGACGAGGAGCAGCGGCGGATCGAGCGAAACGCTGGTGAAGCTGTTGGCGGTGAAGCCGATCGGCGCGCCCGCATCGTCTACGGTCGTGACGACGGTGACACCGGTCAGGAATGCGCCGAAGGCGTCGCGCAGGGCTCTCGCGTCTGGTATCATGGTCTCCTCCCATGGTCCGTGAGGACCGAATGTTTCAGCTCGTCGCCAGCCAGTCCGCAAGCGCACGGTTCACCGCGTCGGGCGCCGTCAGGTTCACCATGTGACGGTGCCCCTCGATCACCACGGCCCGTCCCCGGCGGGCGGCAGCGGCCATGTCCCGCGTCATGCCGGCGGTCGAATTCAGGTCCCCGTCCCCCGTCAGAAAGAGCGCCGGGCATTCGACCCCGGGCCAGCAATCCGCATAGACCGTATCCCCGCCGGCAAAGGCCGCGTAGGCCGCGGCATAACCTGACGGGTCCACCGCCTGCAGCAGGTCGTGCACCAGGATGTAGGCGTCGGTTCCCGCCTCCTCCTCGGAAAACCAGCGGGCCAGCGGCGCCACCCGGTCGAAGTCGCCGGACCCGATTTCCCGCGCCCGCGCCTCCACAGCCTTCCGCGCGTCCGGCCCCCGCCGGTAGACGCCATTCAACAGCGCAACCCGCCGCACCCTCCCGGGCGCCGTCGCCACGATGCCGTTTGCGATCAGCGCGCCCATCGAATGGCCCGCGACATTGACCGGCCCGGCATCGACCTCCTCCAGGAAGCGCTGGAACCATGCCACATAACGGTGCAGGTCCGGCGCGCCATCGAGCGCATTCGAAAGGCCGTGACCGGGAAGATCGACCGCGATCACGCGATACCCTTCCGCCAGCCGCTCGATCTGCGGCCCCCAGGCCTCGATGCGCATGCCGACGCCGTGGATAAGGACGAGGGCCTCATCCCCCGCGCCCCGCTCCAGATAGGCCGCGCCCGAAGGCGTCTTAGACCGCGGCAGGATTTGCAACATCGTGGCCCAGCTCCTTGAGGTCCTGGTACCGGTCACCGATGCGGTGATGCGGGCGACCGCCAATGGAAGCGCCAAGCGCCAGCACGATCTCGTCGGCGGCCGGCGCGTCCGGGACCGCGCACTGAATGGTGAGGTAGTGCGACCGGCGGCCCTCGTCGTTCTTGTCCATCAGCGGGATCATGATCGGCGCATTCGCCGGGCCGCGCGTGTTGCAGAAGGCGAGATAGGACTTTGCGCCCACGGCGCTGCGGTAGTGGTTGCCGAAACGAAGCGTGTGGATAAGGGCGGACGCATGCTCTACCTCGCCGTCCAGGCCGACGACCGCCGACTTGCCATAGGCTTCGACGGCTTCGCCGGAACCGGCCTCATCGATGATCATCCCGGTCAGGAGCTCGCCGAGGACCGGAGCGACGGCATGGATTTCCGGTTTCAGGTCCTCGACGAAACCGCGGCCAGCCCATGGGTTTTTCACGACGGCCATGGCCGCGATCAGCTTGAGCGGCCGTGCGGCCTTTCTGCCGCCCTCCACGAACGTCGTCTCCACATGCAGCAGCGTTTTCCGGACCAGCGTCACCGAGGCATCCTCCTGTCTTTCATCTGCTCATATTTTGGTATACCATAAGACAAAGTGTCAAGCCATTGTCTCGAACTTTTTTTGCGGCTATGAGTCCAGCATGACAAAGAACGCCGAAAGCCTCGCGGCCCTCCGCATCGAAACCCCGCCGACAACGCTCCGGGAGATTGCGCTCGACCGCATGCGCCGCGCCATCATCGGCGGCCTCTTCGAGCCGGGCGAGCGGCTGGTCGAACGCACGCTCTGCGACCAGCTCGGCGTCTCGCGCTCCGTCATCCGTGAGGTCATTCGCCATCTCGAGGCGGAAGGGCTCGTCGAGATGCTCGCCAAGCAAGGACCGATCGTCGCAAAGCTCGATTGGGATGATGCGCGGCAGATCTACGAGATCCGGGCCGCGCTGGAATCAACCGCGGTCGCCGATTGCGCGCGCGTTGCCGGCCCCGACGTCAAGGCGCGGCTGCGGAAAGCGATGAACGAACTGGAAGAGACATCGAAGCAAAACTCTCCCGTCGGCGTGCTCGATGCCACCACGGAGTTCTACAAGGTCGTCTTCGAGGCTGGCGGCCACAACATCGCCTGGGAAATCGTCAGCCGCCTGAACAGCCGCATCTCGCGGCTGCGCGTCATGACGCTCTCGACATCGAACCGCATGGCGTCCGGCCCCTCGCAAATCCGGGAAATCTTCAAAGCGATCGACGCCAATGACCCCGCTGCCGCCGCCGCGGCCTGCCGCGCCCATGTTGGCGCAGCTTCGGCGATCGCGAAGACGATCCTCGCCTGATCATCCGAATAAAACGCGACCGCCGAAAATCGGCGGCCGTGTGCAGTCATGCCAAGGCTCGATGGTCATTAAAAGCACCGCCGACCGGCATCCCGTCAGCTCAGGAGGTCGGCCGCCGTCCTTGCCAGCGCCAGCGTTCCGAAGGCGATGGACCGCTCGTCCGGCTGATAATGCGGATTGTGCACCTTGTCTGATCGTCCCGGCTGGGAGGAACCGACAAGCAGCCGGAATGACGGAACGATTTCAGCGAAAAGCGCAAAATCCTCGCCGCCCATGCTCGGCTCGTAGTCGAAGGCGACGTCGCCGAGCTGCGCCCTGATCGCATTGACGGTGCGCTGGAGCATGCCCGCATCGTTGAAGATGGGCGGCGTGCCCCGTCTGTAGGTGAGCTCGCATCCTGCCCTGAAGCTCAAACCCACCCCCTCGCAGAGCCGGCGCAGGCCGACCTCCGCCGCGTCGCGCGCCTCCGGCTGCCGGCTGCGCACCGTTCCCTTCAGTTCGCACCGTTCGGGAATGATGTTTCTCGCCTCCCCCGCATGGATCGAGCCGACCGTCACCACGCAGGCGTCGAGCGCCCGCACGTCTCGCGACACGATGGTCTGCAGCTGGCCGATCAGCTGGGCCGCGATGACGATCGGATCGACGGCGGCGTAGGGACGGGCGGCATGTCCGCCCTTGCCCTGCACGGTGATGTCAAAGGAATCGACCGCGGCATTCGCATAGCCGTGCACGATACCGAACTGGCCGACCGGTATTTCAGGCCGGTTATGCAGGCTCAGCGCCATGTCGACGCCCTCCATGACCCCGTCGGCGATCATTTCCCTGGCACCGCCGATGGCCTCCTCCGCCGGCTGGAAGACCAGGCGAACGTCACCGGCCAACCGGTCCTCCAGGCGCTTCAGCACGGCGCCGACGGCCAGCACCGTCGCGGTGTGGAGATCGTGACCGCAGGCATGCATACGGTTCGGGACCTTGCTCGCATAGGCCAGCCCCGTCTCCTCCTGCATCGGCAGGGCGTCCATGTCCGCGCGGATCAGCAATGTGGGGCCGGGCCTCTTGCCGTGAATATGCCCGACGACGCCGGTGCGGCCGACGCCGGTCTGGTGGTCGATCCCGAGGCTCGCCAGGGTCTGCGCGACGAGGGCCGCGGTCCGGACCTCCTCGAAGGCGATTTCGGGATATTCGTGGATGCGCCTGCGGACATCGACGAAACGGGCCTCGTTTTCATTGACGATCGCGGCAATCAGCGACGCCACGTCGTTGACGCCGGAATGGGAAACCTTCTCAGCCACGGCTGACCTCCTGTTCTCGGATTTGAAATTACGGATGCGACCGGGCCCTGGTCGAACGCTCCAGGCGCTCCGTCAGCCGTTCAGATGGCAGGCCGACAGATGTCGCGGCGCCACCTCCTTGCGGATTGGCACCTCCACCCGGCAGCGCTCCATGGCGAACGGACAGCGGGGATGGAAATGGCACCCCTTCGGCGGATCGAGCGGGCTGGGCAGTTCGCCTTCCACGGCCTTGAAACGCCGCTTTCCGGTTTCGATCCGGGGAACTTCCGCAAGAAGGGCCTTCGTATAGGGGTGGTTAGGACGCCGGAAGACATCCTCGACGGGCGCTTCCTCGACGATGCGGCCGAGATACATGATCGCGACGCGGTCGGAAATGTGCTCCACCACCCCGAGGTCATGGCTGACGAAGAGATAGGTCAGGTCCAGCCGGTCCCTGAGGTCCATGAACAGGTTGATCACCTGGGCCTGGATGGAGACGTCGAGGGCGGCGACGCTTTCGTCGCAGACAAGGAATTGCGGCTGCACCGCCAATGCCCGCGCGATGTTGACGCGCTGGCGCTGACCGCCGGAGAACTGGTGCGGATAACGGGCCTTCATGGACGGGTCGAACCCGGCCAGCGTCAGGTAATTGTCCACGTAGGAGGCGCGTTCCGCCGAGGTCGCCAAGCCATGCGTCTTCGGCGCCTCCCAGATGATGTCCTCGATCGTCATGCGCGGATTGAGGGCGGCCATCGGGTTCTGGAAGATCATCTGCGTGGCAAGGCCGGCCTCTTTCTGCTCGGCGGCGGACATCGCCCGGCGATCCACGCCCTTCCACAGGACATTGCCGCCAGTCGGCGCGGCGATCCCGGCGATGACGCGGCCGAGGGTCGATTTTCCGCAGCCGCTCTCGCCGACGAGGCCGACGACCTCGCCGCTGCGGATGCTGAGGCTGACGCCATCCAGCGCATGGACGACCGGGGCGGGTTTCGCCAGCTTCAGGCTGAGCGCGATCTTCGCGGCAAGGTCCGGCCTGGCGCCGAAACGCTGCGTTATCGTCCTGGCCTCGATCAATGGGGTCTCGGCAGCCGTCATGATGCAGATACTTTCGTCACGGGATGGATGCAGCGGAAGGATCGCTCGCCCGCAAGCGCGAGCTCCGGCATGACAAGGCAGCCGTCGTCCGCCCGCTCGCAGCGCGTGCGAAAACTGCAGCCCTGCGGAAGACGGTTGAGGGCCGGCGTCATGCCGTTGATCTGGTGCAAGCGCTCCCCGCGGTGGTTCTGCGACGGCACGGAGGCGATCAGGCCTGCCGTATAGGGATGGCGGGGATCGTTCAGAACCCCGGAGACGGGGCCGGTCTCCACCAGCCGGCCGGCATACATCACGGCGATGTCGTCGGCCAGCCGCGAAACGATCGCGAGGTCGTGTGTGACCCAGATCACCGCGGTCCTTGCCTCTTCGGTGAGCTTCTGGAACTCCGCGATGATCTGGCTCTGGATCGTCACATCGAGCGCTGTCGTCGGTTCGTCGGCGATGATGAGGTCCGGCTTGTGCAGGAGCGCGATGGCGATGGCCACCCGCTGGCGCATGCCGCCGGAAAACTGGTGGGGATAGGCCGCAAGCCGCTCCTCGGGGCTCGGGATGCCGACGAGGCCGAGCGCATCGCGGGCGCGCTGCCGGGCGGCTTCCTTCGATACGCTCTCGTGGGCCAGCACGGCCTCGATCATCTGCGTGCCGACGGACAGGACTGGATTGAGCGTCATCGTGGGATCCTGGAACACCATCGCGATCCGCTTGCCGCGGAGGCGGCGCATCTCCTCCTCCGAATTCCGGCTGATATCGACGCCGTCGAAAAAGATCTCGCCCGCGGCGATGCGGCCGGGCCGTTCCAGAAGCCGGATGATCGAAAAGCCGGTGACCGACTTTCCGGAGCCGGACTCGCCCACAAGGCCAAGCACGCGGCCGCGCTCGACGGAGAAGGACACGTCGTTGACCGCCCGGGTGCCGGGCTGTCCCTTGCCGCCGCCGAACTCGGTGACCAGGTTGCGTACCTGCAAGAGCGCGCTCATGATGCATTCCTCGGATTGAGCACGTCGCGGAGGCGGTCGCCGACCAGGTTGATGGCGACGATGGTGACCAGGAGCGCGATGCCGGGAAAGAAGCTGATCCAGTAGAGGCCCGTCAGCAGATACTGGTACCCCGTCGAGATCAGCATGCCGAGCGAGGGTTCGGTGACGGAGGCGCCGAGGCCGAGGAAGGAAAGCGTCGCCTCCAGGCCGATGGCGCGCGCCACCTGCATCGTCGCGATCACGATGACGGGGGCGAGACAGTTCGGCAGCAGGTGCCGGAAGAGGATGCGCCAGCCCGGCAGGCGGAGCATGCGCGCCGCCTCGATATATTCCTTCTCGCGCTCGACGAGGGCGGTGGCGCGGACGGTGCGCGCATAGGTCGCCCATTCGGCGATGATCAGCGCGATGACGACATTCAGCACGCCCTTGCCGAGGATCGCCAGCATCATCAGCGCCATCAGGATCGTCGGGAAGGACAGCTGCAGGTCGACCAGGCGCATGATCACGGTTTCTGTCCGGCGCCCCATATAGGCGGCGAACAGCCCGGCCGTCGTGCCGATGATGGCGGCGGCGAAGGCGGAGAGCACGCCGACCAGCAGCGACGTGCGAAGGCCGTAGAGAATGCCGGACAGGATGTCCCGGCCCTGGCTGTCCGTGCCGAGGTGATAGACGAGGCCGGTCATGGATTCCGACCCCGGCGGCAGGCGCCCGTCCATAATGTCCAGCTGCATCAGGTCGTAGGGGTTCTGCGGCGATATCCAGGGCGCAAGGAGCGCCAGGCAACAGATGACGAGGAGGGTGACGAAACCGATCGCCGCCGCCGGCGAGGCGAAGAAATCGGCGAGATGCTTGGAAAGCCGGCCGGGTTCCGGAAGCGTCTCTTGCATATCGTGTTCGGCCATGGGTCTAAGCCTTTGAATCCAGCCGGACCCGCGGATCCAGGATGGTGTAACAGACGTCGATGATGAAGTTCAGGACGACGAAGAGCAGGACCATCATCATCAGGTAGGCGACGATGACGGGCCGATCGAGGAGATTGATCGAGTCGATGATGAGCTTGCCCATGCCGGGCCAGGCGAAGATGCTTTCGGTGACCACCGAAAAGGCGATGAGCGAGCCGAATTCGAGGCCGATGATCGTCACGACGGGGATCATCAGGTTCTTGAGCACATGCACTGCGATCACCCGGCGCTCGCGCAGGCCCTTCGCACGGGCGAACTTGACATAATCCTGGGGGAGCACCTCCTGCACGCCGGCGCGCGTCAGCCGCAGGATGAGGGAGGTCTTGAACAGAGCGAGATTGAAGGCGGGCAGGAGCAGGTGCCTCAGCCCCTCCCCGGTCAGGAACGACCATCGCACGCCGAACAGTTCCAGCGTCGGGCCGCGCCCGTTGGTCGGCAGCCAGCCCAGTTCGACCGAGAAGACCATGATCAGCATCAGCCCGACCCAGAATGTCGGGAGCGAAAATCCGAGAATGGAGCCGCTCATGATCAGCTTCGACGAGACCCGGTTCGGATAGAGCCCCGCGTAAAGCCCGAGCGGCAGGCCGAACACGAGCGCGATCGCCAATGCCGAGATCGCCAGTTCGAGCGTTGCCGGCAGGCGTTCCAGGATGAGTCCCATGGCGGGTCGGCCATAGACGAAGCTGTTGCCGAAATCGCCGTGAAGCAGACCTTGCAGGAACAGGAGATATTGGCGCCAGAGCGGCTGGTCGAGGCCGTAGTGGGCGATCACGCGCGCACGCTCGGCCTGGTTGGCATCCGGGTTGATCAGGATATCGACCGGATTGCCGATCACGTTCACGCCGATGAACACGATCACCGTCATCGCGACGACGACGAACACCGCCTGTATCAACCGCCTGATTATCGATGTGACCATTGACTGCTCCAGGGTCCTGTTTTCAGCGCATTGCCCGGCGCCAGGGCGTTTTCCGCTTCGGCCGGAAACACTTCTAGGCGACGGAGATCGCCATCCCGTCACGTTGCGGATCGGCGGCGCCCTTGGAGACCCCGTCCTCGATCCTGATCGCGTGGACCGCCGCGAATGCATAGGTCTGGGATGAGCGGGCCACCTGATACCCTTCGGCGCGCAGTTCGTCCTCCACCGAATGGCGGATGCGGTTGCAGATATCGATGGTGTTCGAGACACCGACGATCCGGGGCGCGACGACAGCCTCGAGCACGGACATGTCGAAGTCGATCATGTTCATGAGGCACTGGGCGACGGCGGGGGCGATGTAGCTCCCCCCTGGCGCACCGATCACGATGCTGGGTTCGTCATCCTTGAAGACGATGGTCGGGGCGGCCGAACTCGGCCGGCGCTTTCCGGGGGCGATGGAACCGGGCTTTCCCGGAACCGGATTGAAGCGGCTCATGGTGCCATTATACATGAAACCGAGGCCATCCGTGATCGCGCCGGAGGGGCTGCCCAGCGTATGGGTCATGGCGACGGCATTGCCTTCCCTGTCGATCACCGAGATATGGGTCGTATCGCGCTGCGACCGATCGAGGCGCGAGACATTGGCCCTCTCGCCGGCCTTGATCGACGCCGCCAGGGCGACGGCATGGTCGCGCGACAGCAGCTTCTCGTAGGGCACGTCGACATAGGCGGGATCGCCCATATGGGCGTCCTTGTCGATCGTCATCCGCTTCATGGCCTCGAACAGGATGCGGATGTGCTCGGCGCTGCCGTGTTGCATCGCGCCGACATCGAACTGCTGCATGACATGCAGGAGTTCGAGCAGCGGGAAGCCGGAACCCGGCGGAGGCGACGTGGCGATGCGGTGCCCGCGATATTCGCCCCAAACGGGCTTTACGCGCGACAGTTCGTAGCGGGCGAGATCCTGCTGGTCGATCAGGCCACCATTGGCCTTGAAATCCTCGGCGATCTGCTCGGCGATCTCGCCATGGTAGAAGATGTCGGATCCGCCGCTGCGTGCGATGCGCTCGAGCGTCTGCGCCATGTCCGTATTGACGAGCGTTTCCCCGACATTGCGGACGTTGCCGTCCTCATGGAAATAGACGCGCCGGCCGGTGGCGGAATAGCGCAGCTTTTCAAGCGTGTTGGCAAAGCCGTCGTTCGACTGGTCCTTGGTCCAGTACCAGTGCATATGGCTGCGGATCATGAAGCCGTCGCGGGCATAGCGGATCGCCGGCGCGATGAGGTCGGCCCAGTCGAACGTGCCGTAGTCCCTGAGGGCCGTCTCGTAGCCTTTGAGGGATCCGGGCGTGCAGACCGCAAGGTAGCCGATATCCGAGATATTGCCTTCCAGAACGTAACCGAAGCCGTCCCGGCTCTGGTGCTTGATCGCGCCCAGCCACATATCCGGCGTCGCCTTCAGCGGTGCGCGGGCGTAGAATTCCAGGATGTCGTGCACGCCCCTCTTCGGCATGTGCACATGCATGGAGCCGAACCCGCCGATGCCGGCCATCTGCGGGTCGACGACGCCCTGGACGAAGGCGCAGGCGAGCGCTGCGTCGATGGCGTTACCGCCGCGCTCCAGGACATGCGCGCCCGCTTCCACCGCCTCGGGCTGCGGCGCGACAATGGTTGCGTTTCTCATCTTGCGCGACGGTCCTTCAATACCTTTGCGAGGAAGGCCTTGACGTGGCCTAGCACCTTGATCCGGTCGTGGGAGACGCCCGGCACGCGCTCGAAGCTCACGTCGACGCCCGCATCGCGGAACGATTCCGCAAGCGCCGCCAGCCGTTCGGGGCGCGTCGCGCCGGCATCGTTCGCGCCTTCCATGTAGTATCGCCCGCCGGGCTGGTGGGTGATCTCCCAGGTCTCCAGGTCGGCATCGCCGACGACCATCTGGACCGGGACCTTTGCAAGCTCCTGCGGCTGGAACGGCCGGCCGAAACGGGCCTCCAGGTCGCGAATGCCGACCCACCAGTCGCGCGTCGGGTCGAGAAGCGTGACGGAACCCGGCGCGCCGATCGAGGCGGCCCAGAGCCTTTCCGGATGGAGGATGGCGAAACGGTGGGTGAAATGCCCGCCGCCGGAGAAGCCGAACATGGCGAAGGTCGACCAGTCCTGGCCGTATTTGGCGGCCACTTCCTCGACCATGGCGAGGACGACACGGTCATAGCGGATGTCGCCCTCCTCGATGAACTTGTAGCCGGAGCGCGCGCCGTCGCCGAGCACGCCGACGGGAAAGATCGGACACAGGATGGCGCAATCGTTGTAGAGGCCGAATTCGGCGAAACCGTCACGGAAGTCAATGGCCGACGTGCGGCCTGTGCCGTGCACGGCGACCAGAAGGTCGAGCTTGCGGCCATCGGCCGCCGTCGGCGGCACGTAGAGCAGCATGTGAAGGCGCGGATCGACCCGTGACGCGAAAATCGCCGTCTGGCCGTAGTCATAGATCGCCGTCGCCCGGGCGCTGGCGTCGCCCGTTCCGAGTTCCTGCATGATCGTCTCCTGGAAAGTCATGGATGGGGGCCGCCTCGCACGGCCCCCGGCCCGCCGTCAGTTTGCGGGCTTCACTTCATAGGCGAGCGTGTACTTGTCGCCACGCGGCGTGTAGGCGACCGACTTGCGGGCGCCGAGCACGACGTTTTCGTAATGCATGGGCAGGATCCACAGATTGTCGAAGGTCTGCTTCGACAGTTCCTCGAGCAGCGGAGCGCGCTCCGCCTCGTCGAGGGTCGAGCTCGCGCGGGCGAGCACCTCGTCGATCTTCGGATCCGAAACGCCGCCGCCATTGTAGCGCCCGGTTCCCTTCGCCTCGTCGCGCGTGGCGACCAGAGCGACCGTCGGATTGGTCGTCTCGCCGGTGTTGACGCCCCATGAACCAAGATAGGTGCTGTACTCGCCCTGCGCATAGGCTTCCGAATACATGGCCCAGGGCATCACCTCGACCTTGGACTGGATGCCGATGCGCGTGAACATCTGGCCGACGGCCTGGAGCACCTCGGCGTCCTTGACATAGCGGCCGGAAGGACCGTGCAGCGTCAGGCTGAAGCCGTCCGGATAACCCGCCTCGGCCAGGAGCGCCTTTGCGGCGGCCGGATCGTAAGCCACGCTCTCGACAGCGTCGCTATGGCCGGCATACCCCTCCGCCACGAACTGGTCGGCGACGGTGCCGTTCTTCTGCATGACGCGGTCGACGATGGCGGGTCGATTGATCGACATCAGCATTGCGCGGCGGACGCGAATGTCCTTGAGCGGGTTCTCGTCGAGGTTGGAACCGTCCGCGGCCTTGACGAAGGGCGACGCGTCGCGGCTGACTTCCATGCCGAGATAGACGAGGCGCGAGGACTGGCCGTTGATGACCTGCAGGCTGTCGCTTGCCTCGACCCGCGCCATGCCGTCGGCCGGAAGGGCCTCGATGATGTCGATCTCGTTCGACAGAAGCGACGCCAGCCGGGCGCCATCGTCGGGCAGGAAGCGCAAGGTGACGTTCGACCAGTGCGACGCGCCGGCGAAATAGTCCTCGTTCCGCTTCATCGTCAGCTCGCCGCCCGGCGTATAAGAGACGAAGGAATAGGCCCCTGTCCCGATCGCACACTTCCCGTTGTCGAAATCCTGGACCGGCGCGTCCTTGCAGTCGGCGCTGATGATGCGGATACGGCTGACCGAATTGAGGATGAGGGGATCGGGGACCTTCGTCTCCACGACGACGGTGAGCGGGTCCTTTGCGGTCACGTTCGCGATATTGCGGGTGTAGGAGGCAAAACCCTGGCTCGGCTTGTCGCGGGCCCGCAGCAGCGAGGCGACGACGTCATCGGCGTCGAATGCGCTTCCGTCGTGAAACTTCACACCCTCGCGCAGCTTGAATTCCCAGTGGGTGGCGTCGATGGCCTTCCACTCGGTAGCCAGTTCCGGGTCGTTGGCTGATGTGCCCGTGAGGTTGATGAGGCTGTCCCAGATATGCCGGGATGTCGCGTTGTTGGGCGCGGAGCTGTCCTCATGCGGATCGATGGTGGTGGGTGTTGTCGACATGCCGATCGTCAGCGGTGTCTCCTGCGCGGCGGCGAGTGCAGGAATAGCGATCGTGCCGAGCAGCGCGACGGCTGCCCGCGTCAATATCTTTGCGGTCATCTGATTAAATCCCAGTTGGAGTTTCCTGCCGGTCTAACGCCAGCCTGACGAGGGGTTCTGAGCCTCTCTTGAACAAAAACGTAAGTTCCCCGGACACCCATTGTCAAACGGAAAACCAGCATGTTACGCTGAACGTAATACACTGCCTTGAATGGCAACAGGATCATTCCTCTAAGGAAAATTCTCCATGAACGACGAGGAAAAAGAAGAGAAAAGATCGACTGTTCAATCGGTTGATGTCTGCATCGACGTGCTTCTGGATGTCGCGAAGAATCCGGACTGCAGGCTGGCCGACATCGCCAGGAACATTGGCGAGACCAAGCCAAGAATCTTGCGAATGTTACGCACAATGGAACGCCGTGGACTGGTCCGGAAGAGCAGCGGTGGGACCTATCGGCTCGGAAACACCGCCATCGTGCTCGGCACGGCCGCATCGACGCAGGTCGATCTGGTCAGAATAGCCAACCCGATCCTGGAAGAGCTCGGGCAGAAGGTGAATGAAACGACCCAGTTGAGGATCATCGACAACGGCGAATCTCTCTGCATCGCCAAGTTCGAACCGACACGGGACCTCCGGGTGCATTCCATGATCGGAAGGCGCCGGCCGCTTCATGCGGGTTCCTACAAGGTTCTGCTCGCCTACCTGCCGCCGCAGGTCCAGGCGCAGATGATTCCCGACAAGCTCGAGCGCTTCACCCCCCGGACCATCACGACCCGTGCGAGGCTGGAGGCAGAGCTGAAACGCGTTCGCGAGGCCGGCCACTGCGTCAGCCGCGGCGAGGTCAGCGATCAGCTTGTGTCGGTATCCGTCCCGGTGCTCGCCTTCGACGGCTCGGTCATCGCTGCCGTGAACATCGCCGCGCCGGCCTTTCGAACACAGGACAACGATATTCCGCGCTATATTGCCCTTCTGAAGGACGCCTCCAGGAAAATATCGGAGGGCCTCGGCTGGTAGAGGTACGGCCGGAGGGAGCGTCGGCAAGTCCGGCCGATGCCATCAGGAAACGGCACCCGTCAACTTCCGCCGCAGTCCGGGTCAAGGCACGCCAGTCGTCGAACAGCGACAGACGAGCGGACGAATCCGGTATAGCATCCGGCTCTTGGCGGTCTGACGGAGCACGGCTGCATGGAAAACGGCCTGATCGAGCGAATCTACGAGGCTGCTTTCCAGCCGCAGGGCTGGATGCGCGTGCTTGAGGACATCGGCGCGCTCGTCCGTTCGCCGGGCGGGGCCCTCTTCGTCTATGACGACGCCCGTCCCGTCCAGTACAGGGCCACGGACGAGGTGGCCGAGGTCGCCCACGAAAGCACGAAACAGTGGCGCGACAGTTCCCGCGTCGCATATGCCCAGAAGAGGCCGTTCTTTGGCTTCGCCATCCTCAACGACTACTTTCCGGCGGAGCTGATCGCGTGCGATCCGTGCCGCAAGAGGCTCGATGCATTGGGGCTGGGCAGCGAGGTCGCCGCCGCCGTGCCGCTTCCGACGGGCGAACTCGTGATCTACGATTTCACCAGGCGGAAGGCCGACGGCCCCCACTCCCGGGAAGACATAGCGACGCTTGACCGCCTTCTCCCGCATCTGGCGCGGGCCGGCCTGATGGCCGCCCATCTCGGGCTGGAGCGCGCGAAGGCGACGACATCGACGCTGCAGGCGATCGGCCTGCCCGCCGCCGTGCTGGGCGGCAACGGCCGGGTCCTGTCGGCCAATGCGCTGTTCGACGGTTTGACCGACCTTTTCATGCCTGTCGCCTTCGGGCGGCTGGCGATCGCGGACATCCCGGCAAACCGCCTGCTGCAACAGGTCATCGAGACGGGGCTAGCACCGGGCGAAAAGATCCAGTCCATAGCGATTGGCGCAAGGGAGGGCCGCGAGGCGTGCGTTATTCATGTCCTGCCGCTCCATCGCAGCGCCCACGACCTGTTTCCCGGAGGCGATCTGATCGTCGCGGTCACCGCATTGCGGAAGTCGTCGATCGTTCCCGCCCCGCAGGTCCTGATGGGTCTTTTCGACCTCACGCCTGCCGAAACACGCTTTGCAATCGAGCTTGCCGCCGGAAAGACCGTCAGATCGATCGCAAGGACCCTCGGGATCGCAGACCGGTCCGCCACCACCTACCTCACCCGCATATTCGAGAAAACCGGCACGCACCGCCAATCGGAACTCGTGTCCTTGCTGACGATGACCCAGCCGTTTCGGTGAGAGGCCCCGCTTCGGAACGGAGGCATGCCGGCTTGGTTGCGCGCGCAACCGGCAGGCGAGCGCCCTCTTCAAATTGACCAGGCTCCCAGGAGGAACAGATGAAACGTCTCGGACTGGCTTTCGCGCTTTCCGTCCTGCTGCTGCCGGTCGCGGCGGACGCCGACGAATTCTATACGATGAACAAGCTTTCCTTCTGCGGGAACGCCGATGCCGGAAGCGTCACCATATCCGCGACGGCCTTCAGCGAAGATGCGAGCCGTGTCGCCGTCGCCACCGAGGGACTTCTTGTCCGCATCTGCGATACGGCGAGCGGGAACGAGGTCGCGGCGCTGTCGGCCGCGACGGCGCTCGACAAGCCCGACGGCCTCCTGGGCTTCGTCGCCTTCAGCGCAGATGGCGCGCGTCTCGCGACAGCGTCCGGCGACAGGATCGTGCGCTTCTGGGATATCGCCAGCGGCCGCCAGCTCGGCGAGCTTGCGCATCCCTCGCCGGTCGTTGCCGTCGCCCTCAGCCCCAAGGGGGCAGGCGTCGCCACGGCGTCCGCCGAGGGGATGGTGCGTCTCTGGGATTCCACGAGCGGCAGCGCAATCGCGTCTCTGCAGCCGTCGCTGGACGTCACCTCCCTATCCTTCAGTCCTGACGGAAAGCAACTCGCCGCAACGAGCCGGGAGGGAACAGTGGACCTATGGGACGCGGCGTCAGGCGAAAAAATCGCGACACTGGAGGGGCATGCCGGCAAGGTTCTCCAGGCGCGCTACAGCTCGGACGGCGGAAAGATCGTCACGGCATCGGACGACAGGACTGCGCGGATATGGAATGCTGCAGATGGCGGCCAGCTGCTGGTTCTGCCCCACGCCTCCGAGGTCCATTCGGCGGCCTTCAGCAAGGACGGTACGCGGATCGTCACGGCATCGGCCAACGAAGCCCATATGTTCGATGCCGTGTCGGGAGGCGAAATCCATGTGCTGCGGGGACACGAAGGCGACGTGAACGACACGGCGTTCAGCCACGACGGCCTGCGCGTGGCCACGGCGGCGGAGGATCGCACCATCCGCGTCTGGGATGTGGAGAGCGGCGCCGGGACAGCCGTCCTGACGGGCCATCTCAACGCCCCCGGCTCCGTTGCCTTCAGTCCGGACGGGCAAAGGCTCCTCAGCACGAGCGGGGTCGAGCCGATCGCGTGGACACGAATGCCGGCGGGAGGCTTCCCCGACGGCTTTTCCGGGATATGGTTCAGCAAGTTCGACGGCATGGACGACTCCGCCGAATTCGCCAGAAGCATGTGTTTGATGAGTCCCATCAAAATCCACGGCAACGGTTTGATCGTCCTCTTCGACGGCATGGGCCAGGACCCGCCCCAGACAATCCTGCATTTGCGATGCGCATCAGACCGGAGCTGCCAGATGTTCGGGGGCGCGCCGGGCCAAAGCCTCGACGCGCAGGGCCAGGGAAATCTCGAGATTTCAGGAGACGACGGCAAGCTCTGCATCGCGGGAGAATGCCGCCCCATCGTCCGTTGCCCGGCTCTGATTTGGAACGACGAAGAGCGGAAGAGCGGCTTCGCCGAGCGTTGGGAAGCCGCAGTCAACGCGCAAGGACAGTGAAGGAGAGCCGTGCGGGAGCGACCGGTCCGGCGCACCATGCCCTATCGCGCCGGCACCACCCGCTGGCGCCGTTCGCCCAGCCGGTCTATTTCGCGAATCTGCCGATGGGCCGTCCGCTACGTAAAAGGATCCACAGCGCGACATGGTGCGGGTTCTGATGCCCGGCAGCAAAATCACCCGGAAGACCGCGATGAAGAACCTTCACCGCGGCCTATGGGAGAAAGCGTCTAGTAGAGGGTCAGAGCCGGAATGTAGCTCACCGCCAGAAGGAGCAGCATGGCCATCACGAAGAACGGCCAGAGTTCCCGTGTCGTGGCCCCCATCGACGCCTTGGCGATCGATGACGAGATGAACAGCGTCGTTCCGATCGGCGGCGTATAGAGGCCGATACCGAGGTTGATGACCATCATCAGGCCGAGCTGCACCCGATCGAGACCGATCACGTCGGCAAGCGGCACGAAGATCGGGCCAAGCAGCAGGATCGCCGGCGGCAGATCGAGCGGCATGCCGACGATCAGCATCAGCAGGTTCATCATGAGGATGATAACGATCGGATTCGACATGTTCTCGGCAACCCACCGCGCCACCATTTGCGGCGTCTGATCGAATGTCAGCACCCAGCCCACCGCTGCGCTGCCCATGATGACGAGCATGACGACACCGGTCGCGACCCCCGCTTCGACGACATTGTCGCAGAAGCGCCTGACGGTCAGGTCCCGGTAGAAGCCGAGGCTGAGGACCAGCGAATAGACGACCGACAGAACGGCCACTTCCGTCGGCGTCGCAAAGCCGAAACGCAGGCCGAGAATGATGAGCACCGGCAGAAGCAGCGCCGGCAGGCTCTTGCCCGCCATCATGGCGAGTTCGCGCTTGCGGACCCTCTCCTTCGCCACGGGATAGCCGCGGCGGACCGAAATGGCCCAGCAGACGAAGACGAAGCTTGCC
This sequence comes from Shinella sp. WSD5-1, assembly GCF_963942435.1. Lineage (GTDB taxonomy): Bacteria > Pseudomonadota > Alphaproteobacteria > Rhizobiales > Rhizobiaceae > Shinella > Shinella yambaruensis. Next base: position 586,732 of record NZ_OZ012597.1, read on the forward strand.
GCCATGAGCAGGCCGGGCAGGATGCCGGCGATGAAGAGGTTCGCGATGCTGACACCGCTGACCAGCGAATAGAGGATCATGGGGATCGACGGCGGAATGAGCACGTCGATGACGGCAGAGGTGGCATTGTTGGCCGCGCACAGCGGCGCCGGATAGCCGTGGCGCTTCTGCCAGGGAATGAGGACCGAGCCGAGCGCACTGGCATTGGCGACGGCCGAGCCGGAGACGCCGCCGAAGACGACCGAGGACAGCACTGTCGTGGAAAGCGCGCCGCCGCGCCAGCGCTGCAGGGCCTTCGAGGCGAGCTCGAGCAGTTGCTGGCCCAGCTTGCCGCCGAGCATCAGGGTCCCGGCCAGCATGAAGAAGGGCAGCGCGAGCATCGGGAAGGACTGGGTCTGGTCGTAGACCTGCTGCGCAACGATCGAGAGCGGGACATGGTCGGTGGAAAGAATGGCGAGGCCGGCCGAAATGATCAGCGCATAGCCGACGGGAACCGCGAGCATCATCAGCACGCAGAAGGCGACGATCATCACAAGGGTCATCATAGCGGCATCTCCTCGGTTTCCGCCTGCGGGCGGGCATCCCAGCCGTTGACGAAGACGCGCAGGCACGCCGTCGCGGTGACAACCGCCACCAGCACGGCGCTGAGCGCGATGGAGTAGTAACCGATGCTGTTGGGCAACTGCAGGACGGGGCTGCGCTCGATGCTGGCGATGTCCGCGACCACCAGGGCCTGGCGCGCGAGCACGGCGAAGGACGCGACCGAGATCAGGTTGGCGATCATGAAGACGACGATCCGGCCCCGGTCCGCGAACTTCCCGTAGATCCATTCGACGGACATGTGGATGCCCATCTGCGCGGCAAGCACGATGCCGGCGACGATAAACCATGGGAAGATCAGCGTCGGCAGCTCCTGCGCGAAATTGAAGCCGCCGCCGGCAAAGGTGTAGCGGGCAGCGACATTGGCCGTCATGACGACCGTGAGAACGACTCCGGCAAGAATGATCGTGGCGCGACACAGCAGCGATATGGCCCTGTCGATCCGATCGGCGGCAGCCAGCAAGCCATCGGTCATCGGTGCTCCTCCCCAATATGCACGATGATGGATGAAGACCGCGCACCGGCCTGCGGCGCGCGGTGCGGCAGGATCAGCCCTTGGCGGCCGCGGCGATCTGCGCCACGAACTCGCCGAAAGGCTTCTGCTTCCAGGTCTCCAGGACGGAGGTCGTCGCGGCCGCGAAGGCGGCACGGTCGACCTCGGAGATCTCGATCGCCGGATTGGCCTTGAAGGCTTCGAGCGTTTCGGTGGCCTTCTGCGCCGACAGGTCGCGCTGCAGCGTGCCGGCCTCCAGGGCTGCCGCCTTCACGGCCTCCAGGTCGTCGCCAAGGCGTGCCTCGGACATCTTCGACATCAGGAAGGGCGTCGATTCCCACTTGTGCGCCGTCAGGCTGATGTACTTGTTGACCTCGTAGAGCTTGGAGCTCTCGATGTTGGCAAGCGGGTTCTCCTGCCCGTCGACGACGCCCTGCTGGAGCGCGATGTAAAGTTCGCCGAAAGCGATCTGCTCGGTGCTCGCGCCCAGCGCCTCGAAGATGTCGATGGTCATCGGGTCGGCCGGCGTGCGGATCTTCAGGCCCTTCACGTCGTCGGGCGTCTTGACCGCCAGCTTCGAGTTGGACAGGTGGCGGATGCCGTTGTCCCACCAGTCGAGGGTGACGAGGCCGACGGCATCGAAGCGCTCGGCAAGCGCCTTGCCGACATCGCCCTGCAGCACCTTGATCGCCTGCTCGGCCGTCTCGAACAGGAAAGGCAGGCCGAGGGCGGCGATCTCGGGGATGAGCGCGGAAACCGGCCCCTGGCTGTTGGCGGTGATGTCGAGCGCGCCGGTGCGCAGGCTCGTCAGCATGGCCGCGTCGCTGCCGAGCGTTTCGGAGCCGGCGACGTTGATCGTCACGCGACCCTCCGTCTTCGCCTTCACCAGCTCGGCGAACTTGTCGGCGGCGATAGTGCGCGGATTGCCGGGCGCGGCGCCGTGGCCGAGCGTCAGGGTCACGGCAGCGCGCGCCTCGCGGCCGAACGACAGGATGGCTGGCGCGGCAAGAACAGAGCCGCCCGCAGCCAGAAAGGCACGCCGCTTCATCAGAAAAGTCATTTTCAATCCTCCCAGTTGGCGCCCTCCGGCGCAGTGCATGGAACATCCGTGGCGGCCGGCTCCCGACGGCTGCTCACCTATCTGATTCAATCCTCTTCGAGCCACCCCTTCGTCCGTTCGACGATGCGATCCGTGGAAATGCCGTAGCGGTCGTGCAGCGTCGGCAGCGCGCCGGCATCGAGGAAGGCATCCGGCAGCGCGATGTGCCGGAAGCGTGGTGCACGCCCGTTGGCGAGCAGGGCCGTGGCGACCGCTTCGCCGAGCCCGCCGATGCGGGAATGGTTCTCGGCCACGACGACGAGCCGGCCGGCGCGATCGACCTCCGCGAGGATGGTCGCGACATCGAGCGGCTTGATCGTCGGCGAATGCAGGACAGCGGCCCGAATACCGTCCCCCTCGAGCGCGCGAGCCGCTTCCAGCGCGCGCATCGTCAGGATGCCGGACGAGATGAAGAGGACGTCGCCCCCCTCGCGCAGGACCTTCGCCTTGCCGAGTTCGAAACTGTAGTCGTAGGCGTCGAGCACCGCCGGCACCTGGCCGCGCAGCAGCCGCAGATAGACCGGCCCGTCATGGGCTGCGATCGCCGGTACCGCCTGCTCGATGTCGAGCGCGTCGCAGGGATCGACGATGGTGATGTCCGGCATCGCGCGGAAGATGGCGATGTCGTCCGTCGCCTGGTGGCTCGGGCCGTATCCGGTGGTCAGCCCCGGCAGTGCGCAGGCGATCTTCACCGGCAGCTTCTCCTCCGCGATCGCCATGGCGATGAAGTCGTAGGCCCGGCGCGCGGCGAAGACCGCATAGGTGGTGGCGAAGGGCACGAAGCCCTCGCGCGCCAGCCCCGCGGCCGTGCTCATCAGAAGCTGCTCGGCCATGCCCATCTGGTAGAAGCGGTCCGGAAAGGCCCGCGCGAAGATGTGCAGGTCGGTGTACTTGCCGAGGTCGGCGGTGAGGCCGACGATGCGCTCGTCGCGCTTGGCGAGCTCGACCAGGGCGTGGCCGAAGGGAGCAGGACGCGTCGCCTGCCCTTCCGCCGCGATCGAGGCGATCATGGCGGAGGTGGTGAGCCGCTTCTTCGCCGGCGCGGCGGCGGGTGCTTCCTTGCCTGTCGTGCTCATGCCGGCTGTCCCTGTTCCAGAGCTTGGAGCGCAAGCGCCCATTCGTTCGCCTCGACGCGGATGAAATGCGTCACCTCGCGGCTTTCGAGGAAGGGCACGCCCTTGCCCATCTTCGTGTCGAAGACGATGGCGCGGGGCCGGTCGTCCCTGACCGCCATGGCCGTGTCGAAGGCGGCGCGCACGGCCTCGACGTCGTTGCCGTCGACGCGCTGGACATGCCAGCCGAAGGCGGCGAACTTGTCCGCGACGGGCTCCGCCGACAGCATGTCGCGCGAGGGGCCGTCGGCCTGCTGGTTGTTGAAATCGACGAGGTTGACGAGGTTGCCGAGCCGGTGATGGGCCGCGCCCATCGCCGCTTCCCAGGTCGAGCCCTCGCCCAGTTCCCCGTCCGACATCAGGTTGAAGACGAAGCGGTCAGAGCCCTTGCGCTTCAGGCCGAGCGCCATGCCGACGGCGATGCCGAGGCCGTGGCCGAGCGAGCCGCCGGTGATCTCCATGCCCGGCGTGTAGGAGGCCATGCCGGACATGGGCAGCCGCGAATCGTCGCAGCCATAGGTCTCGAGCTCGTCCTCCGGCACGATGCCGGCCTCGATGAGCGCGGCATAGAGCGCGATCGCATAGTGCCCGATCGACAGGAGGAAGCGGTCGCGGCCCTCCCAGCGCGGATCGTCCGGCCGGTAGCGGAGCGCGTGGAAATAGGCGACGGCAAGCACATCGGCGATGCCGAGCGCCTGGCCGACATAGCCCTGCCCCTGGACCTCGCCCATCAGCACCGCATTGCGGCGGATGCGATAGGCCCGCTCGGCAAGCGAGACATTCGCCAGGAGGGCGGGATTTTCGGTTGCGGTTTCTGCCGTCATGGCGCCCCTCCGTCGGTCGATCCTCAGTGGATCAGCATGCCGCCGTTGACGTCGATGACGGCGCCTGTGACGTAGGACGACAGGTCGGAGGCGAGGAACAGGTAGATGTTCGCCACGTCCCGCGCGTCGCCCAGGCGGTTGAGCGGAATGCCCTTCAGGATGTCGGCGCGCATCGCGTCCGTCAGCTTGCCGCCGGTGATGTCGGTCTGGATCAGGCCGGGGGTGACGGAATTGACACGGATGCCGTCGACGCCGAACTCGCGGGCCATCGCCTTGGCGAGGCCCAGCACGCCGGCCTTGGCGGCCGAATAGTGCGGGCCGCCGAAAATGCCGCCGCCGCGCTGGGCAGAGACCGAGGACATGCAGGCGATCGAGCCGCCGCCATTGCCGCGCATGTGCGGAATGGTCGACTGGCTGAGGTTCAGCACGCCCGTCATGTTGACGGCGACGATGCGCTCCCAGTCCTCGCCGGTGATGTCGAGCGTCTTCACCGGCTGGGTGATGCCGGCATTGTTGATCAGGATGTCGATCTTGCCGAAGGCGTCGATGACCCGGGCGATCGCCGCATCGCAGGACGCCCTTGCGGTCACGTCGCAGGCCACGCCCAGATGAGCGCCGCCCTCGACGGCGGCGATCGAGGCGGCGGCTTCGGCGCTTGCCGCTTCGTCGAGATCGAGGATCGCGACGCGTGCGCCGTGTTCCGCGAAAAGTTCGGCCGTCGCCCGGCCGATGCCACGCTTGCTCGCCGCGCCGGAGATCACGGCGGTCTTGCCCTTCAGCAACATGTCAATTCTCCTCCCCGGACGCCGAACGGCTCCGGCCCATCGATAGGCGGCTCACCGTCTCTTGCGCAGCCGCTCCGCCTTGCCCGGCGGATGGCGGGGATATTGCAGAGGCCCGCCCCCGGCTTCAAACGCGAAGTTTACACCGGTAGGTGAATCTGTTTCACTAATCGAATGCTGAACGGAATTTCACTGTCCTCGATCCGCGCCTTCGAATCCGCCGCCCGGCTCGGCTCCTTCCGGGCGGCCGCCGACGAGCTGCATCTCTCCGCAAGCGCCGTCAGCCATGCCATCGTCAAGCTGGAGCGGGCGCTCGGCACGCCGCTCTTCGAACGCACCACGCGAACGGTGCGCCTGACCATCGACGGCCAGACGCTGCTCAGCCATGCGTCGAATGCCTTCGAGGAGCTGCGCTGCGGCATCGAGCTGGTTTCCTCGAACCGGTCGCATCTCCTGCGCCTCCATTGTGCGCCGAGTTTCGCCGCGCAGGTTCTCTCCCCGCGTCTGCCGCAGTTCCTCGCCGCCAATCCCGGCATCGAGGTCCGCCTCGCGGCGAGCACCACCTATGTGCGCTTCGTCGACGGGGAGTTCGATGCGGACATCATCTACGGCGAGCCGCAGGGCGACGATCTCGTGATCATCCCGCTCGGCACGGAGACGGTGACCCCGCTCTGCACGCCGGACCTCGCGCAAGGCATCCACACGCCGCGCGACCTCCTCTCGAAGGTCCTGATCCGCAGCGACAACAAGCGCCTGCGCTGGCCGGACTGGTTCGAGGCCAACGACCTCGGCACGCCGCCGATCCAGAGCGTCAGTTTCGACCGCTCGTTCCTGGCGATCGACGCCGCCGCCAACGGCCTCGGCGTGGCACTGGAATCGACCCGCCTTGCCCATCGCGAGCTGAAGAGCGGCAAGCTCGTCGCGCCGCTGACGGGTATCGCCAGGGACGTGCACTATATCGGTCATTATCTCGCCTTCCCGAAATCCGGCTCGCAGCGGCGGCTGGCGCGGCGTTTCGCCGAATGGCTCACGGCCGCGCTGGGCGAGGCGCAAGCCGGCGAGACGGGCGCCGCTCCCGCCATTGATGAAGCCAATTCACCGGTCCTTTAGTTCTTTCCGTTTGTCGATACGCCCGCGCCGTCGCATCTATCGGTGATGCGGGGGCGAGGAGTTCCCTTGCGGGATGCCGGCCGCGGGGCCGGCGCGGGAGGATGGAATGACAGAACGGATCGTGTCCGCATCCGGCGCGCCCTATGACGGGCACAGCCGCGAGAGGATGCTGGAGAGCTTGGCGCGTCTCGGTTTCACCCATGTCGAGCCGGCCTTCATCGTCGGCTACACGGAGCCCTTCGACGAGACCGCCTTCCTGCCGGCGGAGGCCGAAGCCTGGCGGCGGGCGATGGGCGCGGCGGGCCTTGCCTGCCATGCGATGTCCTCGCATATCGATCTCGGCCTCGACGACGCGGTCGAGGGCTTCACCGGGCGCATGGAGTTCGCCGCCGCACTCGGCGCGAAGGTCATCGCGACGAATGCCAGCGCCCGGGCGCGCGAAGCCGCATTCCGCCGCAACATCGACAGCCTGCTGAAGCGCGCCGAGCGACTCGGCCTCGTCATCGCGCTCGAAAATCCGGGCGACGGCAGCGACAACCTGATCAATACGGCGGCGGACGGCGTGGCGCTCGTCGCGGCATATGCCTCCCCCTGGCTCAGGCTCAACTACGATGCCGCCAACACGGCCTCGCACCGCCCGGATTTCGGCGATTTCGCGGGCGACGCCGTGCGCGCCCTGCCCGCGTCCGCCCACGCCCATATCAAGGATGTGCGCCGCACCGACCGGGGCTGGTTCTTCACGCCCGTCGGCGAAGGCGCGATCGGCTGCGCGCGCCTTCTTTCCGCCGTCGCCGCACTGCCCGATTTTCCGGTGAGCATCGAACTGCCGCTGCGGCTCCATCGCGATCCGGACGCCAGGCCCGTCCGCCAGGCCGGACCCGTCGCGCTCGAAACCATCGAGAACGCGCTCGCACGCTCGCTGCGGGCGGTGCGCGAGGCGCTGGCCGCCTGTGGCTGATTTTTCTGAAGGAGGAGTTACCATGCAGCGTTTCATCAACGACCCTGACCTTGTTGTCGAGGATACCGTCAAGGGTTTTGTGAAGGCGCATTCGGATATCGTGCGCCTTGCGGAGAACCCGCGCGTCGTCGTCGCCAGGGATGCCCCGTTTGCCGGCAAGGTCGGCGTTGTGACGGGCGGCGGCTCGGGCCATGAGCCGGCCTTCATCGGCTATGCCGGCAGGAACATGCTCGATGCGGTCGCCGTCGGCGAGCTCTTCTCCTCGCCGACCGCCAAGAGCTTCCACGACGCCATCCGTGAAGCCGACGGCGGCAAGGGCGTCGTCGTGCTCTACGGCAACTATGCCGGCGACAACATGAACGTGAAGATGGCGACGAAGCTCGCCGCCAAGGACGGCATCGAGGTCGCGACGGTGGTCGCCAACGACGACGTCTGCTCGGCCCCGATCGCGGAACGCGAGAAGCGCCGCGGCGTTGCCGGCGAGATCTTCATGTGGAAGATCGGCGGCGCGAAGGCCGCGACCGGCGCGAGCCTCGAGGAGGTGCGGGCCGCCGCGCAGAAGGCGATCGACAACTGCCGCTCGATCGGCGTCGGCCTCGGCCCCTGCACGCTGCCGGCCGTCGGCCATCCGAACTTCCAGATCGAGCCGGGCACGATGGAGGTCGGCATCGGCCATCACGGCGAGCCGGGCGTGCGCGTCGAGACGCTGAAGACGGCCGAGGCGGTCGCCAGGGACATGGTGAAGATCGTGCTCGACGATCACGACCTTCCCGAAGGCACCGAGGTCGCCGTGCTGGTCTCGGGCCTCGGCGCGACGCCGCTCAACGAGCTCTACATTCTCAACGACACGATCGAGAGCGAGATCTCGGCGCGCGGGCTGACGATCCGCAAGACCTGGATCGGCAACTACTTCACCTCGCTGGAAATGGTCGGCGCGACGCTGACCGTCATGGCGCTCGACGACGACCTGAAGACGCTGCTCGATGTCGAGACGCGTTGCACGATCATCCTGTGACGGGAGGAAGCCCCATGCAGACCTTCGACAATGCGTCTTCCGGCGCGATCGTCCTCTCGATGGCCGAGCGGATCGTCGAGAACCGGGCCTATCTCAGCGAGATCGACGGCAGGATCGGCGACGGCGACCATGGCGTGAACATGGCCAAGGGCTTCGGCATGGCCGCCGAGCGGCTGAAGGGCAAGGACGCGTCGCTCGCCCAGTCCCTCGACACGCTCGGCACGGTGCTGATGACGGAGATCGGCGGCTCGATGGGCCCGCTCTACGGCGTCATGTTCACGGAATTCGCCGAGACGATCCAAGGCGTGGAGACGATCGACGCGGCGGCCTACAGCAGGATGCTGCATGCCGGCCTTTCCGGCATCCGATCGATCGGCTCGGCCAAGGTCGGCGACAAGACGCTGCTCGACACGTTCGTTCCGGCGGTCGAGGCCTTCGACGCGGCGACGGCGGCGGGCAAATCCTTCGGCGAGGCGCTGGAAGCGCTCGTTGCGGCCGCCGAGGCCGGGCGCGATTCGACGATCGGCCTGGTGGCCAAGATCGGCCGCGCCAGCCGGCTCGGCGAGCGCTCGCTCGGCGTGCTGGATGCCGGCGCGACCTCCTGCGCCATCATCCTGAAGGAACTGTCCGACGGCGCACGCACCCGCCTCGGCTGAGGCAGCCCCCAACGGTCCTCCCAGGACGCGCGGCCCGTCCCTCGCGACGGGCCGCGCAACGCTTTTTTGTCAAACCATGTTGCAAAGCGGCGGCGTTGCTTCCATGGTCGCCGCCTGAAGGGAGACCCGCAAAACCGATGGCTTTGAAGACTTCCGCACCGCGCAAGGGCGGTATCAGCCGGGTGAACGGGCCCGAAGGCATCGATTCCATCCCGCTGCGCTATGGCGACGACCCCTATGTCTGGGCCTGCTGGCTCTATTATGAAGACGGCATGACGCAGGGCGAGATCGCCGAGGCGATGGGCGTCTCGCGCGCCACCGTCAACAGCTACCTCGCCGACGCCCGCGAAAAGGGCATCGTCAACATCTCCATCGAGCCCGCCCGCCTCGCCTCGCTCACCATCGCGCAGGAACTGAAGCGCCATTTCGGCCTCTCGGATTGCCTCGTCGTGCCGAACGACGACGACACGCGCCCGCTGATCGGACGACTGGGCGCGGCCGGCGCGCAGGCGCTCGCCAAGATGATCAAGTCCGGCGACACGCTCGCCGTCGCCTGGGGCCGCACCATCCTGTCGGTCGGCGAACATCTGGAAATGGCCTCCTTGCAGGACGTCACCGTCGTGCAGGCGACCGGCGGCACCACCGCCAGCTTCGCCTATACGCCGGAACTGACCACGGCCGCCGTCGCCCGCGCGATCTCCGCCCGCTGCGTCAACATCACCGCCCCCGCCATCGTCGCCTCCGCACAGATGCACGACATGCTGCTCGCCGAGCCGCTGATCCGCGAACAGTTCGACACGCTCGCACGCGCCAACCGCGTCGTCTTCGGCATCGCCTCGCTGCGCCCCAATTCGACGATCCACACCAGCGGCTTCTTCGAATCCGTGCCCCTCCAGCACTACCTCGCCAAGGGTGCGGCGGGCGTGCTTGCGGGACGCTTCATAGACGAGCGCGGCCGCCCCGTCGCCGGCCCGCTCGACGACCGCACGATCGGCATTTCGCTGGAGATGCTGCGCGGCATCGGCACCCGCGTCGCCGTCGCCGGCGGCTTCGACAAGGTGCCGGCCCTGCTGGCGGCACTGCGCGGCGGCTATGTCAACGTGCTGGTGACGGACGCGGCGACCGGCGCGGGCATCCTGCGCGCCGACGGCGTGACGAGCCTCGACGGAAAACTCTCGCAGCGCCAGAAGAGCACGCCGGTCGCCAACGCCTACCGCACGCACGTCAAGAAATTCCTCAACAATCCCAATGACGTTGTCGAGGAGATGCTGGATGGCCTGATCGCGGCGCACAAGCCCTATCTCCAGCCGATCGGCAATTCGCGCCGCGCCCTCGTCGCCCGCAACGGTCCGCGGCCCGGCAAGGTCGGCCTCGTCATCGGCGGCGGCACGGGGCACGAGCCCTGCTTCGTCGGCTACGTCGGCAAGGGGCTCGCCGATGCGGTGGCGATCGGCAACATCTTCTCCTCGCCGCCGCCGGACCCGATCGCCAAATGCGCCGTCGCGGCCTCCGGCGGCGCGGGCGTGCTCTTCGTCTACGGCAACTATGCCGGCGACGTGATGAACTTCGAGATGGCGGCCGAGATCGCCGAGGAGAAGGGCATCCCGATCCGCACGGTGCTGACCACCGACGACATCGTCTCCTCCCCGGTCGAGGACAAGGAAGGACGGCGCGGCGTCGCCGGCAATTTCTTCGTCTTCAAGGTGGCGGGCGCGGCCTGCGACCGCGGCATGACGCTCGACGAGTGCGAGGCCGTGACCCGCAAGGCAAACGACCGCACCTATACGGTCGGCGTCGCGCTCGAATCCTGCTCCATGCCGCAGACGCGGCGGCACAATTTCGAGATCGGCCCCGACGACATGGAGCTCGGCATGGGCATCCATGGCGAGCCCGGCGTCTCGCGCGAGCGCATCCGCACCGCCGACGAGATCGTCGATACGATCATGGACAACATCTTCAAAGAGATGAAGGCCGAACCCGGCGACCGGGTGGCGGTGCTCGTCAACTCGTTCGGCGCGACACCACAAATGGAGCTCTACATCCTGTTCCGCCGGGTGGAGCAGCGGCTTGCCGCCAAGAACATCGCGATCGAGGCCAACTGGGTGGGGCACTACTGCACCTCGCTCGACATGGTGGGCGCCTCCATCTCGATCCTGCATCTCGACCGCCAGCTGACCGAGCTGCTGCACCACCCGTGCCAGACGGCGGTCCTGACCATCAACACGCCTGAAACGCCCTGACGGGGAGGAAGACATGTCGGAAAGCGCGGCGCGGGCTCTCGCGAAAATGTTCGAGCGGATGGCCGAGGCGATCGAGGCGGAGAAAGACCATCTCTCCGAACTCGACGGTGCGATCGGCGACGGCGACCACGGCATCACCATGTCGATCGGCTTCAAGGCCGTGAACGCCGCCCTCTCCGCGCTCGACCTCGATGCGGCAAGCCCTTCCGAGGTGATGTCCACCGCCGCGACCGGCTTTCTCGATGCCGTAGGCGCCTCCACCGGCCCGCTCTATGCCACCGGTTTCCGCCGCGCCGCGCAAACGCTTGCCGGCCGCGAAAACCTCGACCTTCCCGCCTGCCGCGACATGCTCGCTGCCCTTTCCGAAGGGATCCGCGAGCGCGGCAAGGCGCAGCGCGGCGACAAGACCATGCTCGACGTCTGGCTGCCCGCGGCGCAGGCGGCCGCGACCGCCGTCGCCGAAGGCAGGTCGAAGCCGGATTTCTGGGCCGCCGTCACCGCCGCCGCCGACAACGGCGCGGCCGCGACCGCGACGATGGTCGCCGCCAAGGGCCGCGCCGCCCGCGTGCGCGAGCGTTCGCTCGGTCATCTCGATCCGGGCGCAACCTCCGCTGCGGCACTTGTCAGGGCGATGGCCGAGGCGCTTTAGCCCCGCATCCGCAAGGACTTGCAGGGCGTTTCTTTCAAATCAGATCAAAACCGTTGCGCAGATCCGCAGCACGGCACGAAGCGCATCCGAGGCGGTCGAGCGCCGTTGCGACGGTCTCGACAAGATCGGCGTTCGAGGCGGCAAGACTGCCGTCGGGCCGATGGAGGTTGTTCTCGAAGCCGACGCGAACATGGCCGCCGAGCAGGGCGCCGGCGGTGACGCAGGCCGCCTCGTGGCGTCCGAAGGCGCAGACGCTCCAGTTCGAAAAGCGCGGTGCCTCCGGTGCGAGGAAGGGCATGAGGTCGGCGGGCTGCGAGGTCTGGGACAGGGTATAGCGGCCGAGCACGTAGAGCACGGGGATAGCCGGCCAGGGCACGAGACCGCGGCGGATCATGCCTTCAAGGCGCACCGCCTCCGCCGGCTCGTAGAGGATGATCTGCGGCAGGACATTCTCCCGTTTCATCCAGAAGAGCGCCTCGGCGAAGGCGGGTTCGGCGGCCGCATCCGGCGCGAGTTCCCGCAGCGCCAGCGAGGCCGCCTCCGGCTTCACCGCCTTCAGCACGGCGACCTGCTCGGCCGGCGCGTAGAGGCCGAGCGCTTCCGTGGTGATCTGGATGACCAGGCGATCGCCCACCGCCGCGCGGATGGCCGCAATCGCCGCCCCATAGGCATCGGCATCGAGGAGATGACGGCCATCCGGTCGGCGCACATGGACGTGGATCATGGCGGCGCCCGCATCCAGGCATTCGGCTGCAGTACGCGCCAATTCGCCCGGCGTCAGGGGGATGGCGGGATGGTCCGCCTTGGTGCGGCGGCCGCCGTTCGGGGCCACGGCGATGGCCACGCGGCGCGGTTCGCGAGAATCTGTCATCGTGCATCCAGGATATGATTCATATGGATCATATATCTACATTAATGAAACAACTGTTGCAAAGAAATTTGGAAAGGTGTATTCGATCGCCATGCAAAACGGCCCTCTCGCAGACCAGATCGTCCATGCCTTCGACACGATGTCGGAGCAGCTCCGGGCCGCCGCGCGCTATGTGCTGAACCAGCCGCGCGAGGTCGCGCTGTTGTCCATGCGCGAGCAGGCACGGCAGGCGGGCGTGCAGCCCGCCACCATGACGCGGCTTGCCAAGCATCTCGGCCTTGCCGGCTACGAGGACATCCGCCAGCTCCATGCGGACGCCATGCGCGGCGACGTAACGGGCTTTGCCGGCCGCGTCGGAGCGCAGGCGAAGAGCCAGAAGCTGAAGGGCGACCAGGCGCTGGCAGCCGACATGCTGGGCGGCATCGCCGCGCAGGTCGGCCAGCTCTCGCAGCCCCAATCGCTGGAAATGCTGGTGGAAGCCGCCCGCCGGCTCGGCGCCGCGCGGCGCATCTATTGCCTCGGCCTGCGCTCCAGCCATTCGCCGGCCTGGCACCTGCACTACATCCTGTCGCTCGCGGGAAAACACTCGATCATGCTGGATGCCGTCGGCGGCATCGGCGCCGATGCGCTCGGCAGCGCGAGCGGCGAGGACGTGATGGTCGCGGTCAGCGTGCTGCCCTATACGCGCCAGACGATCGAGATTGCCGATTATGCCGGCGAGGCGGGCGTGCCGCTGATCGCCATCACCGACAGCCTCGTCGCCCCCCTCGCCCAGCTTGCCGCCTGCACGCTGGTCGTGCCGACCGAAAGCCCGTCATTCCTGCACGCCATGTCGCCGGCCTTCGTCGTCGCCGAGGTGC